>JAFTXG010000005.1 GCA_017461725.1 Lachnospiraceae bacterium
AAACGGTATCGCGAACATTTATCAGCCCAAGCTGAATATGGGGCTGACGATCACATTTAACGCTGAGGAACTTGATGGATTCATTGAGTGGAAGATGATGGGCGTCCGGGATTATGTGCTCGGTCTGGAGTGTGGAAACTGCTATCCGGATGGGCGGAAAGCCATGCGCGAGAGCGGTATGCTGAAGTGTTTGGAACCGGGGGAGAGTAAGGAATATAGGGTGAAAGTGAGCTTGAGGGATAGTTAGAATTACAGAAATTTATATATTGCGATTTTACGGCCACCGAATATTTTTGGGTGGCTTTTTTTAGAATCGGAATCAATTATGGATTATGTCCATAAAAAGTCATGAGGAAGAGAAAAGATTATGCAAAATATAAGTTGAATTTTTATGCACAGTAATGTATAATTACACAACACTTACGATACTGCATAAGAATGCCCTTTTGCCAGTACGCTAAGGAAAAGGGAGAGAGTATGATGAAAAAAAGATGGATGTACATAGCAGTGGTTGCAGTGATCGTATTTGTTGCTGCAGCGGCATTGCTGATAGGCGGAAAAGAAGAGTGGGAGAAACAGTATGATCTCGGTGTTAAGTATATGGAGAGCGGCGATTATGAGTCCGCGATTCTCGCGTTCAATGCGGCGATCGAGATTGATCCCAGTCAGGAACAGCTGTATATTGCGTTGGCTGCCAGCTATGAGGCAGTAGGTTATCAGCTATTGGATAGCGGAAATCTTGAGGAGGCCTATGCGGCATTCCGGAATGCTCAGACAAATGATCCGGAGCGTAACGGTTGGATTCGGGATATGGCGGGAGCATTTGAGACTCTGGGCTCTGAGCATATGCAGAACGGCCGCTATCAGGAGGCGATAGACAATTTCCAGAAGGCTTATGAATTGGCTCCTGAAATGACTCAGCCGGGAGCGCTGGGCGAGGCCTATACAGAGCTTGGCGAGGAACTGCTGGCCCAGGGGGATTACGAGGGAGCGCTCGAAGCATTCGAGAAGGCGCTGGAGTATGATTCGGGACGGAGCGATGCCGTTGATGGTCTGATAGATACCTGGATTGCGATGGCCGACGAGGCTGCCGGTCAGGGTAACTACGAAGAGGCGATCAGAATCCTTGAGGAGGCGCTTCAGGACTATGATGATCACCGTCTGATCACAAAGCTGGACGAGATCAGACAATTGTATGAGGACAGCCTTCCGGTGGAGCCGGGCAGTGACCGGTTCTTCGAGCGTGCGGCGGAGCATGTGACTTATATCAACACAGATATGCATATCAACGGTGTGAGAGTAGCTACAGCGAACATCGATGACCTGATGGCAGTCATTCCGGGAGCATATTACGAGTATACAGAGTTTGGCCCGGCATATCAGTCCTACGGTTCCACCTGTATGGTATGGCAGTATACCAGCTCTTCTGTGGTGGATATGGTCACGCTGAAGGATGTGCTGGCCGGACCGGACAGCGATTATGTCTGGGTGGAGGATCAGTATCTCGGCGGTATCCAGCCGACGGACACACTGGAGCAGGCACTGACTTCCCTCGGATTTACCCCGGAGGAGATCGATTATCTGGAGCATTGTGTGCACATCAGCCTCTATTACGGTGAGAATGGTGTGAGGGTGAGTGCACGGACCGCGGAGCAGGAGTCCGGATGGGTCGATGAAAGTTCCTGCAATATCACTATCGGCGGGGAAGGTCCGTTAAGCATTGATCTTGAGTTTGAAAAGAATGAGGGCGCGGTGGACCGCACAGCGGTTTTGGACGTCGCAACGGTTCATAATCATCACGAATAACAGTAGTTTTACTGCTATTTTAATAAAAGAAAAAAGAGGAAAAAGAAATGAAAAAGTTTTTTGCAGTACTGATGGTGCTCGTAATGAGCATGAGTATTCTTGCAGGATGCAGCAAGAAAGTAACACTGAAGATCCTTGACACCGAGTATATCACCGAGGATTACGCGATCGCGATCTCCAAGGATAACGCTGAGCTGTATGAGAAGGTAAACGGCGCTCTGCAGGAGCTGATCGATGACGGTACCCTTCAGAAGATCGTTGACAAGTACATCTCCGGCGTAGAGCATGACCTGACCTTCCAGGCAAATGTGGCAGCAGATGCTGAGGTGCTGATCATGGCGACCAACGCTGAGTTCCCTCCCTATGAGTACTACGGCGAGAATGACCAGATCATCGGTATCGACGCTGAGACCGCTGCAGCTATCGCTGACAAGCTGGGCATGAAGCTGCAGATCGATGACATGGATTTCGATTCCGTCATCCCCGCTGTTCAGTCCGGTAAGGCAAGCATGGGTATGGCGGGTCTGACGGTTACCGACGAGCGTAAGCAGCAGGTTGATTTCACCGTATCCTACGCTACCGGTGTTCAGGTAATCATTGTTCCCGAGGGATCCAAGATCACCTGCGCAGACGATCTGTTCGCAGAGGGCGCTAACTACAATATCGGCGTTCAGGAGGCAACTACCGGCGATCTGTACGCTACCTGGGATCTGGAGGATGCAGGACTTGCTACGGTACATCGTTACAACAAGGGTGCTGACGCAGTTCAGGCTCTGGTAACCGGAAAGCTTGACTGTGTGATCATCGACAATGAGCCTGCAAAGGCATTTGTTGCTGAGAACAATAAATAATTAACTTTGTGACAATACAGAGCGTGTTAGAAATTAATGATAGAGAGATTGAGTGAAGAAACATGGTTGAAGCATTAGAGTCCCTGTGGGCGGATCTGGCTGCAGATTTTTATACCTGCTTTATTGAGAAAAATCGTTGGAAGTATCTGACCAGCGGTTTGAGCAATACATTGCTGATTACCTTTTTTGCACTGCTGATCGGTGTGGTGATCGGTATTGTGATCGCGATCGTTCGCTCCACCTACGTGAAAAATTATAAGGAAATGAAGCCGGGCCTCGGAAAGAAATGCCTGGCCGTAGCTAACTGGTTTTGCGGCGTGTACCTTACGGTCATCCGAGGAACCCCCGTGGTCGTACAGCTGATGATTATCTATTACTGTATTTTTGTCAGCTCAAACAACGGTATATTGATCGGTGCGGTCAGCTTCGGTATCAATTCCGGTGCGTACGTGGCGGAGATATTCCGCTCCGGTATCATGTCCATCGACAATGGACAGTTTGAGGCGGGTCGTTCTCTGGGCTTCAATTATGTGCAGACCCTGAGATATATTGTACTGCCTCAGGCATTCAAAAATGTGCTTCCGACTCTCGCAAACGAGTTTATCGTGCTGCTGAAGGAGACTTCTGTGGCAGGCTATGTAGCTGTGCGCGATCTGACCAAGGGCGGCGATATTATTCGCGGTGCTACATATCAGACCTTTATGCCGCTGCTGGCAGTTGCAGCCATTTATTTGGCATTGGTAATGTTCTTCACCCGTCTGGTGAATATTTTGGAGAGGAGGCTGAGAGCAGGTGAACGATAAGATTTTGATCCATGTGGAAGGTCTGCAGAAAGAGTTCGCCGGCGGCGAGGTCAAGGCTCTGCAGAATATTGACGCGGATATTCACAGCGGTGAGGTTGTGGTTGTTATCGGTCCCTCCGGTTCCGGTAAATCCACCTTCCTTCGCTGCCTGAACCTCCTGGAGGTTCCCACTGCGGGAAGTATTTATTTCAACGATGTGGATATCACAGACAAGAGTGTGGATATCAACCTGCACCGTCGCAAGATGGGCATGGTGTTCCAGCACTTTAACCTGTTCCCCCATATGACCATCCTCGGCAATATGACCCTTGCACCCATCAAGCTTCTGGGTAAGAGCAAGACAGAGGCGGAAGCCAAGGCCATGGAGCTTCTTAAGCGCGTCGGTCTGGCTGACCGTGCGAACGCATATCCCAGCCAGCTGTCCGGCGGACAGAAGCAGCGTATCGCCATCGTCCGTGCGCTGTGCATGGAGCCCGAGGTGATGCTCTTTGATGAGCCCACGTCGGCGCTGGACCCTGAGATGGTCGGCGAGGTGCTGGAGGTTATGAAGGAGCTGGCCCACGAGGGCATGACCATGGTGGTGGTTACCCACGAGATGGGCTTCGCCCGCGAGGTGGGAGACCGTGTGATCTTCATGGCGGATGGAATGATTGTCGAGGAGGGAACTCCCGAGGAGATTTTCAGCACACCGAAGCAGCAGAGAACAAAAGAGTTTCTGGCTAAAGTGCTGTGAGGGATGTAAAGAAATGGTTTGAGGCAGAGATGCGGTAAACCGAAAAATAGAGAAGGTTAAAAGACAGTTTTCATGATGAATGGAGTTCATCGGGAGGCTGTCTTTTTATTTTAGTTGTTTTTGCCATAAATTGAATGGCAAAAGGACTAAATTAATAATCTGGAAAAAATTTGAATTTACCTATTGACAAAGTAGGTAAATGGCACTATAATTCAACCTATCAAAGTGATAGGTAAAAAGGAAAGGAGAACTGCATGGCTTTAGACCAGGAGGCTCTATCGGAGACTTCCGGTTTATTATTTTATAAGGCAGGTAACCCCATGGAAAAATTTTTTGAGCAGCTTGTCAGAGCAAATTTCCGTTTCGGACGAATGTGTTGTTGTCAAGATTTGGAAACCTACAACTACATAAAACATTTTGCTGCATGATGCAAAACCAAAACATTCAAACGCGAAAGGAAATTACGATTATGTCAAACTATAAATTTGAAACTCTTCAGCTCCATGTTGGCCAGGAAACTCCCGATCCCGCAACCGATGCACGTGCGGTTCCGATCTATGCAACCACTTCCTATGTATTTCATGACTGTGCACACGCAGCTGCACGATTCGGCCTGGCAGATGCCGGCAACATTTACGGTCGTCTGACCAACTCTACCCAGGATGTTCTGGAAAAGCGTATCGCGGCCCTGGAGGGCGGCGTGGCAGCTCTGGCGGTGGCTTCCGGCGCGGCAGCGATCTCTTATACCATTCAGGCGCTCGCACAGAACAGTGGACACATCGTTGCACAGAAGACCATCTACGGCGGCAGCTACAATCTGCTGGCACATACCCTGACGAACTTTGGTGTTACTGCCACCTTCGTAAATATTCATGACCTTGCTGAGGTTGAGGCGGCTATTCAGGATAATACCAGAGCGATCTACATCGAGACCCTCGGCAACCCCAACAGCGATATCCCCGATATCGACGCGCTGGCTGAGCTGGCTCACAGGCACGGCCTGCCGCTGGTGGTGGATAATACCTTCGGTACCCCTTACCTGATCCGCCCCATCGAGCACGGTGCGGACATCGTGGTACATTCCGCGACCAAGTTCATCGGCGGCCACGGCACCACCCTGGGCGGCATCATCGTGGATTCCGGCAAGTTTGACTGGGCAGCCTCCGGCAAGTATCCGGCCATCGCTGATCCCAACCCCAGCTATCACGGCGTATCCTTCGTGAAAGCAGTAGGCCCTGCAGCTTTTGTCACCTATATCCGTGCGATCCTGCTCCGTGACACCGGCGCGACCATTTCTCCCTTTGCGGCGTTCCTGCTTTTGCAGGGAACTGAGACGCTGTCTCTCCGCCTGGAGCGCCATGCGGAAAACGCGAAGAAGGTCGTTGAGTTCCTGGCAAACCACCCGCAGGTTGAGCATGTGAACCATCCCTCCCTGCCTGAGCATCCCGACCATGCGCTGTATGAGAAGTACTTCCCGAATGGCGGCGCGTCCATTTTCACCTTTGAGATCAAGGGCGGAGTGAAGGAGGCCCACAGGTTCATCGACAGCTTAAAGATTTTCTCACTGCTGGCAAACGTTGCCGATGTGAAGAGTCTGGTGATCCACCCGGCAACCACCACCCACAGCCAGCTCACCGATGAGGAGCTGGAGGATCAGGGAATCAAGCCCAACACGATCCGCCTCTCCATCGGTACTGAGCATATCGATGATATTCTTGCTGACCTGCAGCAGGGATTTAAGACAGTTCAAGCATGAGATGAGCATCATATTATGTGCAAGGTCCCATATAGAGCACTGAAGGTGCGATTTTGCTAAATGGCGCGTCTGAACTGTCAAGATGTAAGAAAGCATATAATCAATGGAGATGTCTGCTGGCACGGGCATCTCCATAAAAAATATCTGAAATGGGGGAAATATCATGTCAAACATTTATACATCCGCCGATCAACTGATCGGCAAGACACCGCTTTTAGAGCTGACACATATCGAGAAAACACTGAATTTGAAAGCACGAATCCTTGCAAAGCTGGAATACTTTAACCCGGCTGGGTCGGTGAAGGACCGTATCGCGAAAGCAATGATTGACGATGCGGAGAAGTCCGGAAAGCTGAAAGCCGGCTCTGTGATCATTGAGCCCACCTCCGGCAATACCGGTATCGGTCTGGCGGCGGTGGCTGCGGCGAGAGGTTACCGGATTATTATCGTCATGCCGGAAACCATGTCTGTGGAGCGCAGACAGCTGATGAAGGCCTACGGCGCAGAATTGGTGCTGACGGAAGGATCAAAGGGAATGAAGGGGGCCATCGCCAAGGCAGAGGAACTTGCCGCAGAGATACCGAACAGCTTTATTCCCGGCCAGTTTGTCAATCCGGCAAACCCGCAGGCCCATAGAGACACCACCGGACCGGAGATCTATGCGGACACGGACGGTGAGGTGGATATCTTTGTCGCGGGCGTGGGAACCGGAGGAACCATCACCGGCGTGGGCGAATACCTGAAAACAAAAAAGCCTTCTGTTAAGGTGGTGGCGGTGGAACCGGCCGCATCCGCTGTGCTGTCCACCGGCGTAGCTGGTTCCCACAAGATTCAGGGCATTGGAGCCGGATTTGTTCCGGATGTACTGAACACAAAGGTTTATGATGAGATCATTCCCGTGGCGAACGAGGATGCCTTTGCGACCGGAAAGCTGATCGGTAAGAGCGAAGGTGTTCTGGTGGGTATCTCATCGGGCGCCGCAGCATGGGCGGCCATTGAACTGGCAAAGCGTCCGGAAAATGAGGGAAAGACCATCGTTGTTCTGCTGCCGGATACGGGAGACCGATATCTCTCCACGCCTCTGTTTGCTGATTGATGAGTGTTCCGCTGGAGGAGAGTGCCGGCGGTGTGCAATGATATGGATTTATGCTGATGAAAACTCCGGTGACCGCAGTGAGCGGATGCCGGAGTTTTTTGATCAGCAAATGACATGGATGGCAGTGACAGCGGAAGGTGATGAACATGTAGATGAATGTCATGATTTAAATTCTTGACAAATAGTGCAGCGGTCGGCTAACATATAGTTAATAAGACAGTCGGATTGCGGGGACAAAGGTACCGCGATCAGCAGGTATGGCAAGGTGAATTGGAGGTATCAGATGAACCCGAAGAAAGAATATTATGAGAAGCAGGCGGCGACCATTATCAAAAATCTGGCAAAGCGCAGAATGGAAGGCTTTTACTGCGCTACCGCGGAGGAAGCGAAGGAAAAAGTGATGAGCATGATCGAAGCAGGAACCAGTGTTTCCTTTGGTGGTTCCATGACGTTGGAGGAGTGCGGAGTGATGGAGGCTGTGCGGAGCCGGAGCGATATCACCCTTTACGATCGCGCCGCGGCGAAGTCGCCCGAGGAGGTGGGAAGGATCTACCGCCAGGCATTTAGCGTGGATACCTATCTGATGAGTACGAATGCGATCACTCTGGACGGTGAGCTGATCAATATTGACGGTCGTGGGAACCGTGTCGCGGCGTTGATTTTTGGACCGGAGAAAGTGATTATTGTTGCCGGGATGAATAAGGTGGCTAACAGCGAGGCGGATGGTCTGCTGCGTGTGCGCAATATGGCAGCACCGCCCAACTGCGTCCGCTTAAACAAAAAGACTCCCTGCTCAGTGACCGGAAGATGCGGCGACTGCTATGGCGATGAGTCTATCTGCAGTCAGATCGTGGTTACCAGAAGGAGCAGCGACCTGAACCGCATCAAGGTGATTCTGGTGGGCGAAGAGCTGGGATACTGATCAGGAAAATATTATGTATTGTGAAGTTGAAACGTACAGATTTGATGCGGTAAAGTGAGGTAAGAAACAGATGTTGATTTCCACGAGGGGACGCTATGCCCTGCGGGTGATGACTGATCTGGCAGAGCACAACAGTGAGGGATACATCCCGTTGAAGGATATTGCCGGACGGCAGGGCATCTCCCAGAAATACATGGAGAGCATTATGACCCTGCTCTCAAAAAACAATTTTGTGGACGGCATTCATGGTAGGGGCGGCGGCTACCGCTTAAACCGTGAGCCGGAGGAGTACAGGATCGGCGATATTTTGCGGCTGACGGAGGGGACCCTGGCGCCGGTGGCCTGTCTGGAGTGCGGGGCGAAGCCCTGTGACCGGGAGGCCGAATGCAGGACGCTGCCCATGTGGAGCAAGCTGGATGCGATGATCAATGAATATCTGGACGGAGTGACCATCGCGGATCTGTGCCGGCAGTGAGACGGTAGGGGATAAACTGGATAAATTGATGATTGAAAGTTGCCCGGCTGACGAAAGTGATTCGTTGGAGGGCAGCTTTTTGCGTTGCTGATTTGGAGAATGATTTGTTTCTTTATGTCGGGACCGGAAGAAAATCAGGACGAATTTTTTGATAGACGTAACCAACAGCAGGTGTTTCCGATCTTTATTTGTGTAAGGCCTTAATACACATCATACTGTCGCCGGAAACTGCAGTTTAAATTCCTGCTCGGAGATGAAACAGATGCTTCGCCGCCGGCAGAAAGGAGTCATCCATGGACGATAATCAGATTATTGCGTTATATTGGGCGCGCTCGGAGAACGCTATATCGGAAACTGCGAAAAAGTACGGAAACTATTGTCATCGGGTCGCTTTGCGAATCCTGGACAGCCGGGAGGACAGCGAGGAGTGTGTCAATGACACCTGGCTGAAGGCTTGGGAGGCGATCCCGCCCACGTGGCCGGAGCACTTGTCCGCCTTTCTCGGGAAAATCACCCGCAATCTGGCGCTGCAGCGGCACGAGAAATACAATGCTGCGAAGCGCGGTTCAGGTCAGGTGCCGCTGGCACTTCACGAGCTGGAGGGCTGTATTCCGGGCAAGGGCGATGTGGAAAAAATCATCGATGAGATGGTTTTGACGGAGATCCTGAACCGTTTTCTTGAGGGACTGCCGCCGGAATCCAGACGGATCTTTGTGCGGCGATACTGGTACCTGCATTCGGTGAAGGAGATCGCCGAGGAATACCGGCTCAGCGAGAGCAAGGTGAAGGTGACACTGTTCCGTACCAGAAGCAAACTCAGACAGTTACTGGAAAAGGAAGGGGTTGCATGATGGAGAGCAGACAGATTTTAAGTGCATTGGGAGAAATCAAGGAAAAATTTGTTCTGGAGGCAGAGGCCGGAGAACCATTTAGGGAAGCCGGGGCGGCAGATGTTGACCGCGCTGCAGGGAAAACATGGAGAATGAGCCGGAGAAAAGCGGTGACAGGCCGAAAAAAAACGGTGACAGGTCAACGAAAAGCGGAGATGGGCCGGAGAAACGGTCGTGGCTGGAAAATTCTGACAGCGGCCTGCGCGGCAATACTGGGCGTGGCGATTCTTGGCGGCGGATTGGGCGCGGGGGAGTGGTTCCGTGTGGGAACACAGTCGCGGACTGAGGAGACACCGGCTGTCGGTGTCGTGATTCCGCCTCTGGAAGTGTCCCATGAAGAAAATTCGGTGGCAGATATGATCGGATTTTTTATCTATCAGGGGCGCGTTTACGTGCAGTATCGGCTTGAAAATGGAATTGATGATCTTGTCGGAGAGTATGTGGGCAGGGCGACCGGCTCCATCGACGAGTGGTCATCCGAGGAAGACTATGTGGAACTGGCGGGAAGTATCAGCGGAGATATCTATACGGTTAACGGAATGAGTCCGGAGTTCATGCTCTGCATTCCGCGGGGCGAACAGGTTGATCTGTTTATCAATGACAACGGCCTGACCCTTGAGACAGGAGCTGATCTGTTTGAGGAGCGGCTGCATCTGTCCGGGAATTACCTTGCGGTGGAATATGAAGGGAGAGAATCCTGGTTTTACGGTAAAGAAGAGGTGTATTCCGTCGGCAGTGAACATGAGACGGTGATCAGCCGTTTTGTGGAGGCGATGAATGAGGCGGAATTCATGTGGGCTGAGGACATTCCCCTGGAGGAGGGGCAGAGGAACATCTTCGATGACAAGGAAATTTATCACCTCTATTTTCGGATGGAGAATGGGTTGACGGTACATCTGCGGCTGTTCGATGGGGGATATGTGATGTTCAGCGCGCTGCACAGGGTGTGTGTACAGATAGATGAGGCTGCTTTTTCGGAGATGACGGAGCTGTTGGTGAAGGAGAACCCTTCTGCGGGAAACTGAGAGCCGATGGGCAAGCAGGGACCGATGGGCAAGCGCGAACCGATGGATAAGCGGGAGCCGACGCGAAAGCGGGATCAGATGGGAAAATACTGTCGATTGAGAAACTGGCATCAACTGCGAAAAGCCTCTTAACAAACCGGATAAATTGTGGTATGCTAGATGAGAGCGGCAGACCGCAATTTACTCGTTGGAGGCATAAAATGGCAGTGCGTACAGTAGCTTATGTTGGATCCTACACCTATATTGGAAAAAGCAAGGGTCTTACCATATTTGATGTGGACGTGGAAAAGGGTATCTTCACCAAGCGCAAGGAGATTGCGGTCAGCAATGCGTCCTATATCCGTATCTCCGAGGATAATAAATTCCTGTATTCGGTGACCGATGAGGGCATTGTGGCCTTTAAGATCCTGCCCGACGGCGATCTGGAAAAGATCAATGTGGCCAGCATCCGCGGCATGAGAGGCTGTTTTATCGAGCTGTACGAGGAGAAAGGCTTCCTGTTTGTGGCGGGCTACCACGACGGAAAGATGACCGCGCTTCGCATTCGCGAGGATGGCGGTGTGGGTGAGATCTGCGACAGCTTTTATGATAAGGGTATGGGCAGCGTGGCGGAGCGCAGCACGATCCCCCACATCAGCTGTGTGCGCATGACTCCTGATAAGCAGTATGTCTGCGTGGTGGATCTGGGCATCGATCAGATGAAAGTATTCCGGTTAAATCCCGAGCTGGGCAAGCTGCGTCTGGTGGATATTCTGCGCTGCGATCAGAATTCCGCCCCCAGAAATATAATGTTCAGCCCCGACGGTAAGTTTATGTATATGATCTCGGAGCTGAAAAACGAAATTTGGGTATATTCCTATGACAACAGCACCGGATACCCCCAGTTCGAGCTGATCCAGCGCATCTCCAGCCTTGGAAAGAAGCACAGCAATGTAAACGCTGCGATGCGCATCCGTTTTTCCCGGGGATATAATTATGTGCTCTGCTCAAATGTGGGTGACAACAGTGCGGGAGTGTTTGAAATCAATCATGAGACCGGACTTTTGACCAAAATCTGCGTGCTTCCGGTCAGCGGCCGTTATCCAAAGGATGTGGGCATGCTTCCCGGTGAGAGGTACCTGTACTCGGTCAATCACGAGGATGGCACGATCACCTGCTTTACCATGGATTACGAAAAGAGATGTTTCAGCATGCATGCGAAGCCGGTCCATGTGGATCAGCCGAACTGCTGTGCGGTGGCGGAGTTAGAAGCGCCGGAGGCGTGATTCTGCGATCTATGAATATTTTAGGCCAAATTTTTAAATGATTTAGAAATTTGACATGGGTTAGCCTTATTTTTGCAGCACAATACCGTCAGTGAACGACAGTCATAGGACGCGTTTGCTGACGGTTTTTTGTGGAGGGCAGGGATTATTGTCCGCTGCATGGCATATGAACAGACTGGGGGAAGGAATGAATGGATACACAGGTGAGTTACAAGTCAAAGGAAGAGATCCCGGAAGATATTTTTAATGAGCATTGAAAAATAAAATGGGCAGAAAGGTCGGTTACTTGTTGATAAATAGACCGGGGTTCGATATAATAGTTTTACTGACAGCATAAGTCAGCAAATCATGCGACGGAACAGGAGAGGACCGATGGAATTATATGTAATACGACATGGACAGTCTGAGACCAACGTGGACAGACGATTCGGCGGTTGGGCGCAGGTGTCGCTCACCGAAAAGGGGATGGATCAGGCCAGACAGACCCACGAAAAACTGAAAAATATTACTTTTGATCGGATCATCTCCAGTGACCTGCTTCGGGCGAAGCAGACCACGGAGCTGGTGTTTCCGGGCTGCGCTTATACGGAGGATCCTCGCCTGAGAGAGATCAATGTGGGAGCCATCCTTGAGAGAAGATCACGGACCGTGTGTCTTGAGGAGTACGGTGAACCCCTGCAGAATGCCTTGAGGACGCGGGACTACACTGCCTTTGAGGGTGAGTCCACGGAAGACCAGCGGAGACGTGTGGCTGAGTTTATGGATGATCTGGCTTCGATTCCGGATGATGAGAGGATCGCAGTGGTTTGCCATGAGGGAAGCATTATCTGTATGCTCAGTTATGTACTTCGGGCACGGGTGGAGCACCGCTATGTGGAGGCGGGCAACGCCAGTTTTACCCGGTTTAAGCGCCAGGATGGTGTGTGGAAGCTGGTGAGCTGGAATGAGGGTTCGCTGTAAGGATAATCGGATGGCGGCGGAAAGGCAAAGGTGATGTTATGAAAATCGCGATCATGACCAGTTCGTTTCGCGAGCGGAGAGAGGGCGGACCGGAGATTCCTTATCCCGAGTCCATTGCCCGCTGTAAGGCAGCAGGCTTTGACGTGCTGGATCTCAATCTCTGTTCGATGAAGTTCCCGGAACGCAATGTGTTTTGCAGAGATGACTGGGAAAAGTATCTCGAAGAGGTTCTGAAGGCAAAAGAAGAGCACAAGGTTGAGTTCTATCAGTCTCACCCGCCCTATCTGGGAGGCCGTATTCTGGCCTTTGAGGACGAAAAAGAAAATGAATTTTTCTGGGAAATGACCAGACGTTCCCTGGAGATCACGGCGAGGGTTGGAGCGTCCTGGGCAGTGCTTCATCCGGTCTGCGGAGAACCGACGGACAGCTTTGAGGAGCATATCCGACTGAATCACCAGGTGTTTGGCGAGAGCGTTGAGTTGGCGGAGCGTCTAGGTATCGGAGTTGCCTTTGAAAATATGTCTCAGATTCCCGGGACACCCTGGAGATTCGGCTGCACGGCAGAGGAGCTGGTTGCTCTGGCAGATTCTTTCCATTCTCCGGCAGTGGGCATCTGCTGGGATTTTGGACATGCAAATCTTTCCCGTCTGGATCAGCCGAAGGAACTGCGCCTGATCGGTGAGCGTCTGAAGACGGTTCATGTGGCGGATAATCTGGGAGTAAAGGATGACCATTTTATTCCCTTTGAGGGGCTGGTTCCCTGGGAGGAGATCATGCCCATATTGACTGAGATCGGTTTTTCAGGACATCTGGTGCTGGAGGTGCGCCTGACCAGCAATATGCCGGATCGGTTGAAGGATGCCGGAGCGCGGTTGGCGGCGGAGGCGGATCGGTTGCTGCTTTCGATGGCGTAAAGGTACAACAAATTTTTGCCGGGGAATAAATTTCCCCGGCTTTACAGATTTCTGTAATTGTGATAAGATAACGTAGAACGAGCAGGACAAATGGTCGCAGCTGCAGGTGCCGCAAGGCCGCAGATGAGGAAAGTCCGGGCTTCACAGGGCAGGGTGCCGGATAACGTCCGGTGGAGGTGACTCCCAGGCAAGTGCAACAGAAATATACCGCCGGCTTCGGCCGGTAAGGGTGGAATGGCAGTGTAAGAGACTACCGCCTCACTGGTAACAGGGAGGGCACATGTAAACCCCACTCGAAGCAAGATCAAACAGGAGGCATAAGGCGGCCCGTCTGCTTCCGGGTAGATCGCTTGAGCCTGTCGGTAACGGCAGGCCTAGATAGATGACCATTCACGACAGAACCCGGCTTATCGTTCTGCTCGCTCTACTGTGAACGTACATCTGGACACTTAACGAGTCGGAGTGTGAACGACCGACGAGTTTAGTGACCATGATGTTTCCTTATGAACAAAGTGAGGAGATATAGTATTATGGAGAAGATAAAGATTCGCTACCTCAGCGACAACATAGATCGTCTGTGCTACATCGACGGAAAATCTGACTGGATTGATCTGCGCTCCGCGGAGGAGGTGGAGATGAAGGCGGGAGAGTTTCGCCTGATCCATCTGGGCGTGGCGATGAAGCTGCCGGCAGGCTACGAGGCACACCTGGTACCCCGCAGCAGCACCTATAAAAATTTCGGACTGATTCAGACGAATCATATGGGCGTCATCGACGGCAGCTATTGCGGAAATGATGATGAGTGGTGTTTTCCGGCGTATGCCTTGAGAGATACCCACATTCATGTAAATGACCGGATCTGCCAGTTTCGGATCATGAAAAATCAGCCGGCCATCGAGTTCGAGGCCGTGGAGAGTCTGGACGGTGAAAACCGTGGTGGATTTGGCAGCACAGGTATCGGTTGACGGGTTGTGTGAGGCTGGGCTAAGAGATATAAAAGAGAGTATATGATCAGGGGCGGTCGGTGAAACACTGACCGATGGACGGAAAAAGCGGGGAGTTAATATGAAGAAGACACACAGAATTTTGGGATTGATTGTCATCGGCTTGATGGTATGTCTGATGGCAGGCTGCGGCAAAGGCAGCAAGGAAAATGAGCAGGGACTTGCTTTTTACGCGGTCGGAGAGTACGAGAGTGCAGCAGCGGCTTTCGGCGAGGCGATGGCGGCGGATAACACCAACAGTGAGTATTACCGCAACCGTGCGCTGGCCCTGATTGAGCTTGGAAAGTATGACCAGGCGCAGACTTGTCTGGATTATGCGGAGGAGCTGGAGGAGAAGGATACGCTGGAGGGTAAGCGTGCCAGAGGCATTCTCTACTATGAGCAGGAGATTTACGAGCGTGCGCTCCTCTGTTTTGAGGATGCCCTTGCGCTGAGCGAGGGAACGGTTGGCAAGATCGAGTATGATATTCTTTATTATCTGGCTGAGTGTCAGATGTGTATCGGCCAGTACGACGACGCGGCAGCGACCTACACTCGCCTGGTGGATGCCGGAAACACTGCGGTGAATAATTATTACCTGCGCGGGGTAGCTTATCTGAAGAATGGAAATGCCAGCGATGCAGGACTTGATTTCAACCGTGTGGTAGAGTCCGGCAGCTATGCGGAGTACTGGAAGATTTATTCAGTGCTAAAGGAGCATGGAGAGATTGAGCTGGCAAAGACGTATCTTTCCAAGGCTGTTCTTCTGGGTGGTAATCTGGACAGTGACCACAGATGGCGCGCGGAGTTCCACTACTTCCTCGGAAATTATGAGGAGGCGCTGGCAGAATTTGACCAGGTTTCCGTGGATGCGCTGGATGTGGATGCCTACATGATGATCGCGCATATTCATCAGGCTATGGGCGACGTGACCAGAGTAAAGGCGGCGTTCTCAGTTGCAGAGCAGAAAGCGCCCAACGATCCTTACCTGATCTATCAGCAGACGCTGTTCTGGATGGAAAATAAGGAGTACGGCGAGGCATACACTCGTATCCAGAAGGGGCAGGCGCTGGAAAACAATGAGTATCGTCAGCAGATGGACTACTGTAAGGCCGTTTGTCTGGAATACATGGGTGAGTACGCAGATGCATTGACCGCTTTTCAGGCATACAAGGAAAAATACGGGGCTACCGATGAGATCAATCATGAGATCGCATTTTTGATGACCCGACTTGGACATGCAGAGTAATTTATTATAAAAGCCACGCGAAGCGGGGTGATATGCGAATATCGGCTTTCATCCATGGTGGTGCCTGCGAAGCAGGCATGTCAGTTTAGGTTGATATGCTGCAATGGCAGCGCAGTGAGGATTATGATCGAGACAGTTGAAAAAAGAGAACGATTTATACTGGTTGGAGTAAGTATATGCGACGGTGACGACACCGTCGCATCTTTGAATGAACTGGAGGAGCTGGTGTCCACCGCAGGGGCAGACACGGTTGGCATGATGATTCAGAGCCGCGAGCAGATCCATCCGGGGACTTATCTGGGAAAAGGAAAGCTGGAAGAACTGCGGGATCTGATCAGTGAGCTGGAAGCCACCGGCATCGTCTGCGATGATGAGCTGAGCCCGGCGCAGATGAAAAATATGGAGGAGATTCTGGACACGAAAATCCTTGACCGGACTATGGTTATTTTGGATATCTTTGCGGCCAGAGCCCGCTCCAGTGAGGGAAAGCTGCAGGTGGAGCTGGCTCAGTTAAAGTACAGAGCGGTGAGACTGACCGGTATGGGAGCGGTGCTGTCCAGACTGGGCGGCGGCATTGGCACCAGAGGCCCCGGAGAGAAAAAACTGGAGATGGACAGGCGTCTGATCCGGGAGCGGATCAGTGTGCTGAAGCGGGAACTGGAGGATGTAAAGCGCCACCGCGAGGTGACCAGACAGCGCAGGAGTGCCAATCCGATTCCGGTGATCTCCATCGTGGGTTACACGAATGCCGGGAAATCCACCCTGCTGAATCGCCTCAGCGGTTCTCAGGTACTGGCGGAGGATAAGCTGTTTGCGACCTTGGACCCCACTACCAGAGAGCTGGAGCTGGGGGATGGTGAGAGTGTACTGATGACCGACACAGTAGGATTTATCCGAAAGCTGCCTCACCATCTGATTGAGGCCTTCAAGAGTACGCTGGAAGAGGCGCGCTATGCGGATATTATTTTGCATGTGGTCGATGCGTCCAATCCACAGATGGAGACCCAGATGGAAGTGGTCCGAAATATCCTGAAAGAACTTGAGATTACCGGAAAGCCCACAGTCACGGTGTTCAATAAGATGGACAACTATCCGGATGAGATCATGCCCAGAGACGGCCACGCGGATAAGGTGGCATACATCTCGGCGCTGACCGGTGAGGGCACAGATCGTCTGAGAAAAACACTGAGTGATCTGCTGAGGAGCCAAAAGGTGTATCTGGAGAAGGTGTATCCCTATGCTGAGGCGGGAAAGGTACAGTTGATTCGCAAGTACGGGCAGCTGCTGGATGAGCAGTACACGGAGGACGGAATCGCGGTAAAAGCGTATATCCCGAAGGAATTGCAGGGACAGTGCTGAGCCGGTGGCAGGACATAGCGGGGTCATTCTGCTGTCCGATGAGTCAGCGGTTTGAGCTTGTGCCGGGCCCGATGCAGTCTCATGTAACAGGCTGAGGTTGATATCTGGTGCTTGTCTGCCAGTTCGCTGATAGAAAGTCCGCGGTCGTAGTGGTCGAGGACCATATCGAACTCCTCTGGGCGCAAAAGCGGCTGTATCTGCCCATAGGGGGTGCTGGCTTCGCAGATCAGGTCCAGATTAGGGTCATTGTCAAACAGACCGGAACGGATGACGGCAGTGTCTTTTGTCAGGTCCTGCAGGACATAATGTTCAGACTCCCGGATTTGACGCCGGAGCAGGTCGTAAGCCTTATGACGGGCGGTGAGCAGCAGCCATCCCATTGGGTTGGGGTGAGTGTTGTCGCGGAAGCGTAGCCAGGCGGCCAGGTAGACATCCTGAACGATGTCCTCCACTGCCTGCTGGTTTTTGCTGATCGAAAAAACCAACTGGCGGATCAGTGGGGAGGATGCCCGGTACAGGGCGGAAAAGTCAGATGAATGCATGGAACGTCCTCTTTTCGAGCGTGATGAAATGTGGATCTTTATAGAAAGCAGAAAGCATGAAAGATCGCTATGTGATTATAGTTTAACGTGATTGAAGAGAAATTACCACAAACCGATAGTGTGGATTTTGGGTCAAAATCCACACATTTTTTAATTTTTTTGGAGAAAGTAATGAAAAAAAGGATACGAAGAGTGGTGTCGGAGCTGTTTGTGGCGTTCGGAATCCTGCTGGCCGGGTGGAAGGCCGCGGAAGGGTGGCTGGAAAGCAGCGCACGGAAAAACAGCCTGGAAAGCAGTGCGGAGCTTCACTTTATTGATGTAGGACAGGGCATGGCGGTACTGGTGGAGTCGGAGGGGGAGTTTATGCTGGTGGACGGCGGCGGGTATGAGAGCGCCGACAGCCTGTTGGCATATCTGAAGACAGAGGGGGTGGATGAACTGGAATATCTGGTAATCTCCCACTATGATCTGGATCATCTCTACGGTGCGGTCTGTGTTCTGGAAGAGTATGAGGTCGAACAGGTTCTCTGTCCGGAGTATGAGGCGGATTCGGAGACGTGGAAACGTTTTCGGGCGGTGGCAGCGTCCAGGGAGGCAGAACGGAGAGAAAGCGGGGAGGAGCCATTGGTACGTCATCCCGAGCCCGGGGATGATTTTGCGCTTGGACATTCCGTATTTACAGTGGTCAGCCCGGTTCAGAAAAATTACGCGGAGGAAAATAATTTTTCTCTGGGAATCCGGTTGGTTTACGGAGATGTGAGTTTTCTGATGATGGGGGATGCGGAGATCGAGAGCGAGTATGACGTGTGCGACAGCGGTCTGGAATTAAAGAGTACGGTGTATATGGTAAACCATCACGGAAGTAATTCGTCATCCTCCCAACAATTATTGAAAGCGGTGCGGCCTGAATTTGCAGTCATCAGCTGCGGCCTAAACAATGATTACGGTCATCCGGCGGAGCGTGTGCTGGAACGGCTGCAGGAATTTGGGGTTATTGTTTACCGCACAGACCGGCAGGGATCTATCCTCGCCGTAACGGATGGTGAGAAGATTGAGTGGAGCGTGGAGGAGGAATGGAATTGACCGTGAGAAAACTATGTCTAATCGTTGCAAAGAAAAAGAGAATGTGGTATACTATTTAAAAGTGTGTGTTGTTGTGAACGTTATATGAGCAGCATACTTAAGTGAAAACCAATCAGGAGGCTACCGATTATGAAGGGCATTATCCTTGCTGGCGGCAGCGGTACCAGATTGTACCCGCTGACCAAAGTGACATCCAAACAGCTTTTACCGATTTACGATAAACCGATGATCTATTATCCGTTATCTGTGCTGATGAATTCCGGGATACGCGAGATTCTGATTATCTCCACCCCCGATGACACGCCCAGATTTGAGGCGTTGCTCGGTGACGGCCATCAGTTTGGGATCGAGCTCAGCTATGCGGTTCAGCCCAGCCCCGATGGACTGGCACAGGCATTTATCATCGGCGAGGAGTTTATCGGTGATGACTCTGTGGCGATGGTTTTGGGCGATAATATTTTCTATGGCCATGGATTGAGCCAGCGTCTGCGCGCAGCGGCGTCCAAGGAGACCGGAGCTACCGTGTTCGGCTATTATGTGGATGATCCCGAGCGTTTTGGTATCGTTGAGTTTGATAAAAACGGAAAGGCTATTTCCATCGAGGAGAAGCCTGCGAAACCCAAGTCAAATTACTGTGTGACAGGTCTGTACTATTACGACAACCGGGTTGTGGAGTATGCGAAGAACCTGAAGCCTTCCAAGCGCGGCGAGCTGGAGATCACCGACCTGAACCGTATCTACCTGGAAAACGGCGAGCTGGAGGTTACCCTGTTGGGCAGAGGCTTCACTTGGCTGGACACCGGAACACATGACTCCTTGGTGGAGGCGACCAACTTTGTCTACACTGTTGAAAATCATCAGCACCGCAAGATCGCCTGCCTTGAGGAGATCGCTTACCGAAACAAGTGGATCACCGAGGAGCAGATGTGGGCGGCATACGAGATTTACAAGAAAAATGAGTACGGCGCTTATCTGAAGGATATCCTGGAAGGTAAATATATCGATTAAAGCATGAAGCAATCGGCTTTAATCGAAAGAAAAACTGCGACCGCACGGACGGCGGCGAAAGGAGAAAATCATGAAAATTCTGGTAACTGGCGGTGCCGGCTTTATCGGCGGTAACTTCGTACATTACATGGTAAATAAATATCCCGAGGATATGATCGTAAATCTGGACCTGCTGACCTACGCAGGAAATCTGGAGACCTTAAAGCCTGTTGAGGACAAGCCTAACTATAAGTTTGTCCGCGGCGATATCGCTGACAGACCCTTCATCATGGATCTGTTCGAGAAAGAGCAGTTTGATGTGGTGATCAATTTTGCGGCGGAGAGCCACGTTGACCGTTCAATCACCGATCCCGGCATTTTTGTTCAGACCAATGTTCTGGGTACTCAGGTTCTGTTGGACGCTTCCCGCGCATATGGTGTAAAGCGTTATCATCAGGTTTCCACCGATGAGGTGTACGGCGATCTGCCTCTGGACAGACCGGATCTGTTCTTCACCGAGGAGACCCCGATCCACACCTCCAGCCCTTACTCCTCCAGTAAGGCCAGCGCTGACCTGTTCGTGCTCGCATACTATCGCACCTACGGAATGCCTGTGACTGTGTCCAGATGTTCAAACAACTATGGACCTTACCACTTCCCCGAGAAGCTGATCCCCCTGATGATCAGCCGCGCACTGGCTGACGAGCCCCTTCCCGTATACGGCAAGGGCGACAATGTCCGCGACTGGCTCTACGTTGAGGATCATTGTGCAGCGATTGACCTGATCGTGCGTAACGGACGCGTGGGTGAGGTTTACAATATCGGTGGCCACAATGAGCGCACCAACCTTGAGGTGGTAAAGACGATCCTGAAGGCTTTGGATAAACCGGAAAGCCTGATTCACTTTGTCACCGATCGTCCCGGCCATGACAGAAGATACGCCATCGACCCGACCAAGATCGAAACCGAGCTTGGCTGGACCCCTAAGCATAATTTTGACACCGGCATCCAGGAGACCATCAAGTGGTATCTGGAAAATCAGGATTGGTGGAAGCACATTCTGAGCGGTGAGTACAGCAACTATTTTGAAAAGATGTACGGAGACAGACTGTAATGAAAGTTTTAGTGACCGGAGTGGCCGGACAGCTGGGCCACGATGTGATGAATGAGCTGGCGAAGCGCGGATATGAGGGTATCGGAAGCGATATCGCGCCGGTATATTCCGGCATTGCCGATGGCAGCGCGGTGTGCAGTATGCCCTACGTGGCGATGGATATCACCGATGCGGAATCAGTGGAGTCGATCATTTGCGGCGTGAAGCCGGATGTGGTGGTTCACTGTGCGGCATGGACTGCGGTGGATCTGGCAGAAGATGAGGATAAGGTGGATAAGGTTCGCGCCATCAACGCTGGCGGCACAAAGAACATTGCAGAGGTGTGCAAAACGCTGGACTGCAAGATGGTGTACATTTCCACTGACTATGTGTTTGACGGGCAGGGAGAGACTCCCTGGGAGCCGGACTGCAAGGACTACAAACCGCTGAATGTTTACGGACAGACCAAGCTGGAAGGCGAGCTGGCAGTATCCGGGACGCTGGATAAATATTTTATCGTGCGTATTGCCTGGGTGTTTGGTCTGAATGGAAAGAATTTTATCAAGACCATGCTGACCGTCGGACAGAAGTATGATACGGTTCGGGTGGTATGTGACCAGATCGGTACTCCTACCTACACGCTGGATCTCTCCAGACTGCTGGTGGATATGATCGAGACGGACAAATACGGCTACTACCATGCCACCAACGAGGGCGGATATATCAGCTGGTATGATTTTACTGTGGAGATCTTCCGACAGGCAGGCTACACCACAAAGGTAGTCCCCGTGACGACAGAGGAGTACGGATTGTCAAAGGCGGCCAGACCGTTCAACAGTCGATTAAATAAGGATAAGCTGACCGCAAACGGATTCGACCGTCTGCCCACCTGGCAGGATGCGGTGGCCAGATATCTGAAGGAAATTGAAGGATAAATCACTTCGTGGAGTTGACAGCTCAGAATAAAGTAGTTGGAGCAGTCGTCTCAGAAAGGTTTCCTATCAAAAGCCGACCCGAACTTGACCCTAAACACCCGCGGGCGTTACCGCGGGCTGTTCTTAACGGGACAATCGGGATCGGCATTTTGCACGGAAATCCTTTCTGGATCTCCTGCATAACTAATATATTGAGCTCTGAGCTGTCACCCCGGGAGAAAGACATCATAGAAGCTTAAGACATCGACAACCGAGGGAGGTTAACATGGGAAAGTATTTTGGAACAGACGGATTTCGCGGCGAGGCAAATGTGGATCTGACCGTGGAGCATGCATATAAGATCGGGCGTTACCTTGGCTGGTACTACCGCAATAATAAACACAAATGCCGCATGGTTATCGGCAAGGATACCAGACGAAGCAGCTATATGTTTGAGTACTCGCTGGTGGCTGGTCTGACTGCCTCCGGTGCGGATGTCTATTTGCTCCATGTGACCACCACCCCCAGCGTGGCCTATGTGGTCAGAACGGAAGAGTTTGACTGCGGTATTATGATCTCAGCCAGCCATAATCCCTACTATGATAATGGCATCAAACTGCTGAACAGCCGTGGGCAGAAGATGGAGGAGGATGTGATCCGCCGAATTGAGGCCTATCTGGACGGTGAGGTGGATGAGATTCCCTTTGCGACCAAGGAAAATATTGGCTGTACCGTTGACTATGCGGCGGGCCGTAACCGCTATATCGGTTATCTCATCTCGCTGGCGACCAGATCCTTCCGCAATAAGAGAGTCGGTCTTGACTGCTCCAACGGAAGTGCCTGGATGATCGCAAAGAATGTGTTTGATGCACTTGGTGCAAAGACCTACGTGATCAATAATCAGCCCGATGGAACCAATATTAATATGCACTGCGGTTCCACCCACATTGAGGTGCTGCAGCGGTTTGTTCGTGAAAATAATCTGGATGTGGGCTTTGCCTATGACGGAGACGCAGACAGATGTCTGGCTGTGGACGAGTACGGCAATGTAATCGACGGTGATCTGATCCTTTACATCTGCGGAAATTACTTAAAGGAAAAAGGACATCTGGAGACAAACACGGTGGTGACTACGGTCATGTCAAACATGGGTCTGTACAAGGCCTTTGACGCAGCTGGTATCAAATATGAAAAGACTGCGGTGGGAGACAAATATGTATATGAAAATATGGCGAAGAACGGACATCGCCTCGGCGGTGAGCAGTCCGGCCACATTATTTTCAGTAAGTATGCGACCACCGGTGACGGTATCCTGACTTCCTTAAAGCTGATGGAGGTCATGCTGGAGAAAAAGCAGAGCCTTGCTGAGCTGGCGCGTCCCGTTGAGATTTTCCCCCAGTGTCTGAAAAATGTTCGGGTAAAGAGCAAGCCTGCGGCGAGAAACGATGAGGATGTGCAGGCAGCGATCCGCAAGGTTGAGGAGAAGCTTGGCGATGAGGGTCGTATCCTGGTGAGAGAGAGTGGCACTGAGCCGGTGATCCGTGTCATGGTGGAGGCCAGAACTGATGAGCTCTGCGCGGAGTGCGTGGATGAAGTGATTCAGGTGATCTGCAGCAAGGGTCATGTGGTAGTCTGAGCGTATCATCTTCGGCTTGGCGAGCCTGACCTCATAAGCAGAAAATAACATGTGTAACGCAATAGAGTCGATAATAAAATGATAAAAACGCCTTCAGGTAGAACTTCATGCAGAATATGAGGCTCTTTGTCAAGAGTTGGGGTAAAATATTTTCGAGGCATGGGATTATTCCTGTGCCTCGTTTATGTTAATGCAAGGAATATCCGATTTCTAAAGTTGTCAAAGTTCCGATAACCAAAGGCATTTCGCTTGATTACCTTG
>JAFTXG010000029.1 GCA_017461725.1 Lachnospiraceae bacterium
ATTTTACTGTCCTCCTAATGTGTTAATTCGGCGTAACTGGCAGGTCACGCCTTCATTATACACATTAGGAGTTTTTTGTCTTAATACATCGCTAAAGCTCTACGGAACCACGCGACTATCGCGTGGTTTTCGATAGACAAGCAAATGGCCCCGGAG
This sequence comes from Lachnospiraceae bacterium, assembly GCA_017461725.1. GTDB lineage: Bacteria > Bacillota > Clostridia > Lachnospirales > Lachnospiraceae > RGIG423. The sequence continues at coordinate 157 of JAFTXG010000029.1, forward strand.
ATGAACCGGGGCCAAAATCGCTTTTTATGTATGGTTTTATATACTGCCTTATTCTGTACGGATATACCGATTATGCAGCCAGGAAGAACTTAACCAGGAACAGCAGGGAGATCGCGTAGGTCAGTACGGAAACGTCCTTTGCCTTGCCGGTGAAGACCTTCATCACGGTGTAGATGATCAGGCCGAGGCCGATGGCATGTCCGATGGAACCGGAGGTGGGCATCGCAATCAGCATAACGGATACGGGAACCAGCTGGGTCATATCGCTGAAATCGATGTTCTTCAGGCCTGCGAGCATCAGCACACCAACGTAGATCAGTGCGGAAGAGGTAGCTGCCGCGGGAATAACTGCTGCGATGGGGGAGATGAAGATACAAGCCAGGAACAGGATACCGGTGGTAAACGCGGTAAGACCGGTGCGGCCGCCTGCCTCAACACCTGCTGCGGACTCAACGAAGGTGGTAACGGTGGAGGTACCGGTAGCAGCACCAGCAATAGTACCAACTGCGTCAGCGACCAGCGCTTCCTTCATGTTAGGCATATTACCGTCTTTGTCAACCATACCTGCGCGGGATGCGGTACCAACCAGAGTTCCGATGGTATCGAACATATCGATGATACAGAAGGTGATGATCAGAGTGATCGCGGTGAACCAACCGATATCAAAGAAGCCTTTGAAGTTGAACTTGAACAGGGTGGTCTCAACCATATCGCCGAAAGGAGGAATGAATGCCTCTGCGGTAATGTTTGCGAAAGGATTAGTGTTCAGGAAGATGAAGGAGCCTGCCCAGTGGATCACGGAAGCAACCAGCATACCGATGAGAACGGAACCCTTAACCTTCTTGTGGTCCAGAACAAGGATCACGAAGAAGCCAACAAACATGGTCACAACAGCCAGAACCATAGCACCGTAGCCGGAGCCCATAGTGGACTGAGCAACGCTGGGGGTCAGAGCACCGAAGAAATCGCGCATTACGTAGAAGGGACCGCCGGTTTCAGAGTAGATACCTGCGTTGGAGCCGAAGCCGATGTTCATCAGCATCATACCGATAGCGGGAGCGATACCGAGACGAACACCCAGGGGGATAGCCTCAACGATCTTCTCACGAACATTCAGTACGGAAAGGATCAGGAATACGATACCCTCAACCAGGATGATAACCAGTGCGGCCTGGAAGCTCTCCACATAGGAGAGACCGGTCATGCCAACAATGTTGGCAACAACAACAGCGAAGAAGCTGTTCAGACCCATGCCGGGAGCCATGGCAAAAGGCTTGTTGGCAAGGAATGCCATCACGAACATACCGATGGCGGAAGAAATACAGGTGGCCATGAATACACCGTTCCACAGTTCCGGTCCGCCGTCCTGACCGAAGCCGGTCAGCAGGTTAGGATTCAGGGCGATGATATATGCCATGGTCATGAAGGTGGTGAGACCGGCAACCAGCTCGGTACGAACTGTGGTTCCGTTCTCTTTCAATTTGAAAATCTTTTCCATGAGAAACCCTCCTCTTAAAAATAAAGAATAGGGTTTGATTATATCATTGTGGAGACTGTTTTTCAAGAGATTTCGACAGGATTTATTAATAGAATTTTAAAAAAAGGACAGATTTATAAATATTAGCCATATATCCCCTTGTCCGTTGCCGGTAATATGCTATAATATGATGCGTCGGGAATTGAAAAAAGGTTTGCAGGCCGGAGCGTTTGTTTAGAGAGATTTAAGTTGCATTTCCCGACAAATGGAAGTATACTGAACTAATCTGTAAAAGATAAACATTTTTACATGTCAGGAGAAGAGTGAAAGATGGAAACTAGACCGCAGATCGACGGTAAAAGAATATGGAGAATGGTATATCCGTTTCTGACCTATTATGGAATCACACTGCTGATCAGTATGATCGCGTCGCTGATTATTTCGATGAACGTCATGAACGCACACATGGACGATTTGATGGCAGGAAATACGGATGTGATTGTGCGGGCAGTGATGGAGCAGGTGTATACCTATTCGCTGGAGCTTCAGGCCGCCGCGGTAGTGCTGGCGTTGCCGTTTATGGTTGTATATTATCAGAGAGATCGCAAAAGGAGACTGCAGGCCGGTATTGTGGAATTGCTCCCGGAGCGTTCGCCGCTGTGGATGCTTTTGATCGTTGTGTTTGGAGCAATCACCGCATATGCAGGCAATGGTATGATCTCGCTCAGTGGGCTTTATCAGGTGTCCGACAGCTATGATGAAGTGGCGGCGATCTTTTACCAGGGTAAGCTGGTGCTGGAGATTGTGGCTTTGGGGATCTTGACTCCTATCCTTGAGGAGCTGATTTTCCGCGGACTGATGTACAGACAGCTGACGGAGGTACTGAAGAAAAAGACCGCCATCATTGTGGCAGCATTGCTGTTTGGCGGTTTTCATGGAAATTTGCTGCAGATGATCTACGGAACTGCCCTCGGACTGCTGATGATTTATGTCTATGAGCGGTTCAACACGATCCTGGCACCGATTCTGTTCCACATTGGAGCAAATCTGCTTGGCGTTCTGCTCTCGGAAACAACGGCGCTGTCCTTCCTGTACAGCTCGGTGGGGGCGATGTACGGTTCAGTGATTATCTCCAGTTTGCTGATCATCGGTGTGGTGTGGGTGATCGAACGCAGAGAATCCATGGGCGAAATGCACGACACCCCACGGGATAATTGATAAAAGTTCTACAAACCTGACAAAAATTTGACATGGCTGATAGAAATTTAACAAATGCTGTTGACAGAAATTTAACACAGTGCTACAATGTACCTCGGTAAAATACTTCGTGATTTTTTTGACGGAAATAATTGCAAAATGAGGAGATTGTGAGTATGTGTAACAAGAGTGGATACAAGATTACAGTGATTGGTGCAGGTGCAGTTGGTTCGACTATCGCCTATACGTTATCAAACAGTGCGATTGCCTCTGAGATTGTTTTGATTGATATTATCAAGGGCAAGGCAGAAGGTGAGGCGATGGATATCCTTCAGGGTACCGCCTTCCAGGAGCCCATCAATGTCATGGCGGGTGATTACCCTGATGCGGAGGGTTCCGATATCGTTATTATTACCTCCGGTGTGGCGAGAAAGCCCGGACAGACCCGTATCGATCTGGCACAGACCAATGTTAACATTCTGAAGAGCATCACTCCTCAGATCGTGAAGTATGCACCGGATGCGATTTATGTGCTGGTAAGTAATCCGGTTGATGTTTTGACCTATGTGTTCACTAAGATCTCAGGTCTGCCTGAGCATCAGATCATCGGTTCCGGTACCGCACTGGATACCGCAAGACTTCGTTCCAGACTGTCCGAGCATTTCAAAGTGGCACAGAAAAATGTGCACAGTCATGTATTCGGCGAGCACGGAGATTCCTCCTTTGTTCCCTGGTCTGTGGCAAACATCGCCGGTGTTAAGCTGGATGCTTACCAGAACAGTGAAAATACCAAGCGCAAGGGTATCGCCGAGCTTAATCGCGAGGAAGTGGTGGAGTATGTACACAAGTCCGGCGGACAGATTATCGCAAACAAGGGCGCGACCAACTATGCCATCGCCGTTTCCGTCTGTCGTCTCTGCCGTCTGATCCTGGCGCCTTATGAGTCTGTAACCACCGTCTCTACCGTTCTTCACGGAGAGTACGGCATCGAGGATGTGGCAGTCAGCATTCTGACCGAGATCGGGCCCAACGGTGTGACCGGAAGACTGGAGCTACCGCTGAACGAGGAAGAGCAGGCTAAGCTGGTGAACAGTGCCAACGTGCTGAAGGAAGTTATCGCGAAGCTGGATATCTGATCGATAAATAGTTGTTTCTAAATCATTCTCCCTGGAAAATATGAAAATGGCCGGGTGCATTTGGAGGGTTTCCTCCAGTGCATCCGGCCACTGTTTTGGTCAGACCTTAATCAGATTGATCTTCTGTCCGCTGTCACTTACTGTGATATCGGTCTGCAGTCCATGAACCTCTCCGTCGGTGTGGGTGGAGCTGGGGCGGTCCAGATGGATATAGACCTTTTTGCAGCTATAATTATGTACATGGGAGGATTCCATCGGTGCCCTGAACAGGGCCTTTAAAAGCACGGGAATCAGCTCCAGCTTGCTGCCGCCGGACATGACGCACAGCTCCAGCTTACCGTCGCGGGGATCAGCATTGGGCGCAAAGCGGAAGCCGCCGCCCTCGAAGGGCTGCACATGACAGGAGATAAAGGACACCTTCTTCAGATCAATCCGCTTTCCGTCCATCACAATATAGCCGTCGCTGGTTTTCATCTTACACAGCTCGATCAGCCCCACAACGATGTAGGAGAGCTTGCCCAGATGGATCGCATTGAAAAACTTTTTCCATTTACTGGTCAGCAGTGCATCGCAGACCGCCGCGTCGAAGCCGATGCCGCAGCTGACCGCGAAGCGGTTATCCTCCCAGGGGGAATTGCCCAGCTTCACGGTGCCGAAATCGATGGCGGTGGTTTCAGGGGCATCGGTGATCCGCTCCACCAGAGTCAGTGTGTTGGAGGGAAAGTGCATGCTGCGTCCGAAATCATTTCCGGAACCGGTAGGGATGTAGCCCAGATTAACGTTATCGGAAAGATTAAGGCCGTTTAAGACCTCACAGAGGGTGCCATCTCCACCGAGGGCGACCACGTTGATCTTTTCATCGGTGTCAGCTGCTTTGGATGTGACCTTTCGGGCTAAGTTGACCGCATCGCCCGGACTTTTGGTCATATGTAATTCGTAGGGGATATTTTTCTGGTTCAAGTGATTTTTCACGTTCTCCCAGATCTCGACGGCCTTGCCGGAGCGGGACTGGGGATTTACAATAAACTGAGTCATTTGATCGGATTCCTGTTCTTCTTTTTATTTTTCGAGCTTTAAGGCCGCAATGTTTCGGATATTTGGAACAGTGTGGCTGTTTCTTTTGTATCATATCATATTTTGTCAAAAAGAAAAGAATGAAAAAGTGGAAGATGTCAAAAATATTATCTTTTTTTATCGATTTGTTGAATTTTGCTTATCACCAATTGTGGAGTATAATATAATTGGTGACATTTTTGCTCAGAAATTGGCAAAAGAAAACGTAAACAGAAGTGTTATGCTTTGAGAAGATGCAGCAATCGGTATGTTAAGAGAAAGGGATGAAAGCCATGTATAAACTGGTAATTGTAGATGATGAAAGACGAATCAGAACGGGACTGAAGAATATTGTTAACTGGGAAAAATTAGGATTTCAGGTGACAGAATTGTTTTCTGATGGGCAGGAAGTGATTGAGTATCTGGATTATGTCGTGCCGGATGTGATTCTGACAGACATCAAAATGAACCGTATATCAGGATTGGATGTGGCAAAGTTTATTTTTGAGAAGAGATTGCCCTGCAAAGTGGTTCTGATCAGCGGGTATCAGGAGTTCGAATTGGCCAGAAAAGGAATCCAATACGGTGCTGAAGACTTTCTGCTGAAGCCAACAGAGGTGGAAGTGATTGAATCCACATTTCTGAAAATAAAAAGACAGTTGGACGAGAAAAGAGAACTGATGGAAAAGGAGCAATATGAAAAAGAAAGAATAGCTGAGGCAGTTTCTTTATTGGAAGAGCGCTTTTTCATTGATATTGTTATGGGTGTTGTGGAGAGCGAAGAATATATCAGTAACTGTATGAGCACACTTTATCCGAGAATCGACGCGAAACATTGCAAATGCTTTTTAGCGGATATTTATATTCATGATTATGAGCATTTCATCAGTCAAGTATGGAAATACAGCCACGACCAGTTTGAAACGAATTTACATAATTTTTTAAGGGTTTATCAGGGGCAGTATGGATTCCATATTGTCTATAAATCAGATAATCTGATTGAAATTTTTGGGATCTGTACGGATGAAAAAACAGGAGATAAACCGGAAAATCCGGAAGAGGACGAAAAAATAAAAGACGTGTTGTCTGATTTGCTGCGGGAAATGGAGCAGATTTTCGGTTTTAACGCAGAGTATAAATTGAGGCGAATCTGTGAAAATATTTACAAGATCGGGGGGAAAGGAGGAAAGGAATTAGGGGAAGCAGACTATGAGGTGCTGATTCAATATGTAAATGAGCAGAAAAAACTGGTCATGTCCAATATCAGTATAGGGAATGTGATAACAGCCCAGAAATTATTTCATAATATTATGGATGAGATGAAGCATTTGTCAATTCAGAAAAAGAAGAATGTGGTCGTTGACATTATGTCCACCTTGAAGACTGTCCTGTGGGAATTGAATGAGGAGCTTGCCAGAACGATGCAGAGGTTCTTTGTATTTTCGGATGTTATGGCGATGAACAGTATGGATGAGATATCAGTGTGGTCTGACAGAATTTTTGATCGGATCAAGAACGAAGAGGATATGTCTGGCGGCAGCATGGTAAGCAGGGCGAAAAAGTATATAAAGGACAATATCTTTCAGGATATTTCGCAGGAGGAGGCTGCGAATTATCTGTACATTTGTCCATCTTATCTGAGCAGGCTGTTCCGAAAGCAGACCGGAGAGAGCTTTCAGCAGTTTGTCACCAATGTAAAAATGGAAAAGGCAAAAGAACTGCTTAGGAATCCACAGTATAAGACTTATCAGGTGGGCGAAATGCTGGGATATAAGACTCCGAAATATTTTGCTCGCTTATTTCGAGCGCATACAGGGATGAATCCGAGTGAGTACAGAAGCGGCGTGCTGCATTTGGGAGAGAGGTTTGAGGATGATGGTAAAAAAATTGATAAATTACTTTAAGGACTACAGATTTAACAGTTTGTTTTTCAAAAATCTGTATCTGTTACTGATCTTAACCATGGTTCCGATTACAGGAGCGGCTGTTATTGGATATTATACATACAGAAATATGCAGACGAAGGAGACAGAGACATACTGCGAAAAGATGGTCACTGACGTAACGGCAGAGTTGAACCGAATTCTGGAGGAAGCACGGGTGGAGTTGCTGTATTTTGGCATCAATCCCAGTGTGGAGCTTTATATCTACGATGAGGAGCTGAATCAAAATGCATATAAGCTTCGGACGATACAGGAGCTGATCAATATGCCGATGATCATTAAGGATTATGTGAAAAGTGTGTATATCTACTCGGATAACAGCAGATATGTGGTGTCTGTACATGGCGCAATAAAGTATGAGGATTTTGCATATCAAAATATTTTCGAGGAATATTTTGAGCGGGAGGGGCGTGACAAATATTTAATTACGGAAAACGATGGGGGAAAATATTTGTCTGTATTTCAGAATATTGACTATGGCAGAGAAATGAAAGGGATTGCTGTCATGAATATCAATATACGAAAAATGTTGGAAGAAATAGAGGTTCCGGAAGGAACAGAGATATTTGTGGCAAGTGGTGGAAATGTTTTGATTGCTTACGATCTTTCACTATTGGATAAAAGCCTGGATCAAATAGACTGGTATGAAAGAAATAATACAATAGTAATCGGGGAAGAATATTGTGTGGCATCGAAAATAGAGCAGAACTCCGGCTTGGAGGTAATTATCCGAATAGATATGCAGGACCATCAGGTACAGATGAAGGGCATGCTGCTCATCATTCTGCTAATTTTGGGGATTATTGTCTGGGCAACGTTTGGGTTCGCCTTATTCGCTTCGATAAAGTTGTTTCAGCCAATCGAGAAAATCATTGATTCGATGAAACAGTACGAATTTATTCTGAACGGCGAGAAAGAACCTTTGCTGGAGAAGGATGAGCTAGAATATATTCTTAAGGCAATACAAAAAAAGGTGAAGGAAAAAGAACATGTAGATGCCGAGCTTGTGCAGCGAATCCAGTTGTTGAAAAAAGCACAGTCAGTGGCCCTTCAGACACAGATCACACCTCATTTTTTGAATAATACCTTGGAAACGATAAATTGGATGGCAATCGAATCACTGGGTGGAAAAAATGAAATATCACAGATGGCCGGAACGTTATCCAAAATGCTGCGGGTATCTTTGGAGAGTACCGATATTATTGCGACAGTTCGCTCGGAGATAGAGTACTGTAAATATTATCTGGAAATACAGAAAAAGCGGTATGAGGATAAATTTGACGTAGTGTGGGATGTTAAGCCGGAGGCGTATGACTGTAAGATTATTCGGATCGTTTTGCAGCCACTGATCGAAAACGCGATCTATCATGGCGTGAAACCACTGAGCACGAAGGGGACGATCAGAATCAGTGGTGAGAGTATGGAGGGAATGGTGGTTTTGACTGTGTGTGATAATGGTCTGGGAATGTCAGAAACAGAGTTGGAGAGGGTGAGAGAATCTTTGGGAAAGGAAGAAATCCGGGAAGGAAAACATATTGGACTTTCCAATGTGGACAAGCGATTAAAACTATATTTCGGTGAAGAACATGGATTACAGATAGACAGCAGGGAGGGGCTCGGGACAAGCGTGCAGATTTGTATACCTAAACTGATCTAAGGACAAAGCTGTCCAGATTTTTGCCCTCTTTTTCCTTTTTTGTGTCATTTTATTATTTCAAAAATCCCGATATACTCAGTACATAAAATGAAACGGGAGGAAAAAGGATGAAGACACGCTTAAAGAGAAAAAAGATAAAGCATCTGAAAGATAATCTGCAGCTGCTGTCATTGGCAATGCCGGCTGTCATTCTGTTGGCACTTTTTTCTTATCTGCCGATGTTTGGTATCGTGCTTGCATTTAAAAACTATAAAGTGCCGAAAGGAATCTGGGGAAGTCCCTGGGCCGGGTTGGAGAATTTTCGATTCTTTTTGGAGTCTCAGGACGCATGGAGAGTGACCAGAAATACACTTGGACTCAATTTTATGTTCATCATTGCGGGGACTGTAGGAGCGGTGATCTTTGCTTTGATCATGTATGAGGTGAAGAAAGCTAGGCATGTGAAGCTGTACCAGACGGTTTCTATTCTGCCGCATTTTATCTCATGGGTAGCTGTTTCCTACATTGTTTATGCGTTGCTGGATCCCACCAAGGGTATTATCAACCGTGTGATTGAGATCTTTGGCGGAGAAGGGGTCAGCTGGTATTCGGAACCCAAGTATTGGCCTGTGATCCTGCTGATTGTCAGCCTTTGGCATTCGGTGGGGTATGGCAGTATTATCTACTATGCATCGCTGATGGGAATGGACAGTGGCCTGATGGAGGCGGCGGAGATTGACGGAGCCACAAAATTGCAGCGTGTCTGGCATGTGGCTATTCCTCATCTGGTGCCGATCGTAATCATAAAGGTAATTTTGGGAATCGGCGGAATATTCAATGCCGACTTTGGAATGTTTTACAATGTGACCAGAGATGTGGGTGCATTGTATCCGACGACGGATGTAATTGACACCTATGTATACAGAGCATTGATGCAGCAGGGAAATATCGGAATGTCCAGTGCTGTGGGACTGATCCAGTCTATCGTCTGCACGATCACGTTGGTGTTGACCAATGCGGTAGTGAAAAAAATCAGTCCGGAAAACACATTATTCTAAGGAGGTGGTCGAGTTGGCACAGATGGTGAAAAAGAAAAGGCGTGCGGAGAGGACCGATTTGTGGGTACATATTTTCTTCATTCTGTTTGGCGCAATATGCCTGATACCGTTTATTACCGTGATTTCGGCTTCTTTTTCTACGGAAGCGGATTTGGCAGAGTATGGTTTTTCCATATTGCCGAGAGAATGGGATTTTACTGCTTACGCATATTTATTTGAAAATCCCAGTGTCATTATTAAAGCTTATGTTGTGACGATCTTTATCACAGCTGTGGGCACGTTCCTTGGTGTATTGTTTATGTCCATGGTAGCTTACAGTATTTCAAACAGAAATTTTGTGTTGAGAAAAGCCCTGAATTGGTACTTGTTTTTTCCTACGCTGTTCAGCGGCGGGCTGACTTCCAGTTATATCGTTAATACCAGATATCTGGGACTTACGGACAGCATTTGGGCGTTGATTCTGCCGGGACTGATCGGTGTTTTCAGCGTATTTATGATGAGAACCTTTTTTCAGCAGATTCCCGATTCGCTGTTTGAGGCGGCCAAGATGGACGGTGCCAGCGAGTATATGATCTATTTTAAGATCGCCATCCCGCTGTCTAAGCCCGTGTTGGCTACCGTGGCATTTGCCACTGCCTTGGGGAAATGGAATTCCTGGTATAGTGCTATGTTGTATATCCGGGATCCCGATAAGGTTCCTCTGCAGTATTTGCTGCAGAAAATGATGAAAAACATAGAGTATTTGTTGAGTGAAATGGAGCATGTTCCGGGAGGTGTTGACTTGTCACAGATTCCGGGAGAGAACTTGAGAATGGCGATGCTGGTGGTGGCCATCGGTCCCATGATGTGCTTCTTCCCCTTCTTCCAGAAATATTTTGTGAAGGGAATGACCATTGGCTCGGTGAAAGGCTGAGTGCAGGATGAAATCTACAGGTCCAAAGGACTTGAGATGATAAAAAACAAGGAGGAATAGGTAAGATGAGAAAGAAAATCGTTGCCATTTTAATGGCAGCAGCGATGATCATCAGTATGCTGGCGGGATGTGCGAACACCGAGACACCCAAGGGTACTGATGCACAGACCGGTGCACCCACAGCGGGTGAAGCGGTGAAGGAGACAGACAAGCCGGAGGAGACAGAGAAGAAACCTGATCCTGAAACGGTAATTTGGTGGGTTCCTGGTACGGAGGCGGAAGACCACGATCTGGTGATGGAAGAACTGAACAAGATATTGGTGGAGAAAATCAATGTAAAGCTTGACCTTGTAAGAATTGATACCGGATTTGCGGACAGAGTAAAGCTGGCAAGTACATCCGGCGAAGAGTTTGACCTGGTGTGGACCTCCAACTACTCCAACAAGTTTGATGAGAACCTGGCCCGAGAAGGCTTTATGGCCATCGAGGATATTGTGGCAGAGTATGGCCAGGATCTGGTGGCCACCCTTCCCGAGGGACTTTTGGATGTTGCAACGGTAGACGGCCACCTGTATGCAATTCCCAATCTGCAGATCCTCGCAAGACAGCTTGGTGTATATGTGATGAAGGATTATGCAGAAAAGTATAATCTGGAATTGACTCACATTGATGATATCAGTGAACTGTATCCTTTCCTGGATCAGATTGTGGCAAATGAGCCGAATGTATATGCATTGACTTCCAGCGGAGTCAGTCCCACAAATGAGGCCGTATATGAGAGCCTTGCAAACGGTGCGGTATTCGTCAGAAAAGATGACACCGGTTTGACCGCGATTTCCAATGCAGAGGCAACGGCAGCCAATCTGCGTGCCAGAAACGAATGGTATCAGAGAGGCTATATTCAGGAAGATATCGTGACGGCAACCGATATCAGTGCCGGCATGAAGGCTGGAAAATATGTATGTCAGGTAGCTGTTTACAAGCCCGGCGGAGCTGAGGAGAGAAGCATTAATCACGGCATTGAGTATATCTGCATCCCCATCGGTGAGCCTTATATTCAGGCTGCCAGCGGACAGGAGACCATGACCGCGGTGAATGTCAATTCCAAGCATCCGGAAGCGGCAATCAAGCTGTTGAATCTGCTGTTTACCGATAAGGAAGTGTTCAATATGCTGCTGTACGGAATTGAAGGTGTTCATTATAACAAAATTGATGAGACACATGCACAGAAGGTGGAGAACACAAAGTACAACTATTCCGGTCAGGCGTGGAGACTTGGTAATCAGTTCCTGGCTTATTATAGCCCCACTCAGGTGGACGGTACATGGGAAGCAACTGCCGAGATGAACCGTACAGCACAGGTATCTCCCATGCGTGGATTTGTGTTTGATGCTACCAATGTTCAGGCGGAGCTGGCACAGATCAGTGCGGTGACCAAAGAATACTCGGATGCTCTTGCATATGTGGCAGAGGACATTGAGGCGTATATCGCGGAGCGTGCAGCTAAGCTTGAAACAGCAGGCTTGAGCAAGGTTGTGGCTGAAGTGCAGGCACAGCTGGATGCGTGGAAGGCTGCTAAATAAAGATTGATAAACCGGAACAGCACCTTTTCTGTGATGCATAGGAACAGGTGCTGTTCTTTTTTGACGAGGGAGAGTTGAGTATGAAATGTATGGTAAATGGCAGACAGGCACCTGTAAAATACACGGCAGTCAATATGCCGCCGTATAATCTGGACACAAAATGCGGGTATTTGATTGCAGAGCTTAAGAAAGAAACAGGGACTGATATTGAAATTAGCTATGACAGGGAAGTGGTATCAGCTGTTGTCCGTCCACTGTCATGTAATATAGATTGTAAAGTGGAAGGGAATAGAGTCAGCCTTCACATAGAGAAAGAATGTAATATATCTGTTGAAGTGAATGGTGATCTGAGCGATGCACTGTTGATTTTTGCGTCAGAGAAGCGGGAGTACAGAGAAGAGGGATATTCCAATATCATTCGATTTGAAGCAGGTGTACATGATATCGATGAGCTTTTGGTAGAGCAGGACGATACCATGATCCTCATAGAAGAAAATGCAGTGGTACACGGCAGGATTCTGGCGAGGAATGCCCGACACCTGAAGATCTGTGGGCAGGGAGTCATTACCATGGAG
>JAFTXG010000030.1 GCA_017461725.1 Lachnospiraceae bacterium
AGTCACTCACTGCTTAATACGAAAGCGTATCCCAGACAAATCGGATGCCGGGATCTTGCTCACAGGCAGACGTATTTGGTCGGGGATACATAGGGTGCATGCCCGTGACCGAAATGCCCGCAGGGCATGAGGTACGCACTGCTTAATACGCACGCGTATCCCAGACAAATCGGATGCCGGGAGCTTGCTCACAGGCAGACGTATTTGGTCGGGGATACATAGGGCGCATGCCCGTGACCGAAATGCCCGCAGGGCATGAGGTACGCACTGCTTTGGTTTTGTGTTCATACACTTTTTGGAGGTCAATTCATGTCATACACCGCACTCTACCGCAAATGGCGTCCCGCCGGCTTTGACGATGTCAAGGGCCAGGACCACATTGTGGCGGCACTGAAAAATCAGATCATATCCGGCCGGATCGGTCACGCTTACCTGTTCACCGGCACCCGTGGAACCGGAAAGACCTCCGTTGCCAAGATCCTTGCGAAGGCGGTGAACTGTGAGCATCCCATAAACGGCAGTCCCTGCCACACCTGCGCCACCTGCAAGGCCATCGCCGCAGGCGCTTCCCTGAATGTCTCCGAGATCGATGCCGCGTCAAACAACGGCGTTGACAATATCCGTGAGATCCGCGAGGAGGTTCAGTACCGTCCCGCCGAGGGTAAATACCGCGTATACATCATCGACGAGGTCCACATGCTCTCCACCGGCGCGTTCAACGCGCTCTTAAAGACCCTGGAAGAGCCGCCGGCCTACGTCATTTTCATTCTGGCCACCACCGAGGTCCACAAAATCCCGATCACTGTGCTCTCCCGCTGCCAGCGCTACGATTTCCGCCGCATTGAGGGCGAGACCATCGTGGAGCGACTCTCCGAGATGGCGCTGGGCGAGGACATCGACGTGACCGACCAGGCGCTGCGCTACATTGCCCGCAAGGGCGACGGCTCTATGCGTGACTCCATCAGCCTTTTCGACCAGTGCATCGCCTTTTACTACGGCGAGCAGCTGACCTATGAGAAGGTGCTGGACGTGCTGGGTGCCGTGGACAACGAAGTATTCCATTCCTTTTTCGACAATCTGCTGTCCGGCAATACCGCCGCCTGCATTGAGGCGGTGGACGACCTGCTCCTGCAGGGCCGTGAACTGGGACAGTTTGTGACTGATTTTATCTGGTATTTACGAAATCTTCTGCTGGTCATGACCTCAGATGTGACCGCAGACACCCTGGACATGACCGAGGACGGTCTGACGCAGCTTAAGTTTCAGGCGGGTCAGCTGGATATGAATCAACTGATGCGCTACATCCGCGTGCTGTCGGAGCTGTCCAACCAGATGCGCTACGCGTCTTCCAAGCGGGTGCTTTTAGAGCTCGCCATCATCCGTCTGGCCCACCCGGAGATGGAGCAGACCACCGACGCAGTACTGCAGCGGCTGAACACGCTGGAGACCCAGTTGAAGCAGGGAACTTTTGTGATGGGCGCTTCAGCCCAGAGCGGCGTTCCCGGTACGGAGGCTCTTCCCGGCGGTGACAACGGCTTCATGACTTCCCCTGCAGACAGCGGCAATTTTGCCGGATCTGTGAACCCGGGCATGGCAGTTTCCCCCGGCACATCTTCTGCCGGCGCTCCGGCCCAGACTCCCGGAAACAGCGCTCCCACGATCCCCGGTATTGCCCCCAACGGGGCACCGCTTCCCCAGAAGATCGTGGTTCTGCCCAAATCCACGCTGGAGGATTTCCGCCGCATCAAGGACAACTGGAGCCAGATCCTTCGAGGCTTAGGCGGTATAGCCCGGGCTGTTCTGGACAATGCCCGGCCCGAGTACATCGGCGAAGGACAGATCCAGCTGCTCTTCACTGACGCTCTCCAGTACGATGCATTCCTGCAGGGCGAGGACAAAATTGCCCTGCTCCACAATTTTGTGGCGGATAACTATCAGATCGATGTGACCTTTATGGCCCGTCTGGCCAAAGCCAACGAGCCGGTGGTAGAATATCTGTCAAAAGAGGAGCTCGGAGCAAAGTTTAATATTGATATTATCTTTGAAAACAGTTAAAATATAATATTAAGAATATGCGAAGCATTGATGAAGCATTTATTATAATGGTTCAATTTCAAGCTGAAGTTTAGGAGGAATTTTCATTATGGCAAAGCGTGGAGGTTATCCCGGCGGCATGGGTATGCCCGGAAACATGAACAATCTGATGAAGCAGGCGCAGCGGATGCAGCGTCAGATGGAGGAGCAGCAGAAGGAGCTGGAGACCAAGGAGTTCACCGCAGCTGCAGGCGGCGGTGCGGTTGAGGTTACCGTAACCGGTAAAAAGGAGCTGGTCAGCGTCAAGCTGGCGGCTGACGTTGTTGATCCCGATGATATCGAGATGCTGCAGGACCTGATCGTGGCAGCGACCAACGAGGCTCTTCGCCAGGCTGAGGCAGCCAACGAGGCGGTTATGTCCAAGCTCACCGGCGGAATGGGAGGATTTCCGTTCTAATGGATTACTATGGCAGCAAAATCTCTGCTCTGATTGAAGAATTGTCAAGACTTCCCGGCATCGGTGCCAAATCTGCCCAGCGGCTGGCCTTTCACATCGTGAATATGCCCCCCGAGCAGGTGGAGCGGCTGGCTCTGGCCATGACCGATGCCCGGACAAATATTCACTATTGTCAGCAGTGTTTCACGCTGACCGACGAGGACGTGTGCCCGATCTGCCGTGATCAGGGCCGCGATCACCACACCGTCATGGTGGTGGAAAATCCCCGTGACCTGGCGGCCTACGAAAAGGTCGGCAAATACAACGGCGTTTACCATGTTCTTCACGGAGCCATTGACCCTGAGCTGGGCCGCGGTCCCGGGGACATTCGCTTAAAGGAGCTGATGGTCCGCCTTCAGCAGGAGGACGTGCAGGAGGTCATCATTGCCACCAATTCCAGCCTTCCCGGCGAGGTAACCGCCATGTACATCAGTAAGCTCATCAAACCCACCGGCATCCGTGTCAGCCGCATTGCCAGCGGTGTCCCGGTCGGCGGGGATTTGGAATACATTGACGAAGTCACCCTTCTCCGCGCGCTGGAGGGACGTGTGGCTCTGTAATCATTCGCAACCATTGACCATCGGATAACACCGGTTTTCGCCATCAGCTGCAAAAATCGGCTCATGAGTATACAAGGAGAACCCCGTGGATAAGTACGAGTTCAATATTAAAGTAGAAAAAATGAAAAAAGCGGTGGACCGCAAGGATTACACTACCGCTGCCAGATTGGCTGACAGTCTGGGCTGGGAGCGCTCCACCAACGCTAAAGTCCTGATGATGATCGCCCAAATCTATGAGAAGCTGGAGCGATATGCGGATGCGCGCAACGCGCTGACCGCCGTCTATAACCGCGTACCTGTGGGAAAACGCATTGTCTACAAGCTGGCAGAGCTGGCTGTAAAATGTGACGATGTGGAGGAGGCGCTCGATCTCTATCGCGAATATCAGGAAATCGCGCCCAATGACCCCACTAAATTGATCCTTGCGTACAAAATTTCCACTGCCCGAGGCGATGATCTGGAAAAGCGGATTTCTATTCTGGAGGCTTACCGCCGCCGTGACTTCGATGAGAAGTGGGCTTACGAACTGGCGACCCTTTACCAGCAGGCCGGCAAAGGCTCTGAGTGCGTTGCACTCTGCGACGAGATTATTCTCTGGTTCGGTGTCGGCCCTTATGTGGACAGAGCCATGACCCTGAAGGTAGCTTACGAGCCCCTCACCCCCGAGCAGGAGGAGAGACGGGCAAACAGGGATTACTATGAGCAAAAACTGGCAGAGGTGGCAGCCGCATCCATGCAGGTGTCTCAGACCATTGCTCCTGCCGACGCTTTTGCAGATGCAGTATCTGAGCATAAACCTTCAGATGACGAGAATGAGGAAGCTTCTGCTTCACCTCAGGATGCTGCCGGGTTCCCCACAAACGCGCCCGACGTATCTCCGGTTGTAAAGGAAGCAGATCTTCATCTGACCATGCAGCAGGAGCTGGCACAGGCAATACAGTCCACCTCCGACGATCTCAACTCAGAAACCACGACCAATGAATGGATCACCGACAAGCCTCTTTCCGTGGATCGTGTGGGTGAAGACATCGACGGACAGTATACTCTTTTCCGAACCGCCTCCGAGGAAATCGGAGAGCCCCATGTACCAGAGCACACCAGAACCTTCTCCTTCGGCGCACTGCTGACCAAAACCCGCCGTCTGGACAGTCTGCGTGATCTGGCAGAATTAAATAACAGCAGGCTTGCCGAAAAGGAACAGAACGCTTACGATGAGCTTACAGAAGCATTTGAGGCAGCTGTAGCGGAGGAGGCATCCTCAGAAATTTCCACAGAGCCTGTGGTAGATACCACTGTGACTGAGTCCGTGACTGCCCCCGCTGAAGACGAAAACACCGTAGCCGAGTCCGTGGCTTCCCCTGCAGAAGACGAAAGCGTCGTGGCTGTGGCCGTGGCTTCCCCTGCAGAAGACGAAAGCGCCGTGGCTGTGGCCGTTGCTTCCCCCGTGGAAGACGAAAGCGCCGTGGCTGTGGCCGTGGCTTCCCCTGCAGAAGATGAAAGCGCTGCGGCTGTGGCCGTGGCTTCCCCTGCAGAAGATGAAAGCACCGCGGCTGTGGCCGTGGCTTCCCCTGCAGAAGACGAAAGCGCCGTGGCTGTGGCCGTGGCTTCCCCTGTGGAAAACGATTCCGCTGAGCCTTCAGCAGACGCTGTCACAGAGGCAATCACACCCGAGGTCCCCAGTAAGCCTCAGCACATGATCTTCTGTCATGTGCTCAAGCTAAATGATGAAACTCCCACTATCGCACAGATCAAAGAATCCATCCGTCAGGCCCACGAGGTCAGCGGTATTCCGGCTGCCTCCATCGCCCGAATCGGTGTTGATAAAATCAATCGTGCCGGATTTTCCGCTGTTTTGGCTAAGCTTGAGGGCAGGGATCTCCTTCTGGAGCATGCCGGCGAGCTGACACAGCGAGCGATCGATCAGTTGATCTCTGCCGTCGACGAGCCCCCCTGCACCACAGTGATTCTGCTTGCCGACGATGCCGCTGGTGTGGCCGAGCTCTACCAAAAGGCCCCCGCGCTGTTTCCGCTGTCTGCAAACGAGACGGTTGAGGAGGAAGAAATTTCTTTTGATTTAGACGGCTTCCTTAAAGCAGAAGCGACAATTGCCGCCGATGAAGCTGGCGGCGATTCCGATACCCCAGAGTCTGCCTTTGAAGCTTCGTCTCTGTCGGAAAACATCCCTCAGGCCAACCCTTCAAAAGAGTTGAGTCCCGATGAGTTCACCCGTTTCATCATTGAGTACGCGTTGGAAAACGATTGCAAATTTGACAGCATGGCTGAACTGGCCCTTGCCGCACATATTGATCGTATGGAGTTAAATCGGGAGTCCTTAACCCGAGACGCTGCAATCGAACTGGCTGATGATATCATTGACAGAGCAGACCATTGGACGCTCAAGTGTCTCTTTGTGTCACGCTATGACAAAGAGGGCTATCTGATCATTAAGGAATCACATATTCACTGAACAAAACTGACGATACATAAGGGCTGAGTATATGGCTATCTGACTTATCGCCACTGATTCTGACGGAACAGGGCGCAGTCTGTCGCAGTAGCCATACAATTCCGGCGATTCTTGCTGCTGCTGACCACATCACCCGTTCAAATGCCGAGAATGGAGCGACATGAGCGCTGAACATTGGATTCTCAGCCAACCAAGTGAGGTATGATACATGAATGATTTGATTTTTAATCCACTGACCATTGTCGTGCTCGCAATTCTGATCATTTCCACGCTGATCGGATTGAAAAAAGGGCTGATCCGCACCGTTCTGTCTCTTTTCTCCATCGTGATCGCACTTGTTTTGGCATGGCTCATTTATCCGCACGTTTCCACTGTCCTGGAACAGTTTGAGCCATTGCGCACGGCGATCTACGAACCGGTCAATGAGTTTTTTGCGGAACAGATCCCCGAACTGATCTCTGGCGTAATTGAATCCGCCGGCAGTGACGAGCAGACCTCTCTGATCAATGCGCTCCCGCTCCCCCAGCTGATCAAAGATACGCTGACTCTGAACAATACTTCCGCAGCCTATGAAGCTCTGGGCGTAGAGAATTTCATCCAGTATCTGTCCACCACAGTGACATCCCTGATCATTCAGGCGATCTCACTTCTGCTGACCCTGCTTATTTCCATTATCGGACTGCATCTGCTGATGCGTGTAACGGATCTGGTGGCAAAGCTTCCGGTGATCAACTCCCTGAACAATCTGGGCGGTGCCATCGCCGGCCTGATTACCGGTTATCTGATTATACAGATTCTTTTTCTGGCAATCACCACCTTCTCCGGCACTGAATGGGGCATGGCACTGATGCAGCAAATCAATGAAAGCAGTATTCTGACCTTCCTGTACAACAGCAGCGCTATGATCAAGATGGTGTTCGCGGAGCTGGCTAAACGTTTTCAGGCTTGACATTATACTTGAGTTACGCTAAAATATAGCCTGCTGAGTAGATTTGGGGATACAAAATTCCTAACTTCCCATCAGCACTATCCTGCCCATATAGTTAAATGGATATAACAAGCCCCTCCTAAGGGTTAGTTGTAGGTTCGATTCCTACTATGGGTGTGAAAAGACCGCCGAAAAAGCCTAAGTTTCAGGATTTTCGACGGTTTTTCTTATCAGCGCGAAAGGAAAATATGTTTATGCAATATATCATCTCATTTTTGGAAGGCATCATCACCTTTATTTCCCCTTGCCTCCTGCCCATGCTTCCCATTTACATTTCCTACTTTGCCGGGGGTGAAGAGCGCAGCACCAAAAAGACGGTGACCTGTGCTGCCGGCTTTGTTCTGGGCTTCACCTTGATCTTTGTAGCGATGGGCACGCTGGCCGGAACCCTTGGCAGCTTTCTGCAGCGGCACGAGCAGGCCGTCAATCTTGTCTCCGGGCTGGTGGTGATTCTGTTCGGATTAAATTACCTCGGTGTATTAAAGTTCAATTTGTTCCGGGGCAGCAAGCGGACCATAGATACCAGCAACTTAAGCTTTTTCTCAGCAATTCTATTCGGCATGATCTTCTCCGTGGGCTGGACACCCTGCGTCGGAGCCTTCCTCGGCTCTGCGCTGATGATGGCCTCCCAGCAGGGCCAGGCACTGACCGGTATGCTGATGCTTCTGTGCTATTCGCTGGGGCTGGGCGTTCCGTTCATGTTCAGCGCATTGCTCATTGACCAGCTGCGGGGTGCATTTAACTTTATCAAACGTAACTACCGGATCATCAATCTGATCTGCGGCGGTTTCCTGATCATCGTAGGCATCATGATGATGACCGGAACTCTGGGCAGACTACTGGCAATGTTATCCTGATGTCCTTGCAAACAGTGTGCACCGATTTATTTCATGATCCGTTTTGTGATCACATCCTGTAGAAAGGAATGACTGCTGAATATGCAGCCGTCAATAAATAAGCATATGGAAAATAGCGGAAACAAGAAAAATAAGATGCTGCTGGTGGTGCTTATTGCGGTCTTCATCCTGTTGATCGCAGGTGCCTCCCTTCTGTATAACCGACTGGGAGACTCTGTTAAAAACGATAATCTGGCAACCCAGAGCGGAGCTGACAAAACCACGTCCGCTGAAACAGAACATCCTCCTGTCTCCGAGACAGATGGCGATAACTCAGGTCCTTCCGCTGACACGGAAACCACAACCGATGCCTCAAACTCTGCTGAGCAATCTTCCGGCACGTCCTCCGGGCAGACCTCATCCGACTCGGCAGAGCAGGAGCTGACCATGGCACCGGATTTCACCGTCTACGATGGCGAGGGCAATCCGGTCAATCTGTCCGACTTTATCGGCAAGCCGGTGATTCTCAACTTCTGGGCCAGCTGGTGTGGCCCCTGTAAAAATGAGATGCCCGATTTCCAGGAGGCCTATCAGGAGTACGGCGACGATATCCAGTTTCTGATGGTCAACTGCACCGACGGCTTCCAGGAGACCGTGGAGACAGCTAAGAAATTCATCACCAATCAGGGATATACTTTCCCCGTTTTCTTTGACACCGATTCCGATGCCGCTTATACCTACGGTGCATCCAGCATCCCGATGACCTTCTTCATCGATGCAGAGGGCCATATGGTGGCTTACGGACGGGGTATGCTGGACCGTGAGACACTGCAGATAGGAATTGATATGATTTATACCCCAGAATAAAATCTACGTTAATGCTTTACGCCAAACTCGATCTCATCCAACGTCTTCGTCAGCCTCTTTCTGGCCCGCTCGATCTCCGTGCGGTCCTGTCCGGCCAGCACCCGCTCGAACTCCATCAACGCTCTGTCGATGACGGTGCGGTTGTTGACTGTACTTTCCTCGTAAAGCCGCTCACCGCGAAGCAGCTGCAGACGGTTTGCCTCGTCGTCCCGGGGATTCTGCTTTAAGTACTGCAGATTTTCCATCCGGGCGGCGGCTTCCTCCTCACTGATCCGGTTCTGTTCGTTCTGGATGATTACCTTCCTGCGCACACCGGTGGACAGCACATGGATCTGCACCTCCAGCAGAGAATTGATATCGTAGGTGTAGGTGATTTCCACCGCCTCCTTACCTTTGGGACCGACAGGCACCGGAACAGACAACTCACCGAGAAGCAGGTTGTTGTAGGCCATACGGCTCTCTCCCTGGAGCACCTTCACATTCACTCTGGTCTGATTATCGTGAGCTGTATAGACCGTCTGAGTGCGGCTCACCGGGATCACCGTATTTCGCTCGATAATGGGCAGATAATGACCGCTCTCGTCAAACAGACCATTGTTTACCAATACCTCTGTACCCAGCGTGAACGGACACACATCCGTCAATACAACTTCCCGAATCTCCTTGTCGCGGGCTTTCATACCGCACTGTAGGGCAGCGCCAAGTGCTACCGCCTCATCGGGGTCCACCGTAAATCCGGGAATACGACCAAACAATTTGCTGACGAACCGACGCACCACCGGCAATCTGGTGGCACCTCCCACCAACACAATCTGGTCGATCTCACTCAGTTTTACTCCCGCATCCCGAAGACTCCGCTCCACGGGGCGTCGAAGCTTCTCCAACAGGCCGGCACAGGCCTTTTCATACTCAGCCAGCGTCAGCTTCATCTCATAGGCATGCCCGTCGATGGGGCAGCACATGGTCACTTCATTCCGCTCACTGAAGGCACACTTACAGGCCTCTGCCATCTTGTAGACCTCATTCATCGTTCGCACGTCCAGAGACTCCGGCGCAACCGCCGCCCGCTCCAGATACATATTGCACAGAAGCTGAGTAAAATCTTCCCCGCCGATGAAATTGTCGCCGGCGATGGCATGGACCTCCATGATCGGACCGTAGAGTTCTAAGATGGACACATCAAAGGTTCCTCCGCCAAGGTCAAACACCAGATATCTGGCATCCTCGCCCCGACTGCCCATGCCGCAGGCAATGGCCGCCGCTGTGGGCTCATTGATGATACGGCTCACCTTCAGTCCTGCCAGCTCTCCGGCCCGCTTGGTTGCCTTTCTCTGCATATCGTTGAAGTAAGCGGGCACACTGATGATCGCCTCGGTCACCGGCTCGCCCAGATAACTTTCCGCATCCTCCTTCAGGCTGCGCAATACCAGACCGGACAGCTCCTCTGCGCGAAATTTCCTGCCGCTCAATACGTACTCTCGCTCAGTACCCATACTGCGCTTGAATACGCCGGCTGTCTCCAGCGGATGCAGTGCGCCCCGCTCTCTGGCCGTCTCACCCACATAAACCGTGCCATCCGGGTCCACGCTGACCACCGACGGTGTCAGATGCTTTCCCAGACGGTTGGGAATGATCTCCGCCTTTCCATCCCGAAAACAGGCTGCCAGACTGTTGGTCGTTCCCAGATCAATACCAATTAACATATCAGAATCCCTTTCTCTTTAAATGACGCTCCCTGCACACAAAGTCCAGATCGTCGGGCCACCGCTTCGCTCCCGCCCGATGCAGTTCCAGCGCCTTCTCGTAGTTTCCGCAGATCTCCTCAATAAAGGCCTCGAAATCATCGGCATCCTTGCAGCTACAATAGGAACAACCGATGCACAGCGGCAGCTTGCGGACCTGTTCAAGCTCAGCTCTGGCCTCCGCCTCTCTCCCCAGCATCGCCAGCATCAGACAACGGCGGCCTCGGTATAAGGCTTCATTTGGCAGTCGTTTTTTCAGTATCTCGTCCAGCTTATCCAGGGTTTGTTTTGCGTATTCCTTTGCTCGCTCGATCCGACCTGACCACCAGCAGACCTGAGCCAGATTCATCAGCTCGTGCGTATTTTCCTCACGATTCTCAGCTCGCTCGGCCCAAACCTTCAGCAGATATTCCGCATCTCCGTCCAGCTCGGCCATCTGCTTTTTCAATTCCTCGTAATCTTTCTTTTTCAATTTCTTCTCTGATCTTGCCAGCAGGGATCGGGCTTTGTCTACCTGGCCGCGATACATAAGAAGCTTGATCTCTGCATTCAGCGCTTCTTTCTTTTTCTTCGCAGCCGAATCGTCCGCCTGCTCTGTTTTCAATCCAAATCCAAGCTTTTCAATCAGTTTCCCGTTTCCCTTCCACTGTTTGATGACCTCCTCTGCTTCCGACCACAGTCCAAACTGACAGGCGATCTCAAACTTGGAGTTCTCACCTTCCCGGTATCCGTAGCGGGCGCAGATCTCATCCACCACCTTCATCGCCTCAAGCGGGCGGTTCAGCCTGCGCAGGATCTGGACCTTGCGCCAGTAAAACCGGGACTGATCTCCCTCGCGCTCCCTGACGATTTCAATGGTTTTCTCGGCCTGGACCAACGCCTCCTCATAGCGTCCCATCGCCTCGTAAACATAGGTCAAACCGTTATACCCATCAATGTCCTTGGGATCCATCTGCTGCTCCTTCAGGAAGATGCTCTCTGCCCCCTCATAATCCCCCAGATACCGTTTGCAGGTTCCAATATAAAAATACAGATCGGAAGTCTCATTGTCTTCCATGAGCATCTGGTAATAATGCAATGCTTTCTCCGCGTTTACACTGAGATCACGATAATACAGTTCAGCCAATTCCCGCTCTATATTCAGGTTTCGACGAGGCACCGCCTCCAGCTTATGATAAAGTTCCAGTGCTTCCTCGTTTCGCTTGCCTCTCTTCAACAGCCAGGCTTTGTAATCGATACAATCAAAATCATCCGCGTCATGGGCCAGCCCCTTATCCAGGATTGCGATCAATTCATTCCGAACCGTCTCCTCCCCGGCATCCTTTCCCTCTGCGGTCAATATCGTAATCCGATAATACAGTGTGGGTGCCTCCTGAAGATACTCTCCCTTTTCCTCGATCCGCACTGCGATCTCCTGATAAAGCTCCAATGCCCGCGAAAAATCCTTGGCCTCAAACTCCATCATCTGAGCCTCACACCAGGCCATGGTAATCTCATTCTCAATGCCATTCTGGCGGAGGAAGTCCAAGGTACTCCGCACACCGTCCCACACACCATTCCGCAGCAAGATCCGCATTCTGAGCAAATAGACACCGAGATCTCCCCGTTCCAGTTCCAGCGCCCTGTTCACCGCATCAAAGGCATCCCGGTCCCGTCTCAATTCATAGAGACAGGTAGCCATCAGCAGATAGCCGTGGTAGCTGCCCGGTCTCAGATCAATAAGTCTCTCCAAAAAGCCGGTTGCCCGCTCGTACTGCCGCTCAGAAATCAGCAGATGAGCCATCTTGGTCAGAACCTCCGCATCTTCAGGTGCCGCCGCGACGGCCTGCTCATATTTCTCGATAGCTTCCGCCTTGCGCTCCAGCATCAGATAGCAGCTGCCCTCCATCTGAAGCATCTCCGGCAGCTTACCGATCCGGCGTGAGGTCTCCTTCGTACCATCCGGGACAAGTCCGGCAATAATCTCCTGAACCTTTTGTACATGGATCAACGCCTCGTCGTACTCTTTGCAAGCGAAGCTGGCTTTAGCAAACAGCTGATGATAATCAAACCGGTCCTCATGATTCTCAGAGAGCGCCCGACATAGCCTCAGCGCGTCTTCCTCACGGTCATTCTGGAGATAACACCATGCCAACTCTCTTATATTATTCTCATCCTCGGGTTCCTGCGTACGCACCGTCTCTCTGCGGATGATCAGTGTCTCATTGAGCTTTCTCACCGTCTCCATCAACTGCATAATCTGCTTTTGATCGCCTCCGGCCGCCCGAATCAGTTCAAAAATCAGCGATTTCGCCTCGTCCTGGCGATCCTGCTTGTCCAGGCTCTGGGACAGTATCCACTTCGCCTGCCAGTGATCAGGCTCCATCTCCAGCACGCGACGTGCCAACCGCTCACTCTCCTCACTTTCCCCGGCTTCCACACACAGATTTGCCCAGCTCAAGGTCAGGGTCATATTGTCAGGATATTGCTCGGCCAGCCTGCGGTAGCCCTCACGCCCCTTTTCCACCGCTCCGCTTGCAATCTCCATGCGATGAATCAACGCCTGACCGTAGGGATGCCACTCCGACAGCTGTTCCATCTGCCTCAAAACAGCCGCAGACTCCTCCGGCGCACACTGGTTTGCCTGATGATACAGGCGGCGGTACTGGTCACAGTCCTTCCCGCTCCTTCCGGGAACAAACAACTCGTAGGGAAGTGCAGCCGGATAGCGGATTCCATTCACCACCGCATAGTCCACAAAATCCTTCGCATAATGCTCGTATAATTCCTGCCGCCGTTCACTCCAGCCAAAGGCCTCATCCAACACAAGCCAAACAGACTGGGGCAAATAATAATCCTCCATCAAAAAACGGAGCAGACGATCCTCCGTCTCCGGGCGCACGTCCAGAGCCACACAGACATCCGCTTCCAACAGTTCTCTCCAATTCTCCGGGCAAATGCGGGCCGCGAAATCATCATACAATGCACGAACCTTCTCCATCCAAAGCCCTAACGGTGTCTCATCCCGCTCCTGCACCGTTTCTTCCATATCTGCCAGTCTCAACGCCTCCTCGTATGCAGCGCGCAGGGACTTAAACTCCTCCGGCTTGTCCTCCGGGTTTACCTGCGCCAGACGCTTGCGGTATGCAGCGGTGATGGCTTTTTTATCTTTCGTCTCCTCGATCCCTAACACTGACCAATTCATCTGCGGTTCCTCCTGCGGTAATATTCAATCCTGCTGTACCTCATGCTACCGAATCGTCTAAAATATATTTTACTTTCTCCACTGAAATGCCACATTTTTTCGCAATCTGGGCCTCGGAGAATCCCTGGACATGAAGCCGCAGAACAGCCTTCGTCAGCGTGATCCCATCATCGATCCCTCGCTCTATTCCCTGCTCTATTCCTTGATTTATGCCTTCCGCAATCAGTTCCTTTATCGCCTTACACATATTGATTCCTCCAGTCTCCGTTCTATGGTGTTCTTTGATTACTTCCAGTTCCTTTGAATGCGACATCATGCTGATCACATCATATGCATCCTCTTCCAGATTTTCAAACTGCTCACGGTTTGCCTCCACATACTGCTTTAATCCTTTGCTGCTCCCCGTATTCTGAAGAACACCGAATACATACTTAATGTCTGTCTGAAAATCATCTAAATTCTGATACTTTCTGACCTCAAGCAGCTTCATGGGATAGTCTGCCACCTGCTCGCGAATCTGTGTCGGTAATGAATCCAACTCTAACATGTCCTTTAGACTTTTCGGCCCGTCCCAAGGCTCCTCAGCTTTTCTGTCTTTTTTATCCCCGAGAGAAACTCCCCTTTTTTCAGCCTGCGCTCCAGCCGATGTTTTCTTTTCAGTTTCTTCCACTGCGCCTCATAGGTCGCACCGTCTGCATTCATGATTCTGATCGGCATAGCATAATGAATATCGCTCTGATTTTCCACGGCAATCATCACGGCTCCCACTCTGATCCGTACCTGTCTCGCCAGATCCCGAATCAACATCTGTGCCCGCAGCCAGCCTGACTTGCGCCAGATTTTTGTAATCACCCGATTCAGCTCCGTAATATCCTCCGGCGCTACCCTCTGTTCTCCATGAAAAACAAAGCCATTGATCAGATCCGCAAAGCGGATCGGATCCTCAAAATACTCAATTGTTACGACATCCTTCTCCTGCATACATCCCCACCTTTCCGAATGCATGCAAAATAAACCAGCCAGCAAGATAATTATACCGAAAAACTTCCGCGCTGACAATAACTGCATACATTCTTTCTCTTCTTCTTTTTATTCAGTTGTCTGTCCGTTTTTAACGGCTCCCCTTGGAGTAAATGGCTGAACAGCCTCGATAAACAGGGTGAACCCCTGATTGATATGCGCAGTATATTATATTTTGGCGAAAAAGTCAACTCGAACAGACTGTCGAGAACCCCCGTATTGATCGGTGTCATTGCGGAAATCAAAAAGCTGATACACTAAAGCCTATACGCTCCAGTGTATCAGCCAACCTATCACTTTGCACTTTTCTCCCATAAATCCCTGTATCTCTCAGCGATTTCCCGCTCGATCCGGTACTCTTTACCTTCAATCGTCATGATCGGTTCAGGGTTTAATGTCACTCCGATTCGGTAGAGATCGTTATTCTCCGTATAATAGTACCCTTCCCCCTCAAGCGTGGCCACAGGGAAAGCAACGCACCTATCCGGCTTATTCAGCCTCTTCTCCTCCTTCACTCCAGTGTATCCCCATTCTCACATCAACCTGAATCTCACTTATTTTGTTTCCGTGATCACAATACTCGCCAACTCCCTGACTCAGGTAATACTCTCCCCCGTAAATCATCCCGCTTTGGTCATACACAGCCACCCAAAACGCACAAGGCTGCTCATTCAGATAGCCCCCCCTGCCACTCCCATGGTCATTCGTCAGCGCATACACCATTGCCAGTTTACCATCATGCCAATCCATCTCTATCGTGGCCGGCTTCCGATTCCAAAGCGTTGTTTTTTCTCCGTGTTTCTCCTCAATATATGTTATCGCCTCTTCCTGCCGGTCAAGGTCTTTATCCAGAACGAATTCCAGCGTATATTCCCCTGTCTCTGCTTTTGAAACTACCGCCAGCTTTCCCTCCGTCAAGAGCGGTACAACTGCATTTTCTGTCCGAAAAACATGGCTAATCTCCGGCATATACTCCGATGAAACCTCATATTCCATCAGTTCCAACCGCTGTAGTTCCTGCAGAGTTTCTACATCGATGACGGTCAGCACACACATTCCATCCACGCCGGTAAACAGAAGCAATTCCTGCTGATCCTCACTGATTACGATATCCAAAAGAATATCATCTTTTTCCATGGGCCAAATCAGCTTTGGCTCACTCTCCGTAAACCAAATCGCTTTCGTCACCTGTTCCTCAACCTTGGACTCAGCCAGCGCATAGCCGATCCGCCAGATGCCATAGCCATCACCGATAATCTCCTTTGGTCGCCCGCCGTCCAGCGAACGGACATCCGCTCCATAGTAAATATCCGTATCCGTCACATCACTGGCGGAAAACACACCTGCGCTTGCCCGATAGGTGGTACAATGATAAGCGAGTATTTTCCCCTTGGCATCTTTTCTGGCGGATACCTGTGCCGTATACAGATATTCCGGTTGGAGATTCATATCGATGCTCTTTCCGATACTTACTATCCCATCGTCTGCGCCTTCCGCGCCTGCCCAGTATCCAAACTCACTGACGTACCGCTGGCCATCAATATACAATTCCACCAGAAGGGGATATTTATCATAATAGTCATTGAAGCACACGAGCCTCTGCCACGGGCTTTTCACTTTTGTGTCGGAGGCAATCTCCTGATATACGGCATCCAGTCCATTCGGCATCTCCTCTTCTGCATCCAGCGTGTATGTGTCGGCATCCACATCCGTACTGATATAAATCCCGCTGTCCAAATACGACGCAAAATCTGAAACACCGTTGTTCTGTATCGAAAGCGTCACCTGGGTCTTAACAGCGCCATCGAGCACAAAGTCCGTGTCCCAGCGCAAATACGACCGTCCTAATCCTCTGTATCCCATGTTTGAGCGCACCGGTATATTTATCCGCAGTCCTTTGGCCTCCGCCTTGTCTCCGAATGATGCCCGCTCTTCCACGGTGACCATCTCTGCAGAATCAGTCAACGCTTTACTTCCGACGGCCACGAATGCCAGCAAAGCCAGCAGCAATATGATCAATAGTTTAAAGCTCTTTTTCATGGTCCGCTCCTTTCGTGGACTTTCGCCTTGCCAATCTACTTTGTCATTCCTCTCAGCCAATGTATTTCCGGTCTATCGTATCACTCGCCCCAGCTGATCCCGATCTCTATATCATCCCGAATATCACAGAGATCCTCCTCCTGATACTCCGGTCGATATTCCGTCATTCCCTGACTCATCCGGTAATCTGCAGAATATACAATACCGGTCTCATCGTACACAGTCAGCCAGAAACAGCCTGCCCCAAATCGCTCCCAACCGCCAGCCTTGCTTCCGTAGGAATTAGTCAGCGAATACACCATGGCCAGTTTTCCGTCCCGATAGGCAATTTCCATGGAGACCGGATCCCTCGCCCAGTGGGTAGTCTTATAAATTCCTTCCCACCAATAAGTGCTTTCCAGGTATTGATAAGCCTCGTCTTCCAGATCCTCTGCCTTATCGATGACAAATTTGGTCTCATATATGCCATCTCCGTCGGATGCGACAACCGCCATCACGTCTTTTTCCGATTCCCGAACAATCTCAATCGGAATCTCCTCCGTCATGCGAACGACAATCACATTGTCCCCTTGAATCACGTCATCAATCTCAGGTGTCGCCTGGGGATTAAAAGCGAAAAGTTCCAGCTTCTGTGCCACCGTTTTCATCTGCAGATCAATCACATAAAGGAAAGCGATGCCATCCCTCGCGGTGAACAGATACATCTCCCTCTGATTTTCACCGCACACCATATCCAGCAGCCACTCCTCCGGATCGATCTCACAGATCAGTTCGGGAACAGCCTCGGTCAACTCCATCTTCATCTCACCGGATTGCCCAATAAGATGATAGCCAATCCTCCAGACTCCGTATCCGCTCTCAAATGTCTCCGCACAGGGTCTCCCGCCTCCGTTCAGCCGCAGATCCAGCGCATAATAGATGTCTGTCTCTGTCGCTTCACTGACGGAATAAGCCATTGCCTTCTTTCCCGCAGATGACCCGAATCGTTCTAACCACCTGTTATCCGGCAATTCGCTGCAGGAATAGGCGGTGATTTCGTCCGTCTGCAGATCCCTGAATTCCCATACGTTAACCGCAAGGGGATATTCCGGCCACAATCGATATCGGATTCCGTCGCACAGATTTTTTACCGGATCTTCAGATGTGGTTGTGCTAAGCCAATACCCATAGTCGCTGAAACAATATGTATCTGTATATTCCCACGCAGTTGTCGCAATTCCCGGCACACCACTGGTAAGTGCCATTTCCCGATATATGTTTTTTTGAGAAACTGTCCCTTCCACATACAGCGGATAGAAATCGTAGACCTCGTTTACGGTCACAAATTTATTATAGCTCCGATTATACGGTCCTACATTAGTGTATTCCCATGCATCGGTCGACTCATATATCCCACTCAGTTCTGCCCAGCCTTCGAAAAACTTTTCACCTTCTTTATTTTTTTCAAAAGAGTACAAATCATTGTTGTCGCTCCCGTAAACATCAATGCGAATTGTTGCTCCCTCCGCCTCAGATAATCTCCATTTGTCCCTCTGGTCAGACCAATAAAATTGATGCTCCGTCTCAGATAAGCCTTCCTGTCCGATCACTACCTGGGTGTTCCAGCTCAACCGTCCCTCAAGGGCTCCCACAGGAACGGACAGGCGTATCCCTTCCGCCGCTGACTTATCCCCAAAGCTGCTCAGTTCCTCCACCGTGACCTGATTTGCAGATTTCCTCATGAGTCCGCCGCTGATAACGACCAGTCCCAGCGAGACCAGCAGCAATATGATCAATAGTTTAAAGCTCTTTTTCATGGCTCGCTCCTTTCGTAGACTTTCGCCTTGCCAATCTTATCTGTTTTCACTCACCCCAGCTCACACCCATCTTCATATCATCGCGAATATTACAGTATGCGCTGCCAAAATCCTCCCCGACGCCCTGGCTGGCCGCATACTCGCCGCAGTACAGCATGCCGCTCTCATCGTAAATCATCACCCAGAACAGGCAGGTGCCTTTCGCGCTCTGCCGCTCATAGCGGTAATAGTAGGGCTGTGGGTAGACGATCGCCAATTTTTCTCCGTCGTAATCCACCGCCATATCACCGATGGACATATGAAGAGTTCCGATCTCCGCCTTCATCTCCTCCGTCCACAGAGACCCGGTAAATTCAAGCTCATACACTCCGCGATCCGGCTCTGTGAGCACCGCCATCTGATAGTCGCTGGCAGTCCACACCAACAAACCATCCTTATAGATTATCTCGCGGGAAACCACATCCTCGTCAGCAGGAAACAGTTCCAGCCGCTGCACTGTCTCCAGCGTTGCATAATCGATCACGTTCAGGTAGGTCATACCGTCCTCAGCGGTAAAGAGAAGCATCTTGTTCTCATCCTTACCAGACCGCATCTCCAGCAGCCGGACCTCGGTGTCCAGAGGAATAACCCTCTCTATGTTTTCCAAATCCGGCACCACCACATCATAATCACCATTTTTCACAATCTGATAATTCATCCGATAGATCCCGTACCAATCTTCCATGCCCTCCGCCGGAATCTTCTCCCCGGCTTCCGTGCTGACTCTGGCCTCCACCGCATAGTAGAGTGCCCGGTCCGTCACCGCACTGACCGCGTTCAACGTGTCCATTCCTCCGTCCACCAGATAGTAATCATATCCGCAAACGCCGCCGTCCTCATTTTTTTGGATCGTGATGTCAATATAGCAGTCCTCCGGGATCGGAACCTTCATCTGACCCACCAGATATTCCTGATCAGTCAACGCCTGTTTATCGTCCCCGGGATTATATCCCTGCTCTCCCACACACTCCTGATTGTTGATGATCACACTGGCACAGAGGGGATAGAACTCCCGATAGTCCCGGTATCTGACCAGCTCCGTGTGTTCCTCGCCGGGAGCCGTGCGAGCGGCCACGTCGATGAAGGCCTCCTCCATCCCGTAGGGCGCATAATTCTCCAGCACCATTGTCCCGGTGGTACTGGCGCCGCCTCCGCCATAGGTGATCAGTGAAAAGCTGTTTTGCACTCCGGAACCGTACTCATAATGCTTGGTCGGCGTAAACCAGACATCCGTCTGTGGCAAACTGTCCTTTCCCACCACATAGGTGGTATCCCAGAACAGATTCGCGGACAGTGACACCGGAATCTCCAGTGACAACCCCTCAGCAACCGTCTTGTCTCCGTACAGAATCTCCTCGTCTATCTCAATCTCATGCCCCGTTCGGTCCACCGCTGCGAAGCTGACTGCTGCCGCACTGACCGCGATCACCAGCAGTGCTATGAATACCCCCATACTCTTTCGCATGGCTGCACCTCCTGTCTTTTATCTTTCCACCGACAACATTCTGTCAATTGCCCTTTTCCGTGTCGGAAAGCTCCCGCAGCACCTTGACCACACGGTCAGACCGATAATTGTAGGTCTCCTTCACATAATCCATCAGGGTCCGTCCGGACTCCTCCAGCTCTGTGGTAGTCACATCCCCGACGATCCGGCCATTGTGGAGCAGCACCGCCCGCCCGATGAAATTCTCCACCTCCTCCAGCAGATGGGTGGACAGGATCACCGTCTCGTGGGGCTCCAGAATGCCAAGCAACACCTTGTAAAAGTCCTCGCGGTTGAAGACATCGTTTCCGGCGAAGGGCTCATCCATCAAAATGTAGTCCGCACCCTGACACATGGCCATGATCACCTCAAACTGGTTTTTCTGGCCCGTTGAGAAATGGCGGATCGGCGCGTTATAGGAAAGCTCAAAAAAGTCCATCAATGCTTTAAACCGTTTCTCGGAAAACTTCGGGAAATGCTCCGCGTAAAACTCCGCGTGTCCCTTGGCCGTCAGCCCGGGAAAGAAAGAATGCTCGTTGGTCGCGAAGGAGATCCGCGCAATATTTTTCGTCGTGATGGGCTCACCATCCAGAGTGATCTCTCCGTCATACTTCAAATACCCGAGGATACACTTCATCAGCGTGGTTTTTCCCGCACCATTCTCACCGAACAGGCCCACGATCTCGCCCTGGGGCAGCTTGAGGCTCACTTTGTTCAATGCCTCTTTTCTGGTGTAGGAGCCTCCGTAAACCTTACACACGTCCTTTAACTCGATCATAATCCGTCTCCTCTCCACATATTGAATATGCCTTCCCGAAGGAACCGTGCCAGCTGTCCGGGCTCAACACATCTCGCCGGCACTAACAAATGATATATTTCAAAATAAATCGCCACCAATAGCAGCACAGTGACCATGCACACTGCGATTAAAGTCATCGGAAATGCAAGACTTCTGCGATGGATTTCCATCCGATTCGGCAATCGCTTCATCAGATAAATACTCTTGCTCTCATGGTAAAAATACAGATAATGAAGCGCAGACAGCAGCAATAGAACAATCATCAGATAGACAAACAAATTCATAATTCCACTCATCATCCCGGAAAACGAGGGAAGTGTCGCGCCCTCTGCGATCACTTTATCGTATACATAAGCAGCCCTGTACTCCCACTTTTTTCCGGTCCAGTATGGTCCTGCTGACTGTTCACCCATCGCACTCACTAACATCGAGCGCCAGCCTCTCCCATATCGGGCCAAAAAACGAAAGGTACTGATGACAGAGCAGCCCAACAGCCCGGCAATCGTCCAATTTAAGATGGGCATCCACTGAAACCCCGGCGGAGTCATTCGGTCGATTTTGCTGCCGCACCATGCCTCAAAGGCTTTCCAGCGTTTCTTTGTCTGCTCCCATCTGGCATTATCTTCCTCCTTTTGCCGGCGTTCCCACCCGGCAAAAGGATTTGTCACTACCCATTCGTCAAATATACGCCTCATCCTCAACACCTCCCAGAGCAATCGCTCCCGAGCCGACACCGGCACCCAGCGCGATCAAGCCGCTGACAATATCCACTTCAAACATTCCCACGCTGGCGCAGAACATCCCGAGAGTTACGGTGACCAACACAAAGATGGCAATGCCTTTTTTTCCTTTTCTGACACTGTTTGAAAAGGTGGCGGTACAGATACCCAGGCTGCCCAACAGAATCACATTTCTGATCCACCGGCTGATCTCCGCCATGGGCATCAGGCTGTGGAGATATTTATGCCGATAAAATGCGATATACACTGTCTGCGGGCCGAATGGCAAATTCGAGGCAGGCACACCGCTTTGCTCGCAGAGGATGGGTGCCACTGCCTTATACATTCCGCAGAGTCCCAGCATAATCAGAATCTGCGACATCCAGAACAACAGAACTGCCAGCGTATTATACACAGCCCAGCAGCACAGCACTTCCTTCTGGCTGACAGACAGCCGGCGGAAGGTGTATATCGCCTTTGAGCCGAAGCTGCAGCCGTTCAGACTGAGGATTGCGCACAGGATCACAAAGGAGATCGCGGCTGCAAACACCACATGACTGTCGGTCATCCCGCTCTCCAGATTGACCAGCCAGATATCATCAGGAGAAATACTGCGCATCATCCACCAGTAAAACAGTCCCGCCTGCACGATCCCTGTCACTGCGATCAACAAAATCACCTTGTAGACCGTACCTCTGGCCGCCAACATCATTACGGATAAACGTTCCTTCATTTCTACATACCCCCTAGTCCCAATATTTGTCGATCAGTGCCAGCGCCTCCGCCCTGAACACACCCATATGCTTCATGGAGTTGACCACCGTCTGAACTGTATGCTTTAACAACTCCTCCCGGATCGCCTCCGTCTTCTCCTCATCCAGCACCACATAGCTTTTCGCTCCGGATCGGGAATGGATGATCCCCTCCTCCTCCAGCAGCGCGTAGGCCTTCTGAATCGTGTTCGGGTTTACCCCCAGCAGTGCGGAGAGCACTCGGCGGGAGGGCATCTCGTCCCCGTCGCGGATGTTCCCGGCCACGATGCCGCTTTTGACATAGCCGATGATCTGCAGATAGATTGGTCCGCTGTCATCCATGAGAAACTGCTCAAATGAGATCATGGTCTCCGCCTCCTTTCCCCGGCAGGTATTTTTTATCCCTGCCTCACCTGTTCGACACATTGCCCCAAACCGTATCACTCAAGTAATACACTTCTAACTGTATTATACAAGTAACACACTTTCCTGTCAATATATTATCAAATTTTTCTTCCATTGATCTCCTATTGCTTAAATGTTACAAAATTGTTACAATTAATCCGTGCTTAGCTAACACAAATAAAAATAAGGAGGACGAAACTATGTTTTTTATCATCAATAGCTGTTCCGAGTTATTTGCTGCGATTTGTAATTTCCTGAATATCGGTTGCTGATTTTGATCATTTTGTCCCGGCTGTATGCCGGGGCATTTTTTTGTTTCTGTAAGTTTTTTTACATTTTCTGGCGTGCTGTACTTGACAAAAAATCGAACATAATTTATAGATAAATATAGTGGGGTATTTTGTGATTTCTCAAAAGGAGTTTATATGGTAACATTCGAAGATTTAAAGAAAAATGAAGAGATCCGCATTTACATTCAGAGAGCTGATGAGTCCTTAAAGGCTCTGGGCTTCACTGAGCACAGCTTTGCCCATGTGACCCGCGTCGCGGAGACCGCCGGCTACATCCTCTCCACCCTCGGCTATTCTGAGCACGATGTGGAGCTGGTAAAGATGGCTTCCTATCTCCACGACATCGGAAACCTGGTCAACCGCATCGATCACAGCCAGAGCGGCGCTGTCATGGCCTTCCGTATTCTGGATCACCTGGAGATGCCCGCCGAGGACATTGCCACCATTGTGACCGCCATCGGAAATCATGACGAGGGCACCGGCGTTCCCGTAAATCCCATCGCCGCCGCACTGATTCTGGCGGACAAGTCCGATGTTCGCCGCTCCCGGGTGCGCAACACAGACATCTCCACCTTCGACATCCACGACCGGGTGAATTATTCCGTAAAAGAGTCGGTGCTGAAGATCAATGAGGCTCACACCATTGTCAAGCTGAAGCTGACCGTAGACACCCATTACAGTTCCGTGATGGACTACTTTGAGATATTCCTAAAGCGCATGACCATGTGCAGACGCGCAGCGGACAAGCTGGGATTGACCTTTAAACTGATGATCAATGAGCAGCAGCTTATCTAACCCAGTTCAGCCATGCAGAAAAGGCAATTCGTCAAAGACGTGCTTGCACCGGTCCTTTGACGAATCTGACTTTTTCTATATGGCAGACGCCATATTATGAGCAGACCAACGGCAATTTGCGCAGCAAAGTGCGGTCTGCGAAGATTCATGGCTGAACTGACAACGAACTCAAATCAGGAGGAAATATATGATTTACATTGTAGAAGACGACGACAATATCCGAGACCTGGTGGTCTACACCCTGAACCACAGTGGCTTCACCGCTGTCGGTTTCCCCCTCCCCTCCGCTTTCTGGAGTGCCATCGCCGATGAGACTCCGGATATGATCCTTTTGGACATCATGCTCCCGGAGGAGGATGGTCTTCAGGTGCTGCAGAAGCTTCGCCGCAACCCGGACACCAAGCGCATTCCCGTGATCATGGTCACCGCGCGCGGCAGTGAGTATGACAAGGTTATCGGTCTGGATTCCGGAGCCGATGATTATCTGGCCAAGCCATTCGGCATGATGGAGCTGGTTGCCCGAATCAAGGCACTGTACCGCCGCTCCACCGATGCGCCTGCAGAAGGTGATTTTCAGGTGGGTGACCTTCACGTGTGCTCTTCCAAACACACGGTTACCGTTGCCGGCGAGCCGGTGACGCTGACCTACAAAGAATTCGAACTTTTATGTATGCTGCTGAAAAACCGCGAGCTGGTTCTGACCCGTGATCAGCTCCTCAGTTCCATCTGGGGATATTCCTTCGACGGCGAAAACCGCACCGTGGATGTCCACGTCCGCACCCTCCGCCAGAAGCTGGGCAAGTGCGGCGACCTGATTGAGACAGTACGCGGTGTCGGATATAAGATCAGAGGCGTTCACCATGAAGCATAAACTATTTTACAATACCTTTCTGGTTGCAATTATTGTATTTTTTTCCTGCTTCACTATCACTCTGGATGCGCTGTACAGTTATTTTTCCGGTCAGCATATCGAGGAGCTTAAGTCTCAGACCCAGCTGATTGCCTCGGCGATCAACCAGTACGGCGACGATTTCCTTGATGTCATGATTCTTGACACCAGTTCCCGCGTCACCCTGATCGCTGCCGACGGAACCGTCCTTCAGGACTCCCGCTCCGACTCTGCCTCCATGGGTAATCACGCGGACCGTGAGGAGGTGCAGGAAGCGCTGACCCACGGCTACGGGCAGAGTTCCCGCTATTCCGACACCCTTTCCGAAAAGGTTGACAACTATGCGATCCGTCTCAACAACGGTCAGGTTCTCCGTTTTTCCGACACTCAATATACGATTTTGACTCTGATCAAAAACAATCTTCATCTGATCGTTATTGTTTTACTTCTCGCCCTAATCCTGTCCCTGATGCTTTCTGCCAAGGTTTCCCGAAGCATCACTGCTCCCTTTGACCGGTTCGATCTGGCCCATCCGTCAGAGTCCGATATCTATCCCGAGTTACAGCCATTTGTGGCACGGATCAATGCGCAAAATCGTCAGATTGATCTTCAGATGAAGGAGCTCAAGCAGGAGCACGAGCGCCAGGACAAAATGCGCCGGGAATTTACTGCCAATGTTTCCCATGAGCTGAAGACACCGCTCACCTCCATCTCCGGCTACGCAGAAATCATTCGGGATGGCATGGTGGAGCCAAAGGATATCCCCACCTTCGCCGGCAGAATCCACAGCGAGGCACTTCGCCTGATCGCTCTGGTGGAAGACATTATCAGACTCTCACGTCTGGAAGGAAAGGAAATCACCTATCCGTTTACCGAGGTGGATCTGTACAAAGTCGCTTCCAACACGCTGGAACACTTATACTCGGTAGCTGAAAAACAGCATATTTCTTTACAGCTGAAGGGTGAACACTGTCTGATCCGCGGTGTGGAAAAGCTGCTTGACGAAATAATCTATAACCTCTGCGACAATTCCATTAAATATAATAACCCGGGCGGCAGCATAATTGTCTCTGTATATTCCACCGGAAACAGTGTTGTATTGACCGTCTCCGACACCGGTATCGGCATCCCCGCAGAAGAGCTTGATCGGGTATTTGAGCGTTTTTACCGCATGGACAAAAGTCACTCCAAAGCGGTGGGCGGCACCGGCCTCGGCCTATCCATTGTCAAACACAGTGCCGCTTATCATAATGCGGAGATTCAGTGCGAAAGCACTGTCGGTGTCGGCACTACGATTACGATTATATTTCCACCGTTATCTCCTCAGCCCATTTCGGCCTGACCGCCTGATCAGAACACCGTCCTTTTACGATTCCTATCGGCCCTGTGGCAGATCCATCTGCGCAGGGCCTTCTAATTTTTTCCCCTCCCGCTCAAAGCATGATCCATGGCAGGGGCATTCCCAGGTATTCTCATCGGCATTCCATTCCAGCTTGCAGCCCAGATGCGGACAACGCTTTGTAATCCCGTCATCATTATCCAGCACTGAGACGGCTCCTTTTGTCAACCCGGCTGCCGACGTCCATGTGTTGCACAACAGATTTTTTATGGATGCCTGAAGCCGAAACCGCTGCGGTGAAAATACCGGGGCATATACATTTTCCGTTCCGCAGATCAGATCAGGAATGATTTGTGCTGCCACCATGGATGAGGTCATTCCCCACTTGTTAAAGCCGGTGGCTACATACCAGTTAGGGCGGGTCAGGGCAAATCTGCCGATATATGGCACACCGTCCATGCTCATACAATCCTGCGCAGACCACCGCATAACTTCACGGCTGCCCGGAAACCACTGCTCCGCTTTTTCCCGAAGCACACCATACTCCCCTCCGCCTTTATTGGCTCCGGTCCGATGGCTGCAGCCGCCGAGCAGCGTCAGCTCTCCGGCCTTTCTCAGGGAAAACTTATCCCCATCCACACCGAGATAGATGCCATCCGGCATGGCAGCATTCTCCAGCGCGATCACATAGCTTCGCTCCTGGTGAAGCCGCACAAAATAAAGCCCCGGAAAATTGACAAAGGGGTAGTGGCAGGCAAAAATCACATGTTCAGCCGTGACAGTTCCCCGGTTGGTGAACAATTTGGTCTTTTCGACACGCCTCCCTTTTCCGCCGTCTCTGTCCTTGACCTCTCCGCCTATCGACACGCCTCCTTCCAGGGAGTTCACCCGCGTCTGCTCGTAAACCGTCAATTCCCCGGCCAACACCTCCAGAAACTTCAGTGGATGGAACTGGGCCTGCTGTTCAAATTTCACCGCTCCCTTCACCTTAAACGGCAATCCCGTCCAGGTAACATACCCCGCATTGATCCCCAGCTTTCTCGCCGCCTGGGCCTCCCGCTCCACTCCCTGCACCTTCTCTGTGGAAAACAGGTAGGACGGCTGCCGGGAAAAATCGCAGTCAATCTGCTTTTGCTCAATCAATTTCTGATATTCTGTCACCGCCGCCAGATTTGCCTTCGCATACAAACGGGCATTTTCTGCGCCAAACTGCTGCATCAGCTTGTCGTAGATCAGATTGTGCTGGCAGGTAATTTTTGCTGTGGTGAAACCGGTCTGACCTCCGCCGATCCGGTTCTCCTCCAACACCACCGTCTCAATTCCACGCTGCTGCAGATGCCAGGCGATCAGAATGCCGGCGATCCCGCCGCCGATAACCGCTGTGTTGACTGATATATTCTTCTTAAGCGGTGAACGCTCACCGATATTTACTGTAGTTGTCCAGATGGATTCCATAACTTCCTCCTTAATTTTTGCCCTGTGGCAGACCCGCTCCGGGAAATTCCTCGATAACAGGATACCCGCAGATTGCCATGCCCTTCGTGTTCACGCAGCTCCTGTATCATTTACAGTATGGACAAAACTGGAAAAAATATCCGGGAGAAATGACAAAAACCTAATATACGTGTATAATATTGTTAGCTAATAACCATCCGCCCGCATAGCGGGCGGTTTTTCTTTTTCGGGCATAGCCCTTCTCTACTAGCCACGCATAAATGCGTCTTTCGTTTGGCCTGCCAGCCACGCGTTTGATTACTTGCTACCCGTAAACGGGTCTCTTGGA
>JAFTXG010000031.1 GCA_017461725.1 Lachnospiraceae bacterium
CTTCTGAACTTAATTCTTAGAATCGTTCAGGGTTGGTCATGCTGTTCAGTTATCAAGGTTCGTTTTCTTTGTTTGTGTGCCGCTCTCGGCGACAGCTTGTTTATAATAGCACAGTGTTTCGAGTTTGTCAACAACTTTTTTAATTTTTTTTCAATTTTTTTTAAAGTTATTTTTTCGCTGTACTAATAAGTCATGAAAAATGACGTATCTCAGGAAGAGCGGAGAAAGAGGGATTTGAACCCTCGCGCCGGTTGCCCGACCTACACCCTTAGCAGGGGCGCCTCTTCGGCCTCTTGAGTATTTCTCCGAATTCAAAATCTCCATATGATACGTCATTTAACGCATATGCTATTATACTAAATCAAAATCTGTTTGTCAATCGTTATTTTTTCTTTTTTAATTTTTGCTTTAAACATTCCGTTTATCCACATTTTTTATTGTGTTTCAGCTGATTTATCCACTATTATTGCAGGATATCCACATTTTTCTTGTTTATACACTTCGCATAATAAACTAATTATCATGTAATAATAAATTCAGACAGCCGATAATCTGAGTTCTCCAATTATCGGCTGTCCTTATATTTTTAGGATTAACTTATTCCTGAACTTCTACCTCGCTGCCGTCAGCCTCTACGGTATTAGGCTTTTCCTTCACCTTCGCAATGCTTGCAACGCTGGTATCCTTCTCCAGGTCAAGGTTGATCAGCTTCACGCCGGAAGTAATTCTTCCAAGGGTGGAGATATCAGAAACATTGATACGGATAATAATGCCCTCGGTAGTGATGATCATGATTTCCTGATTATCCTTCACCGCCTTGGCACCCACAATATTTCCGGTCTTGTTATTGATCTTGTAGCACTTGACACCCTTACCGCCTCTGAGCTGAGGAGTAAACTCATCCATCGGAGTCTTCTTACCCATGCCGCGCTCAGAAACGATCAGCAGATCATCGCCCTGGCTATCCATCTGCATTGCCACAACCTCATCTCCAGAGGTCAGCTTCATACCAATCACACCCATAGAGGTACGTCCGGTAGAACGAACGTCGGTCTCATTGAAGCGGATACACTGACCATACTTAGTGATCAGGATGATATCCTTCTTGCCATCGGTGAACTTAACCTCAATCAGATCATCATCCTCCTTCAGGTTAATCGCCTGAAGACCGGTCTTGCGAATATTCTGATACTCGGTGATCTGAGTCTTCTTTACCATACCGTTTCTGGTCGCCATGAACAGATAGTGATTTTCCTCAAATTCGCGAACAGGAATAACCGCAGTCACCTTCTCGCCGGAAGTCAGCTGGATCAGATTCACGATAGCTGTTCCGCGGGCAGTACGTCCTGCTTCAGGAATCTCGTAAGTCTTAAGACGGTATACCTTACCCTTGTTGGTAAAGAACATCAGTGAATGGTGAGTGGTGGTCATCAAAAGATCAGTGATGTAATCTTCCTCGATCGTCTGCATTCCCTTGATTCCCTTGCCGCCTCTGTGCTGAGCACGGAAGTTATTTTCACTCATTCTCTTGATATAGCCAAGATTGGTCATGGCAATGATCGTATTGTCATCGGCAATCAGGTCTTCCATGCGCATCTCATCGGCTGCAAAGCCAATCTTAGTACGACGGTCATCACCATATTTTGTAGCAGTGATCAGCAGCTCTTCCTTGATTACACCCAGCAGCTTCTTCTCGTCAGCCAGAATAGCCTTCAACTCAGCGATTCTCGCCTGCAGCTCACGGTACTCGTTCTCAAGCTTCTCTCTCTCCAGACCGGTCAGTGCACGGATACGCATATCCACGATAGCCTGAGCCTGTACATCAGAGAGACCAAAGCGCTCGCTCAATCTGTTCTTTGCTTCCTGGGTCGTTCTGGAAGAACGAACGATATGGATAACCTCATCAATATTGTCCAGCGCAATGAGCAAGCCCTCCAAAATATGAGCACGCTCTTCCGCTTTATTCAGATCATACTTGGTACGGCGGGTAACAACATCCTCCTGATGCATCAGATAATGCTTCAACATATCCAACAGATTCAGAATACGGGGCTCATTATTTACCAGGCCCAGCATGATCACACCAAAAGTAGTCTGCAGCTCAGTGTGCTTCAGCAGCTGATTCAAAATAATATTTGCATTTACATCACGGCGAAGCTCGATCACCACGCGCATACCGCTGCGGTCAGACTCATCGCGAAGGTCAGTTATACCCTCAACTCGCTTCTCCTTGACCAGATCAGCGATTTTTTCTACCAACTTTGCCTTATTTACTGCGTAGGGAAGCTCGGTGACAACGATACGGCTCTTACCATTGGACATGGGCTCAATGTTGGTGACCGCACGAACCGGAATCTTACCACGGCCGGTGCGATATGCCTCCTCAATCCCAGCACGGCCGAGAATCTCGGCGCCGGTGGGGAAATCAGGCCCTTTTACGATGTCAAGAAGCTCCTCAATATCAGTATCTCTGTCTTCAATGACACGGTTGTCGATGATTTTTACCACACCATTGACTACCTCTCTCAGGTTATGAGGAGGAATATTGGTCGCCATACCTACGGCGATACCGGTGGTACCGTTTACCAGCAGGTTGGGAAAACGAGCGGGAAGAACCGTAGGTTCTTTCTCCGTCTCGTCGAAGTTAGGAGTGAAATCAACGGTATCTTTATTGATGTCCGCCAACATCTCCATAGCAATCTTGCTCAGACGCGCCTCAGTGTATCGCATCGCTGCCGCGCCGTCGCCGTCCACTGAACCAAAGTTTCCGTGACCGTCTACCAGCGTATAGCGAAGAGACCATTCCTGAGCCATGTTTACCAACGCTCCGTAAATAGAGCTGTCGCCGTGAGGGTGATACTTACCCATGGTATCACCGACGATACGGGCACATTTACGGTGAGGCTTATCCGGACCGTTGTTCAGCTCGATCATGGAGTACAAAATACGTCTCTGTACCGGCTTCAGACCGTCTCTCACATCCGGAAGAGCACGGGAAGCGATAACACTCATGGAGTAATCAATATAAGACTTCTCCATCGTTTTTTTCAGGTCTACATCATGGACCTGGTCAAAAATATGTTCATCCATCCTTTAATCCTCCTCCAGATTATAAATCCAGATTCTGTACGTACTTGGCATTCGACAAAATAAATTCACGGCGAGGCTCTACCTTATCGCCCATCAGTGTATTGAATGTCAAATCCAGTTCAGATTCAGATTCTGCGTCTATCAATACTTTTCTCAAAATACGTTTTTCCGGATCCATGGTGGTCTCCCACAGCTGCTCTGCGTCCATCTCACCAAGACCTTTGTAACGCTGAATTTTATTGTTCTGGTCTCTTCCGATCTCCGTGACGATCTGATTTAACTCCTCATCACTGTAGGCATACCATACTTTTTTATTCTTCTCGATCTTGTACAGCGGAGGCTGTGCAAGGTATACATATCCCTGACGGATCAGCTCCGGCATGAAACGATAGAGGAAGGTCAAAAGCAGTGTACTGATGTGAGCACCGTCAACATCGGCATCGGTCATCAGAATGATCTTGTGATAACGAAGCTTGCTGATATCAAAATCATCGTGAATACCGGTACCGAAAGCGGTGATCATGGCCTTGATTTCGGCGTTTGCGTAAATTTTATCCAGTCTGGCCTTCTCAACGTTAAGGATCTTACCGCGAAGAGGAAGAATAGCCTGAGTAGTTCTGGAGCGGGCACTCTTTGCGGAGCCACCTGCAGAATCTCCCTCTACGATGAAAATTTCACAGTTTGCAGGATTTTTATCAGAGCAGTCTGCCAACTTTCCGGGAAGAGCGGTGCTGTCGAGTGCAGTTTTTCTTCTGGCGATATCTCTCGCCTTTCTCGCCGCCTCTCTGGCTCTCTGTGCCAAAATAGCTTTCTCACAGATCAGCTTTGCCACGGAAGGATTCTGCTCCAGGAAGTAAGTCAACTGCTCACTTACGATGGCATCCACCGCGGTTTTAGCCTCACTGTTACCCAGCTTCTGCTTCGTCTGACCCTCAAACTGAGGCTCGCCGATCTTGATACTTACAATGGCAGTCATACCCTCACGGATATCGTCACCGGAAAGATTCTGCTCGCTGTCGCGCAGCAGTTTATTTTTACGGGCATAATCATTAAACGTCTTAGTCAGTGCATTACGGAAACCAGTCAGGTGCATACCGCCTTCAGGGGTGACGATATTATTTACATAACTGTAGGTACTCTCATTGAATGCATCATTGTGCTGCAGAGCAACCTCAACGTAGATACCGTTTACAGTACCCTCACAATAGATAATCTCCGGATAAAGAGCGACTTTACTGTTGTTCAGGTAGGTGACAAACTCTTTAATACCACCCTCATAGTGGAAGGTGCGCTCCTCCACCTGCTCTCCGCGCTTGTCTCTCAGCACGATCTTCAGATTTTTAGTCAGGAAAGCAGTCTCGCGAAGTCTGGTCTTCAGCGTCTCAAATTCGTACTCAGTGGTCTCCTGGAAAATCAACGGATCCGGCTTAAAGGTTACGGTGGAACCGTGCTCAGACTTTCTGCAGGTACCAATCACCTCTAGAGGCTTTACCACACGACCTCTCTCATAGCGCTGATGATAGATCTTACCGCCCTGGTAAATCTTTACCTCCAGCCACTCGGACAGTGCGTTTACAACGGACGCACCTACGCCGTGAAGACCACCGGAAACTTTATAGGCTCCGCCGCCAAACTTTCCTCCGGCATGAAGCACGGTAAAAATAACCTCAACGGCAGGCACGCCTGCCTTGGGGTGAATATCTATCGGCATTCCTCGGCCGTCATCGATAACGGTGATAGAATTATCCTCGTTTATTTCTACCTGAATGGTGGTACAAAATCCCGCCAAAGACTCATCTACGGAGTTGTCTACGATCTCATAGA
This sequence comes from Lachnospiraceae bacterium, assembly GCA_017461725.1. Taxonomy (GTDB): domain Bacteria; phylum Bacillota; class Clostridia; order Lachnospirales; family Lachnospiraceae; genus RGIG423. The sequence continues at coordinate 4,915 of JAFTXG010000031.1, forward strand.
CCAGATGATGAAGACCTCTGCTGGATGTCGTTCCAATATACATACCCGGTCTTTTACGGACTGCTTCCAGTCCTTCCAGAATCTGTATTTGTTCTGCACTGTAGTCTGAACTCATTGGTACCCTCCTACTTTATTGTCCATTACATGAAAAATTTTATTTACTGCTAATCTGTTTTTTACGAACTCATCCAGACCGGTACAGGTCATGATGGTCTGTATATGATTGATCCGGCCCAGCAGATTTTCCTGTCTGCTGCTGTCCAGCTCGGATAATACATCGTCAAGCAAGAGAACCGGATACTCTCTCGATAAAGATTTTACCAGTTCTATCTCCGCCAGCTTCAGAGACAATGCCGCGCTTCTCTGCTGTCCCTGAGAACCAAATTTTCTCAAATCGATGCCGTTTGCCAGGAAACAGATATCGTCGCGGTGAGGACCGGTCAAGGTGACCTTCTGATGGCGGTCCCGCTCGGCACCTCGCATCAGTTCCTCCTCAAACCGATCTCCCTGTACATTTGGTTCATAGGAGATGACCAGCTCTTCCTTCCCTCCGGTCAGCGAATAATGGATCTCTTTTACGATATCATTCAGTCTGGATATAAATTTTTCTCTGGCCTCTATAATATGCTTTCCAAAATTTACCAGCTTTATATCATAAAGAGGCAGAATTTCCTCATATTCCGGTTTTATCCAAAGATCCTTCAGCATCCGGTTGCGGTCATTCAGCACTTTATTGTAGCCGGACAGCTCGCTGGTATATAACTTATCCAGCTGGCAAAGCTCCAGATCCATAAATCGACGCCGCTCCGCCGGCCCGTTTTTCACCATGGAAAGATCCTCCGGAGAGAAAATAATCACGTGAATCAGACCAAAAAGCTCACTTGCTTTACGAATGGACACACCATCAATAGCGATTCCCTTGGATTTGTTTTTTCGAATGTGCAGATCGATGCGATGGTCAATACCATTTTTACGAATGATCATTTTAATGTGGGCCTCATCCTCACCAAAACGAATCATCTCCTTATCCTTCGCTCCCTTGTGGGACCGGGATGTAGAGCTTAAGTATACCGCCTCCAGAATATTGGTCTTACCCTGGGCATTGTCACCGTAAATGATATTTGTCTTTTCATCAAACTCGATGAGAAGCTCCGGATAATTGCGGAAATTCTGCAACTGTAATGATTTTATTTCCATCGAAATCAGTTCCTGTTTGTGTAGAATTTAGCTTTCATTTTTTTCTACTGTCACGGTCTTTCCATTGTAGGTAAAGTTATCTCCGGGATAAAGCTTTCGGCCGCGGCGAACATCCACCTCGCCGTTTACCTTAACCAGACCATCAGTAATCACAAATTTGGCATCCACACCGGAGGAAACCAGATTTGCAAGCTTCAATGCCTGACCAAGCTTGATAAACTCATCTTTGATTTTGATTGTAGTCATATTTTCTCTTTTCTCAGCCTGTCTCGGCTAGTTTTTATTAAAATCCGTCCAATATCCATGTCTCGGTTTGTGCAAGCACACCAAGACATGGATACTTTCTGGAAATTTTATGTTACACCCTCGTACTGTCGATATTTACCGGAAGAATCAAATAAATATAATTCTGCTCATCGTCACGGATAAAGCAGGGAGCCTTGGAATTAATCATGTAAAGACTTACATTCTCATCATCGATGACGCGGAGCGCGTCAATCAGGAAACGGGGATTAAAACCGATCACGATGTCCTTACCCTTCTTCTCCGCCGCAATGTTTTCTTTCATGGAACCGATGGCAGAACTGATCGCCAGCTCCATATCTTCATCACCGATGCGGATGATGATCGGCTTCTTGTCACTCTCGCGGATCAACAAAACAGAGCGCTCTATACAGTCCAGAAGCTCTTTTTTATTTAAAACGACTTTGGTATCGTAATCGCTGGAAAGCATCTGATTAATCTTAAAATACTCACCCTCGATCAAACGAGATACCACTAAGGTATCATCAAACTCGAACAGGATATGGTTGTTGCCAAAGAAAATCAATACCTCTTTATCCTTGTCTCCGCTTAAGATACGGCTGATCTCCATCAGCGTCTTTCCGGGAACAACAACTTTTTTATGTCCGTAATTATCGTTGAGCTGAATCTTGCGGATAGAAATACGATGTCCGTCCAGTGATACCACCTTCAACTCATTTTCATTTACCTCAAACAACTCTCCGGTCATCAGCTTATTATTTTCATTTGCTGCAATGGAGAAAATGGTCTGGCGAATGACCTCCTTCAACGTAAACTGAGAAAGGCTGATGTGATCATTTCTCTCAATGGTGGGAAGGTAGGAGAACTCGTCTCCACTCTTACCGCTGATATTAAAGTGTGCCTTCTCACAGCTGATGGATACATTTAAGCGGTCATCGGTCTCAATGGTAATTTCACTGTCAGGAAGTTTACGGATAATCTCAGAGAAAAGCTTTGCGTCGATCGCAATTTTACCTCTCTCCAGAACGTCACCCTTAACGATCGTTTCAATACCAAGCTCCATGTCGTTAGAGGTGAGCTTAATCTCGGAAGGACTGGCCTCGATCAGAATACACTCCAGGATAGGCATGGTGGTTTTAGAGGGAACTGCCTTCAGTGAAATATTAATGGCGTTCACCAAATCAGATTTTGTAAATACAAGTTTCATGTTCGGGCTCCTTTCACGCGCGCAGAGATAGTAAATTATATTAAAAGATTCTGTAGCTGTTATAGTAGGTGGTGTGGAAATGTGTAAAAGTGCCTTAACCCCTTGATCTATAAGGTAAAATCGATGAGGATAATTATGTGTATAACTTCAGATTAACCTGTGGATAACCTTCAAGTTGTCCACATAGGCTTTTTTGAGGAAAAATGTCGAAAAAAGTTGTACACAGTCTATTAACAGGTTATACACACGAATTCCACCAGTTATCCACTGGTTATCCACAAAAAATTGTGGATAACTCAGGCGGGATAAATCTTTTTCTTCAATATTTCTATGGTGTTTGCAAGAACTTCATTCGTCTCAAGTTCCTTTGAAATTTTGTCATGACCGTGAATGATTGTCGTGTGGTCACGATTTCCCAGATACTTACCAATCTGTTGTAAAGGACAGGCAGTCATCGTGCGGCAGAGATACATCGCCACCTGCCTGGGAAATACAATCTCTTTATTTTTCTTTTTGGAAGCGATATCGGTAGGGCTGCACTTGTAATGCTCTGAAACTACCTGAATGATCATTTCCGGAGATATCTCGGTGGCAGCATTGGGAGAAATGAGATCCTTCAATGCCTCCTCTGCCAGTTTGATATCGATTTCTTTGTTGTCCAGCTTGGAAAGTGCAACGATTTTTGTGAGGGCTCCTTCCAGCTCACGGATATTGGATTTGATGTTGTTGGCGATATATTTGATGACCTCGTCATCGATGTTATAGCCTTCCATCTCTTCCTTTTTATTAAGGATAGCAACTCTGGTTTCGTAATCAGGCGACTGAATATCTACGGTAAGACCCCACTCAAAACGGGAAACCAGACGTTCCTCCAGCGTGTTAAAGTCCTTTGGAGGACGATCACTGGAAATAATGATCTGCTTTTTCGCATCGTGCAATGTATTAAAGGTATGGAAGAACTCCTCCTGTGTACCTTCCTTTCCCACAATAAACTGAATATCATCGATGAGAAGGACGTCGTTGTTTCTGTATTTTTCACGAAACTCACTCATCGCCGATTCGCTTCGGTTTTTGTTACGGATAGATTCGATCAATTCGTAGGTGAACTTTTCGGAGGAAACGTACATTACTCGGGTAGAAGGATTATTTTTTATAATAAAGTTAGCGATGGAATGCATCAAATGGGTCTTTCCGAGACCAACGCCTCCATAGATAAACAGTGGATTATATACCTCAGCCGGAGACTCTGCAACAGCCAAGGAAGCAGCGTGGGCCATGCGGTTGTTGGAACCTACGACGAAGGAATCAAAGGTATATTTGGGATTAATGCCTGCGCGCACTGCGTTATTGGTGATCGGTTCCTGCTCTGTTTTAGGGGCAGGTTTGCTGGCCTCCTCGCCAAAGGTATAAATTACATCACAGCGAAAACCGGTGATATCCTCAATGGCCATAGATAAAAACACGTTGAATTTTTTCTTCATAAAACCGATGAAGGTTTTTTCGGGTACCAAAATAGTAACCGTATGAGCGGTTTCATCTACAGCTACAACCTTTGAAGGAACCAAAAAGGTGTCGAGGGTAGCGCGTGCATATTCATATTCGCTGAACAGACGCTCAATAATGTCATCCCAACTATTTCTAACTTTATTAAACATATCAAACACTCCTGGAGTAAAAAAGGCAAAATACGCCATATAATACTATTCTAACCGATTTGAAAAAAAAAAGCAACGGAAACTTGGCAGACAAATTAACTGTATGATAAGATTTGGTAGAAAGTTATCAACAATTTATCCACAATGGGTGTGAATTTGTGGATAAATTGTTGATAACTATGTGCACAAGATGTGAATAAGGGTGGATAAGTGGCTTTTTGCTGTGGATAACCGATTTTTTTGATCGAATTTCAAAAATTGCTTGACGGATAAAGGGAATTTTAATATAATTGGAGTGATGCTTTAAAAAAGAAGGAGGTGTATAAACATGGTAACCACATTTCGTCCTCATAAGAGACAGAGAAGTAAAGTTCACGGTTTCAGAGCTAGAATGAGTACCGCAGGCGGCCGGAAGGTATTAGCTTCCAGAAGAGCAAAAGGTAGAAAAGTATTATCCGCATAGGCCGCAGTGATGTGGCCTTTTGTTTTCTGAAAAGGTATGCCAATATGGGAAAAGTGATTTCGTTAAATAACAGAGAATTTCAGACTGTTTATGAGAGTGGTGTTTCCTTCGCGAACCGAAATTTGGTGATGTATATCTATCCTAATAATAAGGAAGAAAACCGGATCGGGATTTCTGTAAGCAAGAAAGTAGGAAATAGTGTCGTAAGACATCGCGTAAAACGAATTATCCGTGAGAGTTATCGTTTAAATTGTGATAACGTAAAAAACGGCCTTGATATTGTGATCATTGCCCGAAAAGAAGCAAAAGAGAAAAGCTATCAGGAACTTGAACAATCGATGATGCATTTGTACAAACTCCATCGCATTTCCACGCATATTAATAATAAGGTAAGAAAAGAGTCATGATGAAACGATTTTTGATTGGCTGTGTCAGATTTTATCGTCGGTATTTATCGGGTCTTAAGAGGACTCCATGCTGCAGATATTATCCTACCTGTTCACAATATGCGTTGGAATCGCTGGAAAAGTATGGTGCACTGAAGGGAAGCTGGTTAGCAACAAAGCGCATACTCAGATGTCATCCCTTTGCAAAGGGAGGGTACGACCCGGTTCCCTGAAACCAAGGAGGTCAAATTGGAGTTTTTACTGTTGACAAAAAGTACGGCCTTTATTATTGGGCCGGTTGCAACTGTGCTTGGCTGGATTATGGATTTTATCTATAATGTATGTGCAGCCATTGGCATTCAGAACATTGGTTTGTGTATTATTTTATTTACGATCATCACTAACCTGTTAATGCTTCCGCTGACCATTAAACAGCAGAAGTTTACTAAGCTGAATGCAGTTATGAATCCCGAAATCCAGGCGATTCAGAGTAAGTATAAAGATAAAAAAGATCAGGTTTCTATGCAGAAGCAGCAGGCAGAGATGCAGGCTGTCTATGAGAAGTATGGTTCCAGCCCCACATCAGGCTGTCTTCCCATGCTGATTCAGTTGCCGATCATGTTTGCTTTGTACCGTGTTATCTGGAATATTCCTGCTTATATTGGTGAGATTAAAGAAATTTACATGCAGGTGGCGACTCCTCTGCAGAATATTTTCACCAGTCAGACAGTGATTGGTTCTTATACCGAATTTGTAGAGCTGGCAAAGAGCAACAATCTTCCGGTTGGTGATAAGTATAATTACACCGAGGTAAACCGTATCATCGACCTGCTGTATCAGTTTGATAAGTCTGAGTGGACTAAATTGGCTGAAATTTTCCCTGATCTGAGTCAGGTGATCAATTCTACTGCGGAAGAGGTTATCGCGTTAAATAACTTCCTTGGCGGAATTAATCTGATGGAGGCTCCCGGATTTAAGCTTTCCGTGGCGCTGATCATCCCTATTCTGGCAGGTCTTACCCAGTGGATTTCCACTAAGGTACTGTCACCGGAAACCTCCTCTTCCGATAATAGCAAAGCAGAGGAAAATCCTACTGCAGCAACCATGAAGAGCATGAACACGATCATGCCTCTGATGTCAGTATTTATGTGTATTACACTGCCTTCCTGTATCGGTATTTACTGGGTAGCCGGCAGTGTTGTACGTACCGTTATCCAGCTTTTCGTTAACAAATCCATGAAGAATGTTGATGTAGATACATTGATTCGTGAAAATGTAGAAAAGCAGAATAAAAAGAGAGCTAAACAGGGACTTCCTCCCATCAGTGCAGATGCTTCGGTTCGTACTTCTCAGAGAGCAAGAGAAATCCTTGAGAAGAACCAGTCAATCGAGCGTGAGCGTCAGGAAAAGCTCAGAGAGCTGAAGGAACAGGGAAAGATGCCTGAAACAAATCTGGAAAAGGTTAAGACAGGAAGTATTGCAGCTAAAGCTATGAGTGTAAAGGCTTATAACGAGCGCAATATGAAAAAGTAAGGAGAGACTGTATGAACGAGTTTAAACAGTATTCTGCAAAAACTGTCGATGACGCGATTACCAAAGCCTTAATCGATCTCGGCATTACCAGTGTAGATCTGGAATATGAAATAGTAGAAAAGGGAAGTACCGGTATCCTCGGTATTTTCAATGCAAAGCCTGCAGTTATCAGTGCGAGAAAGAAATTTGTTCAGACTCCCGAGGGACAGGCTGTTGATTTCTTAAATGAGATGTTTGCTGCCATGAATATGGAAGTAAATGTTGAGGCTGTTGTAGAGGAAAATGAGGGAGAGAAAACTATCTCCATCGATCTTTCCGGCAGCGAGATGGGCGTTTTGATCGGTAAGAGAGGCCAGACTCTTGATTCCATTCAGTATTTGGCCAGCCTTGTAGTAAACAAGGACAATGAGGATTATATCCGCGTTAAGGTTGATACCGAAAATTATCGTGCCAGAAGAAAGGCTACTCTGGAAAAGCTGGCAAAGAATATTGCTGCTAAGGTTAAAAGAACCAGAAAGTCTGTAGCACTGGAGCCCATGAATCCCTATGAGAGACGGATCATCCATTCTGCTCTGCAGGGAGACCGTTATGTAACTACCAAGAGCGAGGGCGAGGAGCCTAACCGCCGCGTAGTTATCTCTTTAAAGAGAGAAAAGAGAGAGCGTTACAACAGAGAAAAGTAATTGATTGAGGGTATGAAAGACTTCGGCTGCCTACCGCACCAGGGTTTGTCATACCCTTTTCTTTTAAGGTTAATAAAAGAATATTTGATTCTGTTGATATGATGTGATAAACTGGTTATCAAACAGTTAAGTTGGAGAAAAACATGAAAACAGATACCATAGCAGCTATTTCTACACCTTTGAGCAGTTCCGGTATCGGAATTGTCAGACTCAGCGGAGATGAGGCGATATCGGTCGCGGATAAAATTTTTCGCAAAGCCGGAGGGGGCTCTCTTTCTGATGCTCAGACTCATACGATTCATTATGGCCGTGTATGGGATAAGGATGGAATGGTTGATGAAGTTCTGGTGATGTTGATGAGATCACCCAGAAGCTTTACCACAGAAGATACCGTAGAAATCAACTGTCATGGCGGCGTTTATGTGATGAAACGAGTGCTGCAGGCTGCTCTGGAAAATGGAGCCGTGATGGCAGCACCAGGAGAATATACGAAACGTGCATTCTTAAATGGGAGAATAGATCTCTCGCAGGCCGAGGCAGTGATGGATTTGATTCAGTCACAGAATCAGTATGCGATGGAAGCTTCTCTGGCACAGCTGGGTGGAGAGGTTTCTCAGAAGATTCGTGAACTGAGAGATCAGATCCTGTACGAAATAGCTTATATAGAGTCTGCTCTGGATGACCCTGAACACATATCTCTGGATGGTTTTGGGGATAACCTTTATAAAAAAATTGAAGTTTTGTTGATAACCTGTGATGATTTGATCAGAAGTTTCCGAAACGGAAGGATTATCCGTGAAGGGATCAATACGGTTATATTAGGAAAGCCGAATGCAGGAAAATCTTCGGTTATGAATCGAATCCTGGGCGAAGAGCGTGCAATCGTGACCGATATTGCGGGAACTACCAGAGATACGCTGGAGGAGCCGGTGAATCTAGGAGGTTTCAGTCTCAATATGATCGACACGGCCGGCATTCATGAGACTGAAGATAAGGTGGAAAAAATTGGTATAGAGAGAGCGTTGTCAAGTGCGGAAAAGGCTGATATGATCCTCTATATTATTGATGGGTTGAGCGGTGCATCCGAGGAGGATGTGCAGCTTCTGGATAGATTGAAGGAAAAGAAAACCATTGTTCTCTGGAATAAGAGTGATCAAATCGCCAGTGAAGAGGAAACGGTTTCTTTACAATTGCCTATAAACTCTGTCTATTACGATGAATTAAACAAATTGACTGAAAAAATCATTCCTTTTTCTGCAGTAACCGGGGAAGGATTGTCAGAACTGATTGATTTAATTCACCAAATGTTTTATGATGGGGATATCGGCATAAAGCATCAGTTCTATATCACAAATGAGCGTCATGTGGATGCGCTGAGAGAGGCAGCCGAGAGTTTGAAACTGGTACTTGAAAGCATTAAAGATCAGATGCCGGAGGATTTTTATTCTATTGATCTGATGAATGCTTACGCTTGCCTGGGTTCCATCATCGGTGAGTCGGTGGAGGATGATCTGGTAAATGAGATATTTTCCAAATTCTGCATGGGCAAGTAAATGAAAGCGTTTCAAATGTTAATAAACTGAGATAAATGCAGATGCATGAAATAGGTTGATTAGCCCAAATGTAAGGTTTTAAATCAAATTAGAGTTGAGAAAATAAAAGTTATGAAAAATAATTTTATGGAAATGATCGATATCGCAGTGGTCGGCGCCGGACATGCCGGCTGCGAAGCTGCTCTGGCGTGTGCAAGATTGGGGTTTAAGACGGTTGTGTTTACCGTAAGTGTGAACAGTATCGCACTGATGCCTTGCAATCCAAATATTGGCGGCAGTTCCAAGGGTCATCTGGTCAGAGAATTGGATGCTCTTGGCGGAGAGATGGGTAAGGTGATCGATAAGACCTTTATCCAGTCTAAAATGCTGAATCAGTCCAAGGGTCCGGCGGTTCATTCGCTTCGCGCTCAGGCTGATAAGGCAGAATATACCCGCGAGATGAGAAAAGTCCTTGAAAATCAGAAAAATCTGACGATCAAGCAGGCGGAGATATGTGAATTGCTCACTGAGGACGCTGAGATCGGAGCGGATGGACACTCCAGAAAAAAAGTAATCGGTTTGAAAACTCATACCGGCAGAACCTATGGCTGTAAGGCAGTGGTGCTCTGCACCGGAACTTACCTGAGAGCCAGGTGCCTGTGCGGTGAGACGATCACTTACACAGGCCCCAACGGTCTTCAGGCGGCAAATTATCTGACCGAATCGTTGAAATCCATTGGTGTGGAGATGCTTCGCTTCAAGACCGGTACACCTGCCCGTATTGATAAGAGAAGCATTGATTTTACGAAGATGGAAGAGCAGAAAGGTGATGAAAGGGTAGTTCCTTTTTCTTTTACTACAGATCCGGAGGATATCCAGAAGGATCAGATTTCCTGCTGGCTGACTTATACAAATGAAGAAACTCATCAAATCATCCGCGAAAATCTTCATCGTTCACCTCTTTATGCAGGTGTGATAGAGGGTACAGGGCCCAGATATTGTCCTTCCATCGAGGATAAAGTGGTAAAATTTGTAGATAAGGATCGTCATCAGGTGTTTATTGAGCCGGAAGGTGAACATACCAACGAGATGTACATAGGAGGTATGTCCAGTTCCCTGCCGGAGGAGGTCCAGTACAAGATGTATCGTACTGTTCCGGGTTTGGAAAATGCGCAGATCGTTCGCAATGCCTATGCGATTGAGTATGATTGTATCAATCCGGTTCAGCTGAAATCCTCACTGGAATTTAAACGAATTGACGGTTTGTTCAGTGGAGGACAGTTCAATGGAAGTTCCGGGTATGAGGAAGCTGCAGCGCAGGGACTGGTGGCCGGAATCAATGCAGCGAGAAAATTGCAGGGTAAATCTCCATTGATTTTGGATCGATCACAGGCATATATCGGCGTGTTGATCGATGATCTGGTTACCAAAGAGAACCATGAGCCTTACCGAATGATGACTTCCCGCGCGGAATATCGGTTATTGCTTCGCCAGGATAACGCAGATATTCGCCTGACACCCATCGGATATGAGATTGGATTAATCGATGAGGAAAGATATAACAGGGTGAATGAAAAGGTTCGTCTGGTTGACGAAGAAGTTCATCGTTTGGAAAAAACAACAGTTGGTGCAAATCCAAAAACACAGGAGTTTTTACAGCGCCACGGAAGTACAGAACTAAAAAGCGGTATCAATCTGGCTGAATTAATCAAACGTCCTGAGCTGGATTACGAGATGACTGCAGAGCTGGATCCCAAGCGTCCGACTTTGGCGGAGGATGTGAAGGAGCAGGTAAATATCAATCTCAAATATGATGGATATATCAAAAGACAGCTGCAGCAGGTAAAGCAATTTAAGAAGCTGGAGGGGAAGCGAATCCCTGAGGATATCGATTATTTTCAAGTGAATAGCCTTAGAAAAGAGGCTGTTCAGAAGCTTACACTTTATCAGCCGTTGTCCATCGGACAGGCTTCCCGTATTTCCGGTGTTTCTCCGGCAGATATATCTGTGTTATTGGTATATTTGGAGCAGAGGAAGGGTTGATGAGACCGTTTAGTATGAAAAAATGGGTGTTAAGTAATAACTAAGCATATTAAAACCGTGAAGTAAATTAAAGGTAAAAAATATGCGGAAATAAAGAGGAATCTAGATTGAGTAAAGAAATTTATTTGAACCAGATAAAAGAAGCGTTTTTACCGTTGGGGGTTGAGCTTAGTGATCACCAGACAGAGCAGTTTTATCGCTACTATGAGATGCTGGTAGAGACGAATAAAGTGATGAATCTGACTGCGATTACCGAATTTCCTGACGTTCTGGTCAAACATTTTGTGGATAGCGGTGCATTGATGAAGGTAATGGACTTGAAAAACTGCAAAAAGCTGATTGATATCGGTACCGGTGCAGGTTTTCCGGGGATTCCATTGAAGATATTATATCCTCATCTGCAGGTGACGCTTCTCGATTCGTTGAATAAGCGGATTAATTTCCTGCGCCAGGTGGTGAATGAACTTGGTCTGGAAAATGTGGAGCTTCTTCATGGAAGAGCCGAGGATTATGCCCGCAGAAAAGAATATCGGGAGTGTTATGATATCTGCGTCTCCAGAGCAGTGGCGAATCTTTCCACTCTTTCTGAATACTGTATACCTTACATCAAAAAGAATGGATTATTTGTTCCTTATAAATCAGGAAAAATTGCGGAGGAGCTGGAGCAGGCAGGGTACGCGATCAAAGAGTTAGGGTGTGTACTTGAAAAAAGCGAAGAAATGTGCTTACCGGGCACGGAAATCGAACGTATGTTCGTGTTTATAAAGAAAAATCGGTCTACACCTGGAAAATATCCAAGAAAAGCAGGTCTTCCTGGTAAAGAGCCTTTGGTGTCTGTTAAAAAGCAGTAATTGAAATAAACTGTTTTGCTGACGGAAATTGTATTTTGTCTGCAGACAGTAAAATATAAAGAAGAAATATATATGGAGGATGAGTATGGCTGGAAATCATAGTCCCTATGGAACTATTTCTCGAGGAGATTCTTCCAGAAGGAGGAGAAAGCGCAGAGATGACACGATACGTACTATTCTTGCAGTTGTACTGGTTTGTGTTCTTGTATTACTGATCGGTTTTCTGGGAGTGAATGCTCTAAAGGGAAATGAGTCAACAAATAAGGATAACGAAACTAATAGTGGTGAAGAAATTAATCAGAATGGAACCCAGGATTCGACTGAAGGAGAAACGCCGGAAGCTACTGAAGAACAGACACCGGAGCAGACGGAGGAACCGACTGAACCGCCTTATGTACCGGAAACAGTGACGAAAGAGCATATAGTCTGGCTGGATGCTGGACATGGTGGCGACGACTGGGGAAGCGCAGAATGGGTTAGAAATGAAGCTGGTCAGATTATTGATGCGAATGGAAAAGCTACCACGGAGGAAGCAGCAGATGGTCAGTGGGTTGTGAGAGAGAAACATGACACATTGGACCTGTCTCTTCTTATTCAGCAGGAGCTTGAGGCAAGAGGAGTTACCGTTATCATGACGAGAACGGATGATACATATGTACATCGATTTGATCGAGCGGCTCAGGCAAACGAGTCTGGAGCAGAATGTTTTGTATCCATTCATCGAAATTATATGTTGGGTGATCGGGAACAGTGCGGTATTGAAGCATGGCTGGTTAATGAGATAACAAGAGCAGAAAAACCCGGCAAGGAAAAAGACGAAGATTTGACTGGATTTATATTTGATGAACTGACAGCTCTGGGTGATAAGACAAATGGAATTTTAGGTATATTTAAAGAAACTGATCCTACACAGGATATTTCTGTTTTATTTAGAACCAATATGCCGGCTGTTTTGTTAGAAATGGGTTATATGTCAAATGATTCTGACAATGAAAAATACGAACTGTACATGCAGGATTATGCGGTAGCTATTGCAGACGGTATTGTGCAGTGGTTAAAAACTCAGGAATGAGAAATTAGTTAAAGGGATGTTTCACGTGAAACATCCCTTTAATTGTATATAATATATTGTTCTTTATAAAATGTATGTTCTTTATATATATGTGTTTTGTAAAATATATTGTGTTTTAGTTGTGTTTCACGTGAAACATTTTATCAATGTAGTGACAAGTGAAAAAATCTCTTGTATAATGAAAAGACGATAATTATAAGTGGAGACTTCGTATATGCAAAGTCAGATCAGTGATATTCCTTTGGAAATTTTGGAGTTCATTAAGGATAAACCATTTCATTTCAATGAAATAGGTATGTCAGACTCTCAAGTGATTTGTTTTGATAATATGTATTTAAAAATAGAAAATGCAAGCGAAGAATCAGATAACGAGCATCGCATAATGACATGGTTAAATGGGAAAATTCCTGTTCCGAAAATAATTTGTTCAAACAAGGTAAATAAAAAGAATTATCTGTTGATGAGTCGAATCAATGGAAAAATGGCTTGTGACGAACAATATATGCAAAATCCGGATTTGTTAGTCAAATTGTTAGCTGATGGTTTGAAAATGTTGTGGAGTGTAGATATCAGTGATTGCCATTATGATAATTCATTGTGTAATAAGCTTCAATTGGCAGAACAGCGTGTAAAATTAAATCTTTGCAGTATGGAGGATGTTGAAAAAGATACTTATGGTGAAAATGGGTTTAAAAATCCTGAAGATCTGCTTCATTGGTTGAAGGATAATCAACCGACGGAAGATATCGTGTTTTCCCATGGTGACTATTGCTTGCCAAATATTTTCTTTGAGTGTGATCAAATATCCGGATTCATTGACTTAGGAAGAAGTGGAAAAGCAGACCGATATCAGGACATAGCTCTTTGTTATCGAAGTCTTGTTCATAACGCTGATGGAACATATGGCGGGAAAGTGTATTCTCAATTAAACCCCGAAAGGTTATTTGAAGAATTAGAGATCGAACCGGATTGGGATAAATTAAAGTATTATATTCTGCTGGATGAATTATTCTGAATTAATGTGAAAAATGGTGAGCTATGGTGAAATGTTATTTTATGTTTCACGTGAAACCTCTTTCACTGTGCAGGAATTTGTGATATACTATGGATAATTAACGTGTGATCAGTAAATTTGCGTTTTGAACGTGTGAATAAACGTTAATATAGTTAAATATAGTAGGGATTGAATTTGATGGGAGGTTACTGTGGGTAGAATTATAGCAATTGCAAATCAGAAAGGTGGCGTAGGAAAAACTACGACGGCAATCAATTTGTCAGCTTGTTTGGCAGAAGCGGGTAAAAAAGTTCTTATGCTGGATTGTGATCCCCAGGGAAATGCGACCAGCGGACTTGGTGTAAATAAAAACACTGCAGAAATAACCTCCTATGATATTTTGATTGGGGAGGCGACGGCCGAGGAGGCAATCATACATACGGAATATGAAAGATTGGATATTATTGCATCTAATATTAATTTGTCCGGCGCGGAGATTGAACTGATTGGTATTGAACAGAAGGAGTTTATTTTAAAGAAGCAGATTGATACGATTAAAGATCGGTATGATTTTATTATTATTGATTGTCCTCCTTCATTAAATATGCTTACTGTCAATGCGATGACGACAGCAGATACTGTTCTGGTACCGATTCAGTGTGAATATTATGCGCTGGAGGGCTTGAGTCAGCTGATTCATACCATAAATCTGGTGAATCAGCGATTAAATCCCAGACTTAAAATGGAAGGCGTCGTGTTTACAATGTATGATGCCAGAACGAATTTGTCGTTGCAGGTCGTTGAGAATGTAAAGTCTAATCTCAAGCAGACGATTTATAAAACGATTATTCCTCGTAATGTTCGATTGGCAGAGGCACCAAGCCATGGAATGCCGATTAATGTTTATGATAGCCGATCTGCAGGAGCTGAGAGCTATCGATTGTTGGCTGAAGAGGTGATCGAGCATGTAGAGTAAGCTAATTAGAATGCTTTCTGTTCATGATGAAATTTAAGTGTAGTGATTTGATTTTATAGAAAAAAGATGTAGTATTCGTATAGAAATAGCTAAGAAATTTTATGATAGATAAGGGACAGGTGTAAAGGATGGCTAAGGCGAGAAAAGGTGGATTAGGAAAAGGTCTCGACTCTCTGATTCCTCAGGTGATTACAGAAAACCCTGCACAGGAAAAGCAGAAAGAGAAAATTGTCGAAAAAGAGGTTATCGTTGAAAAACCGGTTATTGTAGAGAAAGAAGTAATTGTAGAGAAGCCGGTATATTTGGAGAAAGAGGTAGTTGTAGAGAAACCGGTTATCGTCGAAAAAGAAGTTGTCGTCGAAAAAGAGGTCGTAGTTGAAAAAGAAGTTGTTGTGGAAAAGGAAGTACTTGTAGAAAAATATGAGCAGATGATGGATATCAATTTGATCGAGCCTAACCGCGAGCAGCCCAGAAAGAAATTTGATCAGGATGCGTTGGAGGAATTGGCGGATTCCATCGCTAATTATGGTGTCTTGCAGCCGATTTTAGTACAAAAAAAGGATGATTACTATGCAATTATTGCCGGCGAGCGCCGTTGGCGAGCAGCTAAGCTGGCAAGATGTAAGGAAGTTCCGGTAATTATTAAGGATTATACTGACCGTGAACGTATGGAGATTGCATTAATTGAGAATATTCAAAGAGAGAACTTGAATCCGATTGAAGAAGCGATGGCTTATCAGAGTTTGATTCAGGAATATGAATTGAAGCATGAAGAAATTGCTGAACGTGTTTCAAAGAGCAGGTCTGCGATTACCAACACGATGAGACTTTTAAAACTGGATAAACGTGTTCAGGAAATGTTGGTCGATGAAATGATTTCTATGGGACATGCAAGAGCGCTTCTCGGCGTGGAGGACGGCGACATCCAGTTAAAGATAGCTGAGCGTATTGTTGAGAAGTCCCTGAGTGTAAGAGAAGCAGAAAAACTGGTAAAAGAGATCAGTAAGCCTGCTATGGAAACGAAAAAAAATCAGGAAAATCCTGCCGTCGCAGCAGCTTACCGAAGCAGTGAGGATAAATTGAAGCTGATTTTGGGGACAAAGGTCGCAATCCAGCGAAAAGATGAGAATAAGGGGAAAATTGAAATTTCCTATTATTCTTTAGAGGAGCTGGAGCGTATCATGGAATTGCTGGAAACTTGCGGACATAATTAATGAATCCTGGAAATATGCGGAGTTTAACGAAAATGGGGATTCTGAATACAGACAGTAAATCGTGTGTGAAGGTTAAAAGAATTACTGAAAGAGGATTGTATGGAAACAATTATTAATATAATTGAAAATAATATTGTATATTTTTGGGCAGTAACTGCGCTTCTGGTAATCATATTGTTGATATTGGTTATTATATTGTTAATAAAAAATAAGCAATTGGCCAGAAAGTATGACAGGTTTTTGCGAGGTAAGGATGCTGAAAATCTCGAAGATAGCTTTTTTGAGGCATATGAGATTATCAAACAATTACAGCAGGAGGATAAAGTAAATAAGCAAGACATCGCTGCATTGAAGTCAGTGATGGCTAAAACTTATCAGAGAATGGCTGTTGTTCGTTACAATGCATTTCCTGGAATGGGAGGAAATGCCAGCTGTGCGGTTGCACTGCTGACCCAGAGTCTGGATGGTCTGGTGCTGAATATTGTTCACAGCAGAGAAAGCTGCTATTTCTATGTGAAGACTGTTCATAATGCCAAACCGGATATTCTATTAGGTAAGGAAGAGCAGCAGGCTCTGGATGAGGCGCTGAAGGAGAAGCCGATCAAGCTGTAAGATTAAAAGAGATAGTCAAAATGATAAAACAATAAGAGATGATACAACAGGGTTATCTGGGGTGTCATCTCTTTTTTAAACTTGATTTGCTTTGTAATGTTGCAAGCGATTATCCATACTCATATATTGTAATAAAGCAGAAAGTATGTGATGTCGAAAATGAGTTTATATATAGGCGCAATATTGGGAACCGTTTTTACTTTTTTGATGACAATGCTGGGCTCATCGGTTGTATTTTTTACGAAGGAGAGTATTAAAGAGTCTACACAGAAGATATTCTTAGGGTTTGCAGCGGGAGTAATGATTGCGGCATCAATATGGTCACTGTTATTGCCGGCGATGGAGGCGGCTGAGGAAATGAATTTACCAGCCTGGCTGCCGGCCGGTGGAGGATTTGTTCTCGGAGGAGTATTTTTGTGGTTGGTGGATAGATTGGTCAGAAAATTCAGACCGAAAAAGCTGAGTCATGGAAGTTTTCTTCTTTTTTCCGCGATCACCATGCACAATATCCCTGAGGGAATGGCAGTTGGTTTGGCTTTTGCCGCCATCGGCAGTGCAGATGGATCGGCGGGGAACCTTTTATTATTGAACGGCAGTTCGCCCAACTATATGGTCTATGCTTCGGCGATTGGGCTGGCTTTGGGAATCGGTATTCAGAATTTTCCAGAGGGAGCTGCAATCTCTCTTCCGCTGAGAAAAGAGGGGGTGTCTAAGTGGAAATCATTTCTTTATGGAAGTCTGACCGGAGTGGTGGAACCCATATTTGGTATTTTAGTGACACTGATCGCCGGATCGGTTCGCCCGCTGATGCCATGGCTGTTGTCCTTTGCAGCCGGAGCGATGATTTACGTGGTTGCCGATGAATTGATCCCACAGGCGAAGGACGATGACGGAAAATGTCTGGGAACCTTTGGAGTGATGGTAGGCTTCCTGATCATGATGACGCTGGATGTGGCACTGGGATAGACTCAGGAATATACTCCAGAATAGTGTAGTGGCATTGTCCGGTTGGATATTGTGATGTCGTTGGAAATAAAGAAATTTCGGCGATTCTTAATGGTAAAATAGAGTAGGCGAAGAAAATGAGTCGAAATTCATGGTCGATCAACGAATTTATTGCATACGACAGACACATTTTGGCTTGTCAAAGTAAAAATCCTATTATATAATGTACGGAAAAGGGAAAGCCGAAAGGCTTCATAGATGGAGGCAATATGTTAGACATTAAGTTTGTCCGTGAGAATCCGGATATTGTTAAAGAGAATATTAAGAAGAAATTCCAGGATCACAAGCTGCCCATGGTAGATGAGGTGATCGAGCTGGACGCAGAGCGCCGCAAGACTCAGCAGGAGGCTGACGATCTGAAGGCTGCCCGCAACAAGATTTCCAAGGAGATCGGTAAGTTGATGGGCCAGGGTAAGCGCGCCGAAGCTGAGGAGATCAAAAAGCAGGTTGCTGCTGACGGTGCGAAGATCGAGGAACTCACCCAGAAGGAGAAGGAGCTGTCCGAGCGTGTTCTGAAGCTGATGATGACTATCCCGAATATCATCGATCCTTCCGTGCCGATCGGTAAGGATGATTCCGAGAACGTTGAGGTTACCCGCTATGGCGAGCCCGTTGTTCCCGAGTTTGATATTCCCTATCACACCGAGATCATGGAGAAGTTTAAGGGAATCGATCTGGATGCTGCCAGAAAGGTTGCCGGAAACGGATTCTATTATCTGATGGGCGATATTGCGAGACTGCACTCCGCAGTGATCTCCTATGCACGCGATTTCATGATCGACAGAGGATTTACCTACTGCGTACCTCCTTTCATGATCCGCAGCGAGGTCGTTACCGGCGTTATGAGCTTTGCCGAGATGGATGCGATGATGTATAAGATCGAGGGCGAGGACCTGTATCTGATCGGTACCAGCGAGCATTCTATGATCGGTAAGTTTATCGATACCATTATTCCCGAGGATCAGCTGCCTCACACGCTGACCAGCTATTCCCCTTGCTTCCGCAAGGAGAAGGGTGCTCACGGTCTGGAGGAGAGAGGTGTTTACCGTATCCATCAGTTCGAGAAGCAGGAGATGATCGTTGTCTGCAAGCCCGAGGATAGCCCCATGTGGTTTGATAAGCTGTGGCAGAACACCGTGGATCTGTTCCGCAGTCTGGATATTCCGGTTCGTACACTGGAGTGCTGTTCCGGTGACCTGGCTGACCTGAAGGTGAAGTCCGTTGACGTTGAGGCATGGTCTCCCAGACAGAAGAAGTACTTCGAGGTTGGAAGCTGCTCTAACCTGGGCGATGCACAGGCTCGTCGTCTGAAGATCCGTGTAAATGCCAAGGATGGCAAGTATTTTGCGCACACGCTGAATAATACCGTAGTTGCACCGCCTCGTATGCTGATTGCATTCCTGGAGAACAATCTACAGGCTGACGGTTCTGTTCGCATCCCCGAGGCACTGCGTCCTTACATGGGTGGAAAGACGGAAATCAGATAAATGCATAAATTTTTGAGAGCGGTTGGTTTCAGCAGTTGTACGAGAAGGCGGGATCTGGAAGCCATTCTCGACAGAGTTGAAGATGAAGCAAAGTTGGTTCGTGTGGTTCACGATAAAAACGGTGATATTCGTGCCCAGAAGTTGATGTTCATGGGGAAGCGCATCGGCATATCGGTGTGTGGAACCATGAGCGAGACTGACGAATTTGAGCGGGAGTTTTATTTTCCCTGGCACGAGAGCAACTGTATTACCACGCAGGCGGCCTGCCAGGTGCAGCGACATGCGGAGAAGGATGCTTTTTCCGGTATCTGTGATGAACGGGGACTGGGAGTGTCATTGATTTATTATCTGCAGAATCAGCTGGAATATCTGGAGAAGGATCTGAATCATCAGAAGTTTTGTTATATCTCGTCAGTGATGATGAGCGGGCTTTCCGTGGAGGGAAAGATATTGCTCCCGATGCAGAAAAACGCTGATAATAAAATCAGTATTTTGCAATGTCAGGATATCTATTCGGTGGTGGAGACCTGCTTTATGCCCTTTGGTGTGGAGTGCGATCAGTATTCCATCGTCGGTGAAATCACAGAGGTGGAGGAGTGTCGGAATGATTGGACCGGAGAGCTGGTTTACAGTCTGACCGTTTCCTGCAACGGCCTGAATTTTCAGGTGTGTATCAACGAGGCGGATCTGGTGGGTATACCTGCGCCGGGCAGAAGGTTTAAGGGATCAGTCTGGATGCAGGGGATCGCGACGATCCGTGAGGCTCAGCAAAGCGTAAAATGACAAAGTAAGAGGCAGGAGTCCTGAGGGCTTCTGCTTCTCATGGTTTATGAGGAAGGTATTGAGGGATATATACATGATTAAAGCAGTGATATTTGATATGTTTGAGACACTGATCACTCATTTTGAAAGTCCTCTTTATATGGCTAAGCAGATATCAGAAGATATGGGAATTACTGAACAGAAGTTTAGAGAAATCTGGGACAAAACTGACGATGACAGAACATTGGGCCAAAAAACACTCGAGGAAGTCATTGAGAAATCGTTGAGAGTAAACAATTGTTACACAGATGAATTGTTTGAAAAGATTGTAGGTAAAAGAAAACAATCGAAAATAGAGTGTTTTAGACATTTACATTCCCAGATAATTCCTATGTTTATGACACTAAAAGAACTGAATATTAAAATTGGTCTGATTACAAATTGTTATTTCGAGGAAAGTGACGTAATAAAAGAAAGTGAAATGTTTCGCTATTTTGATTCGGTATGTATGTCCTGCGAATTGGGAATAAAGAAGCCGGACGTTGAAATTTTCCAGAGATGTTTAAAAGAGTTGGCGGTCAGACCGGAAGAATGTCTTTATGTCGGGGATGGCGGCAGTTTTGAGTTGGAAACAGCGCGTTCCCTTGGGATGCATCCGCTTCAGGCCGCATGGTATTTGAAGGACGGAGTGAATCAACCGGCAAGAAGGAAGGCAGAATTTTTACAGGCGGAATCTCCCATGGATGTGATTTCAGAAATCGGAAGACATAAAGAATAGTGGAAACGAGAGAGGGAGGTTACCATCATGCAATTTATTAAAGAGATAAATGGACTCAAGGTGACTGCTGAATATTCGGAGGAGAGTGTCCAAGAGATATTTGTGCCGTTGCTCAGACATTTGACCTCATTGCAGAAAAAACTAAACCGCCGCATCGTCGTCATGCTGGCGGCTCCGCCGGCAGCCGGAAAGAGTACATTGGTGAGCTTTCTGCAGTATCTTTCAGAGACTACGCCGGGCATAACTCCCATCACTGCCATCGGCATGGATGGTTTTCACCGATATCAGGATTATTTATTGACGCACACCACAGTCAGAAACGGTGAGGAAATATTGATGGTGAAGGTAAAGGGCGCGCCGGAGACCTTTGATTTGGAAGGATTGACAGAGCGGATTAAGAAATTGCAAGCGGATGAAGTTTGCCCTTGGCCTGAGTATAGCCGCACATTACATAATCCCGTGGAGGGTGCGGTACAAGTGCAGGGTGATATTGTTCTGATCGAGGGAAATTACCTGCTGTTGGACATGCCGGGATGGCGTGAATTGAAAATATATGCGGATTACACGATCTGTATCCAGGCTGAGGTGGAGGATTTGAGGGATCGGCTGATCAATCGCAAGCAGAGAGAAGGAGTTACCCACAAGGATGCGGTGAGCTTTGTGGATAACAGTGATCTCCCCAACGCAAGATTGTGCATAGAGCGGACCATGGAGGCGGATTTGGTATTGCGGCTGGAGAAGGATGACAGCTACACCTGCGTGGGCCGCAAATTTTAGAATAGTTACTAAGTTAGTAATCTGGACAGCTAAAACTGAAATTTAAAATTTCGTCGAGAGGGAATCGTAAAATTTTTGGATAAATAAGGATGATTTATAGATAATATACGTTTTTTATAGAAATTTCCTTTGCCTATTGCGTGTATTGCTGATACAATAAGGGCAGAATGTTTTAGGAGGTACGCTATGCGTAATGTAATCGAACTTAATCAGGGTTGGCAGTTCATCAAAGAGGATGTAGGCCTTCCCACCGCAATGCCCACTGACTGGACTCCCGTTGATCTCCCTCATACCTGGAACGCTGTTGACGGTAATGACGGAAACGGAGCTTATTACAGAGGCAGTTGCTGGTATGCAAAGACCTTTGAGACGCCTAAGCAGCCTTTGGCAGGCGGCCGCGTGTTTGTTGAGATTCTGGCGGCAGGCCAGCAGGCGACCGTTTATGTGAACGGTGAGAAAGTGATCTACCACGAGGGTGGATATTCTACCTTCCGTGCGGATGTTACCGACTACTGTAAGGAGGAGGGTGAGAACCTTCTGGTTGTCAACTGTGATAACCGTCTCAAGGACAGTGTTTATCCTCAGAATGCAGATTTTACTTTCTACGGCGGACTTTACCGCGGCGTAAATCTGATCAGCGTTCCGGACGCGCACTTTGATCTGGAGTATTACGGAGGCCCCGGTATCCAGGTTACCCCCAAGGTTTGCGAGTGCGGCGGTGCCACCTTTGAGATCGAGACCTGGGTGAAGAATGCAGATGAGAACTTCACCGTACTGTACTCCATCGAGGATGCGGACGGTTTTGAGGTTGGGTATGCAGTTCGTCCCGCAGACGATACCAAGGTGGTGATCTATGTTCCCGAAGTGACCAAGTGGGATTTTGAAAATCCTTATCTCTATACCGTGACTGCTCTGCTTCAGCGCAGAAATGAGGCTTACGATGAGGTTGTGACCGATGTTGGTGTGAGAAGTTTCTCCTGCGATCCTCAGAAGGGCTTCATCCTCAACGGTGTTCCCACACCTCTTCGCGGTGTGAGCCGTCATCAGGACATCATGTACAAGGGCAATGCCCTCACCGCAGACGATCACTATGAGGATGCGTTCCTGATCAAGGAGCTGGGTGCAAACACCATCCGTCTGGCCCACTATCAGCACTCTCAGGATTTCTACGATGCATGTGATGACTACGGCTTCGCTGTTTGGGCGGAGATCCCCTTCATCAGCGTGATGAATCAGGATCCTGCGGCTCATCAGAACTGTATCAGCCAGATGAAGGAGCTGGTGATCCAGAATTACAATCACCCTTCCATCTTCTTCTGGGGTATTTCCAACGAGATCCTGATCGGCGGTATCTCCAAGCAGCTGGTTGAGAATCATAAGGAACTGAACGCGTTGGTTAAGAAGCTGGATCCTACCCGACTGACCACCATTGCACACGTTTCCATGACCCCTGTCGAGGGTGATATGCATTATATTACTGACACCGAGAGCTACAACCATTATTTCGGTTGGTACAATAAGACCATGGAGGACAATGGTCCCTGGCTGGACAACTTCCACGAGGTTCATCCTGACATTTGCCTCGGCGTTTCCGAGTACGGCTGTGAGGGCATCATTACTTACCACGGACCGAACCCTAAGTGCAAGGACTACAGCGAGGAGTATCAGGCACTGTACCACGAGCATATGGCGAAGGTTCTGGACGAGCGTCCCTGGATCTGGTCCAGCCATGTGTGGAATATGTTTGATTTCGGCTGTGCAGCCCGCAATGAGGGCGGTGTTGCCGGACGTAACAATAAGGGTCTGATGACCATGGACCGCAAGACCAAGAAGGACAGCTACTATGTATATCAGGCATATTGGACTACCGCACCCATGGTTCATCTGTGCGGCAAGCGCTACGCACAGCGCGCCGGCGAGACCACCGAGATTCGCGTATACTCCAACCAGCCTACCGTTGCGCTGTACCTGAACGGCGAGCTGGTTGAGGAGAAGACCGCTGATAAGGTATTCGTGTTCACCGTGGCACTGAAGGATGGCTTCAATATCCTGATGGCAGACGCAGGCGAGGTTAAGGATACCATGACGCTGGAGAAGGTGGAGAAAGAGCCCGAGATCTATACACTTCCCGGCGTAGATGACGGTTCCGAGGGCGCAGCAAACTGGTTCACCCAGATGGGCGATCTGGAGCTGGCTCCCGAGCTGACCTTCCCCGAGGGCAAGCTGAGCATCAAGTCCAAGATTGAGGAGATATACAACAATCAGGATGCTTGGGCAGTATTTAAGTCTATGCTTCCCATTCCCCTGTCACCTGAGCACGGTATGTGGGGTATGATCAAGAACTTCACCGTTGAGGGAATGATCGAGATGGGCGGACAGGTGCCTGAGGCGGCAGTGGCGATGCTGAATGCGAAGCTGATCGAGTTCGATGTGGTGGAGTGATCGGGTATATATTGGTCTGATCTATAGATAATGTAAAAAGAAATTGCGATGGCGGCGAGGAGAAATCCTTGCCGCCGTTTTGAATATTCTCTCTTTCTTGGCGTAATGCTGTCGATAATATTCTGATTATCTGGAAATCTATGCTTTTAAATTCATTTGGAAAAGCAGGTGTTTGTTTATGAAAATTAATGCAAATGGGACTGAGATATCAGTTATTTTGTCAGATTCAAATCAGGAAGGTGATTATATTTCATTAACTGATATTGCAAAAAAGAAAAATCCCAGAGACCCGGCGGGAGTAGTTGCTAACTGGCTTCGTAGCCGGAACACCATAGATTTCCTTGGTTTGTGGGAATCTATGAACAACCCAAATTTTAAACTCCTCGAATTCGAGGAGTTTAGGTATGCATCCGGTGCAAATGCATTTACGTTGTCTCCGCAGCAGTAGATAAAAAGTACGAATGCGGTTGGCATTATTTCAAAGTCAGGGCGTTATGGCGGAACGTTTGCTCATAGTGATATAGCTTTTGAATTTGCGTCATGGATTTCTCCGGAATTTAAACTATATATTATTAAAGATTATCAACGATTAAAAATAGATGAGTCGAAGCGTCTGGAGATTGGGTGGGATACCAAACGCGAGTTGTCTAAGATCAATTATCGCATACATACTGATGCGATTAAGGAATTTTTGATTACTCCGGAACTCACACAGCAAGAGAAAAATTACCAGTATGCTTCCGAGGCGGATATTCTTAATATGGCGCTCTTTGGTAAGACAGCGAAGCAGTTCCGTGAAGAAACCGGCAATAAAAAGGAGAATATGCGGGATTATGCCAGTGTTGAGCAGTTGATTGTGTTGGTTAACTTGGAGAGTATGAATGCGGAGTTGATCAGGGAAGGACTTTCGCAAACTGACCGACTTCAGAAATTGAGAGGTGTAGCATACTATCAACTAAAGTCACTGGAGAAAAGTAATGCAGCTGCTAAATTGAAAAGGAAGGTTCAGCAGCAAATTGAGCAGAAATAATTTTATTAAGATTATTTAATGTTGACTCCCGGACCACAAAACGGCCCGGGAGTTGTTTTAAGGTTGAATATGCTTTTGGAAAGGAAATTAAGCTACTTCGCGGACGTCGGTGCATGTCCAAACACCCGCCGATAAGCCTTATAGAATGTATTGTCATTGGCGAAGCCACATTTTCGCCCGACTTCTGTGACGGAGTACTCACCTTCAAGCAGCAGTTGGTTGGCCAGCTCCATCCGCTTTTTCTCAATGTAGACAGAGACCGCCACGCCGACCTCTTTGGAGAAAGCTTTTTGGATCTTAGAGGATGAGCACTGGAAACAGTCAGCCAGTTTGGTGAGACAGAGATCATCTTCAGTAAAGTGGAGGTCGATATAGGCCTTCACTTTTTCAATGAAGGGATCAATTTCTGCCTGTGTCTTTATTGCCTGGATACGGTCACAGAACAGGACGACGGTATTTTCCAGTGCGTCGTACAGACTCAGATGAGGGCGATAGGTGGGAATGTCCTCATCGATCAGCAGGTCCACATAGTCTCGTTTAATGCACAGGAGGATGGATCGCAGCAGCTCAAATGTGGGGCGATTGTTCGTGCTCTGGTTTTCTGAGTAGCTTTGCAGCTTTAAGAGAGCCAGCTCCCTGTTTCCGGAGGTGATGGCAGTGTGGATACTCAAAATATCGGAGAGCTGGAAGCCGGCGCGGCGAATATTCTGAACATCGGAAGCGGTGCAAAGTCCGGACAGACTTTCCGTCGAGATTCGGCTGTACAGATCCTGAAGCTGCCAATAAGCGGTGGGGAGGCTTTTGGGATGAGAGTAGCATTTGCTGGTAATGCCCCAGGCATGGTAGGAAGGCTCCTCACGGTTTATGTTCTCGATCAGATAATTTATGATATGAGAATATTCTTCAGCATCCTCCTCATCGATAATCATCAATAGCTCTGAACTGTTCAACTGCTGGAGGTAAGCCTTCGGCAGACTGTTTTCGAGGTAAATCTGAATCATGGAAAGCGCGTCAGGGTAAAGGGTTCCGTTTTCGTCAGACTGTTCGATTAATCCGAACTGAATCAGACAGTAGCTTTCCGGGAAGTCCGGGAAGTAGGAGAAAAATTGCTCAAATTCCTTGTCGGTGGTCAGAGAGCCGTGAAGTGCTTTCTCCAGAAAACGGGCCTGAAGAACCTTTGCCTGAGTGGCGATCGTATTACGGTAGGTATTCAGGTTAGTTTCATAGGACTGTACCCGGTTTTGGATATAATGGAAACCGTAATGAAATGGTTGTACCTGTTTTTTGCTATCCGCGCCTTCAGGAAAATCAATGGATTGAGGCTCACTGTGCTCCAGCATCCGAATGATCTGCAGCAGTGGTTTGGAGGATAGGTGGGAGCCGATAAATACGGTGACGCACAATACCACAATGCAGAGCAGCAGATAAACACCGAGAAAATAGTAAAGGGGTGTCATCTTGGAACTCAGAGCAGATTTCGGGATGTGAACGGTGACGGACAGTTGACCGACGGAGGTTCTCTGGGTGACCGAATGATAGTTTTCCGGCGAGTCAGACAGATCGGTGTGCAGGGTATGACCGTCAAGATCAGTGAGGGTCAGATAGCAGCTGTCCAGCATATCGGTATCGATCAGCGCACGTTTTATATCGTCCATTTTCAGGCAGACGTAAAAATATCTCCCATTCATTATAGGAAGAGAGTAAATCAGCGCGTCGTATGCTCCGTTGGTGGTGGTGACGTGAGACACCGGCAAAAATCCGGTATCGTTTTCCGACAACAGGGCAGTCCATTCCTCATAGGTCAGATCATCAACCTTGAAACGGTCCGGATAAAACAGATAGTTTTCGTCGAACATGGTGCGGGTGGGGGTAATCACGGTGTTTTCCGAAAACTGCAGAGTACAGTCGGAGACCAGTGTCAGGGGAAACATCAGTCCGTTCAAATAGCTCATCATCTGGTTGCGCACGGAGACGGTGATGGAAGAATAGTCCGACTCGCGGTAGAAAAATGGGAGGAAGCGGATATCGCTCTTCAGATTGTAGGCGGCACTGTTGACACCGTTAACGGTATTTTCCAGTTGGGAGATGCCGAAGTCCATCTGCTGAGTACTCTTTTTGATCTCCAGATCAGTAAAAACGCTGCGGCAGTAGGAGATCAGCGGCAGCAGTGTGATCAGGAAGATAAGGGAGAAGCTGAGGAAACAGATCAAAAACCAGCGAACAATGGATTTGCCGGGGGTGGAAAACGGTTTGAGGATAGTCTTTTGCATTGAGTACACTCCTTTAATACTTTAGTCAGAATTTTAATGAATATCTATATTGAAGGAATATCTATATTGAAGATTAAGTCTGTATTTTACAGAAAACAGTCTAACATTTTTCAATCATTAAAGTCAATCGGGGAACGCTGGAATCCGCCATTATAAGGGTGAATCCATAATTTTCATGATGAAAATCGCAGTGATGTGGTGTATGGTAAAGTCATCAGCAGTGCCGTACGGCCGGCGGCATTTGCGATGACTACCGAATGTTAATAGGAGGAAGAACATGAAAAAGAATTTGTTTAAGCGAATGATGGCACTGCTTCTGGCGCTGGTCATGGTACTGTCTCTGGCAGCATGTGGAACACCCGTAGATCAGACGGAGGCACCTGCGGATAAGACCGAAGCACCTGCGGACAAGACCGAGGCTCCTACCGATAAGACAGAAGCCCCCACCGAGGCGGCAACCTTTGATCCCCGCGAGATCTGTGAAGGTGTGACGATCACCATCGCAGTGCCTGAAGATGTGGAAGTTCCCGATTGGGAGAACAACCTGACCACACTGGCCATTGAGGAGGCCCTGGGTGTAAATCTGGAATTTCAGGTGTTTGCCGCTGCAGATTATCTGGATAAGCTGAATGTGATGGTTAACGGCGGAGATGAACTGCCTGATATTATTTTCCGCGGTGACGGCAACTCATTGGATAGTAGTTACCAAAATTGGGCTGCAGAGGAGGTGTTGGTTCCTCTGAATAAATATTATGAAGACGAAAATTACAGTGCAAATTTCCGCGCAAGTTGTGAAGTTATTGGCAGAGATTTACTTCCGTCAATGATTGATGCAGAGGGAAAACTCTGGTATGTTCCCAGATACTGGGACGCACCTACCAATGAGACTCCCAGTAAATTGTGGTACAATGGAGAGTGGTCAGAGAAATTAGGTTTTGATGAGATAGTAACCACAGAGGATTTTTATGAACTCTGTAAAGCGTTTGTGGCTGCAGGCGATTTGAATGGGAACGGAAAAGACGATGAAGTTTGTCTGACCGATTATGCTGGACATTTTACATGGTTCAATAATATGATGAACGCATTTGTTTATGCAACAGATGATTATTGGCTGGACGCAGAGGATGGAGAACTGAGATTTGCGTTCACCACCGAGGAATGGAAAGAAGGACTTAAATATATCAGAAGATTCTTTACAGACGGCTTGTTGGATACTACCATTTTGACTCAGGACAAGGCGGCTCATCAAGCCATTATTAATGGTTCTATTCCTACCACGCTTGCATTTTGGGATTATTATCCCGGTCTTAAAGTTCCGGAGGATAATCTGCTTCAGAGACAGTACAATTTCATGTACGATTATGTTCCTAATCTGAAGGGACCTAAGGGTACTGTTGAGGTAAGATATGAGCCTATACTTCCCAGCGTGGGAGCAGTGATTACGACTGATTGTGAGAATCCGGATGCAGCATTCCTCGTATTGGATTATATGTGTAATGAGGAGCTGGGTATTACCAGCCGTTATGGTGAGCGTGGCGTAAACTGGGATTACTGGGATGAGGCGCAGCAGGAATTGTACTCCTATGATCTGTCTTCCTGTGTGGCTCCGGCAGAAGGGTATGAGCTTTATACAGTGGCCTACAGTGATGGAACATACTGGGGAAAGGGAAATCCCCAGATGGCCGGATATATGCAAGCGGGCCCCGCAGTTATCGGAAGACATGTTTACTATGGAATGGCATTTCCCACCGTATCTGCGGATTTACTCAAAGATCCTTCTGAGCGGAATAAAGAGATCAACGAGCTCCGGGTAAATCAGAATCTGAACAAGAATTATAAGTCCATCGTTGACTGTCATGCAGAGGACGTGTTGCCGGCTGAGACGGTTCTCACCCTGCCTATGACTTCAGAAGAGAGCCAAGATGTAAATGAAATTTGGATGCAGCTTGAGGGATATGTGGAAGAGAGTATCGGAGCATTCCTGACCGGCGAGTGGGATATCGATGGTTACTGGGATACCTATATGGCTGAGCTGGAAAAGATCGGTTATGAGGATGCATTGGCAATCTATCAGACCGCTTACGATCGTACCAAATAAACGGTTGATGCCGAATAAAGAATAATTGATGGCGGTGTGGATCGAAATGCGGTCTGCACCGCCATCGACAATCCGACTCGATGTTTGTCTGAAGAGTCAGAGAGGAGCTATTATGAAAGCGGTAAGAAAGGCTACGATAAAGCATGCATTTAAGCGGGACTGGCGGCTTTATGTGTTTTTGATTATTCCGGTGGTCTATACGCTGGTGTTCAAGTACATACCGATGGGCGGACTGGTAATCGCCTTTGAGGAATACAAGGTCAGAAAAGGAATCTGGGGGAGCGATTGGGTAGGATTCGAAAATTTTCTCAAATTTTTTGAATCTTATCAGTTTGGACGCGTGGTGAAAAACACCATCATTCTTTCTTTATATAATATTTTAGCTGGTTTTCCGGT
Source organism: Lachnospiraceae bacterium (assembly GCA_017461725.1). Classification (GTDB taxonomy): domain Bacteria; phylum Bacillota; class Clostridia; order Lachnospirales; family Lachnospiraceae; genus RGIG423. The sequence continues at coordinate 34,642 of JAFTXG010000031.1, forward strand.
GCCTATCATATTTGCACTGGCCGTAAACAGTATTCGGAACGAGAAGTTTAAGAAGTTTACTACCACGGTGGTGAATTTGCCACATTTTATCTCCACCGTTGTTATTGTGGGTATTGTGTTTATGCTGTTTAATTCGCGCACCGGTATCTATGGAAATCTGGGATATTTGTTAACAGGTGACTTCCCGACAGATCTGTTCGCTTCGCCGTCTTCATTTCGGCATATGTATGTCTGGTCCGGCGTGTGGCAGAATTTTGGATGGAACAGTATTATTTATACAGCAGCTCTTTCCAGCGTGGATCCCACTTACCATGAGGCGGCCCAGATTGATGGAGCTACCCGTTTTCAGCGCATTCTTCATGTGGATCTGCCCAGCATTGTTCCGACTATTATTACTATGTTGATTCTGCGGATGGGCACCGTGATGACGTTGGGCTTTGAAAAGATATATCTGATGCAGAACAGCTTGAACCTGTCTGCCAGTCAGGTAATCTCTACTTATGTCTATGAGGTGGGATTGTCCGCCAGCGGGTCCGGTGATTTTTCCTATGCGACGGCAATCGGTATGTTCAATAATCTGATCGAACTGATTTTGGTGGTAGTGGTCAATAAGATCTCCAAAAAAGTCAGCGATACGAGCTTGTGGTAGGAGGAAAGAGCATGAAGAGTGAAAAGAAAAAAAGTAAGATCGCCAGTACCGGAAAAGACAGAGTGTTTTATATTGTCTGCGGTTTGATCATGGTTGTTCTCACACTTATGGTATTGTATCCGGTAATTTATGTAATTTCCGCATCCTTCAGCAATGCGGATAGGATCGTGGCAGGTAAAGTGTGGCTCTGGCCGGTGGATATTAATTTGGACGCATATAAGCTGCTGTTCAGCTATGATCAGTTGTGGACAGGCTACGCCAACACCATCTTTTATACGGTTACAGGAACCTTAATCAATTTGGGAGTGACATTGATCTGTGCGTATCCCATGGCTAGAAAAAATTTGATGGGGCGTGGGCCGTTGATGATGTTCTTTAGCTTTACCATGCTGTTTTCCGGCGGCATGATTCCCAACTATATTTTGGTTAAATCCCTGGGAATGTTAAATACTCGTTGGGCCATGCTTCTGCCTGGAGCCATGAGTATCTACAACATGATCGTGGCAAGAACCTTTATCCAGAGCAACATTCCCGATGAGATGCTGGAGGCGGCTCAGATCGACGGCTGCAATGATTTTCAGTTTTTCTTTCGGATGGTGCTGCCGCTGTCCAAGGCCATCATTGCGGTTCTGGCGCTGTGGTATGGAGTGTCCCATTGGAATTCCTACTTTAATGCCTTTCTTTATTTGAAAGACAGAGAACTGTATCCGCTTCAGATTTTCTTGAAAGACATATTGGTTCAGAGTGAGTCAATTACGGTAAGTGAGGATGATTATACCTCAGTCGGTATGCTCAGTGAGCATATCAGTGTTGCAATAAGATATTGTATGATCGTAGTATCCACCGTACCGCTGTTCTGTGTATATCCCTTCGTGTCGAAGCACTTCCAGAAGGGTGTTATGGTTGGAAGTGTGAAGGGGTGAGATGTCCATGAAAATAGAGCACGATTTTCACATCCATACCGGCCTTTCTTCCTGTGCAATGGATAAGGAGAATGCCACACTGGAAAAGTATCTGGAAAACGCGAGAGAATATGGGCTGAAAAAACTGGGCTTTGCGGATCATCTCTGGGACAGTGCCATCGAGGGCGCACCCAGATGGTATTATCCCCAGAATGTTGATCATGTGCTGCCGTTAAAAGAGAAGCTGAGAGTTGCGAAAGCGAATGGGCTTCTGGACGAAGAGAACAAGATTCAGATGTACTTTGGCTGTGAGGCCGAGTATGACTATGCTCACCGGGATGTGGCATTGACAGAAGCGGCGGCAGAGCAGTTTGATTTTGTGATTGTGCCCAATAGCCACACCCATATCGTGATGCCAAAAGAGTATTATAAGCCCTATCAGAAACATGCGGATTTTATGCTGCAAGCCTACGAGGATATCATTAACAGTAAGGTGAGCCGATATATCACCGCCATGGCTCACCCATTCCAAGCAGTGTGCTGTCCATATCCCTATGGAGAACTGATTGATTTGATCACAGATGACCAATTTAAGCGACTGTTTGACCGAACAGCGGAGAAGGGCATTGCTTTCGAGATCAATATGGCCGGTGTTTCCCGCCGGACCGATGAGGAGATTGAGAAGCTTCCTCAGATCAGACTGTTCCGTCTGGCGAAGGAGTGCGGTTGTAAGTTTATCTTCGGAAGTGATTCCCACGATATTCAGCCTCACCGTCTGTATCATCGTGCGGAGTTTGTGGCACATCTGCTGGAGTTGAAAGAGAGCGATTTAGCAGAGATTGCACGGTGAAGAGAAATAATCTGCCACAGACGGAAGCTTAATAGTGAAGAGGGGAAATGTATAACATGAAACTGACCTTGGACCAAATCACAACCATTGCTCGCGGAGTGGCGCGGGTGAAGGAGGCTGACGGCAGGATATGTTTTTGCCGATATACAAAGGAACAGAATGAGTATTACCGTGAAAAAGGAACGGATTGGCACAAAAAATCCTACGCTACAGCAGGAGTGATCCTTGAATTTGATACTGACAGCGAACATTTGGGACTGAAGGTAAAGATTTCCATCGGCAGTTCCCGCAGGTTCTTTGTGCACAGTATTTTCGCCAACGGTCAGCGGGTTGGTGAACTGGCCGGACGGTTGGAGGAGGGAGAAAGTGAGAAACTCTGTCAGGGAAGCTATTTCCTTGGAGAGGGCTATAAGCGGGTAAAGATCGTATTCCCCTGGTCCGTGGTATCGCAGGTATGTGCGCTGACAATTGATGACGGAGCGATAATCGCCCCGGTAAAAAAGACAAAAAAGGTATTATTGTACGGCGATTCTATCACACAGGGGTATGATTCTTCCCGTCCGGAAAATTCTTACGTGTCACAGCTCGTTCAGATGCTGGATGTCGACGGGATTGACAAGGGAATGGGTGCTGAGGTTTTCTCGCCGGAACTGGCTGAATTGAAGGATAAATTTGAGCCGCATCTGATTTTTGTGGCTTATGGAACCAATGACTGGAGCAAGAAATCCAGAGAGGAATTTGAGGTGAATAGCCGCGGATTTTTCCAAGCGCTGAGAAGAAATTATCCGAACACAACGATTATCGCACTTGCACCGGTGGGGCGTGTTAACCGCGATGTGGTAAAACCCTTCGGGGCATTTGAGTATATCGCGAAATATTTCTGTGAGTTAGCAGAAGAGATCGATCGGATGATCGTGATCGACTGTATTGACTTTATTCCATGCAGTCAGGACTATTACAGTGATCATGTGCATCCAAACGATAAGGGCTTTGAGGCTTACGCGAGAAATTTGTATGCGGAATTGACCCGGCGAGAGTTGGATTAATATAGAATGAATGACATACAGAGGGAGCAGTGAAAACAATGAAAAAAGTAGCTATTGTAACCGCCAGTCACAAACGTCTGATGTGTCAGGAAGCGCGTCAGATGCTTACTGATGCAGGATTTTCACTGGTATGTAATGACACCGGGCGAAGGCTGGATCGTGATGAACAGAAGGCGTTGATCAAAGACGCGGACGCGATCATCGCAGGTACGGAAACCTATGATGAGGAGATGCTGGCCGGATGTGAGAACCTGAAAGTGGTTACCCGCTTTGGCGTGGGTACTGACAACTTTGATTTGGACACAATGAAAAAAATGGGGCTGGAGGTAGGAGTGATCGCCAACTACAATGCAGTGGCTGAGTTCGCTGTGACGCTGATGCTGGGGGTGCTGAAAAACCTGCCCCTGCAGGATGCTGCTGTCCGCAGGGCGGCATGGGATCGCTCCGCCACCAGAGAATTGACGGCGAAAACAGTAGGTATTCTTGGATTTGGACGAATCGGAAGAAGAGTGGCAGAACTGCTAAAGGGGTTCGATGTCAAGCTTCTGGCCTACGATCCTTATCCCAATGAGCAGGCAGCGAAGGAGCGAGGCGTGGAACTGGTTTCATTTGAGGAGGTGCTTGAACAGTCGGACATCGTTTCACTTCATCTTCCCTATATGGATCAGACACACCATCTGATTGACGAGGCTGCCATCCGTAAGATGAAAGAGGGGGCATATCTGATCAACACGGCGAGAGGTCCGTTGGTGGATGAAGTGGCTCTTTCCAGAGCACTTCAGTCAGGAAAGCTTTTGGGAGCCGGACTGGATGTGTACGAGATAGAGCCAATCACCGCTGAAAATCCATTTATTCCCCTGAAAAATACTGTGCTGACACCTCACGTCTCCGCGCTTACCTTTGAGACCAACTATAACGGTGGTATCATCTGTGCGCAGTCGATCATCAATGTATTTAACGGTGGGAAGCCGCTTTATCCGTTGTGGTGAGCATTAAGCTTCGCAAAGGCAGAATGTCGTATAAACAGAAAGGATCATGCTATGGGAAACGCATATGAAACAATTTTAACACATAAAATCGTCGCAATCGTTCGCGGATTTTCGTCCGAGGATGTCGTGGAGATGGCCAAGGCTTATGTGGCTAACGGTATTCACTGTATTGAGGTTACATTTGATCAGAGCAGTGCGGAGAAACGCTTGGAGACGGCAAAGACCATTAGGGCAGTGAAGGAAGCGCTGGGAGATCAGGTCTGCGTAGGTGCCGGTACGGTCATGACCGTGGAGCAGGTGCAGATGGCAGCGGAGGCCGGCGCAGAGTACATGATCTCCCCAAATGTGGACGAGGAGGTCATCAAGGAGACAAAACGCCTGGGCAAAGTGTCCATTCCCGGTGCGATGACGCCCACTGAGGTTGCTGCTGCTTACAAAATGGGCGCAGATATCATCAAGCTGTTCCCTGCCAATGAACTGGGACTGAGTTATATTAAAGCAATCAAGGCTCCCCTGAAGCATATCCCGCTGATGGCTACCGGTGGAGTTCGTCCTGCCAATGCGGCGGATTACCTGAAAGCCGGCAGTGCAGCGCTCGGTGTAGGCGGAGATCTGGTCAACAAAGCGTGGGTCGCAGCGGGAGAGTTTGACAAGATCGGCATTGCGGCGAAGGCGTTTGTGGAGTCCATAAAGGAACACGCAAAGAATTTTTATTAAGATTTATTTAATCTTGGCTCTCGGCCCCTTAAAACGGCCCGGGAGCCTTTTTGTACCTCTTGACAAAATCTTGTCAGTCAAATATTATATAAGTGTACTATCTCACATAGTACACTTAACAAAGAAACAGATATCGCCGGAAAAATGGAAAATCTTTATCAGGTAGTTTTGCCGGCGATAACCACAAATATTTCAGAAAGGGGGAAATGGGATGTTTCAGGTGGATCCGATGTCCAGAACACCGGTATATGAGCAGATCGTGGAGCAGGCGGAGCGCTTTATCCTGGCGGGAATCATGAATGCCAACGATAAGCTGCCGTCGGTGCGAAATCTGTCGGTGGAGCTGGCCATTAATCCGAATACTATTCAGAAGTCCTATACGGAGTTGGACAGAAGGGGAGTCATTTACTCTGTACCGGGCAAGGGGTGTTTCGTTTCTACAGATGCTTTGGAAAAAATAGGGGGAAATCGAAGAATGAAACTTGAGGAACTGAAAAAGCTGTTGATTGAGTTGAAGATGGCGGGGATCACCTACAAGGAGCTGGAGGAGTGTCTGAAGGCTGCGTTCAGTGATTCGCTGGCTGAGGAGATGGGTAACTGGAAAGGAGGCGACACGGATGATTAAAGCGGAAAATGTGGTAAAAAAGTTTGAAGATTTTACCGCACTTAACGGTATCAGCTGCAGCATTCCCAGCGGCTGTATCTACGGAATGGTCGGCTCCAACGGTGCCGGAAAGAGTACATTTCTTCGTCTGGTGACCGGTATTTACCGCGCGGACGGCGGAACCATCACCATCGACGGTGAGCCGGTATACGAAAATCCTTCCGCAAAGGGAAAAATAGCGTTCGTTCCCGACGAGCTGTACTTCCTGCCCGGCGCGACCATGGACAGAATGGCGAAGCTCTATCAGGCCATCTATCCGGATTTTGATACAGCGCGGTATAATCGTCTGGCTGAGGCCTTCGGGCTGAACCGTGGTAAGCAGGTGAATACCTTCTCCAAGGGTATGCGCCGTCAGGCGGCGACGATCCTGGCGATCTCCTGTAAGCCCCAGTATCTGTTTCTGGATGAGACCTTCGACGGCCTTGATCCCGTCATGCGTAATCTGGTGAAGGGTCTGATCTGTCAGGACGTGGCGGAACGAAATGCCACCGCGATCATTACCTCCCACTCTCTGCGCGAGCTGGAGGACACCTGTGATCAGCTGGCCCTTCTGCACAAGGGCGGTGTGATTCTGGAGAGCGACATCGGAGATTTGAAGACTTCCTTATTTAAAGTGCAGATCGCATTCCGCGAGGAGTACGGGATCAGCAAGTTTGAGGGCATGCCTCTTCTGCACTTCTCAAAGAAGGGCTCTGTTGCAAATATGATTGCCAGAGGTGACCGTGAGGCGCTGGTGGCGAAGCTGAAGGCCATGAATCCCCTGCTTCTGGATGTGCTGCCTCTGACACTGGAGGAAGTGTTCACCTACGAGATGGAGGCATTGGGATATGCATTCCACGATGTATTGGAGGTGGAATCATGATGAAAAATCTTCGTATTAATAAAGAACTGTATCGCGACGGTCTGAGACAGCTGAAGATCGTGGGAATTATGGGTATGGTTATCTATTGTCTGTCTGCGATCCTGACATCGGTGGGAATTTATATCAATTCCTCTTACTACCGTCAGGCGGAGATGATGGATTATCCCGGAAATATGGGAATAGTGATGGAGATTGCCCCGGAAGGGCTTCCGATCTATGAGTTCCACTGGATTCTGTTTACGGCCTTTCCGATTCTGGTGCCGGTAATGACGTTGATTCTGTTCAATTTCCTGAACCAGCGAAATGCCAGCGATTTTTACCACGCGATTCCGGATACCCGGGGAACGCTGTATGTGAGCTACTGTGCGGCGATCCTGACCTGGCTGTTTGCCATCATCGGTGTGTCATCGATCCTGGCCATTGCGGGAATATCGCTGATTCCCGGCTATTTTGTGGTCTGGAGTACACTGCCGAAATCGCTGTTTATCATTATTGCGACCTGTATTCTGGTGATGGGAGGTATCCTGATCGCCAAGAGCTTGACCGGAACCTTCATGTCTAACCTGGCTGTGACGCTGATGGTGCTTTTTCTGCCACGCGTGTTCATCACCGCGGTGATGGCGATCGCATCGGATATGCTGGGATTTGTGGTGTGGGATTTTTCCAACTCACTGATGAACGGCAGATACAATGTGCTGGTGGGCATCATATTGACGATATTTGGGGGCAGCAATCCCCTGGGTTACTGGAGCAGTGGTCTCTATACACTGGTTCTGGGACTGATTTATCTGGCGATTGCCTATGTTTTGTTTGTCCGCAGAAAGAGTGAGAGCGCCGGACATGCGGCCATCAGCAACCGGCTGCAGATGGTGTTCCGCCTGGCGGTGTCATTGGCGGTATGTCTGTTCCCGATCTATTTTATCGCCTACAATGGAACCCACAGTTATGGATGGAGCGACAGTGATCTCTTTATGATCGTGGTGTTCTATGTGGTGGCTGTGGTGGTGTACTTTATCTACGAGCTGATCACTACCGGAAAGCTGAGGCAGTTCAAGCGGATGCTGAAGGGCCTGATCCTTCTGGCGGTGGGAAATGTGCTGGTTTTGGGGATTCTCTGGGGGATTTACGGTTCTGTGGTGAATTTCCAGCCGTCGGCGGAAGAAATCGATTATATTCGCATGCTCAGCAATGACCGCAATTATTTCCAGTCTCAGACCGATGAGATCAAGATTTCGGATGAGAAGGTGGCCGAGGTTACCGCAGAAGCATTGAAGAGAACTATTTTACGCCGCACGCACACCGGTGAAACCGAGGTGGTCGTGGATGAAACCTATTATAGCAAGTATGCGCAGGAGGAGGCTCAGGTGCGTACCGTTCACAAGGAAGTGGCTATCAACTGTGGCCTGAAAACGGTCTACCGTGAGCTGATCTATACCGAGGAGGAATGGGCGCTCGTTGCGAAATGTCTCAGCGAGATGGAGGAGTATCGTCAGGTGTACTGTACCTTGCCCAAGGTGTCAGAGGAAGGCCGTATCTACAGTTATCACGGCTGGATCTCGAATGAGCAGGCAATCAAGGTTTATGAGGTGATGAAGGACGAGGTCCATGAGGTGGATTTTGCTGAGTGGTACATGGGTGTCACCGATTTCTACAGCAGAGACTATCTGGATGCGATCTGTGTTTACACCGAGATCCCGGGAACGGGAAATTATCGTACAGTAAATCTTCCGATTCTGGATTCCATGGTGCGAACTAAGGAGTGTTATCTGGAGCAGATGGGTGTTGAGCAGATTTCCGAGGAGGAGAAGACACAGTGGGAAATGATCAGAAGCAGTATCCGGGGTGTTGATCCGGAGGCGGGTTCTGACAAGAACACGGAAGAAACGCAGGTCAATTACAATAACATCAATGTGGATATCCGGGTTTTGGACGAAACATGGGAGATTGTAGATGAGGTGTACTTCAATCTGGAAGGTTATCACGACGGAAAGAGCTGGGTAGTCAATCGCTGGGGGCATCTGTCCGATGAAGAGCAGGAGGAAAAGCTGCTGTCATTGATCGATAAGCTGTATGCCGGAGAGTTTGGAAGAGCTGAGACCGCCGGGGAAATGCTGATGATTACCGTGAGGTGCAGCTATGAACTGGATGGAGGAAACTATGTGGATATGACAAACAATTTCTGTGTGTCTCTCACTGCTGAAGTGGAAACGGAGATCGAGGAACTGTTTGGATATCAGTTGGATTCCTATCTGGGTCACTGATCTGTTTTATGGAAAGATTGAGTGAAAGACAGAGCTCTTTCCATGGCGTGATATAGAATATCTGTTGAGAAATAACAATGAGACCGCAGATAACGGAAAGATGATCCGTCGTCTGCGGTCCTTTTGTAATGGTGTGCAATATTCATGTGATTTAGCATCGGAAGACTTCTGGCGATGAAATCGGATCACACCCCGGAGCAATTACGATTAAACACCGGCTCATCGAAGGTGATCACGGTGTAATATGTGCCGTTCTCGCGGTGGGCCAGCTCCTCATCCAACTGACGTTTGATGGATTTTTCCTGCTTTTTCAGGTGGGTGGGCAAGGTAACATCAAAAATCAGGTTAGTGAAGTCATTTGCTCTGACCATGCGGAAATCGTGGGTCCTCAGTTCGGGGTCAATGTCTGCCAGCAGCTGATCCACTAGAGCATGAAGTCTGCTCAGCTCCGGGTCATCGGTGACGATGGGATCATAGTGGATCACCAGATGAATATTGTGGCTCTTTAAGCATTCCCGCTCCATGTCGTCGATGATCTCGTGGCAAGCAAGCGGCTCCTCCTTCTGATCCATCTCAACATGGATGGTGGCGAAGCGCTGACCGGGGCCATAGTCGTGAACCATCAGGTCGTGGTAGCCCAGAACCTTGGGGTGGGCGCTGATATAATCCACGATCAGTGCCTGCAGCTCAGGGGATGCCGATTCACCCAGGAGGGGACTGATGGTCTCCTTGGCCAGGTTGGCGCCGCTGTACAGAATGAACAGGGAGACGCCGAGACCAAAAAAGCCGTCAACCGGAAGCTGGGTAGTGGTTTCAATGATGGCCGAGAGCAGGACCGCAGCGGTAGCGACTACGTCGTTGCGGCTGTCTACGGAGGTGGCCATCAGAGCTGAGGAGTTGATCATCCTTCCTGTGGTGCGGTTGAACAGGCTCATCCAGAGCTTGACTAAAATGGAACTGACCAGTATAACCACCAGGGCGGCAGAGAACTCCACCGGTGAGGGAGAGATGATTTTCTGTACGGAAGACTTTGCCAGCTCAAAGCCGATCAGAATGATAATCGCAGCCACGGCAAGACCGGAGAGGTACTCAAATCGTGCGTGACCGTAAGGATGCTCCTCATCCGCCGGCTGCTCTGCCAGCTTAAAGCCCAGCAGCGTCACAATGGAGCTGGTGGCATCGGAGAGGTTGTTCATCGCATCCGCCGTGATGGATACTGAGCCGGAGATTGTGCCGATGATGATTTTACCGGTAAACAAAAGCAGATTGCAGACGATACCCACGATACCGGATAATTTGCCTACAGCAGACCGCACGCGGGGACTGCCGGGATCGTTGTAGTTTTTAATAAAAAGGCGAAGCAGTAATCGGGTCATTAGGTTTAAAATCCCTTTCTTTGACAGGTAATATGACGTGAGTGTCAAAGGGTCTATCCTCCACGGCCATCGAGTATGGAATGTATGACCTTTTGAACCTGATATCATTATATTCAAGTGTAGTACGTCCCATCATACCGCATGGAGGAATATTTTTCAAGAAGGAAAGAACGATTGTTCATGCAGGCAGAAAGAACGATTGTTCATGCAGGCAGGAAGGATTATCTCTGTAAGGGAGGCAGGGAAAGAAACAGACACCGGAAATGGTACTCCGATGTCTGTGGTGGGTTTGCATTAAACTATTTACAGAGGCGAAAAATCAGTCTCTCTTGCTCAGTCTTACATAATCTCTGTGAGTGCCTACATACTGATATGCGGGACGGATGATCTTTCCTGCGTTTACGATCTCCTCCATGCGGTGCGCACACCAGCCGGGGATACGGGCGATGGCGAAGATGGGGGTGAACAGTTCCTGAGGCAGGCCAAGCATGGTGTATACAAAGCCGCTGTAGAAGTCCACGTTTGCGCAGACTGCCTTGGGCAGGTTTTTGTTCTGGGAGATCATCTCGGTGGCGAGGCGCTCTACTCTCTCGTAGAGTGCGAACTCTCTGGTCAGGCCCTTTTCCTCGGACAGCTCGCGGGCGAACTGCTTAAGGATCACAGCTCGGGGGTCGGACAGGGTGTAGACTGCGTGACCCATACCGTAGATCAGGCCGGATTTGTCGAAGGCCTGCTTGTTCAGGAGCTTTGCCAGATAATCCTTTACCTGAGCCTCATCATCCCAGTTCTGTACATGCTGCTTCAGATCGGCAAACATCTGATGTACCTTAATGTTGGCACCGCCGTGTCTGGGGCCTCGCAGGGAGCCCAGGGACGCGGAGATCGCTGAGTAGGTGTCGGTTCCGGTGGAGGAAACGACATGGGTGGTGAAGGTGGAGTTATTACCGCCGCCGTGCTCCGCATGGAGAACCAGCGCGACATCCAAAACCTTCGCCTCCAGTTCAGTATACTCACCGTCGGAATGGAGCAGTCTCAGCATATTTTCTGCGGTGGAGAGCTGCATCTTGGGCCGACGGATGATCAGACTCTTATCCAGATAGTAGTGGCGGTAAGCCTGATAGCCGTAGAGGGAGATCAGCGGGAACTGGGCGATCAGCTGCAGGGACTGGCGCAGCACGTTCTCGGTGGACAGATCGTCGGGGCGATCATCGTAGGAGAACAGAGTCAGCACACTTCGCTGCAGGGTATTCATCATGTCCGCAGTGGGCGCTTTCATGATAACATCGCGGGTGAATTTGTCCGGAAGCACGCGGAATGCGCTCAGAATCTGCACAAACTCGGAAAACTGCTGCATATTGGGGAGTTCGCCGAACAGAAGGAGATAGATGGTCTCCTCAAAGCCAAAACAGCGGTTGTTAAAGCCCTTTACCAAGTCGTGAACATTGTAACCCTGGTAGAACAGCTCTCCCTCGATGGAAACTTTCTTTCCATCGACCCATTTGGTACCGTTTACGTCGGAAATCTCGGTCAGTCCGGTCAGGACACCTTTTCCGTTGGGTTCACGCAGACCGCGCTTAACGCCGTGCTGGTCGTACAGAGCCGGATCGATCTGTCCGGAGTCAAAACAGCGCTTGCTCAGAATTTTCAGCTGGGGATCGAGATTGGGGATTGTATGTTCCATGAGGCTTACCTCCATTAGGTTAGTTTAGTTCTTTTGCATTGTCAGAAACGAATGTATCGAAATCGATTGTGGCAAGTACAATCATTTGGTTGTAATAATATGATAATGGGTACAGTTTAGCACAGTAAAGCGCAAAGGTCAACCGAAATCCGAAAATTTTTTTGCGTATTTTTCAATTCCGTTAATTTTGACGGTGAATTCCCCTTGGGAGAACTAATATATGTATATTTTTTCGCAAAAAACCGAGACGGGATCCAAAGAGTTTTAACGGACCTGTTTGAATATGAACGCCGGGATGGGGGGATCTCCAGGGCGGTTGGCGTAGGAGGAGATGATCACCAGATATTCCCGGGGATCAAGACCTTTAATATAGGGCAGAATCGTATCTCGCTCAGCGTAGCCGGTATCACCTCCGCTGTAAATACAAAGGCACAGCAGACCGCCGGGTTTTAGGCAGTTGAGGGACTTTTTGATGGCAGTGAGGCTGGTGTCCGGTCTGGTGGCCATGGCGTGATCACCGCCGGGCAGATATCCAAAATTGAACATAATGCAGTCTACACTGTCGGCAGCGGCATACTGATCCAGATGGGCATGGCTGTCCGGGATCACCTGTCCGATGTGGGAGAGCTGATGCGCGTCGAGGCGTTTTCTGGTGGAAGTGACTGCCTGCTCCTGAATGTCGAAGGCGAGGACCTTTCCCGAATCACCGGTGAGACGGCAGAGAAACTCGGTGTCATGTCCGTTTCCTGCAGTGGCATCGATGCAGAAGGAGCCCTCGGAAATATGGCTGGAGATAAATTGATGGCAGAAGTCGGTCACGGTAAAGCGTCGCATGGGTCACCTCACGATTATATTCATGGTGTCAGAGAATCAGAACAATGATCTGATTAAACATGTGATCGGGCGTGATGTCAATATTGATCATGAACAATAGCATAACGGGGAATAAATAAAAAGTCAAGATAAGAAAAATTTCATAAATTCAGTGGGACAAAAGGGGGAATTTCGGGTTGTAGAGAGAACGAAATTGTGATATGATAAATAAGACTATAATGAGGCGCAAATGGCGCGGAACGGAGAGTAAAAATGGAAGTTTTTGTTGAAAATATAGTAGAGCGGGTTACGACGAAGAGCCAGAGGATGATGCTGACGGTGTGGAAGGTTGTGTGCGGTGTTTCCCTGTTCATGTTTTGTGTGATGCCGATGGGTGGTCAGCTGATCCTCAGTCTGCTGAACCTGGTGATGTTTGTTGTTTCCCTGATCATCGTAAACTATTTCAGCCGCAGGCTGAGCCTGATGTATGAGTATACATACGCAAGCGGAGAGATCGGCTTTGCCCGTATGACTACCAATCGCAGAAAAAAATTATTCTCCTGCCACATGGAGAAGGTGGAGCAGGTCTGCTTCTATAAGGAGTACAGAGAGCCGGGCCAGAAAAGCGCCTATACAAAGACCCGAGACTATGCCTCCGGTGTTCCGAACGATAATCTGTATGTGATGATCGTGAGAACCGAGAAGGGCAGAGAGCGCATTTACTTCGAGCCCGACGCGGAGTTTCTGGATGCAATGTGGAGAAACAGCCCCAGAGTCGTAATCAAAAAGAGATAATCCCAGCCGGAGTGCTGAAAAAAGATAAGGAGAAGGAAAGGTATGAAGACAGTAAAGATTCGCCTCGGCGGAGTCGATGAGATCAGAGCGTTTGTAAATGCGGCATCCATGTATGAGTACGATATCGATCTGCGCGGCGGCAGATATGTGGTGGACGGAAAGTCCATCATGGGCATTTTCAGTCTGGATCTGTCCGCACCCATTGAGATGGTGGTGTACGGAGACAAAGAGGACGAGTTGATTGCCAAGGTAGAAAAGTTTCTGGTATAAAAACTTAGCACCGACCGACAGGAGAGTCTGCTGGTCGGTGTTTTTATTTGCGAAAAGGTGAGAGCAATCAAGCGGGAGCCGCCGTGAGCTTTGGCGAATTGCATAAAATAAGTGGTTGCATTATCCGCGAGAATAAAATATAATAGTCCCATCGTTGAAATACTTTATTGTGTTAAATCGAAAAAACATCCCGGATGAAGGAGGAGACATAAATGATCAGGATACATCAGCAGGGAATGGTTTACGAAAACGGAAAATTAGTGGAGAGCGCAGCTGCAGCGGTGAGCCGTCAGGGGGCAGAGAAGACCATGGCGTACCGTATTCTGCAGAAGCACAACACGTCTAAAGATATGAAGAGTCTGCAGATCAAGTTTGATCAGCTGATCTCTCATGATATTACCTATGTAGGTATTATTCAGACCTGCAGAGCCAGCGGACTGGAGCGATTCCCCGTGCCCTACGTGCTGACCAACTGCCACAACAGCCTCTGTGCGGTGGGCGGCACCATCAACGAGGATGATCATATGTTTGGACTGAGCTGTGCGAAGAAGTATGGCGGAGTTTACGTGCCTCCTCATCAGGCGGTTATTCACCAGTATGCCCGCGAGATGATGGCCGGCTGCGGCCAGATGATCCTGGGATCCGACAGCCATACCCGCTACGGAGCTCTGGGTACCATGGCGGTGGGCGAGGGAGGTCCTGAGCTGGTTAAGCAGCTTCTGGGCAGAACCTACGATATTCAGTGCCCTCAGGTGGTCGGCGTATATCTGACCGGAAAGCCTGTGCCGGGTGTTGGCCCTCAGGACGTGGCGATTGCGATTGTGGGCGCTGTGTTTAAAAACGGTTTTGTGAAAAATAAGGTGATGGAGTTTTTCGGCCCCGGCGTGAAGAATCTGTCTGTGGATTTCCGTATCGGCGTGGACGTTATGACCACCGAGACCACCTGCCTGTCCTCCATCTGGGAGACGGACACTGAGGTAAAGGACTGGCTGGCACTTCACGGACGTGAGGATGCTTACGCGGAGTTAAAGCCTGAAAATGGTGCGTATTATGACGGTGTGCTGGAGATCGAGCTGGACAAGATCAAGCCTATGATCGCGCTGCCCTTCCATCCCAGCAATGCGTACACCATCGAGGAGCTGCAGGCGAATATGATGGATATTCTGGCGGAGACCGAGAAGAAGGCCAAGGTGAGCCTTGGCGATGAGGTTTCCTATTCCCTGAGAGATAAGGTCAAGGATGGCCGTCTCTATGTGGAGCAGGGTATCATCGCAGGCTGTGCCGGCGGCGGTTACGAAAATATCTGTGCGGCAGCGGACATCCTGAAGGGCACTAACATCGGTGCTGACGCATTTACCCTGAGTGTATATCCGGCAAGTATCCCTGTGATGATGGAGCTGATGAAGAATGGTGCGGCTGCCAGCCTGATGGCCTCCGGTGCTGTGCTGAAGACTGCATTCTGCGGTCCTTGCTTCGGTGCAGGCGACACCCCTGCCAACGGTGCCTTAAGTATCCGTCACTCCACCAGAAACTTCCCCAACCGCGAGGGCTCTAAGGTCCAGAACGGTCAGGTGGCTTCCGTGGCGCTGATGGATGCGCGTTCCATCGCTGCGACCGCGGCAAACAAGGGTTACCTCACCGCCGCTACCGAAGTGGACGCTGATTTCGGAAAGAAAAAATATTACTTTGATAAATCAATCTATGAGGGTCGTGTGTTTGACAGCAAGGGCGTGGCAGACGAGTCCGCGCAGATTCAGCTCGGTCCCAACATCAAGGACTGGCCGGCGATGTGCGCGCTGACCGATGATCTGCTTCTGAAGGTCGTTTCCGAGATTCATGATCCGGTAACCACCACCGACGAGCTGATTCCCTCCGGCGAGACCTCATCCTTCCGCTCCAATCCCCTGGGACTGGCTGAGTTTGCCCTGTCCAGAAAGGATCCCCAGTATGTGGGCAGAGCGAAGGCGATCCAGAAGGCAGAGCAGGCCAGAGAGGCGGCGCTGGAGGCTGTAGCTGCTGTGAATGGCGAGCAGGCGGCTGAGGAAAATGCAGTTTCAAGTGATCGGAATGTACCCGCTGCGGCAGCAGCAGAGGCGATGCCCGAGCTGGAGAACGTCTATGCACAGATCGGAAAGGCATTCCCGGAGAAGGATATGTCCGCTATGGGTATCGGCAGCACGATCTTTGCGGTGAAGCCCGGCGACGGCTCCGCCAGAGAGCAGGCGGCTTCCTGTCAGAAGGTTCTCGGCGGCTGGGCGAATGTGGCTCACGAGTACGCGACCAAGAGATACCGTTCCAACCTGATCAACTGGGGTATGCTGCCCTTCGTGATCGAGGAGGGAGATCTGCCCTTCGCGCTGAATGATTATCTGTTCATCCCCGGTGTCCGCAAGGCTGTGGAGGAGAAGGCAGAGACGATTCAGGCGTACACGGTGACTGAAGCAGGATTGAAGCCCTTCAACTTAAAGCTGGGAGACCTGACCGACGACGAGAGACAGATTATTCTGGACGGATGTCTGATCAATTATTATCGCGGATGATGGCCGCTTTTTCACATGTGAGGCCGTCGCTTTTCGGGGTATGCAGGAGGAAATAGGCAACCTGACCAAAAAAAGCGAAAAAAATCCCGCGGAATTTTCTATAAAAACTCAATGAATTAATTTGACATTGTTGAATTAATCTGATAAAATAACGTATATATAACAAAACTTAACATACTTTTAACAAATGTCGTTCTGAGTGATGTCTCAGAACGGCAGTTGTTTTACATAGACTCTTTCAGTTAAATGGATATTTTGGAGGTGCGTTATGACATTTACGACATTGTTGGAGACTATGAATCAGAATTTACCCCTGGAAGTTTATCCGGAGTTGGGACTGCGTATTGTGATTGCCTGCATTTGCGGTGCGGTCATCGGATTTGAGCGGACTAAGCGTCAGAAGTCTGCGGGTATCCGTACACACTGCCTGATTGCGGCAACATCCGCATTGATGATGATTTTGTCCAAGTACGCGTTTGCAGATATGGACAAGACACTGTCATCTCTGTATGAAAGCTCCCGTGGAGCGGACCCGTCCCGAATCGCATCACAGATTGTCAGTGGCGTCAGCTTCCTCGGCGCAGGTGTGATTTTTGTCAAGGGAAGATCAGTCAAGGGACTGACCACAGCAGCCGGTATCTGGGCTACCTGTGCGATCGGTATGGCAGTGGGCGCAGGTATGTATCTTCTGGCAATCTTTACGACTGTTATGGTGGTTATTCTTCAGGTGATTCTGCATTGTCTGAAGGTGGGTGACGATGCGTTCTCGACCCATGAGATGACCGTCGAGATGCTGGACACAGAGGAACTGAGAGAAGCATTGGACGAATATTTTGAAAAGTACAATGTGCAGGTGATCACCAGCAGAATCGTGAAGACGGATGATGGCTATCTTTGCCTTAATCTCTCGGTAAAGATCAGTAAAAATGTTAAATTTGAGGATAACATGGCTTTTATTGACAAACATCCCGGAATCCGTGTATTTGAGACGTGATGACACGGACATCGTACAGGTCAGTTTATCTCTGCAAATTGCTGATGAAAAGTGTATAAAACGACAAGCCCGCTTCTGTGGATCAGAGGCGGGCTTGTCGTTTTATTTGCTTTTCATTTCGTTAAACTTAAACACTGCTACACCGTAAGCCGGCAGGGAATAGTTGATGCGGTAAGGCAGGCGGTCACATTCGCCCTCCACGGCCACATATTTATTATTTGGCTCCTTGTACCCAACATGTCCGCGGGCGTTGTCCAGGACAAGAGTGTAGGTGCCGGCGCCGGGAACGCCAACTGTGTAGTCGGGGCGCGCTACAGGAGTGAAGTTGCAGACGAACAGCAGGTTGTTCTTACCGTCGGCACTCTTTCTCATCCAGCTGAAGATGCTGCGGTCTGCGTCATCGCAGTTGATCCATTTGAAGCTGTCGGGATTGCCGTCGTCCCACATGCAGGGATACTTTTTATACAGGTGGAGCAGATCCCGGTAGAACAGGCGAAGCTCCTCATGTCCGGGCTCCTTCAACAGCCACCAGTCAAGCTCATGGGACTCGTCCCACTCGTGCCACTGGCCGAACTCCTGCCCCATGAACAGAAGCTTCTTTCCGGGATGCCCCATCATGAAGGTGTAACCTACCTTAAGGTTAGCGAATTTATCATCCCGGTAGCCGGGCATCTTGGTCAGCATGGAGCACTTCAGATGAACCACTTCGTCGTGGGACAATACCAGAACATAGTTCTCGGAGTAGTGGTAAGCCATGGCAAAGGTCATCTTATTGTGATGGTACTTGCGGTAAATCGGGTCATACTTCATGTAGTCCAGGAAGTCGTGCATCCAACCCATGTTCCACTTGAAGGTGAAGCCTAAGCCGTCCTTTTCGGGAGCGGCGGTGATACCGGGCCAGGAGGTGGCCTCCTCGGCGATGGTCATGACGCCGGGGTTGCGCTGCTTCATGATACTATTGAAGTGGCGGAAGAACTCGATCGCCTCCAGATTTTCCACGCCGCCGTAGCGGTTGGGCAGCCAGTTTCCGTCGCTGCGGCAGTAGTTGAGATAGAGCATGGAGGATACCGCGTCAACGCGCAGACCGTCCACGTGGAACTGCTCCACCCAGTACAGGCCGTTTGCGATCAGGAAATTGGTAACTTCGGTCTTTTCAAAGTTGAATACCTTGGTGCCCCAGTCGAGCTGCTCGCCCTTGCGGGGATCGGGGTACTCGTAGGTGGGGGTGCCGTCGAAATCGGCAAGTCCGTGGGCATCCTTCGGGAAGTGGGCGGGAACCCAGTCCAGAATGACGCCGATGCCGCGGCGGTGCATCTGATTGATAAAATACTTAAAGTCCTCGGGCGCACCGTGTCTGGAGGTCGGAGAATAGTAGCCTGTCACCTGATAGCCCCAGGAGCCGTCGAAGGGATGCTCCGCGATACCCATCAGCTCAATGTGGGTGTAGCCCATGGCCTTGACGTAGTCGCCCAGGTCCTGCGCCAGCTGGCGGTAATCCTTGAAATAGCCATTATTTTTTGTCCATGAGGGAAGATGTACCTCGTAGATGGACAGGGGTGCCTTAAGCGGATCGGTCTCCTTTCGCTTTTCCAGCCATGCGGAATCAGACCAGCGGAAAGGCTTGTGGCTGGCAACGACGGAGGCATTGTTGGGGCGCAGCTCGGACTGACGCGCGTAGGGGTCAGCCTTCAGGCGGACCTCCCCCCAGGGTGTGGTGACCGCAAACTTATATATCGCGCCGACACCGAGGCCTTCGCAAAAAGCCTCCCAGATGCCCGAGTCGCTGATGCGGGACATGGGATTCGCCTGATGATCCCAGTGGTTAAAGTCGCCCACTACAGAAACAGCCGAGGCATTGGGGGCCCAGACAGCAAAATAAACGCCCTCCTTGCCATCAATAGTGGCAGGATGCGCGCCAAGTTTTTCATAAATGGAATAATGTGTACCATGGCCGAACAGATAGCAATCCACATCTGAAATAAAACCAAGAGAACTCATCTTATGTACTCCTTTTCGTGTAATGTTTATTCCGGGAAACCCCGGTTCGGACGGTGACTGATTATGTCTTTTAAGATTATATCATTTTTGCAAGCAGCGTGTCAAGATAACATAGGGGAGCACCTGTCTTTGGGGTCTGGCAAATAATAGCAGGATTTCCGAATATCGAAAACCATCACCCCTGCATAGGATCGATATCGTACTGCTTGGCCTGCTTCAGCAGATACTGATAGCGCAGCTGGGCTGCATTTACTTCATATATATAACAATCAATCATCGTAGGGTCCACCGCCTGTTCAAAATTGGACATGGCCAGCTCCAGATTGGCTTTAGTCGTTTCGATTTCGCTGCGCAGTTTCAGAAGCTCAGCAGGCGGGTTGTCCGCCGGATTGGTGCGCTTAAACATTGACTCACTCTCCCTAAAAATATACCTGCTTATATTATAGTCGGCAGACTGGAAAAATATGCATAAAAGTTTTCGATGAATGCAGACGTTGCTTTTTGTGCACAGACAGCCCACACAGATTGTGTGGATAAGGGGGTAAAATCAACACTATCTGTGTGGATTTTGAGGGGCCAAAATTCAGGGGTTGACAAACCGTCGGATTTTGTAGATAATGAGTGCACGAAATCAAATAAGTTGCCGTTCGGCATGAAAAGTATCAGAGCAGGTGTGAAGCAGGCCTGTCATCATGTGGAATCGATGATTCCATCGGGTTATCCGAAATATCCAAAGAAGAGAAAGTCAGAGTAAACAATTTAATAGAAAAGGACATTTTGCGCGGAAACGAAAGCTTCCGGGCCTGGGAAAGTGTTGTCTGTTTTGAGAATAATTTTGTGTTTGTGAGAGCAGAAAGGAGAGTCGGAGGTATGAAAGAACGATTATTGGTCATTTGCGATAGTGACAGAGAGTATATTGGCCGTCTGGGCAGATACATCAGTGGGAAGGAGGATGCCGGGATAAAGGTGGCCTGCTTCTCCGACCGGCAGTTGTTTGCGGAATATGTGAGTAATCATCACGTTGACACTTTTCTGGCGGGGGAGAGCTGGATCGATGAGACGATCTGTGGGGATGCCCGCCGATGGCTGCTGTTGGCGGAGGAGGACGGTGAAGGTGAAAAAAACCATGGTGATGCCGAAGGAAGAGCGGAAGGGAAGAGCGGTGCGTATCGGCAGATTTACCGGTATCAGGCGGCAGATGACATTGTCACAAGGGTACTTCAGTGTATGGAGGTGCCGGGGAAGGGTACGTCAGGCGTGCAGACGGCCGCAGTGCGTCTGGGTGTGTACACGCCCGCCGGCTGGACAGAATCATCCAGGCTGGCGTTGGCACTGGCCGGCTGTCTGGGGCATGAAGGCCCTGCGGTCTATATTGGATTAAATGAGTTTTCACCGGTTATGAGGATCACCGGGAGGTGCAAGGGGTACGATTTGTCGGATGTGGCCTATGCATGGCGGCGGGGACGGCTGAATTACGGTCTGCTGGAGCGGATGACCAGCCATCTGGATGGCTTTGACGGGATACCGGCACCGGTCAATCCGGCGGAACTGGCGGAGCTCTCCGGATCAGAACTGGAGGAGCTTTTGGAGGCGGTCTGCACGGTAGGGGGATATCTGTATGCAGTGATCGATTTTGGCAGCAGTATTTCCGGCAGACATACCCTGTTTGAGAACTGCGGCCGAAATCTGGTGCTTTTCCCGGACACAGAGACCGGCCTTCTGCAGCAGGAGGAATTTCATCATTTCTGGGAGACTGTGGGAGCGCAAAGGCTTCTGGAAAAGACGGAAAGCATCGTGCTGCCGCTTCAGGAACTGCGGGGAAATAAAAAAGGGAAAACGGAGGAGTACATGAATGAGCTTGCGAAACGACTATTGCGGGGCAGTGGGAAGGATGACGGAAACGGAGGAGTCCTTGTATGCGGAGGTGATTGACCGGCTGGATTTCTCCAGAGAGCTTGAGGACCGGGAGGTGGAGGAACTGCTGGATGATGTGCTCTGCCGACGGGGCAGACCGATGGGACTGACTGCGGGGCAGCGGGAATCTCTCCGGAAAAAATTGTTTAACCGGCTGAGGCGTCTGGATGTGCTTCAGGACCTGTTGGAGGATAACTCCGTCACGGAGATCATGGTCAACGGGCCGGATACGATCTTTATTGAGCGGGATGGTGTGCTATACCACTGCGACAAGGCGTTTGCCAGCAGAGAACGTCTGGAGGATGTAATCCAGCAGATCGTGTCCCGGGTCAACCGTGTGGTCAATGAATCCAGTCCCATCGTGGATGCACGTCTGGAGGACGGATCGCGTGTAAATGTGGTGCTGAAGCCGGTGGCCATCGATGGGCCGGTACTGACGATACGAAAGTTTGCGCGCCGTGTCTGGACGCTGAAGCAGCTGGCACAGATGGAGATGATCACGGAGGAGACAGGAGAATTTCTGGAGGAGATGGTACTGTCAGGTGCGAACATTTTTGTCAGCGGTGGAACCGGTACCGGAAAGACTACCTTTCTCAATGCTCTGGCCTGTGCGATCCCGGAGCGTGAGCGGATTGTTCTGATCGAGGACTCGGCGGAGCTGAAGATCAGCCTGCCGAATCTGGTCAGACTGGAGGTGCGCAATGCCAACGGGGAGGGTGCTCATCAGATTACGATCCGGGATTTGATCCGGACTTCACTGCGAATGAGACCGGACAGGATCATCGTGGGGGAGGTTCGCGACGGTGCCTGCATCGATATGCTGTCGGCCATGAACACGGGACATTCCGGGTCGCTGTCGACGGGACATGCGAATTCACCGGCAGATATGCTGTCCCGTCTGGAAACCATGGCACTGATGGGTGCCGCGCTGCCGCTGGCGGCTATCCGCGCGCAGATCAGCTCGGCACTCAATTACATTATTCATCTGAGCCGGGACCGGCAGGGAAAGAGACGGGTAGTGTCTGTTGTGGAGGTGGGAGATTATGACCGAGACAGGGATGAAATCAGGCTTATTCCGATTTTTGCGTTCAGTGAACAGCATAATCGACTGGAGAAAGTGGGTGTCCCCTCTTTTGTTGGGGAGAGAAGGCGGGCATTTGCGGGTGAGTCTGCTTAAGCGGATCTTCCATGGAGCTGTTTCGGCAGGGTTGGTGGCTTCGCTGGCGTATGGATTTTACCGCAGTTGGAAAGCGATGTTTGCGCTGTTCCCGGTGGGCATAGCCTGGTACCTTCATTCCATGCGGGAAGAACGGCGGAGAGTGTTGGAGAGCGGAAGGGGGACCTTCAGGGATGGCATGAGAAGCATATCCTCCGCGCTCAGCGCCGGATACTCGCCGGAAAATGCAGTGCGGGAGGCTGCCGGGGAGCTGGAGCAGCTGTACGGTGGCCGAAATGAAGTGGTCAGGGAATTCAAGCTGATGGTCCACAAGCTGAATATGAACCGGCCGGTGGAGGTGGTACTTTCGGAGGCAGCAGAAAATCTGGAGCTGGAGGATCTGCAAAGCTTTGCGGAGGTGTTCGGCGTGGCACGACGAAGCGGTGGTCAGCTGGTGGCGATCATCGGAGATACGGTGGAGGTCATGGAGGATAAACAGGAGACGGAGGAGGAAGTGGCCACGGTGTTGACCGGCAAGCAGTTTGAACAAAAAATTCTCACGGTATTCCCCCTGGCGCTGATTGCCTATCTTAACCTGAGTGCGGAGGCCTTCTTTTCCATATTATATACGACACTTTTGGGAAGGGTGGTGATGAGCATCTGTCTCGCTGTGTATCTGGCGGCGGTATGTCTGTCCTGGAAAATCAGCAGGATCAGTGTGTAGAGGAGGTAGTGTGGAAATGGAAAAAGAAAGAAAAAACAAAGCTGTAACCAGGCGCAATGTAATTATGGTCATCTGCATGGCGGTCAGTCTGATTCTGCTTGTAGAAACTTTAGGCGAGGCAGATTTCGTGCCGCTTAGTGGTCTGCCGAGACCGGGACCGGCGCAGGGAAACTCAGTTCAGCATGTGATCGTTGTCCGGGAAAACGGCGAGCAGACCTCGTTGAACGTTGATCTGACCACAAAACAACTGACGGAGGAAGAGGCACAGGAGGTTTTTGCGCAGGTGACGAGTATTCTTCCGGAGCTGATCAAAGGGGAAAATGAGTCTCTTGAGCAGGTTACCTCGGATCTGGTGCTGCCGACAGTGCTGGAGGACTGGGGGATCAGAATGTCCTGGAGGAGCCGGATGCCGGACTACATAGACAGCAGAGGACGGTTGGCTGATGGCCGGGACATGGAAACAGCGGAAGCGGTTGTGCTGGAGGTGATGATGACACTTCAGGAATATGACTGTGTGCGGGACATAACGGTCTGTGTTTTTCCTGAAGGGGAGCCATCCTGGGAGGAACGTCTGGCAGAGCGGCTGGAGCAAATGGAAGAGGCTTCCAGAAATGAGGAGACGCTGATCCTTCCGGGGACCTTTGAGGGGGAACAGATTCGTTTTGTGACATCTGCGGACAGCTCCAAAAAGGCAGCAGTGGCCCTGTTACCGGCCATTGTCGGCTTATTGCTCCTGAATCAGGGGAGCCGGAAAGAGGATAGACACAGAAAACGGCGGCGTGAGGAGATTACAGCGGACTACCCGGAGCTGATCATTAAGATGACGGTGCTTTACCAGGCCGGCTTGAGCATGAGGGGCGTGTGGGAGCGAATCGGAGCGGATGCAAGAAAAAAGGGTGGAAAAATGCGTCCGATCTACGAGGAGGTTTGCTTCGCCTGCAACTGTATGGCGGAAGGGATATCAGAACCGGAGGTGTATCGACAGTTCGGTCGGCGATGCAGTACCAGCAGTTGTCTGAAACTGGGAAATTTGCTGGCGGGAAATGTTCGCAGAGGGACGCGGCAGTTATCTGAACTGATGGCTCAGGAGTCGGCCAGAGCATGGGAGCTGAGAAAGCAGCGTGCGAGGCGAAGCGGGGAGAAGGCGGGAACCAAAATGCTGATCCCCATGTTTATGATGTTTGGAGTGGTATTGGCCATGGTGGTCATACCTGCATTTTATAGTTTTATGATCTAAAGGAGGAACTGGGATGAAGGCAAGAGGTACAGAACTGAAGGCTAAGCGTTTTTGGCATCGAATGAAGGATGAGTCCGGCGTGGGTGTGGTAGAGGTCATTCTTATTCTGGTGGTGCTCATCACATTGGTGTTGCTGTTTAAGACAGAGCTGACGACGCTGCTGACCAATATTCTTACGGAAATCACCCAAAAAACTCAGCAGGTGTATTGATTCAGGAGGACAGGGCGATGGGAGGCTGTTTGCGAAAAAGGGCAGGACGCGGAGTTTTTAGCGGTTCGGGCAGTATGACGGTGTTCTTTTGTCTGGCTTTGCTGCTGATCGGAGCGATCATCTGTACTTGTCTGGAATCGGCCAGGACTGCGGGATTGCGGTTTATGGCGAAGACAGCCTCCGATTCGGCTCTGCAGTCGGTGTTTGCGGATTATCACGAGGAACTGTGGGAAGATTACCATGTTTTCTTTCATCATGAGCAGTCAGATATGGAAGATGCGCTCAGTGAGTATCTGGCGTATTACGAGGAACCGGCAAAAGATCTTTATGGGGTCGGGGATTATTCTGATCTGTGGGGACTTCATGTGGACCGGGTCCGGGTGACAGCGAAAAAGAGTGCATTGTCCGATGGCGGCAGACTGTTTTTGGAGCAGGCAATCGAGTATGAAAAGTATCAAATTGCGAAGACGCTTCTGGAGGAACTGCTCAATCGGGCGGGGCTGCTGGATGAGGTGGATAAGGTCAGAACGTTTGCGGTCAGGCTGAGCAGTTGTCTGGAACAGATCCAGAAAGTCAGCGCGCTTTATCAGGATGTGAGGGACAGCATTGGGGCCGTTCTGCAGCTGGGAAATCAGATACGGGCGGTTTTCTCCGGGGAGCTGCCCGACCTGGAGACGTCCTACGCGTTATTGACGGAGCTGGCTGACCATATCACCCATTTAAAGCGAAGCGCGGAGGAGTATCTGCAGAGTGCAAACGATATGGGCGATCTGGCAGAGAAAATGGCTTCAGAATTTGGTGACGGTCAGGATACGATTTACGGTCAACAGATCAGTCAGCTGCGTGCATTTACGGTCAACGGTCTGCTGGGGGCTGCGGTAAGCAAAGTCACACAAAAGTCCGACGGGGTGTTGGCACAGCTTTACTCTGTGCTGACGGAGCTCCGTCAGTTGATGGATAGTGCTGAGGAAGGTGAACTGACAGCAGAAAGCGGTGAGGGTGAAAACGGAGAGAATGAAGCAGCGACGGAAGACGCGGAAGTGACGGAGAGTGCTTCGGCCGCAGAAACGGAGGCGGAATCCGGGGAAAAAGCGCAGGAAGAAGCTGAGGAAGAAATACAGGAAGAAGCAGCGAAAGAAACGGAGGAGGAGAGCGATGATAAAAACAATATTTACGAAACCATAATTGGGGCAGTTGATCTGGGGATACAGATTATGCGGGAGCTGGAGGGTGAACTTGACTCGGCAGACGGAGCGGACAGCAACGGAGAAGCGGGGGAAGGTTCTGGCGGAGATACCGAAAGCGACACTGACTCCGATGCGGAGTCGGCCGGAGCGGACGGTCAATCTCTTTTGGAGCTGGTGAAACAGTGGAAGAATATGGCGGTGCTCGCTCTGGTGATGGGAAACGAGGCCACACAGACCAGAGTGGATTATTTTTCCGAACCGTCGGCGCTCCCGTCTGCTGTGGCAACAGAACCGCTGACCGATGTTTCTGTCGCGGAAAAAGGATTGTTCATTTTCTATGTCACGGACACGTTTACCAGTGTACTTTCAGCACAACAGAAAAATTTTGCCTATCAGCAGGAGTATATTCTGTTTGGCAAGTCGGACAGCAGGAGCAACCTGACGGCAATGGCAGAAAGTCTGCTCGCTGTTCGCGAGGGGCTGAATCTGGCGTTTCTGCTGACGAATGCACAGATGAGAACACTGGCGGAAACGGCGGCATATGCTTTGGTGGGAGCGACCGGTCTGTATCCGTTGGTGTTAATCACACAGTTTGTCATTTTGGCGGCGTGGGCGTTTGCGGAGTCGGTGGCAGATGTTCGGGCATTGTTCGGGGGAGAAGCGGTATCTCTCTGGAAAACAGAGGAAACGTGGAAGACATCCATCAGCGGTTTGGTGGAGGAGATAATCACTCCGGAGACCTTGGAAACCGGGATCGGGACAGTTGATATACAGCTGCGTTATGGCGACTATCTCAAATTGTTCTTGCTGATCAATGATACCCAGACACTGTGTATGAGGAGTATGGACATTATTCAGCAGGAAATCGGAAGTACACAAGTGGGGTTTTTGATGGCAGATTGCTGTGGTGCTGCAGATGTGACGGTAAAGTATTCCTCCTCTTATCGTCTGATCACGCTTCCAGCGGTGGGGGAAACTGCAGGCGGGGAACATCAAATTGAATCGGTATCTTCCTATAAATATAAATAAGGTAAATCTACAGAGAATACACATTGGCAAATGTAAATGATGACAGGAGGTGAACAGGGATGTCTCTTTTCTGTATCCGAAGGGATCTTAGCGCGGAGTGGTTTCTCCGAAGGGCAGCAGAAGCTTCTGCCACCACAGTTGATTTTGATCCGAATTCCTCTCAATGTGCACAGCACTCTCTCCAAGTATTTGCTCCCGAAGCAGAATGCTGTCCTGACCACAGCGGCAGAGAAGGGACATCCCTGTTCACCTCGGCGGGGAAACTCAGGGCGAGCCTGACTGTTGAGGCGGCGCTGGCTATGTCTGTTTTTCTGTTCGCCGTATTGGCTCTGCTGAGTTTTTTCTTTGTAATCCGGACTGAGGTTCAGGTACAGACTGCGCTGGAACAGACGGGGAATCAGTTGGTGAGTTTGCCTGAGGGGGCTTCCATTGCCTCGGCTGCACTGATATTTCAGGAAAAACTGCTTGTCAACCGGACAGACACCTCTCAGATTATTGGCGGAAAGACGGGGATATCACTGGCGCAGTCGTCGGTGATGGGGCACGAGCCGATGATCGATCTGGTGGCAGTTTATCGGATGAAGCTGCCGTTTTTTCCGGATGCTGCAGCAGAACTTACGATCGTGCAGCGCAGCAGAAAGAGAGCGTTCGGAGAGGCGGCTTATTTGACCGACAGCAGTGTAAAGTACGTGTATATCACATCTCAGGGAGAGGTTTATCATGAGGATATGTATTGTAGTTACATTAAGCCCAAAACAGAAAAAATTGCCCGATCTGAGGTGGAGGACAGGCGAAACGCAGACGGCAGCAGATACAGCGCCTGTGATTTCTGCGGCGATGAGCCGACGGTCTCGGAGGTATGGATCACCGAATAGGGAGAGGCCTACCACCTGTCGGAATACTGCCGGGGAATCTGGCATAATGTGACCCGTATACCGATCACGGAGGTGGAAGGGAAGCGAGCCTGTAGTAAGTGCGGGACAGAAACGGATGACACAGAATAATTGAAAGCCTGCTAAAGGTTCTGCGTGTTGAAGGGAAAGGAAGTCGGGTGGATATGGATGTGATCGTGGGCATTGTGTTAAGTATAGGTGCGTTGGAGGATTGGAGGACAAAGCAGATATCCCTATGGTTTCCGCTGATCGGCATGGTCGCGGGGGTGGTAGTCCGTGCGATGGAAGCGTCTCTCGGGACGGCGGATTTCTGGTTGGGAATGCTCATTGGATTGTGCGCCCTGGCGATTGCAGCATTGAGCGGAGGACAGATTGGCAGCGGAGATGGGTTGGTTCTGACTGTCTGCGGAATTTGTCTGGGGTGGCGGCGAGTGCTGACCCTGTTGTTCTGCAGCATGCTTCTGTTTCTGATTGTTGGGGTGGGCGGGATATTGACAAAAAGGTGGACCGGCAGACAATCCATCGCGTTTGTTCCGTTTATCTGGAGTGCATTTTTGATCGAATGTCTGTCAAAGGCAATTTAGATAAGGGGTTCTACATTAACTTTATATAATGAAAGAAAAATCCCGAAAGGAGTTTATTTATGCATACGATAGAATCCTCTGTGCTGGTACCGTTAGGGCTGGGCCTGATCGTCATTTTGCTGACGCTCACATTTTATCTTCATGACCAGGTTGTGCTCACGGCTGAATATTCATCGACGATACTGGAGTGGCAGATGCAGCCGGGCAAATGGACGGACGCAGCGTGTGAGGAGGAAGCAGAGCAGTGGGATGAGTGGCTGCTGATCACGCAGGTATCCGTGCTGCAAATGAAAGCCGGGGATGCATGGTTCGCTCTGCGGACGAGAGAAGAATACCGTCTGTTTGACAGCGCGCTTCGCATGCTGGAGCAAAGAATAGCGGAAGAATATGAGTTGCCGACGAAGCGGATGATAAAGATTGATCCCTGCTGGCTTAAACGGATATGGAAGGTGGTTGAAGTGACATGAAGGTAAGCTATTTCAGAGAGATGCGAAATCATCATTTGGTGGTCACGGCGGGAGATAGCCTGTGTGCGGATTATCAAATGAAAATGATCAGGAAAAATGCGATCGGGGGACTGATCTGCCCGGCAATGCGGCAGGTTGACGGGGAAACCGAATATGACTATCTGATTACCGGCTGCCAGTCTCTGCAGACGTTTGTGGAGACTGCCCCTGTTTCCGGTGCTGTGCTGGCTGCTCTGGTGAATGGATTATGTGCAGTCTTGAATGAACTTGAACGTTATCTGTTGGACGGAGAATATTTGGCCATCCGACCGGAATATATATATTTGGAAAGGGCGGGAGAGGAAGTTGTGAGAGTGAAGTACTGTATATTTCCGTTTCAGCCCCAGGCCTTGGACGAGCAGCTTCGTGAGCTGTTTAAGTATGTGATCAATGAAGTTGATTATGAGGATAGTGAGGCAGTGAGGGTGGCCTATGACCTGTTTCAGGCAGCTTCCGGGGATGCTGTTGATCCGATGGAGCTGGTTCGATTAGTGGGAATGCTGAATAAGGAAGCGCAGTCTGCCTCCAAAATAAACGCAGGAACAAACATAGGGAAAAACACAGAAAAAAATGCAGAGACAAATACAAGGGCAAGTACAGGAAAAAATGCAGAGACAAATACAGGGGGAGATACCGGGAGGAATATAGAGACGAATGCGGAGATGGACTCCATGACCACGGCAGCCATCGGCTTAACGTCAAAAAACGGTATAGTCCAGAGCGGAAAGTCTGCCTTATCGGAGGCGCATTTAATGACAATGCGGTCCGAAGAAATCCTGTGGGTGGATGACCGCCAGAGTGAAAAGGTAAAGCATCGGCGGCCGGCGGACAGAAAGCGTGCTGATAAATGTGAAATCAACTTGCCTGAGACCGGAAAAAAGAGTATACTGAACATGATAATCCGAAACAGGAGGTAATTTAGATGAAATCAGACAACTGTATTTTTTGTAAAATCGCGAATGGAGAGATTCCCTCCTCCACCGTTTATGAGGATAACGATTTCAGAGCGATTCTGGATCTTAGTCCGGCGGCTAAAGGGCACACACTGATTCTGCCGAAAGCACACTTTGATGATGTGACCAATCTGGACGAGACTCTGGGTGCGAAGGTGGTACCTCTGGCAGCAAGGATTGGAAGGGCGATGAAGAGCGGTCTGGGATGTGCAGGGTTTAATCTGGTTCAGAATAACGGAGTGGCAGCCGGACAGACGGTAATGCATTTTCATCTGCATGTGATTCCCAGATATGAAGGCGGACCGGAGATTGTCACATGGACGCCGGGAGAGACCACAGCAGAAGACCGGGAGGAGACGGCAAAGAAGATTGCGGCGGCATTAATCTGAGTCTGGAGCAGATGGCCGAAGCGCGATGTATATGTACAAAAGAGTTCCTTTGGCACAATACACTCATGGGAACTCTTTTTTGTTTGGGAAGATCAAGGAAAATGTTGTTTTGGTTTGAAATTGTTAAATATTAAGGGGTCAACAGCCGACAGAAGTGAATTTAAATGTCGAAATGTGCAAAAAAATGCGCATTCGCGCACGGAAATCAGGCACTTTGTCAATGGATTGTCATAAATTAGACGAAAGGTTGCCAAAATGAGCACAAAATGATATAGTATCAGTTACTTGGCTTTGGCCTTTCGGTTTTGTGCTCACCTGCGTTGTCCGGACACGCAGCGGCAATATCGGGATCATGTTCTGATGGATGTGGCAAAGTTGATCGAATGGGACAGGCAAAACAGGGCGAAAATGGCACTTT
This sequence comes from Lachnospiraceae bacterium, assembly GCA_017461725.1. Lineage (GTDB taxonomy): Bacteria > Bacillota > Clostridia > Lachnospirales > Lachnospiraceae > RGIG423. The sequence goes on from JAFTXG010000031.1 coordinate 65,250, forward strand.
TTGCGATATCCCCCGCTTTTTGATGAATTGATTCGATAATATTGTTGAAAAAAAGGCTGAAATGCAACATTAAATTATACAGATTTGCCAGCAAAATATTGACAAAAATCTGACTATGCGGTAAACTGTTACATAGTTCGATGATTGTAATGAAAACATGTAAAAAGGAGGAATGATTGTGGCGGAAAAAGAGTTGCGCAAGCAAGCGCAAAAAGAAGAACGGGCAGCTGCGAAGAAGGAAAAGAAGATCGTCACCAAAGCGATGAGAAAGAGACGCGACGGATTACTGTTTGCACTCTTATTGTCCCCAGCGATTATTTTCTTTGTGGTGTTCGTCATCTACCCGGTGTTGTACAATGTTTACCTGAGTTTCCATGAGTGGAACATGGTTAGCCCGAACAAGAAGTTTGTAGGCATTAAGAACTATGAGAATCTGTTTAAGGATGGAGAGTTTATACAGAGCGTGGGCACCACGTTCAAGTATATCGGAATCTGTCTGATAACCATCTTTGTGTTCCCTTATTTCCTCTCTTATGCGATGGTACATCTGATCGATAAGGGCCAGGAGACCTACAGATCCGTTCTGTTCTTCCCTAGCTTGATTTCTCTGTCGGTTGGCGCTATCGTGTTCCAGTTCCTGTTCCGTGGCATCGGCGGACCTATCAATGCGATGCTGGCATGGTTTGGAGTCGAAAAAATAAGCTGGCTAAACGATGGACCAACGGCGATCCTCGTTATTGCATTTGTTGCGACCTGGAAAACCTTCGGTTATAACATGCTGATTTTCCTTGGTGCGATCCTTGAGGTTCCCACCGAGCTGATCGAGGCGGCTAAGTTGGAGAATGCTTCCAAATGGAAGATCTTCTGGCGTATCGTGCTTCCGCTGACTTCCTCCACTGCATTCTATGCGTTCGTAATCACCTTTACCTACGGCCTTGGCCAGGTGTTCACCCCTACGAATATTTTGACCAGTGGTGGTCCCACCAACTCCACTTCTAACTTGGTTTACACCATTTACGAGGCAGCGTTCTTCACCTTCCAGAGCGGACGTGCTGCAGCGACAGCTCTTGTAACGCTGGCGATCGTTATGGTAGTAGTAGTGCTGTATCAGGCACTGGAAAAGAAGGTGCACTATGCAAACTAAAAAAGTTAAGAACACATTAAAACAGATTTTTTGGCACGCAGTGATCATCGCGACGGTGATCGTGTTCCTGTACCCGTTCCTGTACATGGTTCTCACCTCTTTGAAACCCTTTGCAGATATCGTGGCTTCCGGAGCAAACATTTTTCCGAAACGTATCACCTTTGACAACTACATACATACTGCAGACGCAGTTCCGTTGCTTCGTGTTATTGCTAACTCCTTTATGGTAGCGACCCTTACGATGACCGTAAAGATGATTACCAGCGTATTGGGAGCATATGCGCTGACTTTCCTTCCGAATAAGTATTCAAACAAGGTGTTTTATTTCTTCATCATCACCATGTTTGTTCCTTTCTCGGTTATCATGCTTCCCAACTATCTGACTCTGGCCAAATTGAGCCTGTTGGATACGATTGTCGGCGTTTCGCTTCCTCAGTTCGCTGATGCATCCGCGATTTTCCGTCTGCGTCAGTCCATGAGACTGGTTCCCAAGTCTCTGATTGAGGCTGCACGTTTGGATAAGGTTCCTCACATGACCTGTCTGACCAAGATTGTTATGCCGCTGATCAAGTCCTCCATCGCTTCTCAGTGTATTTTCATGTTTGTAAACTGCTGGAATGAGTATGTATGGCCCATGCTGATTCTGAGAAATCAGGAGATGATGACCATCACTCTGGCGATGAAGAAGTTTAGTGGTTCCGAGGGTAGTACCGGATGGGGTACTTCCATGGCACTGGCAACCATTTCTGTAGCCCTGCCGCTGGTATTGTACCTGATTGCACAGAAACAGATTATCAGCTCGTTTATGAGTTCTGGTATCAAGGAATAAGAGGAGCGTAAAACGATGAACGATATTGTATTTAAGAATGTATGTAAATCCTATGATGGTAAAGTAAACGTAATCGAAAATCTGAACCTGACTATTCCTGCCGGACAGAGACTGATCCTTCTGGGACCCTCCGGATGTGGAAAGAGTACGATTCTTCGTATGATCGCAGGTCTTGAGAGCATCACCTCCGGTGATCTCTACATGGGCGGTGTCAGAGTAAACGATATCGAGCCCGGTGACCGAGATGTGGCTATGGTATTCCAGAACTACGCACTGTACCCTCACATGACTGTAAACAAGAATATCCAGTTCGGTATGGAAATTGCAAAGGTTCCGAAGGCCGAGAGAGATAAGCAGACTGATTGGGCGCTGGAAATCCTCGGACTTTCTGAGTACAAGGAGAGACTTCCCAGACAGCTTTCCGGTGGACAGAGACAGCGAGTTGCACTCTGCCGTGCACTGGTAAAGAAGGCTCCTTTCTTCCTGCTGGATGAGCCCCTTTCCAACCTGGATGCTCAGCTGAGAACTTCCGCTCGTGCAGAGCTGGTTAAGATTCATGAGGTATATCATCCGACCTTCATTTATGTAACCCACGACCAGATTGAGGCGATGACCGTAGGTCAGAACATTGTTATTCTGGATAAGAGTATCATTCAGCAGATGGGTACTCCCGATGAGATCTACAACAAGCCCGCTAACGTATTCGTAGCTAAGTTCATCGGTTCTCCTTGTATGAATGTAGGTGACGCGAGAGTGGCTGACGGCAAGCTGTGGATCGGTGAGGATGGAGTTGAGATTCCTGATGATTGGAAGGTCATCATCGGCGATCGCAGCCGCATTAAATTCGGTATCCGCCCTGAGCATATCGATTTCGCAGAGGGCAGCGGTGATGTTCACGCTAAGGTTACCTACACCGAGAACCATGGTAACAAGCTGGTAGTTGCATACGTTTCCGGCGGAAATGAGATGATGGCTTGTCTGGATCCTTTCTACAAGCTGGGTGATGATATGTACATGAACATCCAGTGGGATAAGATCCACTTCTTCGACGCAGATACCGATAAGAATATCGGCTATCCTGCAAGATAATCATTGCTCCACATGGAGAGCACCAAAAACGTACCCCAGCGGAAAAATCCGCTGAAAATAAAAGGAGGAAACACAATGAAGAAATTATTTGCAATGCTTCTTGCGCTGGTAATGGTTCTGTCTCTGGCAGCTTGTCAGCCCAAGGAAAAGACCGATGGCCCCATCGAGATCGAGTTCCTGCACACCCATGGTGAGACCTTCGGTGGTCCCGCTCTGGAGGAAATCATCAAAGAGTTCAACGAGACCAACGGCAAGGGTATCACCGTAAAGACCGTTCTTGGCGCTAGCTACAATGAGACCATGGCTACCCTGCAGTCCTCTCTGGCTGCTGGCACCGAGCCTGCTCTGTCTACCGTAGCTTACTCTCACCTGAACTATGCAGGTCTGAACTTCAACTACGTTCCGATTTCTGACGTAATTGAGAAGTACTTCCCCGAGGATAAGGATTATCTGACCAACAAGTATGAGGATTCCATTCTTTCTCTGGGTACCACCGTTGATGGCAATCTGCTTGGCTGCCCTTATGGTCTGTCCATTCCGTTGATGTACTATAACAAGGGTCTGCTTGAGCAGGCTGGTCTTGACACCGAGAATCTTCCTACCACCTGGCAGGAGGTTAGAGAGTACGCTAAGGCGATTGTTGATAAGACCGGTAAGGCTGGTCTCTACATCCAGATCGTAGGCGATACCTACTCCATCATCCCTATGTTCTATCAGGCTGGCATCGATCCCATCTACGATAAGGATTCCGATGGCGACGGTTACAGAACTGATCTGGCTACCGATGGCGCTGTTGAGGTTTGGACATTCTTCCAGGATATGTTCGAGGAAGGCACCGCTGTTTACATGACCAACGCAGAGGGACAGGCAGCTATGATCGCTGGCGATCTGGGTATGTACCTGACCACCTCCGCACGTATCAACATGTTCACTGATTGTGGACAGGACATCATCACCGGCTACCATCCTAAGTGGGAAGGCAGAGACCTGGCTGTTTGTCTGGGTGGTAACATGCTTACTATCTGGGGCCAGACCGAGGCTAAGCAGAAGGCAGCTTGGGAGTTCATCAAGTTCTGTCTGGAGCCCGAGAACATGGCTAAGTTTGATAACGCTACCGGTTATGTACCTCCTACAAAGGACGTTACTGCTGAGCAGTACACCATGCTTGAGCACCCCATGCTGAAGGATGTTGTTGATGAGAAGACCTACGCACGTCCTTGGACCAGCTGGCCCGGAGCTGCAGGTCTGCAGGTTGACCAGCACCTTGTAACCCTTCGTGACAAGATCTACCATGACGGCGTTGACGTTAAGACTGCTCTTCAGGAAGTAACCGATACCATCAATGGTCTGATCAGCGAGGACTAATTAAAAACTAAATATTGAGCTTATACCTTGATCGATTGATCAGGTAACAAGAAAGGGCGTCCCGAATGGGGCGCCCTTATTGATAGACGGTGACAGTAACAGTCACAAGATTACATTTTAATATCCACTTATCGATCGCACGCCTCATCCAACAATCCGCAGATGATCTCCACTGCATCACTCTGCTGGCTGTTTTCCATCGCCTCGATATAGTTTCTGCGGTTTACATATACTTCGTTTACGCAGTTAAGCAGCGCCTCGTCGGTGATGTCCTCCTCCTCTAGAAGGGACGAAAATCCCTGCTTAGCAAAGGACTTGGCGTTGAGGATCTGGTCTCCGCGGCTGGCCGCCGCAGACAGTGGAATCAGCAGCGCAGGCTTGTGAAGCGCCAGAAGTTCACAGATCGCGTTTGCTCCCGCACGGGAGATCACCACATCGGCCAGTGCAAACAAATCCTTTAACTCAGCGCCAATGTACTCGTACTGTACATAGCCGGAATGGTTGATGGTCTCATCAACATTGCCTTTTCCACACAGGTGGATAACCTGAAAGGTTTCCAGCAAACGAGGAAGAATACTGCGGACAGCGGCATTGACCTTAACGGATCCCATGCTGCCGCCGATGATCAGCAAGGTCGGTTTTCCGGAGGAAAGTCCGGTAAAATTCAGTCCTGCCAGACGGTCTCCGCTCATCAGCTCTCGGCGGATGGGAGATCCGGTGAGGACAGCCTTCTCTGCGGGGAGATAGGTTAAGGTCTCCGGGAAGTTGCAGCACACCTTGCAGGCGGAAGGGATGCACAGTTTATTTGCCAGACCGGGAGTCATGTCGGACTCGTGGATAATCGTGGGAATATGCAGTGTCTTTGCTGCCAGTACTACCGGTACAGCAACAAAGCCCCCCTTAGAAAAAATCACATCCGGCTGCTCGCGCTTCAGGATTTTCAGCGCCTGACCGTATCCGGCCAGGACACGGAAGGGATCAGTAAAATTTTGAAGGCTAAAATATCTGCGAAGCTTACCGGAAGAGATTTCGTGGTAAGGGATGCCAGCCTGTGTGATCAGATCTTTTTCGATGCCGGTTTTTGAACCGATATATCGGATCGAATATCCCCTGCTCTGTAATTCGGGCAATAAAGCCAAATTGGGCGTAACATGTCCGGCGGTGCCGCCGCCGGTTAAGATAATCTTTTTCATAGCATTTACTCGCAAAATGATATTAGTTTGCAGCCTTGTACTGGCTCAGTGCTCTGGCCAGCTGATCGGGACATGAGGTGCCGCGTCCGCCGCAGTCGATGCCGGACAGCTTTGCAATCGCATCATCAACTCTCATTCCCTCAACCAGACGCGCAACGCCCTGAGTGTTACCCATGCAGCCGCCGACAAAACGGCAGGAAGTGATCACGTTATCCTCAACCTCAAACTGGATTGCTCTGGAGCAGGTTCCTTTTGTCTTATATTCTACCATAGTCTAAACCTCCGTTATATGTTGTGATGTGGCAGCGCTGAACACGATTTTCGCGTGCTGCCTCCATTTTGCATACATTATACCATATTATAGTTAAAGATGCACCTAAATTTTCAAAAATGAGCGATATTAGAGGATTTTGTTTAAACAAAATTTGCCATTTCATTAGGGTTGTGTTATACTGTATCCGTGGATACAGTGAAATATTACCGGAGACGGAGGTTTGTGATAAATGATTGGAATTATTGGTGCGATGGAGAGCGAGGTCGCTCAGCTTACGGAGAAGATGGAAAGTGTGCAGATCGTTTCCAAGGCAGGCATGAGGTTTTATCAGGGTCGGCTGGTTGGAAAGGATGTTGTGGTGGTGCAGAGCGGTGTCGGAAAGGTAAATGCGGCGCTTTGCACACAGATTCTTGCGGACAAATTTGAGGTCTCCGCGATTATTAATACCGGTATTGCCGGGTCTCTTCAGGCGGAGATTAATATCGGAGATATTGTTCTTTCTGAGGAAGCTGTCTATCATGACTTTGACACTCAAATGTTTGGTTACGCGCTGGGAGAGGTTCCGGGCATGGGACGTCTGGCATTTCCTGCCGATGAAAAGCTGGTGGCGCTGGCGAGAGAGTGCTGTCTGAAAGCAAATCCGGATATTCAAGTGTTCACCGGCAGAGTGGTCAGCGGCGATCAGTTTATCATGAGCCGTGAAAAGAAAAACTGGATCAAGGAGCATTTTGACGGCTGCTGTACCGAGATGGAGGGTGCAGCCATCGCTCACGGCGCATGGCGAAACGAGATTCCCTTCCTGATCGTCCGTGCAATTTCGGACAAGGCGGATGACAGTGCCGATATGACCATGGATGAGTTTGAGCCGCTGGCGATCCGTCACACAGTCAATCTGTTGACAGAGATGCTGCCACGGATGTGATCTGCTTTCAGGAGCGGTGCTGCCGGAGTGTTCGGTGCGGCGTTTCGCCGTGGATGGTGCAGAGGTGAGTGTCCGCCGAACCGGTTTCAGAAATAAGTTTCCCGAATGCCGTCGCAGATTCGTCGAGGGCTGTAAATTCAGGGCATAACATAGATGATTGATTCCGGATCCGTCGGAATTCGGCGAACGATTCTTCTTCCCAAACCATAGACCTGTTGTTAAAATACAGGTAAATTTTAATCCGGGAGGGAGAATCGATGTTGACATTTATTGAATCGGGAGTGTTTATTTACGTATTGGCGGCGATTGCCGGAGTGGGGATCATCACAAAGCTGGTGTCTGCCGTCAGGTACAGCAGGCTGGAGCATCAGGCTGAGGATGTTGCGCTGACCGGTGACACCTACATAAGATTATGGAAAAATAAGTTTGAAAATGCATACAGAATCAATAAAGGGATGAATGATCCCGAGCTTTTCGTGGAACGTTGTATTAATCAGTGCAGAATGCTGGGATTGCAGCTGAGTAAGTGGGACAGGCTCAATCGTGTGCTGTGCAGTGTCTGCTTAGTGCTCAGCGCAGTGGCAGTGACGGTGGAGGTCCGCGGAGGCGTCGAGACCGCACTGGTTTTGGACCATTTCCTTACATCGTTAAGTATTTGCAGCTTGATGGTATTTATCGAGGTGTTTTGTGAGACCGGTGAAAAGAGACAGCGAATCGGACTGAATCTGACGGAGTATTTTGTCAATACACTGTCTCACCGCCTGCAGAATGGGTCGGAGACAGTGACGGCAGAAGCTGAAGGACTCAGACGGGATCTGCGGGATCAGGAGACCGATTTCAAATCAAATAAAAAAGAGGGTATTCACGGGTTGTCCCGGGAGGAGAGCCGTCTGGACAAAGAGCGGGAGCTGGCCCTTCGGGAAAGTCTGGAGCGTATTGCCGCGAGCCGTGAGCTTGAGGATGACGGGCGCAGAGAGAAGCGCAGCCGCGCTAAGCGCGAGGAGGATGCCCGACTGATTGAGGAGATCCTTCGGGAATATCTGCGGTAGTTCAGGATCTGTTCGCGGGAGGATATGGTAAATCAGAGGAGACAGCAAGGGGCTGAAAAGTCGAAAATTCACTCCTCAATGATATGGATCTCCAGATAATCAAAGTCGATCTGCTCCACAAAGGCGTCCTGAGTAAATCGACATTTGGAGTGGCGGCGAAAATCATTGATCGTGGAATCCAGCCAGATGGGCTGTCCCAGATCAAAGGCGATACAGATTTCTTCCAGAGAGGCGAAGACCTTGCGGGTGCGGTTTAGCTCCGGATGATCATTTTCGATCACAATATCGCGGATCAGATGATTTTCCTTAAACAGTTTTCCCCACATACGAAACATATCTTTACCTCCTGTGAAATCGTGGATAGAAGAAGGGCCGTCACGACAGCCGCTGCGGTTTGTGCATCATCGTATGGGATCATGGCCCAAACATGTCTGCCCCAACATCATACCACATCTGAGATAAAAGTACAACCGGACAAAGGAGAGAATCATGGCGATGGATAGTCTGACCATTATCAAAAATGCAAAAGAGGTTTTGGCTGCGCTTGAGGCTGCGAAAGCAGAGGAGCAGAGCTTCGATTTGGAGGCAAAGCAGCTGAAAAAACGTCTGGATGCCGAGAAACAGATGGTATCGGACACGATTCGCCAGACTGTCACCGAGCGCCGCGAGGAGATTGAGGAAAATTACCGGAAAGAGACGGCGAAGGTTCAGGAGCGCCAAAAAAAGGTGCGCGCAGAGCGCAGTAAAGCGAAGGCCGCCGGGGTGAAGACACGCATTCAGGATGAGACGGCTGATCTGTGGGAGGAAAACCGCAGATTAAAAAAAGAGCTGAGTGTGCGCGTGAGACAGAATAAGATTCCTGCCTTCTGCAATACGTTTTATTATTTTGCACTTTATTTTACCAGAGGCTGGCTGGAGGCGCTGGTGCTGCTGCTGACTTTTTTGCTGGCATTTTTGGTGATTCCCTGCGGCATTTATTATCTGATTCCGGAGAGACGGGCGCTGTATCTGGTGTTTATCTACATTGCAGCGGTGGTGATTTTCTTTGGCCTTTATATCGGAATCGGCAATTATACAAAAGACAGATATATCGCCACATTGAAGGAATGCCGAAAAATCAGAGACGTGATTTCCGCAAATCGCAGAAGGATCCGCACGATCACCCGATCAATCGAGAAGGACAGGGACGAGCAGTTGTATCAGCTGGAGGATTTTGATGAGCGGCTGGGCAGGCTTGCCGGGGAGCTGCAGGATATTGAAAATCGTAAAATGGCAGCGCTGAAGCAGTTTGACAATGTCACGGTGAAAATGATTAAACAGGAAATCGAGGGAAACAGTCAGGAGCAGATGGATAGCCTGAATGCGGGGATCGCTGCGGCGAAGGCACAGCTTGAAAAGAGACAGGAGTGTATCCGCGCGCTGAATCTTAAGCTGACCGACGAGTATATCCCTTATCTGGGAAAAGAGTTTATGGAGCCGAAGGCGCTGACCGGTCTGGAGCAGATTTTGGCTGATGGGGCTGCGGCGAATCTGACTGAGGCAAAGCAGCTATATATTGAGCAGCATTCCAGCACTTGAAAGTGTATGATGAGGGGCCGTGAAAAACGACAGTTTTTCACGGCCCCTTGATTGTGTCACAACGGGAAATATTTGCCGGAAGCAACCGTACTCTATTGAATACCGTATTCCTCCCTCACAAATCGCCTCAGTGCCGCCAGTGATCGCTCCACCTTCTCGGTGTCGATGCAGTAGGCCATGCGGAAATATCCAGGGCAGCCGAAGCTGTTTCCGGGCACCAGGATCAGATCGTATTTGGTGGCTTTCTGGCAGAATGCCACAGAGTCCTCCTCCAGCGCCTTCGGGAAAATGTAGAAGGTGCCGCCGGGCTTTACGCAGGTGAAGCCCAGAGCTGTCAGTTCATGATAGAGGAGATTCATATTGGTCTCGTAGACGGTCAGATCTGCGGTCTCATCAAGAACCTCGGCAACGGCCAGCTGGATAATGGAAGCCGGGCAGTTGTGACCGGTACCGCGGGAAATCTGGGCGCACATGGGAACAAACAGCTCTGCGTCGGGGCAGGCCGGATTTACCGCCATATAGCCGATGCGCTCTCCCGGCAGGGACAGCGATTTAGAGAATGAGTAGCAGCTTAAGGTATAAGGATAAAATTTGCTCACATAGGGAGCCTCCACACCGGCGAAGGTGATCTCACGGTAGGGCTCGTCGGAGATCAGATAGATCGGATGGCCGTACTCCTCAGACTTTTCGGTCAGCGTCTGCGCCAGGCGGGTCAGGGTCTCTGCGGAATATACGATACCGGAGGGGTTATTGGGGGTGTTGATCAGGACCGCCATGACCTTGTCCGTCAGCATTTCCGTGAATGCCTCGAAATTGATCTGGAAATCGGCGAGACTGGGAGGAACGATCTTTAGCTTGGCTCCGGTCAGATTCACATAGGGACCATATTCGGGGAAATAGGGCGCAAAGGTCAGTACCTCATCTCCGGGGACAGTGACACAGCGCAGGGCGTGAGCGATGGCACCTGCGGCGCCGGAGGTCATAAAAATATGGCCGGAGGTGTAATTCATCCCAAAACGGCGGTTCAGGGAAGCGGCCACCTTTTCTCGAACCTCGGGGATGCCCAGGCTCTGGCTGTAGCCGTGAAGTGCCATGGGATTTTTATTCTGAAGCATATCGATCATCACATCTGTAAACGCCTGGGGTACCGGAACGGAAGGATTTCCGAGGCTGTAATCGAATACATTTTCGTAGCCGATCTCCTTGCCGCGGGCAGTGGCGAACTCAGAAAACTGGCGGATAACCGATTTGGCATTTAACATTTCTTTGTAAACCTGTGCGATCATAGTGGGTCACTCCTTGTGATGTGGTGGATTTGCAGGGCTTATACTCAAGCGCGAAGAATGGCGGCATCGCCGGGAAATCTTCGCAGGTGGAAAATCAGCAGTGCACTGTATAGATTATAAGATAAAATTTTTAGTTTGTACATGGAAATTGCAATAATATCTTGCGTGAAATACGATTTTTCATTATAATAACATCAGTAGGCTGCAGGGATGCGGCAGCGCGAAAACAAAGGAGGATTTTAAAATGGGAAAGTTTGTTGTTAAGCAGGGAAAGTCCGGTGGTTATGTATTCAATCTGAAGGCTACCAACGGCCAGGTTATCGCAGTGAGCCAGGTTTATGATTCTGAGGACGCTTGCCTGAACGGTATTGAGAGCGTGAAGAATAATGCACCGGTTGCAAATCTGGAGGATCAGACCGTAGCAGGTTATGAGGAGCAGAAGCACCCTAAGTTCGAGGTTTACACCGATAAGGCCGGAGAGACCCGTTTCCGCCTGAAGGCTAAGAATGGACAGATCATCGCTACCGGCGAGGGTTATGCGTCCAAGGCTAATTGCCTGAACGGTGTTGAGAGCGTTCGCAAGAACTGTGTTGATGCTGAGGTTGTAAACGAGTAATTGTCTTTGGTGATTGGATCGTGGACGGATCGTAATGCGGAGCAGGACCGTTTGCACTGATCAGAGAACAAAAAGCTACGGGAGCCTCGTGGAAACGGAGCTCCCGATTATTAAGATAGGAGCATGATTATGGATCTGAAAGATAAACTGATTGATGGGCTTGTTGATGGAATCGGCAAGGAAGTTAAGGAGAAGATCGAGGATGCGATTGAGATCTGCAAGAAGGATCCCTCTATCCTCAAGGATCTGAAGGATGACCCCGCCAAGGTACTGAAGAAGCTGGGTATTAACGTGGATAAGGATATGATCGAAAAGGTCGTTGATATGATTAAGACCGGCGTAAAGCTGGAGAAGGCTGACGACGCTCTGGATAAGCTGGAGGATGCCGGTGATCTGCTGAAGGGCCTGTTCGGCAAGAAGTAAGAGATGTGAGAGTAATGGAGATTACCCGTATTTATCACAGCGGTTTTCTGCTGGAGTTTGAGCACTGTGTGTGGCTGATCGATTATTACAGGGGTGAAATTCCGGACTTTGACCGGGAGAAAAAGCTCTTTGTGTTTTCCAGCCATGTGCACCACGATCATTTCAATCCCGAGGTGTTTGACCGTTACTGCGATTATCCGCAGGTGGAGTATATCCTGTCAAAGGACATTTCGCTGAAACCGAATTTTCGGAAAAAGTATGGTATGGATGAGGAACAGTTTTCGCGGACCACACCGGTGAAGGCGGATGAGGAGTATAGCTTTGATGACGGTTGGGGCGAGACGATCTGCCTGAAGACATTAAAGTCCACTGATGCAGGTGTGGCTTTTATACTGGAGTATCAGGGAAAGCGGATCTACCATGCGGGGGATCTTCACTGGTGGCACTGGGAAGGCGAGGACAAGCAGTGGAATAACAATATGGCAGCCAGCTTCAAGCGTGAGATGGAGAAGTTGCGGGGGCTGCATCTGGATGTGGCGTTTGTGCCGTTGGATCCTCGATTGGAGGATGCTTACTGGTGGGGACTGGATTTCCTGATGAAGACGGCCGAGGTGGATCTGGTCTACCCGATGCACTACTCAGATGAGCCTGAGGTGATCGATCGATTCCGGCAGGATCCGGTGTCGGAAACATATCGTCATAAAATTGTCCACAGGACGTGAATAAAAAGCTTTTATGTTGGTGAGAATCCGGCATGAAAGCTTTTTTGTTTTGGAAAAGTATAATTTGTCTTTTGGAAAGAAAATGCACTAAAAACCCTCAAAATAAGGGGAAAAACAGATTGACATACCCTCGTAATGAGGGTATTATGAAAAAGAGAGAAAAACACAGCGCAAGGGAGAGAGGCTCATGACAAAGCTGTTTGCAATAGCGGAATACTTATCGGGAGAGGATATTCGATCGATTCGAAAAAAACTATCGTTGACCCAAAAGGAATTTGCGGAGCTGGTCAACATTTCAGTAAAGACGGTGGAGCGCTGGGAAACCGGAGATAAACCGGTGACCGGCCCTGTGGTCACATTGGTCAAACTTCTGACAGAGAATCCACAGATTCCGGAAATGTACCGGATCGCAACCAGACCGTATCCGATGCGGTTGTGGTATATGTACGGTCAGGAGATATGCACCGTCATTGATGTGGATGAGGGCAGCAGATTGGTGAAGATCCGCAATTATACGAATCGGTATCAATATCGCGCTTTCGGGCGGGAGGAGTACCCTACCTTTGAACAGTATGAGGAGTTTTTGGAATCCCGCTGTTTTCCCAGAAGCCGTGATAAGATAAAGTGGGAGTTGAGAGAGCTGGATGTGCCTTTTTATGATCCCCTTTTGATTATCGAGAAGACAGAAGGGCGGATGGCAGAGGATGATTTCTGGATAAGGATCGAGAGGTGAGCAATTCGGGGGTGCCGGAGCCGAAATTTCCTTCCTGATGGCTGGCAGCTGATCACGCTGGAGAGACTGTTTCAGAATTTCTACGGGCAGAGTCTGTACAGAAGCCTGTATAAAATCACGAATCATGAAAGCCGCTTGAAATTTCTGGTGGACCAGATTGTTCGGATCACGAAGCTGGAGAAGTTTGGTGAATATATGAGCAAATTACTTACCTTAGATGCCATTTTCCTCAATGAAGATCGTCATACACACAATATTGCAGTGCTTATGGATCGGGAAGGCGAGTATCATTATTGCCCTTTTTTTGATCATGGTGCGGCCCTCCTTTCGGACACAACCCTGGACTATCCGCTGACTGCGCCGATTGATCAGTTGATAGGATCGGCCAGGGCGAAAACTTTTTGTGATGATTTCGACGAACAGCTGGATATTGCGGAGAAACTGTATGGACAGCAGATACGGTTTGGTTTTGGAGAAAAGGAGATAGACCGAATGCTCGAAGCGGAGGCGTATTATCCGAAGGAGATACAGGCCAGAGTTAAGACGATCCTGCTTGATCAGAGGAGAAAGTATTCGTATCTGTGGAGTAATGGGTGAAGAACGTTGTAAAAAGAGAAAATTAATTACAATTTTGTGGCTGGGAATTGTAACTAGCCACTGCCATTTTCCGTGTATTAGGGTGAAAGGCCTTTAACGATAAGGGGAGGAGGACTGACGTGGAAGATCAAAAAATCGTAGATTTGTACTGGGAGCGCTCCGAAGCTGCGATTTCCGAAACGCAGAAAAAGTATGGCAGATACTGTCATTACATTGCTTACCATATCCTGTACTCCGACGAAGACGCGGAAGAGTGTGTGAACGACACCTACATAAAGGCGTGGAACGCCATGCCGCCTCACAGACCACAGCTGCTCTCCGCGTTTTTGGGGAAAATCACCCGCAACACGGCGCTGGACCGCTGTCATTATGAGCATGCGAAGAAACGGTCCAAAGAGATGACATTGGTCCTGGACGAGATGGGTCAGTGTATTCCGACTGAAAAAGATGGCGGTTCCATGGCGGATGAACTGGCACTCAAGGAGGCGATCAACGGATTTATGCGGTCGTTGAAGCCGCAGACCCGGATGATTTTTGTGCGCCGATACTGGTATTTGTGTTCGGTGAAAGAGATTGCCAAGGATTTTGAACTGTCGGTGAGCAATGTAAAGATTATTCTGCTGCGCACCAGAAACAAATTTAAAGAGTATTTGGAGCAGGAGGGGATCGAGATATGAAGAAAGAGAAGATGCTCAGAGCCTTGAGTCTGATGGACGAGGAGTTTGTTGCGGAAGCCATGCCCAGGAAGCTGAGGGCAGCAGAGGCGGGTGAGCCGGCAGCAGAAGAAAAGCAACGGCGTTGGTCATTTAAAGCAAGGGCAAAGAAAAAACCGGCGAGGAACCGCAGGGCCGGCCGGATCGTCGGTGCAGTCACCGGGCTGGCGGTGGCGGCCGCGGCGGCGCTCCTGGTCGGAGTCGTATTCGGAAGTGACTATTTCATTCCGGGCGAGGACTACACCATAGAGGCCCAGGCTGTCGGCGAGGCGGTTTACCCGGAGATGGCACCCTATCCCGATGAGTCCAAATACATCAAATTAAGTGGAGAATTTGACAGTGACGCTTTCGGTGTGGTCTATGATGCCTGGCGGGATGACCAGAAGGCTCAGCGAAACCAGCCCGACGGCTACGACGAGGGGGCAGACCGGTTCGCAGCACTGACGATACCGCAGTTCCTCCGCGGAGCCGGTGAGGAAAATGTGGTTTACTCGCCGCTCAATGTCTACATGGCTCTGGCCATGGCCGCGGAGATTACTGACGGCGAGGGCAGGCAGCAGATTCTTGATCTGCTGGGAGCGGACAGTATCGAGACGTTGCGCTGGAAGGTACCTGCCGTGTGGAATGCCCACTATTGCGACGACGGAGCCACCACCAGTATTCTGGCCAGTTCGCTGTGGCTGGATGATTCAGTAAATTATAATGCCGAAACGGTAAAACTGTTGGCGGAGAATTATTACGCTTCCTCCTACCGGGGAGATATGCAGTCTCAGGTGATGGGTGATGCGCTGAGGGCATGGCTTAATCAGCAGACCGGCGGATTGCTGGAGGACTATGTTGAGGACATCGAGATAGACCCGGAGACGGTGCTTTCTCTGGCGACGACGGTGTATTTCCGGGAAAAGTGGGAGAATGAATTCTCCGAAAACAATACCCGGACCGATGTGTTCCACGCGCTGTCCGGCGATGTGAACGGTGAGTTTATGTATCAATGTCCGGATCAGAATTATTACTGGGCGGAGAAGTTCGGAGCTACCTACCAGCAGTTGGATAATGGCGATAAGATGTGGTTTATCCTGCCGGACGAGGGTGTGTCGGTGGATGAGGTCCTGGCGGAGACTGAGCTGACCGAGTTTCTGGCCGCGGGATATGACTGGGAGAACAGCAAGCGGGTGATCATCCACTTTTATCTGCCCAAGTTTGACGTTTCCTCCAGGCTGGATCTGACCGGCGGACTGAAGGAACTGGGCATCACAAAGGTATTTACTCCGGGAGCAGCCGATTTCTCGCCGATTGCCGACAATCTGTCGGAGGCGTATTTCAGCGAAGTTCAGCATGCGGTCAGAGTGGTGGCAGACGAGGAAGGCGTGACTGCAGCCGCTTATACGGAGATCATGGAGGCCGGGGCGGCGGAGCCGCCCACCGAGGAGATCGAATTTAAGCTGAACAGACCCTTCATCTTTGCGATCACCGGAAGGGACGGACTGCCCATGTTTGTGGGCGTGGTGAATCAACCGTAGCGGAGATCGACCGCTTTACGCCATGTCTTGTGATTGGGCTGTTGGTTGAATGCAACCGTAGAAAACATGACTTAAATCAACGAATAGTTGATTTTCATCAAAAACCCCTGTCTTGAATACAACGATATGTTGCTGTATAATACAAGCAATCGTTGAATTCGAGACAGGGGGATTTTTTATGGAGTCCATTGGGAAGATCATTGTGAAGCTGAGACAGTGTGCAGGTGTTACCCAGGAAAAGCTGGGCCAGGCATTGGGCGTGACCACACAGGCGGTCAGCCGCTGGGAGTGCGGCGGGACACCGGATGCGTCCTTGCTGCCGGCTATCGCTGACTTTTTTCATGTGAGCATAGATGAACTGTTTGGCCGGGAGGCGAAACAGGCGGGGAAAAGTCTGGAGGCACAGATCACGTCAGCCGTGGCCTCATGCGCCCAGGAGAGTCGGTTTGACCGGGCATTTCAGCTCTGCCGCAGCGTGCGTAACGGCCTGCTCTCCGAGTATGTAAATCAGAGTCTGGATGTGCTGGGTGATGACTACGGCGATAAGCTGGGCGGAGTGGAGGTATATTCCGCCAACATGACGGATTGGGGCGTGGCCTGGTCAAAGATGATGGAGAATGATCACAGTTTTTTCCTGATGCCTGAGCCGGAAAAAGGCTTTGGCAGTGTGCTGGCCCAGCCGGAGGAGTATGAGCGGTTGTTCGCCCTGCTGGGGAAGCCGGGCTGCAGCGCTGTCCTGATCTACCTGTACGGGAATAATCATCAGAAGTCACCGGGATTTTCTGCCCAGTGGGTGTCGGAGGGCGTGGGGCTGCCTATCGAACAGACCAGAGGAATCCTTGAGGGACTGACGGAGGCGGAGCTGATGTCCTGCCAGAAGGTTCGGGTCAGCCGTGAGGAGGAGATTGAAATCTACTCACTGAAGCAGAGCATGGATATGAGCGTGCTGCTTTTGCTGCTCAATGCCCGCTATTGTATTCACTGTCCGACCGCATTTGCTCCCCTCTGGGATGAGCGGAGTAAACCGATTTTGGCAAGATCGGACTGGAATGGCGATGCAAACGGAGCAAAAATGGGAACCAGCGGAGTGCTGGGGAGAGACCCCAGATAGAGGAGAGCGTGATGAAAAAGCAAACTGCAATGGCGCGGATGCTGTCCAATGTATGGCAGCGTGACCGCGGAATCTATTTAAACTGTGCGGTCTACACGGTGATCGCATTGATGATGCCGTTGATCTCGGTGGCGTTTCCCAAGGTGCTGCTGGGGGTGGTAACTTCGGAAGCTGTTGGGGGCGAATATTCCGAAATCAGCCAGGGAGGAGCGGGGATTCTCGGAACAGCAGGAATTGCCGGAGCCGTGACCGGATTCACAGGAAGCGTGTCCTCCGGCGAACGACTGGTCTATATTTGTGTCAGCTTTCTTCTGGTCGGCGGTGCGGTCTACTTTCTGGAATCCTGGCTCAATAACCGCTGCTATCCGCGGATCTGTGCCCTGCGCATCGATTATCTGAGAGATCAGGTCGTCAAGCTGATGCAGATTGAGTATCGCCACACCGAGGATTCCGCTTTTTATGAGCAGTACGAGATGGGAATGAACGCCTGCAACGGAAACAATCAGGGATTGGAGGCGATTTACCACAAACTTTACGAATTGCCCGCGCTGGTGGTCACTGTGCTGGTGCTCTCGGCGATCGTGGGCTGGAGAAGTCCACTGGTGCTGGCGGCCATTGTATTACATATCGCGGTGACGGTCTGGGTGACCGTGCGGGTGCAGAAGTACCGCTACGCCAAAAAGGAGGAGCTTTCCCATCACAGCCGCCGCTATGGGGAGTTTAGTCGAAGCGCACAGGATTTTTCCTACGGCAAGGATGTGCGGGTCTATGACCTTAAAGGAAGGGTCATGGATCATTATCTTCAGGATGTGAAGGGGTATCTGGGCGTATATAAGCTGATCGCCAGCCGGGAGTTTTTGCTGGGGATTGCCGGTCTGGTGACGCTCCTGATCGCCGATGTGACCACCTACGGCGTGCTGACCTGGCTGACGGTCAACGGGATGAGTATTGCGGATTATTCCATGTATGTGGTGGCGGCGGTGACGTTGACTGCGAAAATGACAGCGCTCTCCGACAATATCACCTATATCACTAACGAATATCTGTACGTGAAGGATTTCTACCGATTCATGGATGCCGATCTGGGTGAAAAGGGCGGTGATGTGTCCGCGGCAGAGGCGGGAATTCCGCTGGAGATCGAGTTTGATCATGTGACCTTCCGCTATCCCGGCACGGACAAAACTGTTTTCTCCGATTTCAGTCTGCACATTCCGGCGGGACAGCGGCTGGCGGTGGTGGGTGTCAACGGAGCGGGAAAATCCACACTGATCAAGCTGCTTCTGGGTTTCTTCCCGGTGGATTCCGGCGAGATCCGGATCAACGGTGTCAATGTGCAGGATTATAATAGGGAAGCGCTGTACTCCATGTTTGCGGCAGTCTTTCAGGAGACCAATGTGATCGCCTTCACGGTGGCGGAGAATATTGCCGGCAGCGAGGAGATGGACGAGGAGAAGGTTTGGCAGGCGCTGAGGCAGGTGGGGATGGAGGAAAAAATCCGCGCCCTGCCGAAGGGCATCCACCAGACGATGCTGAAGGTCATCGAGGAGGATGGAGTTCAGTTTTCCGGCGGGGAAAATCAGAAGCTGTCCATCGCCAGAGCCTTGTATAAGGGCGGAAACTGTGTGATCATGGATGAGCCGACGGCGGCTCTGGATGCGCTGGCGGAGGCTGAAGTCTACGAGGAATTTGACCGGCTGACGGAGAATAAGACGGCAATCTACATTTCCCACCGGCTGGCTTCCACCAAATTTTGCGATTGTATCGCACTGCTGGACGGCGACGGGCTGAAGGAGTATGGCACCCACAGTGAATTGATGGAGAAGCAGGGCGTGTACTATGATATGTTCATGACCCAGAGCAAATATTATCGGGAGGGGGCAGCGGAATGAAAAACGGACAAAAATTGAAGCTGATGTTCGGGCTGGTATGGAAGCTGCGTCCCGCCTACTACTTCTGGATGCTGTTTTCCACGGTGGCTCACGCGGGGCAGGTGCTGGGAAATGTGATTTTTCCCAAGTTTCTGATCGATGAGCTGACCGGGGGAGCGACGAGTGCTTCGGCCGGAGCCGGTAGAGGGTTGGTGAGTGCTGCGGTCGAAGCCGGTGGAGGGCTGGTGAGTGCTGCGGTCGGGAGTGATATGGTCGGAGAAACGAAGGTGGCAGCGCTCGTCGGCTGGGTGGCGCTGATCGCCGGAAGCAATCTGATCTTTACCTTATTAAAGAAGATCGCAAAGCGGCGCACCGATGTGCTGAATGCCGAGGTGCCCATGCTGATCGAGGGAGAGTTTACCCGGAAGGTTATGTCTCTTAAGTACAGCTGTCTGGAGGATCCCTACTATCTGGATCTGAAAGAGCGGGCGGTGTTTGCCAATGAAAACCAGGGAGCGGTCAATTCTCTGATCAATCTGGGCATGACGATCCTCACCCAGGCGGTGACACTGGCGGGACTGATTGCCGTCTTGCTGCAGCTGGGGCCGGTACTTTTGTTGATGCTGGCTGCCACCATCGGACTGATGCTGGTGATTCGGGCCAGATTTTCCGCTATCTATCAGCGGATCACGCAGGAACTGATCCCGGTGAACCGAAAGTACGGCTACTATATCAATCTGGCCTACAGCAACCAGATGCAGAAGGATATTCGCCTCTATTCCATGCAGGAGATGATTGGCGGACGTGTATCCCAGTTCAACCGGGAGCTGAACAGCTGGCTCAGTGAGATATACTATAAGCAGGGAACCAGCAACGGTCTTTATCAGGTGGTGACCATGCTGCAGACGGTGCTGGCCTATGGATATGTGGGCAGCAGAGCGCTGGGCGGTCAGGTGACCGTCGGCGGACTGACCATGTACGCCAATGCGGCCATCAATTTCTCCTCGTCGGTGATGGAACTGGGCAATTCCGTGATCCAGATGATGCAGGTTCTGAGCTTCCTTGATCCTTTTGTGGAGCTGATGGCGCTGCCGGAGGCGGAGGATGAGGGCAAGGTGCTCTTCGCGGGCGAGATCGAGACCATCGAATTTTGTCATGTGTGCTTTTCCTATCCGAAAACGGAAGCAAAGGTGCTGGACGATGTGAATTTTTGCATCGAAAAGGGACAGCACATCAGCGTGGTTGGGCGCAACGGCGCGGGAAAGAGCACCATCGTCAAGCTGCTCTGTCGGCTGTATCATCCCGATTCGGGTGTGATCATGATCAACGGGCGCAATATTTTTGAATATGAACTGAAAAGCTATCTGAGAGCAGTGGCGGCAGTGTTCCAGGATTTCAAGCTGTTTAATTTCAGTATCGAGGAGAATATCACCTGTGAGGCGCTGTCAGCTGAAATGGCAGACAGGGCAGACCGGCAGATTTTCCGGGGAAAAAGACAGGGCCTGCAGGGAAAAAGACAGGATGTCCGGACAAAATGGCGGAGAAATACGGGACTGCCGGCAGATGGGAAGGCAGCTGCCAGTGATGGAAACGCGGATCAAAGGGTTGTGCGGATTCTCGAAAATGTGGGGCTCTCCGAGAAGATCAACTCTCTCCCCGACGGGATCCACACTCTCTACGGAAAATCCTACGACAAGACGGCGGTGGACTTTTCCGGCGGTCAGGCCCAGAAAGTGGCCATCGCCAGAGCGCTCTACAAGGATGCCTCGCTGGTTATTCTGGATGAGCCCACCTCGGCGCTGGATCCCATTGCCGAGGCGGAGATCTATGAGAATTTCCACACGCTGGTGGGCGACAAAACGGCGGTGTATATCTCACACCGCATGTCCAGCTCGGTATTTTGTGATAAGGTCATGGTGATCAACCACGGAAGGGTGGAGGCCTTTGACAGCCACGAGGAGCTGATGAAGGATACAGAAGGACTGTATTATCAGCTGTTCACTGCGCAGGCGGAGAATTATACGGAGAGTGTGTGAAGCCACTGTAACCGCCAAAAATCATTGCAGCCACGAGAAATTGTTGTACCACAAAAAATGGTTGCAGCCACGAGAAATTGTTGTACCACAAGAAATGGTTGCAGACACAGGAAACGATTGCAGACATGAGAACTGTCGCAAACAAAGAGAGAACACCCTTCTCGGGGTGTCCTCTCTTTTTCTTACCTTATTTACGTTGAAAGCACTGATGCGCAGATGTTTACTCCTTCGCCTCCAGCCAGTCTGCCAGTCTCTGGTTAGCCAGAGAGAAGGGACACTCGCCCAGATCCAGCACGAAGGTATGGAACTCTTTCAGGTCAAAGTTTTTGTCCAGTGTAGCTTCTGCGATGGCACGCATCTCGAGGATCTCCAGATATCCGCCGTGGTAGGACAGATAATTGCAGGGGTCGCCGGAGATCGCCTCAAAAACGGGAGTAATGTCCTCCAGTGTCAGCGCATTGCCGAAGAACTGCTGGAAGTAGCTGAGGGTATCCGTGGCATCCCAGTCCATATAGTTGATGCAGATGTCGGAAGCGGCGTAGATGCTGAGCATGATTGAGTTGTTCAGAGCCATGACCTCCAGCAGGTCCTGACGAACCTCCGGGTCATAGGCGTAAGCCTCGATCTCCACATAGGTAGCCCATCCTTCTGAATAACCCAGATAGGAGAGCATGCTGCGGAGCGGCTCAGTGTTTTTGCTGTTGAAGTATACATTCTGGAACAGATGTCCCGGATAGCCCTCGTGTGCCAGGGTGGAGAACAGGGTGGATTCGTCCAGGGAACCGTTGTTGATGTAAATGGTGTTTTCCAGGTAGCGGTCCAGCGGCGGGATCATGTAGAATGCGGGGCTAAGTACATCCTCCAGTTCCTTCTCTACATAGTTGATGGTGTAGGAAGTGTCCGGGATCCCGGGATAGTCCTCGGCAATCTGTGCTTTTAAGTGCTCAAGGATCTGTGCGGGATCGGTCATGGAAAAGCTGAAGGTGTTTGCCAGAGTCGCCAGCTCCGGAGCAGCATTGATCAGCGTGGCCATCTGAATCAGCTGTTTCTGCTGGTAGGTCTGAATCAGCTGAAGCATCTCCTCCGGAGTGCGGCCGGAGCCGATCTGAGTCTCCATCAGGTAAGTAAAGTACTCTTTTCCCTCCGGCAGGCGGGTGAGTCCGCCCTCCTCGGTGCAGTGGCCTCTCATGGCCTCCAGGGAGGTGGAGAGGTAGGTAAACGCGGAGAAAACGGAGTCGAGGACGATGGTCTTATTCTGCGCGATGTAATCGGCCTTGGCCTGCTCATCCAGCCAGTCGATCTTCTCCATGCGGGAGGCGAAGGAGGTGATCAGGAAATTATTGTCCGGGTTTGCCATGAAATCCGAGCAGATCTCCAGGTTGGCATCCAGGGTGGACTCGGTCATGAACAGACCGGCGTCGGCCTTTCTCTGCTCAAATGCAATGATGCTCTCAAAGTAGCCCTGAAGCATGGGAAGAAGCTGCAGATAGTCCTTGATGTCCTGCTCACGGTAGAACTTGTACTCGGCAAAGGTGATGGGCAGCTGGGTGGCTGCACCGGTGACCGGTCCCAGCGGCTCGTAGTAAAGACTCAGGGAGGAAGCGCTGCGCTCAGTCTCAATGTGGTGCATCAGAATGTCATAAGTCATCTGCTGCTCCTCAGTCAGCTGATCGTAATTGTAGGTGGCGAGCTCCACAGCCATTTCGTCCAGATCATTTAAGATATCCTCCTCGGTCCACTCCTCGAAGGATCCCAGCGTGATGGGGTACTCGGTGATCCCGTAGCTTTCCGGATCCGCGATGGTGTAATGGAGGTTTATCGTATTGTCCAGGACGGTCTCGAGAAACAGGTCATAGGTGTAGGCTGAGAAACGCTCCTGCTCCGCCTGAATGACCGCCGGGTCATTGGGATCGGGGGCCTGGCTCTCGTCGGGGGCAGCAGTGCTTTCCTGCGTGTCCGGGGCCTGTGTGTCTGTGGGGGTCTCAGGAGCGTCCGTCTCCGTGTTTACAGGGGCAGTCACGATGTCCTTGTCGGGAAGATCGGTCCCCTGGCCGGACTGGCAGGCAGTCACTGTCGCAGAGAGGAGTGAAATGATCAGCAGAAAGCAGAGAAGTCTTGTTTTTAATGAGGTATAGCTGTGCATGAGAATCTCCTTTCAGGGTATATTTAGTAAATATATTCTTTCTTTTATACGGCTATGAAAGATATAGCTGGTGCCGTTCACAAAGAGGTTCGGTTGCGCATTTATTCAGGCCGGATTCCGTCCATGAGACAGGCAAAGGCGGAAAGAGCGCAAAATTCTTCGCGAATAGAGTGCGAACAAATCTTTACTTTGGTTCCAACCTATAGTATAATCTAAATTTAGATTGGTTACAAGCCTTTTTAAGACCGCCTTTCATTCGGGCGGCAGAAAACGGAGGGAAATGATGGCAAAGACACCTTATTATCTGACAACGGCGATTGCCTACGCATCTGGCAAGCCGCACATTGGAAATACTTACGAGATCGTACTGGCAGACAGTATTGCCCGCTATAAGAGAGAGCAGGGTTACGACGTATTCTTCCAGACCGGTACCGACGAGCACGGTCAGAAGATCGAGCTGAAGGCCGCAGACGCGGGCGTTACTCCCCAGGAGTTCGTTGACGCGGCAGCGGGACAGATCAAGACGATCTGGGATCTGATGGATACTTCCTACGATAAATTTATCCGTACCACCGACGCTGACCACAAAAAGCAGGTACAGAAGATTTTTAAGAAGCTCCACGACAAGGGCGACATTTACAAGGGATATTACGAGGGACTGTACTGTACTCCCTGTGAGTCCTTCTTCACCGAGTCCCAGCTCAAGGACGGCAAGTGCCCCGACTGCGGACGTGAGGTTTCTCCTGCGAAGGAGGAGGCTTACTTCTTCAAGATGAGCAAGTATGCGGACAGACTGATTGAGCATATCAACACTCACCCCGAGTTCATCCAGCCGGTGGCCCGCAAAAACGAGATGATGAACAACTTCCTGCTTCCCGGACTTCAGGACCTGTGTGTGTCCAGAACCTCCTTTAAGTGGGGCGTTCCCGTCGATTTCGATGACAGACATGTTACCTATGTGTGGCTGGACGCACTGACCAACTACATCACCGGTATCGGCTACGACGCAGACGGAAACTCTTCCGAGCAGTTTAGTAAGCTGTGGCCTGCAGACCTGCACCTGATCGGAAAAGATATTATCCGTTTCCATACCATTTACTGGCCTATCTTCCTGATGGCGCTGGATATTCCTCTGCCCAAGCAGGTATTCGGACATCCCTGGCTCTTACAGGGCGACGGAAAGATGAGTAAGTCCAAGGGCAATGTGCTCTACGCGGACGAGCTGGTAGATTTCTTCGGCGTTGACGCAGTTCGCTACTTCGTGCTGCACGAGATGCCCTTTGAGAACGACGGCGTGATCTCCTGGGAGCTGATGGTGGAGCGCTTAAACTCCGACTTGGCAAACACCCTCGGAAATCTGGTAAATCGTACCATCTCCATGTCAAACAAATACTTCGGCGGCGTGGTAAACAACTCCGGCGTGGTCGAGGATGTGGACGCTGACCTGAAGGCAGTTGTGCTGGAGGCAGTAAAGAAGGTTGACGCGAAGATGAATGAGCTCCGTGTCGCTGATGCGATGACCGAGATCTTCTCCATCTTCAAGCGCTGCAATAAATATATCGACGAGACCATGCCCTGGGCACTGGCTAAGGACGAGGAGAAGAAGGCTCGCCTGGAGACCGTTCTGTACAATCTGGTAGAGAGCATCTGCATCGGCGCAAGCTTACTGGAGTCCTTCATGCCCTCCACCTCCGCGAAGATCCTCGCGCAGGTTGGCGGCACCAAGAGAAGCCTTGAGCAGATGACAGAGTTCGGCCTGTACGCTTCCGGCACCAAGGTGACTGAGAAGCCCGAGATTCTCTTCGGTCGTCTGGACCTGAAGGAGGTTCTGGCAAAGGTAGAGGAGCTGCATCCTGCAGTGGTGGAGGAGGCTCCTGTCGAGGAAGCACCCGAGGAGAACGTGATCGACCTGGAGCCCAAGGCGGAGATCACCTACGACGACTTTGCGAAGCTTCAGTTCCAGGTTGGCGAGATCATTGCCTGCGAGGCGGTGAAGAAGTCCAAAAAGCTCCTTTGCTCTCAGGTGAAGATTGGCAGCCAGGTACGCCAGATCGTGTCCGGCATCAAGGCTCACTACTCCCCCGAGGAGATGGTCGGCAAGAAAGTTATGGTCGTTACTAACCTGAAGCCTGCAGTTCTGGCAGGAATCAAATCAGAGGGCATGATCCTTTGCGCGGAGGATGCAGAGGGCAAGCTTGCACTGATGGTTCCTGAGAGAGAGATGCCGGCGGGAACAGAGATTTGCTAAAAATCCACAGTGCAAAAAAATCACAGTCGCACCGGGCAAGCTTGCTTGCCAAGGTGCGAACTGTGATTTTTTTATAGGGCGGATGCCCGTGCATGAGCAAGCCCGTCAGGGGTTGCGAATGAGCACTGTGGATTGTTGCACAGTGCGGAAGCCCGTGCATGAGCAAGCCCGTTAGGGGTTGCGAATGAGCACTGTGGATTGTTCACAGAATATCAAAGCTGATTGGTGCCTACTCAGCCGCCTCTTGACTTTTCGATACATATATGTTAATCTACTTTCACTTCGAGGCGGCATTCTGCCGCACTTACATTCAGACCCATCATGGGTTCTCATTTCGGCACCTCACATTCGAGGCGATATCCGATATGACAGTAAAAATTGAATATGGCATCAGCCGGTTATGTGGCCTGTAACCGGGAATTATTTGCGTGGTTGGATCGTGTCCAAAATATGCTGTTTAGGCTGGGAGCCGATATGCTTTGAAGCAGATATATGCTCATAATAAGGGGAACGTCTGTCCGATCACGAGAGGTTGATGGCTGCAAATACATACAGGAGGTAGATTTATGCAAAAAACAAAGCTGCAGGTGTATTTCCCGATGTTAAAAACACGTGAGGAAATAC
Organism: Lachnospiraceae bacterium; assembly: GCA_017461725.1. Lineage (GTDB taxonomy): Bacteria > Bacillota > Clostridia > Lachnospirales > Lachnospiraceae > RGIG423. The sequence continues at coordinate 91,333 of JAFTXG010000031.1, forward strand.
GAAAAACCATCGACGAAAGAGAAAGTCTCGCCGGGATGTTTTATGCCTGGGAGAAAAAACAGCAAAACGAATTTTTGGATTTTTGTTCTGGGGCCAGAGGGGTAAAGATGCTCTATGATGTCTTTGCGAAAGCGATTCTGGACCCGGAAAAGTATCCGGAGCGATTGAATGACATATTGTCGCTGTTGCTAAATAAGAAAGTGACGATTATCAAGGTCCTGCCTAATGAGGGCATCCGGATCGCGGCAGAGAAGTCCCTGCTGGTGATGGACATCGTGGTGAAGCTGGAGGATGGAAGTATTGCGAATGTGGAGATCCAGAAGATCGGCTATGCCTTCCCGGGACAGCGGTGCGCCTGCTACTCATCGGATCTTCTGCTCCGGCAGTATAAGTCCACCAGAGAGGCGCTGGACAGTAAGAAGCTATTCTCCTACCGGGATATGAGAAATGTGTACACCATTGTATTTCTGGAGAAGAGCGGACCGCTGTTTGAAATGTACCCGGATGATCACCTCCATTATTTTGAGCAGGAGAGCAATACCGGATTGAAACTGGAGCTTTTACAAAAATATATCTTTGTACCTATTGACATTTACTTAAAGAACAAGGAAAATAAAGACATCAGTAATCGTCTGAACGCGTGGCTGCTTTTCTTGGGAAGTGACGATCCCGGGGATATCATTCGACTGATCGAGCGGTATCCGGATTTTAAGGCCATGTATCAGCAGATCTACAGAATCTGCCAGAATGTGGAGGATATGATGGGTTTGTTTTCAGAGGAATTGGCGAAAATGGATGAAAACACGGTGAAGTACATGATGGATGAGATGCAGGAAGAGATCGACCGGAAGATGGCAGAGTTGGCTGAACTGGAGTCGAATCTGGCTAAAAAGGATGAGGATCTGGCCAAGAAGGATGAGGATCTGGCTAAGAAGGATGAGGATTTGGCTAAGAAGGATAGAGATCTGGCCCAAAAGGACGAGGCTTTGGCCAAGAAAGATGCCGATCTAGCCAAGAAAGACGCCGATCTAGCCAAGAAAGACGCCGATCTTCAGGAGGCGCTTCGACGCATTGCAGAACTGGAGGCAGAAAAGCAGCATCAGTGATGTACATGAATGGAGGGGATACCACAGTTTTTCGTGGTATCCCCTCTTCGCTTTTTTATTTAAAGGTCGGTGCATGCCCGAACGTCCTCCGATACGCCTTATAAAAGGTATTATCGTTTGCGAAGCCGCATTTTCTCGCCACCTCAGTGACGCTGTCCTCCCCACGGACCAGCAGTTCGCTGGCCAGCTCCATCCGCCTCTTTTCGATATATGCGGAAAGTGAGACACCCACCTCCCTGGAGAACGCTTTCTGAAGCTTTGAGGTAGAGCACTGGAAATGTTCGGTCAGGGTGGCGTAGCAGAGATCCTCCTCAGTAAAATGATGATCAATATAGTTCAGCACCTCCTGAATAAAGGCGTCTGATTCCAGCTTTTTCTTCGCCTGCCGGAATTCATCGCAGAAAAGACCGATGGTTTCCTCCAGCTTAGTGTACATATTCAGGTGAGAGTGGTAGGAAGGAACATCCACATTGATCAGCTGGCCAGCGTATTCCTGCTTGATGCACAGCAGGATCGAGCGGATCATCTCAAAGATGGGTCGGTTGCCCGCACTCAGACTGTCGGAATAGCTCTGCAGCTTTTGCAGGGCTATTTCTTTATTTCCGTAGACAATGGCGGAGTGGATGCTCACCGCATCCGCGATCTGGAAACCGGGCTTTTTGGCAGTGGGATAATCGGAAACGGTGCACAGCTGGGAGAGACTTTCCAGCGATACCCTGCTGTACAAATCCTGCAGCTGCCAGTATGCTGAAGGTATATTTTTCGGGTGACTGTAAAATGTACCGGCGATGCCCCAGGTGTGATAGCAGGGCTCCTCCCGGTTGATGTTTGCAATCAGATGGTTGAGAACGCGGGAAGTCTCCTCGAAATTGTCTTCATCGACAATCAGCAAGAGCTCCGTGCTGTTCAATTGCTGCTGATAGACAGCAGGGAGGCTGGACTGCAGATAAAACTGCACCAGAGACAGCGGATTCTCATAAATATTTTCCCCTTCCACCGGCCGTTCCACCAGACCAAGCATGATCAGGCAGAAGCTCTCCGGGAAATCCGGGAAGTAGGAGAAAAAGGAATGATAGTCCTCCTCGGTGGCCAGCGAGCCGTGGAGAGCCTTCTCCAGAAATCTGGCCTGCAGGACCTTCGACTGAGTGTCTATGGTGCTGCGATAGGTATTCAGGTTGGTCTCGTAGGTCTGGATCTTGTTCTGGATGTAGTGGAAGCCATACTGCAGGGGGGAGCCCGGTTTGATGGTTGAGCGATCAGCCGGTCGGTTGTTATCCACTGCTCTCTGTCGATTAATGACGGTCAAGTCAGCGGCTTGTCTGAACCGATGCGCAGCACTGCCGGTTAACCGGGCAGACTTGTTCGCTGTCTGCGCATCACTGTCCTCCAGCATATGGAGAATCTTTAGCATCGGTCTGGAAGTGATGTGGGAACCGATGAACACCGTAATCACGATGGCCAGTATGCAGAGAACCAAATACAGTCCCAGGAAATAGTAAAGGGGGCTCATCCGTTCGGTCAGGGCAGCGTGGGGAATATGTATCGTGATGGTTAATCCGCCGACAGAGGTTTTCTGTGTGACGGCGTGATAATCAGACGTGTCATTTGTGAGATCGGTGTAAAGCACATCTCCGGCGGCATTTTTGATGGTCACCAGATAGCTACTCAGGTCAGACTTCTCAATCAAGGCCTGCTTGACATCGCTGATGTTCATACACACATATAAATAGGAAGACTCTGTCCATGCGATAGAATAGATCAGCGCGTCGTAGGTCCGGCCGTTGGCGGTGATCCGCTTTACCGGGAGGAAACCGGATTTGTTTTTGGAGAGAAGTCCCTCCCACTCCTCATAGGTAAGACCTTCAACGCTGAACAGTGTGGGATAGTATCCCGGCCTCTCCTCAAAGAGAGTGAGGGTGGGCGTGATCACGGTGGTGGAGGAAAACTGCAGGGCGCAGTTGGACACCAGAGGGAGGGGGAAGACCAGTGCGTTCAAATAGTCTCTCATCTGGTTGCGCACCGTTATATTGATGGCAGAATAGTCCGGCTCCAGATACTGGAATGGAATAAAGCGGGTATCACTCTGCAGGGTCTGAGATGCGCTGGCGATGCTGGTGACCGTGTTGTCCAACTGGGAGATACCGAAATCCATCTGCTGGGTACTTTTCTTGATCTCCAGCTCAGTGAATACATTTCGGCAGTAGGAGATCAATGGAAGCAGCGCAATAAAAAAGATCAGGGAGAAGCAGATAAAGCAGACCAGAAACCAGCGAACGATGGATTGGCCGGACTGCGAGCGTTTTTGGGGTTTCAAATTAAGCATGAAATCACTCTTTCTATATAGTTTGGGTTTTCTAAGTATGGTTTTTGCTTTTTGAGCATAACATTTTTGCTCTAACCAAGTCAATTTTAAAAAACTGGAATACGCTAATTTAAGGGTAAAAACGAAAATTTCATGATGAAAAATCTATGGATCTATTGTAACTTGGAACCAACAGCAGTGCCCGGCGGCCGACGGCACTGCGAAACAAACAACCAAAAAAGGAGGAAGTAACGTGAACAAGATGTACAAACGTGTGATGGCGCTTCTGATGGCGCTGACCATGATCCTGTCTCTGGCAGCATGCGGTACTCCCGCAGATACGGATGAGACTGACGCACCCAAGACACAGGCTCCCGCTGACAATCAGACAGAGGCGTCTGCAGCGGAGACAGACGCACCTACAGACGCCCAGGAGTTCGATCCCCGCTCCGTATGTGAGGGTGTTACCCTGACCATCGCTGTGGCAGAGGATGAAGAGGTAAGTACCTGGGATGATAATCTGATGACCAAGATGATCGAAGAAGAGCTGGGAGTAGAGCTACAGTTCGAAGCGTATGCGTCTGCAGATTTCCTGGACAAGATCAACGTGATGGTTAACGGCGGGGATGAACTGCCGGATATGATCTGGGCTTCCGGAACCGGCAGCTTCGGAAACAGCTATCTGAACTGGGCAGCAGAGGAGGCGATCATTCCTCTGAACGAGTTCTATGAGAATCCCGATTATGCCAAGTATGTAAATATCGGAAGCGAGAAGGCAGGTGAGGACATCCCCTCGCTGTTGGCAAATGCTGAGGGAAAGATTTATGCCGTACCTAAGTATTTCCCGTCACCTACCGACACCGTAGCACAAAAAATGTGGATTAACACCGAGTATGCAAAGGCGGTTGGCTTTGACGAGATCCCTACTACCATCGAGGGATTCTATGAGCTGTGTAAGGCATTCAAGGCAGCCGGAGATGTGAATGGAAACGGTCTGGACGATGAGGTCTGCTTTACCGGACGCGGCGACAATCTGCGCTGGTTTAATTACCTGATGTCTGCGTTTGCCTATGCATGGGATGACTATTATCTGGATGTTACCGATGGTAACCTGAGCTTTGCTTACACCTCGGACGAGTGGAAAGAGGGTCTGAAGTACATCAAGAAGTTTATGGATGAAGGTCTCATCGACACCACTGCACTGACCAACGATAAGAACGCTTACAATGCGATTGTAATGGATAATGAAGTGGTTGTTTTGGCAGACCTTGGATATTACGCACAGATGCCTATGACCAGTACAGACGAAAAAAATACTGTCAGATTGATGTATGACTATGTTCCTGCATTGGCAGGCCCGAATAAAGTGGGCGAGGCATATTATAAGCCTGCTATTGCACAGGCAGGCGGTGTGATCACTGCGGATTGTGAAAACCCTTTGGCTGCCTTTCTGGTAATGGATTTCATGTGCTCTGAGGTGATGAGTATCTCCAACCGTTACGGTGTGCAGGGTGTAAACTGGGATTACTGGGAGGACGCAGATGCATCTCTCCTTCCCGAGGGAAGAACCTTGGAGATGTACAAAGGAAGACTGGCGTCTGAGTATCCCGAACCCATCATGATCCCATATAACGATGGAAAATTCTGGAATACCGGAGAACCTCGCGACACCTCGTATATGCAGGCAGGTCCTGCTATCTCGACTGCTGAGAGGTACTGGAGCATTGCGGTTTTATCTGATACCTCCACAGAGAGTACAAAACTGTCAACTGACTGGAATACCAGATATGTAAATTCCATTTTTGATACGCTGGCAGAAATTCCAGACGAGCATGTGACCAGACTGCCCATGACTACCGACGAGACCGAGGATGCGGGCAAGATCCAGACCACGCTGGACAACTATGTGAAGGAGAGCATCGGTGCGTTCCTGACCGGACAGTGGGATATCGACACCTACTGGGATACTTATCTGGCTGAGCTGGATAAAATCGGCATCGATGAGGCGCTGGCAATTTACCAGACTGCATACGATCGCACAAAGTGATTGTGCATGCCAGCTGAGACTGGCGTGACAAGATAAGGTCAATTGTTAAGGCGGCGGTACAGATAACACGGACATCTGTACCGTCGTCAATGTTTCAGAGAGGAGTAGTCTATGAAAAAGAGAAAAGCTTCTGCCGGCGGAGCGATCAAAAAGCGCGATCCCAGAAAGGACTGGCAGCTTTATCTGCTTCTTCTGGTTCCGGTGATCTATATCATTATCTTTAAATACATACCGATGGGCGGTCTGGTGATCGCCTTTAAGGAGTATAAGGTCAGAAAAGGTATCTGGGGAAGCGACTGGGTAGGCTTTGAGAATTTTATCGAATTTTTCCAGTCCTATCAGTTCTGGCGGGTATTGAAAAATACCGTCATTCTTTCGGTGTACACGATCATCGTCAGCTTTCCGTTCCCGATTATCTTTGCGCTGATGATCAACAGTGTGCGCAATGAGAAGTTTAAAAAGGTCACCCAGACCATTGTCAATATGCCCCACTTTATCTCCACCGTAGTTATGGTAGGTATTGTGTTCGCTGTATTTAATAATCGCACCGGTATTTACGGCAATCTGGTACATGCGATTACCGGCAGCTGGCCGCAGGATCTGTTCGCTTCACCGTCAAATTTCCGGCATTTTTATGTGTGGTCGGCAGTCTGGCAGAATTTCGGCTGGGACAGTATTATCTACACCGCGGCTCTTTCCAGTGTGGACCCGTCCTATCATGAGGCGGCCCAGATCGACGGCGCCTCCCGGTTTAAGCGGGTCATTCACGTTGATCTGCCCACGATTCTGCCCACCATTATCACCATGCTGATCCTGCGAATGGGTTCGGTCATGACTATCGGCTTTGAGAAAGTTTATCTGATGCAGAACAGTCTGAACCTTTCCGCCAGCGAGATCATTTCCACCTATGTGTATCAGGTGGGTCTGTCCGCCCAGGGCTCCGGTGATTTCTCCTACGCCACGGCCATCGGAATGTTCAATAACGTGATCGAGTTTGTTTTGGTTGTGACCGTAAACAAGATTTCCAAGAAGGTCAGCGAGACCAGCTTGTGGTAGAAGGGAGGAACGGTATGAACAAGAAAACGAAAATCAAGTATAATCAGGACCGGTTGTACTACATCATCTGTTATGCGGTGGTTGCCATTCTGACACTGATCGTACTGTATCCGGTTGTTTACATTGTATCCGCGTCCTTCAGCAACCCGGACCGCACGGTGCAGGGCGATGTCTGGCTCTGGCCGGTGGATATCAACCTGGATGCCTACAAGATGTTGTTTAATTACCAAAAGCTGTGGACCGGATACGGCAACACCATTCTCTATACCGTCGGAGGAACGATCATCAATCTGGTGGTCACTCTGACCTGTGCTTACCCCATGGCTAGAAAAAATTTGAGAGGGCGCAGCCAGATCATGTTCCTGTTCTCCTTCACTATGCTGTTCAGTGGCGGTATGATCCCCAACTACATATTGGTGCGCGAGCTGGGAATTATGAATACCCGATGGGCGTTGTTGCTCCCGGGAGCCATGAGTGTCTATAACATGATCGTGTGCAGAACCTTTATCCAGACTAACATCCCCGACGAGATGCTGGAGGCGGCTCAGATTGACGGCTGTAACGATCTGCAGTTTTTGTTCCGCATGGTGCTTCCACTGTCCAAGCCCATCATTGCGGTGCTTGCGCTGTGGTACGGCGTATCCCACTGGAATGCCTACTTTAACGCGTTCCTTTATCTGAAGGACAATGATCTGTACCCTCTGCAGATATTCCTGCGGGAGATTCTGTTTGCCAGCTCCCAGATCGGTGAGACGGAGGAGATGCTGGCAGAGGAAGTCACAAGAAGCCAGTATATGTATGTGGCGATGCAGTATTGTGTCATCGTAGTTTCCACGGCACCGCTGATGTGCATTTATCCCTTCGTACAGAAGCACTTCCAGAAGGGTGTTATGGTGGGAAGCGTGAAAGGCTGACTTGAATGCGGACGATGGCATGCTCAGAACTTATAAATATAGGAAGCTGTTGACAGAAAATATGAGCTCGCAATGGCAGACGCTGTCCCAGGGGAGAAAATGGAATTAAACTTTACTTTAGCTGTGAAGTGGAGTATGATGATAGAAAAAGAAAGAGGAGACTGAGCGTATGAACTTGATACCTAAAGTAAAGCAGTTGGAAATCTTTGACGGCTTTCTGACAGATAAGGTGATTTGCTTTGATGAGAAAAATGTGGACGGCAGACTGGCAACTGCGCTGAAAAAGCTGCCCTGTGATTCGGCGGGAGCAAGGCTGGATATCCGTATTACCGGCGATCAGGCGGGCAACGGAGCGAATGTCAAGGACATGATCAGTGATGTGGATGAAACCTATGAGCTGTGCATTTCGGAGGATCACATTGATATCTGCGCGGCGGCACCTGCCGGAGCCTTTTATGCGATCCAGACCCTTCGCCAGCTGTTCAGAGAGGAACAGGTTCCCTGCCTGTGCATCAAGGACAAGCCGGATTTCTCCCACCGCGGTTTCTACCATGATGTGACCAGAGGCCGCATCCAAACGGTGGAGACCATCAAAAAGCTGATTGACGACATGGCCTACTATAAGTTGAATTCCCTGCAGCTTTACGTGGAGCATGTATTTGAGTTCGAGGAAACAAAGGAGTTGTGGTCATCCTTTGGCTATTTGACCAAGGCGGAGATCCGGGAGATTGACGATTACTGTCGTGAGAACTTCATTGACTTTATTCCTTCCCTGTCCACTTTCGGACATCTGTATGATTTGTTGGAGCAGCCTAAATATAAGCATCTTCAGGTACTGAAAGAGTATGAGACTATCCCCAACTTCTGGCATGCGAGAATGCGCCACCATACGATTGATCCGCTTAGGTCGGAGAGCATTGAGGTGGTGAAGAGCCTGATTGACCAGTAGCACCCCACTTTACCAGTGAATATTTCAATATCTGCTGTGATGAGACCTTTGATCTGAAACGATATGCGGAAGAAGGACTAGATGAGGGGCGGATTTATGTGGACTTCGTGAAAAAGATTATCGGTCATGTGCAGGGCAAAGGCAAAAAAGTCATGATGTGGGCGGATATTCTGCTGGAGCACCCGGAGACCATCGCGGAACTGCCGGAGGAGATTCTGTTCCTGAACTGGTATTACAAAGATAATCCGGAGAAAATTGAGGAGAAGATCGCAAAGTTTGCCCGGTCCGGGAAGAAACAGATCGTCTGCCCGGGAACCAACTCCTGGTATCGCCTCTGTGAGAAGGTGGATATGGCGGAAGTCAATATCACCAAGATGATCGAGATTGGTCACAAGTACGGAGCTGTGGGCGTGCTGAACACCAACTGGGGCGACTGGGGAAATCCCTGCAGCCTGGAGCTGGGTATGTACGGCATGGTTCTCGGCGCGGAAAAATCCTGGTCGGTGGACACTGAGCTGAATGAGGAGTTTTATGCTGCAGTCAACGTCCTGCTCTACGGAAGCGACAGCGGTATCCAGTCCCTAAAAGCCGTGAGCGCGCTGCATGATCATATTGCCTGGAAACAGGTCTGCCAGAATTATTTTGCCCATCGCTATGAGAACGGAGAGAGAATGGAATTTATCTCCGAGGATGAGGTGAAGCTGATTCAGCAGGGATATCTGGAGATTGCACAGAAGCTTTCTGCGGAGCGCTGGGGAAGTGACGAGTACCGACAGGAGATGCTTCTGGCGGCAGAGGGCGTCTGCGTCATGGCGGAGCTGTCGGCAAAACTGGCAGGCTATGAGACAGAGCCGGTGGTGGACGCGAGAGCATGGCTGGATAAATACAGCGAGAGCTGGCTGAGGAAAAATAAACCCAGTGAGTTGTATCGGATTGTGGAGATGGTTGAGTATCTGCAGTCACGGTGAGCAGGACAAGTAAATTCCATTAAACAGTGCTGCCGTGGCTCAAAAAGTAAATAGAGACACAGAGATAAAGAGACCGACCTATAGCCGAGTACTTTCCGGTATAGGGCAGTCTCTTTTTGGTTTAGATTAATTCATAATGCAACAGCTCCAACAGTGATCGGTGGTCACAGGAAAAGCCGTTTATGTCACCTATCCCTGCTTCAGGGATGTCGGTGCGTGCCCGAAGGTTCTCCGGTACGCCTTATAAAACGTATTATCATTGCTGAAGCCACATTTTCTTGCCACCTCAGTCACGCTGTATTCCCCGCGAAGCAGCAGCTCGTTAGCCAGTTCCATCCGCTTCTTCTCAATATAAGCTGAGAGGGAAATCCCCATCTCCTTCGGAAAGGCCTTCTGGATCTTTGAGGGGGAACAGTGGAAATGCTCACCCAGCGAGGCGTGGCAGAGATCATCCTCGGTGAAATGAAGGTCGATATAGGCCTTCACTTCCTGAATGAAGGGATCAAGCTCCCGCTGCTGTTTGAGTTGCTGCAGTTCGTCGCAAAATACACTGATCGTTTCTTTCAGTGCGGCGTACATATCCAGGCGGGAATGATAAGCCGGGATTGCCACATCGACCAGCTGGCTCGCATATTCCTGCTTGATGCAGAGCAGAATGGAGCGGAACATCTCAAAGACAGATCGACTGCGTGCATTCAGGTTGTCAGCGTAATCCTCCAGCTTCAACAGGGCGACGTCTTTGTTCCCGTAAGTGATCGCTGTGTAAATATTCAGGGTGTCCGCCATCCGGAAGCTGGGTTTCTGTGAGGCGGGATGGTCGGAAACTGTACACAGCTGAGACAGACTTTCGAGGGAGACTCGGCTGTACAGATCCTGCAGCTGTCCGTAAGCGGCAGGAATGTTTTTCGGGTGATCGTAAAATTTGCTTGCGATTCCCCAGGCATGATAGCAGGGTTCCTCCCGGTTGATATTTTCCATCAGATGGTTAATGATGCGGGAATATGCCTCGATATCTTTCTCATCAATAATCAGCAGCAGTTCTGAACTGTTTAATTGCTGGAGATAAGCCCCGGACAGATTGTTCTGCAGATAACACTGGACGAGGGTCAATGCCTCCGGATAAACATTCTCATTTTCCACAGGAGTTTCCACAAGCCCCATCAGAATCAGACAAAACTCATTCGGAAATCCGGGGAAGTAGGAGAAAAAGGATTCGTAATCCTTATCGGTGACCAGCGAACCGTGGAGGGCTTTTTCCAGGAAACGGGCCTGGAGGACTTTGGTCTGGGTGTCGATGGTGCTGCGGTAGGCGTTGAGGCTGCTCTCGTAGGACTGTACTTTATTCAGAATATAGTGGAAGCCGTAGTCCAGAGCCAGTCGCGTTTTGTTGGGAGCAGTATTGTCGGGGAATGCAGCCTTATCGGCAGGGGAGTGCGACGCCACATTGCTGTTTTCCAACATACCCACGATCCTCACCAGTGGTTTGGAGGAAAGGTGAGAGCCCACAAAAACCGTGATGATCAGGGCCAGTACACAGAGGGTCAGATAAAGACCGAGGAAATAGTAAAGGGGGCTCATTCGCTCAGTCAGAGAGGCTTCGGGAATGTGGACGGTTATGGTCAGTCCTCCGTGGGAGGTTTTTTGGGTGACAGAGTGATAATCTGACAATGTATCAGACAGATCGGTGTAAAGGCAATCCCCTTCACTGTTCTCGATGGTCAGGCAGTAACTTCCCAAATCTTCCTCTGCAATCAGTGCCTGTTTAACGTCTGTAATATCGAGACAGGCATAGAAATAGGCATTCTTTGTCCATCGGATAGCATAAATCAGCGCATCATAATTTTCTGCAGGGGTGGTCACATGGTGAACCGACAGAAAACCGGATTTGTTCTCTTGGAGCAGCGTTTCCCACTCTCCATAGGTCAGATCATCAACGCTGAAATGATAAGGATAGTAGCCCGGATATTCGTCGAACATGGTCAGCTCGGGAGAGATCGCGAGGCTTTCGGAAAACTGCAGCGCACTGTCCGAGATCAGCTTCAGAGGAAACAACAGATTTTTCAGGTATTCTTTCATCTGATTGCGAATGGGTACTGTGATCGCCGAATAATCCGGTTCCTGATAATGAAAAGGAAGAAAACGAATATCATCAGTCAGGCTTTGGGATGCACTGACAACGCCGGTGACGGTATTTTCCAGCTGCGAAATACCGAAATCCATCTGTTGGGTGCTTTTTTTGATCTCCAGTTCAGTGAACACACTACGGCAGTAAGAGATCAATGGAAATAGTGCAATCAAAAAAATCAGAGAAAAACAAATAAAACAGATGATAAACCAGCGAACGATGGAGCGCTGGGGATTGGTTCGTTGACGGAAGTTTATTTTGGGCATGGAGTCCTTCTTTCTATATGTTCATTTTGGGGTAAACGGCCATGCCTGCTGTGCAGGCAGCACCAGACATGAAAGCCTGCTACCGTGGAGAAAGCATAGCATTTTCGACATGATAAAGTCAATTTCAAAATTCCGGAATCCAAAAATATAAGGGTAAATCCAAAATTTTCATGATGAAATTCCCTGGAAGGTACGCTATGCTGGACTTACCGATCACCGGTGATTGGGGTATATCGCCACAAATCAGCCGACGATATAAACGTGCCGGACGGCCGGCAGTCCGACACGGCGAGTTATTATGAAAAGTAGTGTCAGTTTTTGACACTGCCAACGAAAAAGGAGGAAATCAAATGAAAACAAATTTCAAGCGTGTGATGGCATTCCTGCTGTCTCTGATCATGGTATTGTCTCTGGCAGCGTGTGGTGCGCCAGCAGACACCACCACTGACGCTCCGGGCACCGACGCCCCCGCAAACACTGAGGCATCTGCAAACGACCAGACTGAGGCACCCACCGGGGCAGAGGAGTTTGATCCCCGCACCGTCACAGAGGGAGTGACCCTTACCATTGCGGTTGCAAGTGATGATGAGGTTATTGATTGGGAGACCAACAATACGACCCTGATGATCGAGGAAAAGTTTGGGGTGGACCTGAAATTTGAGGTATACGCATCTGCGGACTTTGAGGATAAGATCAATGTAATGGTCAACGGCGGAGATAAGCTGCCGGATATCATTTTTGGTTCAGGTGTAAATGGTCTTGTGGCTGTTGCCAACTGGGCATCGGAAGGGGCTCTCATTTCGTTAAACGAGTTTTATGAGAATCCCGATTATGCAAAAAATATTAATCTCGCATGTGAGAAATTAGGAGTGGATATTCCTTCCCAGTTAAAGGATGCAGATGGAAACATCTGGGCGCTCCCGAAATACATAGATTCTCCTGTTGACACGGCGGCATATAAGCTCTGGATCAATGCGGAATACGCAGCAGCGCTTGGCTGGGAAGAGATCCCTACCACCACCGAAGGTTTTTATGAGCTTTGTAAAGCATTTGTGGCTGCCGGGGATATGAACGGTAATGGACTTGCTGATGAGGTTGCACTTACCGGCCGTGGAGACAAGCTGCGTTGGTTTAAATACTTGATGTCTTCCTTTGCATATACATGGGATGACTATTATCTGGATGTTACCGACGGAACCTTAAGCTTTGCCTATACTTCTGATGGCTGGAAAGAGGGCCTGAAGTATGTTAAGCGGTTTATTGATGAGGGTCTGATCAGTACCACGGCATTGACTCAGGATAAGGCATCTTACAGTGCCATAGTTACAAATTCAGAGGCTGTCGTTCTGGCTGATGTTGCTTATTTGCCCCAGATGATAAATAATGATATTGCGGAGCAGTATAAGACCAAGCTGAAGTATGACTGGGTACCGGCGCTGGAGACTCCCGAAGGGAACAAAGAGGCATATTATTCTGATGTTACGGCTAAGAATGGTGCAGTGATCACGGTAGATTGCGAGAACCCCGAGGCAGCATTTATTGTGCTGGATTACATGTGCTCTGAAACCATGAGCATCACCTGGCGCTGGGGTCAGGAGGGCGTAAACTGGGACTACTGGGAAAATGTGGATGAGTCCAAGCTGCCCGAAGGAACAACAAAAGAAGACTATGCAGGACGTCTGGCGGCTGAATATCCCACTCCCGTGTTTATTCCCTACAGCGATGCAACCTTCTGGGGCGTAGGTACTCCTCAGAATGGAAGCTATATGCAGGCAGGACCGGCAATCGTTGGCGTTGATAAGGTCTGGGGAGTGGCGAAGCTGGCAGACGGCGGCGGAGATGAAGGCAAGCAGGCTGAAGTTGATATGGAAAGAAGATATGCTGAATGTACCGTCGATACGATCAAGTATGCGCCCGAGGAGAGAATCATCACATTGCCGATGACCACAGACGAGACCGAGGAGGCAAAGGAGATTCAGACAACACTGGATAATTACGTGAAGGAAAGCATTGGCGCGTTCCTGACCGGTCAGTGGGATATCGATGCGTACTGGGATACCTACCTGGCAGAACTGGAGAAGATCGGCATTGATGATGCGCTGGCAATTTATCAGACCTCCTATGACCGTACGAAATAAGGGTGTGATACCGGAGCGTGTGCATTTACGTTTCCGACATCGTCAGGCATCTTAGAAAATAAAATTGTGACGGCGGTGCAGCTTGCATTTTTGCATCTGTATCGCCGTCAGTATTCCCGAGAAAGGGGTGTTCTATGAAAAAGAAAAATACTTCGGTCAGCCGGGGGATTACAAAGCGCGATCCCAGAAAAGACTGGGAGTTGTATTTGTTTTTATTGCTGCCGATAATCTATATTCTGATTTTTAAATATGTTCCGATGGGCGGTCTGGTGATCGCTTTCGAGGATTATAAGGTCAGAAAAGGAATTTGGGCAAGTGAGTGGGTAGGATTTGAAAACTTTGTCAAGTTCTTTCAGTCCTATCAGTTCTGGCGGGTACTGAAAAACACACTGATTCTTTCCCTGTACAGTATCCTTGTCAGTTTCCCGCTGCCAATCATGTTTGCCCTGATGATTAACAGTGTGCGGAATGAGAGATTTAAGAAAATCACGCAGACCATTGTCAATATGCCACACTTTATTTCCACGGTAGTTATGGTTGGTATCGTTTTTATGATTTTCCATTGTACCAACGGTATTTATGGAAATCTGATGCATGCCATTACCGGACACTATCCGAAGGATCTTTTCGCATCGCCGGAAGCTTTTCGTCACTTTTATGTCTGGTCAGCGGTGTGGCAGAATTTCGGCTGGGACAGTATCATTTATACAGCAGCGCTGTCCAGTGTGGATCCGTCCTACCATGAGGCGGCACAGATTGACGGTGCTTCCCGTTTTAAACGTGTGATTCACGTGGATCTGCCAACGATTCTGCCCACGATCATCACCATGCTGATCCTGCGCATGGGATCAGTCATGACCATCGGATTTGAGAAGGTTTATCTGATGCAGAACAGCCTGAATCTGTCAGCCAGCGAGATTATCTCCACCTATGTATATCAGGTGGGACTCTCTGCTGATGGAACCGGCGATTTCTCCTATGCGACGGCCATTGGCATGTTTAATAACCTCATCAACTTTATTTTAGTCGTAACCGTAAACAAGATTTCAAAGAAAGTCAGCGAGACCAGCTTGTGGTAGGAGGGAGGAACGATGAGACAGAAAACGAAAATCAAGTATAATCAGGATCGTCTTTATTATATTATCTGTTACACAGTGATTGCTATCCTCACGCTGGTGGTTCTTTACCCGATCATTTATATCATTTCGGCATCTTTGAGCAATGCAGATTCAGTGGTTCAGGGACGGGTTTGGCTGTGGCCGGTGGATATCAATCTGGATGCCTACAAAGTATTGTTTAATCGAAAAAGCATTTGGGTGGGCTATAAAAATACAATTATTTACACGGTTGGAGGAACAGTGATCAACCTGGTCATTACCCTGATGTGTGCCTATCCGCTGGCACGAAAGAATCTGCGGGGACGCAGTGCGATCATGTTTTTGTTTTCCTTTACGATGTTATTCAACGGAGGTATGATCCCCAACTATGTTCTGGTGAGGGAGCTGGGACTGATGAATACCCGCTGGTCGCTGATGCTTCCCGGAGCCATGAGCGTCTACAACATGATTGTTTGTCGTACCTTTATTCAGACGAATATTCCGGATGAACTGTTGGAGGCGGCTCAGATCGATGGCTGCAGAGACAGTCAGTTTTTCTTCCGGGTGGTGCTGCCCCTGTCCAAGCCGATCATTGCGGTGCTGGCTCTTTGGTACGGAGTGTCCCACTGGAATGCCTACTTTAATGCGTTTCTGTACCTGAAGAATCAGGATCTGTACCCGCTTCAGATCTTTTTGAAAGAGCTGCTGGTACAGAGTGAGCAGATGGGCGAGACGGAGATGGTTCTGGGTAACTCGGGATCGATCAGCCAGAACCTGTATGTGACACTGAAATATTGCGTTATCATCATTTCCACGCTTCCCCTGTTCTGCGTATATCCCTTTGTGCAGAAGCACTTCCAGAAGGGCGTTATGGTGGGAAGTGTGAAAGGCTGAGTGCGCCTTGAATGGGCAGATAGTTTGACGGGGGGAACTCCGTGTCGCTTAACGCACCTCCGACGGACTTTTTCCAATCAGCTTCTGAAATACCCTTCTGAAATAATTCGGCGAGGAAAAACCGAGCTTTTGACTGATCTCCTCGATGGTTTCGTTCGTATTGGCCAGATAGTCGAGGGCGTGCTGAATACAGATATTGTGCTTATAGGCAATCGGAGAGACTCCGGTTGCCTTTTTGAATTGTACATAAAACCGGGGTTCACTGTATCCGCAGAGCTTCGCCAGATACTCCACCTTGAGGGGCTGATTGTAATTTGCCTCAATGTGATCGATGGCTGGAGCCACGCTGGCATATTTGGACTGGTAACTGTCCCGGGTCAGCTTGCCATAAATATCACCCAGCAGGGTGTACAGGGCAGCGATTGAGGTGAAAAAGTCGGTCTGATAGGAGGAATATATGGTATCGAACAGCGCCTGCGGATAGTTTGGCAACAGCTGGAACCGGTAGTCCATGAAGGCCTGCTTGTCGGCGAAGGAAAAAAGAATAGAGTAAAACTCGATCTCAGGAGAACCGTTCCAGACAGAGTAATACCTGGTCTCCGGTGCAATGTAGATCAGATCCCCGGCGTTTGCGCGGATAGTTTTTCCACGGTAGAGAAAATCGGCGGAGCCCTTCGCCACATAGCCGATACAGGGCCGGGTAAAGTCCTGAGCCTGTCCCACCGTGTGGGTGTCCAGAAAATGATATTTTCGGGCTTTGTAGTAAGTGATGTAGTTTCTCGGGGAACGAAAATCTTCCATAGAGCCTCCGGGCGATAGAATAGTGGTGATTTATAATAGTATACCATCTTAAAATCCAAAAAACAAGAGAGTATAATTTACTATGAAGGTCCCGGACGGCGGCTGTGTGGACTGCGTGCTCGCACGCAAGGACACACAGACATCGGACGGGCAAGGCGGTATGAGCAAAGAAGCTACGCGAAGCGGAGCGATTTGCGAATATCGGTGACGGGCGCGTGAGTGCGAAGCACGTAGCGACCGACTTTCATATAAAGCGGTGTGTGCAAAGATTGGGCAGTACGGGGGACTTTCATAATGAGTAGTACCTGCCAAGCGGGCACGTCTGTTTACTATGTAAAGAGGAGGCGATAGTTTGAAGATAAGACAGATCGTATTTACAGAGAAGAATAAAGCGGAGCTTCTGACAAAGGAAGCCGACCTGAAAGAAAACCAGGTATGTGTGCAGACTATGATCAGCACCATCAGTCCCGGAACGGAGCGCGCAAATATCACCGGCGATCTGAATGTGGATGCAAGCAGACCGGCGATGGATGAGGCGAAATTTCCCCGAACTGCAGGTTACAGCAGCGCCGGTGTGGTGACAGAGGTCGGCAAAGCGGTGACCGGTTTTGAAGTTGGTGACCGTGTGGTCGTATATTGGGGAAAACATAAGGACTACAATATGGTGCCGGAAGAGAATGTGGTAAAGATAGAGGATGAGCGGGTCTCCTTTGAGGAGGCGGCCATCAGCTTTATCGCCACCTTCCCTCTGGCGGCGATCCGCAAGACCAGACTTGAGGTGGGAGAGTCCATGATGGTCATGGGACTGGGACTTCTCGGTCAGCTGGCGGTGCAGCTGGCCAGAGCGGCAGGAGCAGTTCCCATCATTGCGGTGGATCCGGTGAAGGAGCGGCGGGAGGAAGCACTGAAAAACGGTGCGGACTATGCACTTGATCCTTTTGACGCGGATTTTGTCCAAACCGTAAAGGAACTGACCGACGGCGGCGTGAAGACGGCCATTGAGGTGACCGGTTCAGGTGCGGGGCTGGAGGAAAGTCTGGACTGTATGGCAAAATTTGGCCGGATCGCCCTCCTGGGATGTACCAGAGACAGAAACTTCACCATCGACTATTACCGGAAGGTCCATTTCCCGGGGATTACCATTGTGGGAGCACATACCAACGCCAGACCGATGCAGGAGTCGTATCCGGGATATTTCACCCACCGGGACGATATCAAGACGGTGCTGAAGCTCTGTGCAAGTCAGCGGATTGACTTAAAGCGGATGACCGGTGAATTTTATTCACCGGAGGAGTGTCAGGAAGTGTTTGATCGGCTGATCAATGACCGGAATTTCCCGATTGTGGTTCAGTTTGACTGGCGGCAGTTATAGAAGGGGAAGGCTATGGAAGGAAAAATCAAGATTGCCCAGATCGGAGTGAGTAAGCATAGCCACGGTAGACAGATATTTGACAGCCTGAAAAAACAGGAGGATATCTTTGAAATCGTGGGCTACGCTCTGCCGGAAAACGAGAGAGAGAAATTTCCCAAGCAGGTGTCCTGCTTTGACGGCTGCCGGGAGATGACGGTGGAGGAGATACTGAATGACCCGGAAATCAGGGCGGTGACCATTGAGACGGAGGAGATTTATCTCACCAAATATGCGATTCTGGCGGCGAAGCACGGAAAGCATGTCCATATGGAAAAGCCGGGAAGCCCGGATATGGAGAACTTTCAGCGCCTGATCGAGACCGCAAGGCACAATAAGACAGTGCTGCACATTGGATACATGTACAGATATAATCCCTGCGTGACCCAACTGATGGAGCAGGTCAAAACCGGCGAGCTGGGCGAGATTATCAGCGTGGAGGCGCAGATGAATTGCATTCACCCCGCTGAAACCCGGCAGTGGCTGAGCGCGTTCCCAGGAGGAATGATGTTCTTTTTGGGCTGTCATCTGGTGGATCTGATCCTGCAGCTTCAGGGAATGCCTGAGAGGATCATTCCGCTGAATAAATGTTCCGGAGTGGATGGGGTGACCTCCGAGGACTTCGGAATGGCAGTGCTCGAATATCAAAACGGTGTGTCCTTTGCCAAGACCAGCGCAGTGGAGACCGGCGGCTTTGCACGCCGCCAGCTGGTGGTGTCCGGCACAAAGAAAACGGTCGAACTGAAGCCGCTGGAAATGACGATGGAGAATGGCAGTCCATTGGTCTACACGCAGAAAACGGAGTACGAGAGCAGTGTGTGGAAAGACATGGGGGAGCGACTCAGAACGGAGCCCTTTGACCGCTATGATGCGATGATGGCGGCGTTCGCCACTATGGCGCGGGGAGAGAGAGAAAATCCGTATACTTATGATTACGAATTGGAGTTGTTTAAGACCGTATTAGCTTGTTGCGGCGGTGAGAAAGGAGATAGAGATGAAAGCAATTTTAGTGAATGATGACAGAAGTTTGAGATGGGCAGATGTTCCGGACCCGGTGATGGGACCCGAGGACTGTCTGGTAAAGATCGAGGCCGCAGCGCTGAACCGCGCCGACCTGATGCAGAGAGAGGGTGACTATCCCCCGCCCGCAGGCTGCCCTGAGTGGATGGGTCTGGAAATCGCCGGAACCATCGTCCAGGTCGGTGAGGAAGCCGCAAAGAAGTCTGACTGGAAGGTGGGCGACAAGGTTTGCGCACTGCTTGGCGGTGGCGGATACGCGCAGTATGTGAACGTAAAGTACGATATGCTGATGCCCGTTCCGAAGAACTGCTCTATGGTGGAGGCGGCAGCCATCCCCGAGGCCTTTGCGACCGCGTACCTGAACCTGTTTATCGAGGGAAAGATCCAGCCCGGAGACACCCTGCTGATGAACGCCGGAGCCAGCGGTCTGGCCAGCGTGATCATCCCCATGGCAAAGGCCTTTGGCATCCGCGTGATCACCACCGTTCTCTCCGATGAGATAGCAGCATCCATCAAGCATCTGAACGCTGACGTGGTGGTAAATACCAGAAAACAGGACATTGTGGAGGTGCTGAAACAGCAGCTGGAGGAAGGCCATCCCGTGGATGTTGCCATCGACTGTCTGGGCGGTGAGGTCATGGGCAAGTGTATCCATTATCTGAAACACGGCGCTCGCTGGATTATGATCGCTGCACTGGCAGGCCAGTACACCCAGATCGATCTGAAGAATATCTACGTACGTAATGTCCGCATTGTGGGAAGCACGCTCCGCTCCCGCACACCGGAGACCAAGGCACAGATCCTTGCCAACTTGGTCAGGGATGTTTGGCCAAAGGTGGAGACCGGCGAGGTGAAGCCCACCATTTACAAGGTACTGTCCATCACTGAGGCAGAGGCTGCCCATGATATTCTGTACCGGGGCGAGAATGTGGGTAAGGTAGTATTGACGGTAGAATAAGTAGAATTGCGTAAGTCTGGCGGTGGTTGAAATTAGCCACCGCTTTTCTTTTGCCATTATGGTTTGTATCGAATATAGATGATAATGCATTTGATACAGATCGGGAGGAGCTGACAGAGGACGGACTGCGCTGGCTGGAGGAAATGAGTTTTTATGATTTAACCACAGCGTATCAGTCTATGCACTTCAACGATTGAAACCGCCCCCTACTCTATTTGCCCGTCACCTCTAACCTGACATATAACCCATAATGATCCGAGGGATATTTTCCGTCAACCAGGTCATCGATGATTTTCTGGCTGATCGGCCGAATATTCTCGCCGACAAAGCAATAATCAATGTGAGACTCATGTTTTTCCGGATGATAGCCGTGATAGGTGGTGCGAAGATCGTTGACTGTTGCGGCATTGACATCCACAAAATGTTCTGTCATAGCGGCGTAGCCTTTGGTCTGAGGGGTCATATTGAAATCGCCCACCACGACCGTCGGGCACGGAGATATTTTTTTGCTGTATTCGTGGAGCAGCTTCGCGCTGGCGATCTGCCCGCTGTCGCCAAAGCCGAAATGCGTATTCATGAAGGTGAATACCGTTCCGGTTTTCTTATCCCTCAATATGACATAAACGCACATGCGATAGCAATGATATTTCTCGTCCCAGCCGCGGGATTCGGTCTCCGGGGTATCGGACAGCCAGAAATATCCCTTTTTCAGGCAATCAAACTTGTCCTTTCGCCACAAGATCGGGGAGGCCTCCGGGTCCGATTCTGCCCGCTGTCGGATAAACAGTTCAAAGGCCTCCCCGTAATCGTTTGTGATAAACGGTTCCCAGTTGGGGACATACTCCTGAAATCCGATCACATCCGCGTCATACAGTGACAGGATTTTCTTTAATCTTGGAGCACGCTCCGCTACGGAGTTGCCGTCCTTATCGTTGGCATTTCTGATATTGAAGCTGATAACTTTAAGCGCTAAGGCATTCTCTTTCTGATTCGTTGCAGAATTTTGCTCTAAGCCATTTTCATATCGGTTCATCGCAATTTCCTTTCCTCATGACTTTGTGTTCATATCCGCAGAGATCAATCAAATCTCAGCAGCACCGACAGGATACGCTTCACGCAGACTTCCATTTCCGCTCTGGTCAGCACACCGAGGTCGATGGCTTTAAGAAGACGTCTCGGGAAACCGATATCCATCTTCAGGTCGTTTCCGGCCTTGATCTCTTTGTAGTGCTCGGCGTGGGTCCACCAGTCAGAGCTGACCATTCCGTCAAAGCCCCACTCGCCTCTCAGGATATCTTCCAGAAGCTCCCGGTTCTCGGACGCCCGATGCCCATTGATAATATTGTAAGAGCTCATAATGTACCAGGGTTTTGCGGTTTTTACAATGATCTCAAACACTTTTAAGTAGATTTCGCGGGCGGCGCGCTCGGACACCCGGGAATCGGAGTGTTTGCGGTTGGTTTCCTTATTATTTAAGGCAAAGTGCTTCACCGAGGGTGCAATGTGCTGGGACTGGATGCCCTTCACCATGCCTGCAGCCATAGTTCCCGCCAGATAGGGGTCCTCGGAATAATACTCAAAATTGCGTCCGCACAAGGGGCTGCGGTGGATATTTACCGCGGGGGTCAGCCATGCGGCAATGTTGTTTTCCTTGACTTCCTTGGCACCGGCTTCACCCACGGCGAAGGTGATCTCAGGGTCCCAGGTGCAGGCCAGCAGCGTCGAGCAGGGGAAGGCGGTAGTATTCACGCCGCACTCCGGCTTGATTCGCAGACCGGCAGGGCCGTCGGCTGTCATGGCGTTGGGGATATGGTACTGGGGAAGATTTCCAAAACCGCGGGTGTTGGCCACGCCGGTGTTGGGCTGCCCGCCCAGAAGGTGGATCAGTTCTTCCTGTGTAAGCGCTGCGACAAAGTCGTCCAGGCTCATCTTGCCCTCTGCCACCAGACGGAAATCCGGCTTGTCCGGGCGGTCGGGAATCTCGATGACAGTGGGCTCGTTGACCCATTTCGTGGCATCCTTCACCGGCTCCAGCGCAGTGTAATCATAATTGTTGGTCTCACCTAAGGGAAGCTCCTCGAAGCTGCCGTCCGCCAGCAGACGCTTTTTCAGGGCGGTGGGAACCAGCTTGGCGGTGAGCTGCTCGGTCACCCGATCCTCAGCGATGGTGTATACATAGTCGGCCTTCACGGTGTCGCGCACGGAGGTGCCCACGTGGAGAATGTAATCGCCCTTTTCCAGCACATAAGCAGACTTGGCTACCTTGCCAAGGTCGTCGTAGGAGGCCATGGCATCGACGGGGAAGGTGATGGTCAGCACTTCCTTCTCTCCGGGCTGAAGCAGTCCGGTCTTTTTAAAGGCCACAAGACTCTTGGCCGCCTTGCCCAGAAGCCCCTGGGGTGCTGCCGCATAAATCTGGATCACTTCTTTTCCGGCAACCGGGCCCACGTTGGTCACACGGACCTGCACGGAGAGATTTTCCCTGTGAGCGATTTTTTCGTCAATCGCATCGCCGTCCATTGTCGAGCAAGCACGGTCAGTCACAGCACTGGCAGTTTCATCATCTGCAGTTCCGACTCCGGCGGAAACAACCTCCCAGTCGAATTTCGTATAGGACAATCCGTAGCCGAAGGTGTAATTAACCCGCTCTGCGGCTCCGGGCAGTGTCTCAAAATAGCGGTATCCCACGTAAATATCCTCGATGTAGTTCACATAGGCGTCCGATTCGTGGAAGCCTGCGGTGGACGGATAATCCTCCAGCCGCTTGGCGAAGGTGTCGGACAGCTTTCCGGAAGGGTTTCCAAAGCCGCACAGCAGCTCAGCGGTCGCCCGTCCGCCCTCCATACCGCCCTGCCATGCCATCAGGACAGACTGGATCCGGTCGTCGGCGAAAAACCATTCGGTGTCCACCATGCCGCCCACGTTCAGGACCACAACCACCTTGGGGAAGAGCTGTTTTACCTTCTCCACCATGGCCGTCTCCGCAGCGGAGAGGTAGAAATCGCCCCGCTCATAGAGCGCGCTGCCCTTAGATGCCAGTGCGTATTTGTTCGCGGAATCGCTTGTATCCTCGCCCTCCACCGTGCGGTCCCATTCTTCGCCGGAAAAGCGGGAGATGGTGATCACTGCTGTGTCCGTAAACGCTCTCGCCTTCGCGCAAAGGTCGTCGGGAAGCTCAGGCTCCGCGATCATGCCGGGGAGATTTCCCGCGCGGTATTGCTTGTTTACGTATTCACGGTAATAATCTGCCAGACTCTCCTCCACGGAGACGTAATTGTCCAGCGTCTTAAATCCTTCGTATAAATTTCTTATGTACTCGACGGTCACATCTCCGCTTCCGCCGCCGCCCTTCACATAGTCAAAGGTACCCTTGCCAAACAGAGCCAGCCGCGTCCCCTTTTTAAACGGAAGCGTCTGCTTCTGATTTTTCAGCAGAACCATACCTTCCTTTGCCGCATTCTTGGAAAGAGTAATATGCTCTGTACACGCAGTCACTCTCCGGCCGTCTTCTCCCAGCGGGAGATCAGGCTGAACGTTGATTCGATGCCACTTATCCATATCGGTAATTGCCTCCTTTTTTGATATCATACATTTTCATGCGAGCATGAAACGCATGACCTTTTGCCCCTTATATCATAATTATGAAAACTAATTATGGAAACAGTATAACGGACGGGTTTTTCGTGTCAAGTATGAGTGCGGATATTTAAAACAGATATCCGATTTTTGAAAGAAATTTATGAACTTAAATATGGTATAGTAAAGTTGATACCGGAGCGGTAACCGTTGGCTGACAGGGAGGGTCAGGTGATGGGAACGGAGCCGGAAATCGCAGTACTTGGCTGAGGTTATTTCGAGCGAAAGGGAAGGGTAAAAAATGGACTTTACCAATTTAAAGAATTTTATGGATTACAGAGCTGAGGCGGTATCGCCGGGCAATGCCATTGAAGTATATCTGAGTGGAAAAAAGGTGTTTCAGTATGCATGCGGTTATTCGGACTGGGAAAATCAGATCCCGATGACCGGGGAGGAGATGTTCAATATCTACTCCTGCTCAAAAATCACCACGGTGACCGCCGGAACGCAGCTTTTGGAGCGGGGAAAATTCCTGTTGACGGACCCGCTGTATGAATATATTCCTGAGTTTAAGGAGATGTACATAAAAACGGAAAACGGTGAGCTGAAAAAGGCGGAAAATTTTATCACTGTCGGGGACTTATTCAGCATGACGGCCGGCTTCACCTACAAGTATAATACGGAGGGCTTTAAGACGGCCCGGGAGGTGACACAGGGCAAAATGGATACGGTGGAGACCATCAAATGTGTGGCGAAGGATCCGCTGTCCTTCGAGCCGGGAACCCGCTTTCAGTACAGTATCTGCCACGACGTGCTGGCTGCCCTGATCAGCGTGGTGTCCGGGCAGAAGTTCAGGGATTATGTGCAGGAAAATATTTTTGATCCGCTGGAGATGAAGGACACGGTTTACCACCACACGCCGGAGACGCTGAAGCGGCTGGCATGGCAGTATGAGCGGGTGGCACCGGGCAGAGAGGAGTATGACCGCCTGAAGGCTCAGGTGCCGGGTGACGGGTCCGGCCGTGTGTTTAAGAATGCCGGAAAGAAGATAAGCCATGATTTGGGCGAGGAATATGACAACGGCGGCGCTGGAATCACCACCACCGTATCCGAATATGTCAAATTGATGGCCGCCCTGGCCAATTACGGCGTGGGGCTCAACGGAGAGCGGATATTGTCCGGATACTCGGTGAATCTGATGAGAACGAACCGGCTGAGCGGCGAGGCGCTGAAGGCGTACGCGGTGAGACAGAGCGCGGGCTGCGGATACGGTCTGGGCGTCCGTACCCACATTGACCCGGCGAAATCCGGGGTTATCAGCAACCTGGGTGAGTTCGGCTGGAGCGGAGCCGCCGGAGCGACTGCGCTGATCGACCCGCAGATCGGTCTGGGCGTGTTTTATGTGCAGCATATGCTGAAGCCCGACGAGAACCGGTATCTGCCCATGCTTAAGAATGTGGTGTATTCCTGCCTGGATATTTGAAAATACCCCATGTAAAAATGAAGATTAGGTACGAAAGTGTTATGAAAAAGGGAAGAGAAAAGAGAAGTTTAGTGGGCATTTTGCTGCCGGCAATGATCGGTATCGTGACCGTGTTCTTGATGTGTTTCACGGTTAAGAGTGCCTATAAAAGCCAGATTACCGAGGTGAACCGCTGGCAGAGTCAGGTGATCGACACGTTGGACAGGTCCAGGACCGGTCTGGCGGCGGAAGCCCTGAGATTTGCGGGAAACAACACACTGCTTAATATTCTGGCAAAAGAAAATCCGACAAACCGGGAGCTGAGGCAGGTTAGGAGTGAGCTGGTTTTACAGTACTCAGGTGAGGTGGAGATCGAATCGGTATTGCTGGTGGACTGGAACGCGGAAAAGGTCATCTCCGATCAACAGTTTCGCGGCATATCGGTGGCCGATTATGATGAGGAGAAGGGCTACTGTCTTCAGAAGTTACTGGAAAAATACCGTGACGATCGAAACTGTTTTGTGAGTGTTGAAGCGGGCGCGGGTGAATACAGGCAGTTTTATGTCTATATGACGGCGGATCGCCATCTGGTTATCTTTGAGCTGAATCTCGCATCGATCAACGGTCTCCTCTCGGACAATGAGCTGACCAAAATTCTGGATACCTGTGTCTACTATGATGGAATCCCGTTTTTCTATGTGGGGATTCCGGCGGTATTCGAGGACGGTGACTATCAGACGATGCGGAGCAGCAGACGGTCCTGGCTTGCGGCAGGAGATACATTCCGGGTATTTATGAGAAATGACCGGACTGCCTGTCTGAGTAAGATTGATACCCGCCTGCTGAGCGGATATATCTTTGTCGGCGTCTGGCTGCGCCTTGTCTTAATTATGGCGACCGGAGTGGCGGTGATGCTGGTGCTCTACCGATATTTAAAGCGGGTGGATTTTCTGAATATCCAACACACGCTGGATATGGCGATGATGAAGCAGCGGATAGGGGAAATCAATCGGCATGCGGCGCTGGTCAAGGCCTTTGCGGGGCTAGATCTGCAGCCGGACGAATTTATGGCGCTGGAAGTGTTCTTTGTCGGTGACGGTGACGCAGGTAAAAACAGGGCGCGGCGGTGTATGATCCTCCATCTGACGGACGAGCATATGTTTGAGGCGCTGGACATACAGAGCGGAAAGGAGCCGATTTCGGACAGAATCTGCGAGGTGTGCAGGCGTTTTTCCATGTTCGAACAGGTGGAAATCGTTAAGCTCAATCATCAGATGCTGGCGATCATCATCGCTGAGCAGACGGAGGTTTCGGATGCTGATCTGCTGTCCGTGAGCAGACAGCTTCAGGAGATGATACGAAAGGAAACCCAGTTGTCCGTCAGCATTGCGATCGGCGAGCCCTATCAGGACAGCAACGATTTTGTGGAAAAGGTACCGGAGCTTTATCGGATGACCGAGCAGACCTTTTTCCACGGGACCGACAGTATTTTTCTGCAGAACCGTTTTGAGGAGAAAGGGATTATCCCCTATCCCGCTTCCATCGAGCAGGTCATCCTGGCGGAGCTGGAAAAACGGAACAGGGAGCGGTACGAGCAGCAGCTTGGCCGTTTTATCGAGAGGCTGGAGCAGACAACGCCGTCCATCGCGCGCTGCTATCTGTCTGTGCTGGCGACCAATATTGTGAATTATACCAGACTGGGAGCGAATCCGGTGGACAGTCAGATCGTGCAGCAGATCGGAAGCTGTGAGACATTAGGGGAGATAAAGGCGATTTTGTGTGAGATCATCGGGGAGACACCGGAAAAGGTCGAGCACAAGGAGGCGGAATTTATCCGGGCGGTCTCAGAGCTGATCGAAGCGAAATATTCCGATCCGGACTTTTGTCTTTCGGACGTGGCTGAGCGCCTGGATATCACGGCATCCTACGCGGGCAAGAAATTCCGCAACAGCTTCAGTAAGTCCTTCAACGCATATATGGCAGAGTTTCGGGTGGCGAAGGCAGCGCAGCTTCTGCGGACAACCAACTATAAGGTGAAAGAGGTGGGAGAACAGTGCGGATTCCGGACGACCGCCTACTTCGTCACCATATTTAAAAAACAGACGGAGGTAAGCCCCCAGGAATACCGGGAAAGCGCTGCAGATGCGAATATTTGAAATGAAATTCCGATTTTTTGAAATTTCTTTTTGAAAAAAGCTGTGCTATGGTCTTGGCAAGAGGTTTGATGCATTAAGCCGGACAGTAATAGGGTAAGGAGGAGTTCACATGAAAGTCAAAAAACGGGGCACTGGGACAAGTGTGGTCAGAACAGCGCCAAAGAAAAAATGGTGGCGCGATATCAGCCATTGGCAGCTGACCCTGATGCTTCTGCCGGGTATTATTTATACGTTTGTATTTAACTACTGGCCGATGCCGGGTATTGTGATGGCCTTTAAGGAATTTAAGCCCAGATTCGGAATCTGGGGCAGTCCCTGGGTAGGGTTTGACAATTTTAAGTTTTTGTTTGAATCTACAATGTTTTGGAGATTGATGCGCAATACTGTTTTGTACAATGTTGCATACATCTTAACCGGACTGTTTTTTCCGATATTTTTCGCGCTCTGTCTGGAGCGGATAAGAAAAAAGTGGTCCCTGAAGATTCTGCAGAGTTCATTTCTGCTCCCGAATTTTATTTCGATCATTATTGTTTCTTTTCTTGTGTACGCGTTTTTGTCACCGGATGCGGGATTTATCAACAATTTGATCGTAAGCTTAGGAGGGAAGCCGATATCCTTCTACAGTGAGTCAAAATACTGGCCGTTTATCCTGGTTTTCGTGGATATCTGGAAGGGTACCGGTTTCAGCACACTGATCTATTACGGAACCATCATGGGTATTGATCAAAACCTGTATGATGCGGCCGAGATTGATGGGGCCAGCGAGTTGAAGAAGATCAGATATGTCACGCTTCCCCATTTGAAGACCATTGTCATGCTGATCCTGATCAACAGTATGGGAGGCCTGTTGAATTCCGCCACGGGACTGCACTACAACGTGACGATGAACTCGGGGGCGCTCCTGCCTACCACAGATGTTCTGGGAACCTATGTAATGAGAGGCCTGCTGAATAGTACCAACTATGGCGGTTCATCGGCGATTGCTTTCTTTACTGAGATGTTCGGATTTGTGATGGTGCTGGTCACAAATGCAATCGTGAGAAAAGTCGACCCGGACAGCGCAATGTTCTAAGGAGGAGCCTGATATGAAAATCAATGACAAAGAAGTGATGCATGCGTTTGCCTCGATCTGTCTGATCCTGCTGGCGATTATCTGTATCGTTCCGTTTCTGATGGTAATTTCGGCCTCTCTGTCCTCAGAGGATGCGCTTCTCTTTAACGGATACAATCTATATCCTCAGGATTTTACGCTGAAGGCTTATGAGGAGCTCATCGGAGGCATGGTAAGCGGCGGATCCGTCATCCCCCGCGCTTATATGGTAACGATCTGGAATACCGTGGGAAGTACCCTGTTGATGCTGTGTACAGTTACCCCGGCAGGCTATGCGCTCTCCAGAAAGAATTACCGGTGGAAAAAACTGGTTACATATTATTGGCTGATCCCGATGCTGATCGGCGCCGGCGGCGTGGCGAATTATATTCACATCAGCCGTACACTGGGACTCAGAAACTCCATTTGGGTTTTGCTCCTTCCCGGAGGCTTTTCCGCATGGCAGGCATTTATGTTGAGAAACTTCATGGCTAAAATCGATGACGGCTTTATTGAGGCGGCAAAGATCGACGGCGCATCGGAGTTTAAGATTTTAACAAAGGTTTTTCTTCCCCTGACAAAGCCGTATGTTGCGGTCATTGCCATGAGAACGATGCTCTCGAACTGGAATGAATGGGCGCCCTGTATGCTCTATATGTCAGATGACCGCTATATTACCATCCAGCGATATCTGCAGAAAATTCTGGCGAATATCAGTATGATGAAGATGGCGCTCATGGAGGGGGGAGAGTTTGCAACGATGGAAAATCTTCCCAGCGAGTCTCTGCGTATGGCTATCTGCGTGATCGCTGCAGCACCGATGGTGTGCCTGTTTATGTACTTCCAGAAGTATTTTGTGAAGGGCATCGCGGTCGGAGGAATCAAAGGATAAACTTGCCGGAGGATTCGAATGTTTTCCGATGGCATGATTTATAAAAAAAGAAAAAAAGGAGAGAAGAAACATGAAAAAAGCAATGTCAATGCTGCTGGTGCTGATGATGGTACTGTCCATGCTGACAGCCTGCGGCGAGAGCGTCGACTCCACGGAGGGCGCAAAAACAACTGAGGCTGCTCAGGATCAGGAAACTCAGGCTGCAGAGCCCACCACCGAGGCGGAGCCGGAGGAAGTGATCACCCTGAAGTGGTACTTTAAGGGCGAGATGGACAAGGATACCGGAGACAAGGAGCGTGTTCTCGAGGAAGTGAACAAGCTCTTAGAGGAGCGCTACAGACTGCGCATCGAGGTGATTGACACGGTTTACGGTGAGTTCAACACCATTATCAACAACGTTGACGCGGCACAGGAAGTCTATGATATCCGATATGTGGGCGGTCTTGGCACCTACGAAACCCTGATCGATCAGGGCATCCTGATGGATATCACCGATCTGATGAAGGAGTATGCACCCACCCGCTATGCTGCCTACGAGGATTACTGGGGAGTACTGGAGAGAGACGGACGTATCTACGCCTGCCTTTGCTATCAGCTGATGTGCAACACCGAGGGTATCGGTGTACATGAGCAGTATCTGGATGAGTTTAACATTGACATCAACTCCCTCAAGGACTGGGATGACATCGAAAATCTGATGAAGACTGTTCAGGCCAAGTATCCGGACGCGGTTCAGAATGCTCCTGCTAAGGTGTTCCCCGCTCATGACGGCTATATCGGCTCAGGCGTAAGCTACTGCTATATTTCCGAGGATTACGCGACCGGCGGCTCCAAGGAGGGCCAGGTTCCCCAGGTAGTGAGCTACTATGCGACTGAGGAGTTCCGCGAGTACTGTAAGATGCTGAAGCGCTGGGTAGACGAAGGTCTGGTTACCGATATGTACGATGCGGGCACGCAAGATTACTGGAAGACCATGGATAAAATCTGGACCGGAAGCCCTGTGTACAAGCCCGGCGGAGATGTGGAGTACTCTAACTCCTGGAAGACTCCCATGAAGATCGCTCAGTGGTCCGAGTCCTACATGACCTCATCAAAGGTTATGGCTACCATGGCAGGTGTGAGCACCACCAGTGAGCATCCGGAAGCGGCAGTGAAGCTGCTGGAGGTTCTCTACGCCGATCAGGAAATCTTCAATATGCTTGTATTCGGTATCGAGGGCGAGGACTATGAGGTGATCGGCGAGAACACAATCAGAAAGATCGACAACGGTTACAGCGGAATGTATAACTGGGAGGCCGGCGATATCACCAGAGGCTATCTGGTTGAGGGACAGGCTGAGGATACCTGGGAGCAGACCATCGAGATCAACAACAATGCGGTTATGTCTCCTCTGATGGATGTTATCTTTGATACAACTTCTATCACGACTCAGGTTGCCGACGTTAAGACGGTGGTTAGCGAGCACACAGCTATGCTGCTCCGCGGTCTGGTGGACGATGCTGACAAGGCAGTGGATGATTTCCTGGCTGCATTAGAGGTTGCCGGCATTCAGGATATTCTGGATCTGGCACAGGCGCAGATCAACGCTGCGTATGGCGTAGAATAAGAAAGCGCTGATTAAATCAATAGAAATCGGTTGTATGATGACAGCCCCCTGCACCGTGCTGTGCAGGGGGCTGTAACAGGTATGGGCACCATGGCGCGCGCTGACGGGCTACTGTCGTGAGGCGAAATGGTGTTATCAGCCGGGATGAGGGAGGAGTACTTATGACTGACGTGATCAGTTATCGCGAGAATCGCCGGGAATCAAAAGAATATAAAGAAGCGTATGTCAGGGGCATCCGGGCGGTGATTGAGGACAGAGAGCAGAGGGCGCTCGCCGGGGGCGACGACAGGGGAAGGAATATCTTTCAGAATCAGGAAGTCTGCCGGGAGCAATTCAGGGCGATGTTAGGGTGGCCGTTGACGGAGAAGATGGACAGATCCGTTCCGAGGGCGATCGTGAAAAAACTGGCCGAAGAGGAAAATTATTCGATTTATCGCGTGTCTGTGGAGATCCTGGACGGACTATCCATGACCGGACTGTTGTTTAAGAAGGACGAAAAGCGGAGGCCTCTGGTGATTGCGCAGCATGGAGGAAAAGGGACACCGGAGGTGATCGGAAATCTGTACGGCGACACCAAAAATTATCATCATATGGTCGAGCGTTTGCTGGTTGAGCCGGTCAATGTGTTTGCACCTCAATTGCTGCTCTGGGATAAGTCGTCCTATGAGGTGGAGTATGACCGTGGCGCGCTGGATGCAAAGCTGAAACGGGTGGGGAGTTCCATCGCCGCACTGGAGCTGTATGGCCTTAGCAGGATATTGGACTATTTTGAGACACAGGAGTATGTAGTCAATTTTGGCATGGCAGGACTTTCTTACGGCGGTTTTTACACCCTGTTTCTGGCGGCGCTGGACCGGAGAATAAAGTCTGCCGTTTCCTGCTCTTTTTTCAACAGCAGAAAGAATTATGCAAGGAGCGACTGGACCTGGTTTCGTTCAGCCGAGACATTTTCCGATGCGGAGATTGCATGTCTGGTTTATCCGCGAAGGCTGTGCATCGAGGTGGGCACAGAGGACGAGATGTTTGATATCAGCGGTGCGAGAGACGAGATATGCCGCCTGAAAGCGATGAGCAGCGCAGTAAGCGGTGAGTGGCTGGATGTGATCGAATTTGAGGGCAAGCACGAATTTTGTCAAAATGATATGCCGTTGAAGCGGCTTGTCAGCGACATCCTGTAAGGATGTGCGGTGACCCGGCAGTTAAAGCCGGTGGTATGGAAACTTCCGCTTATGCGAGAATATTGTTTGTGCCGTCAAACGAACGGCGGAATGGAGATTAGGATGAAGAAAATAGAGGTGGAAGGACACAGAGGCTTCTGTGCAATATATCCGGAGAATACCCTGCTGTCCTTTGAGAAGGCGATGAAGATCGGTGTGGACAGAATCGAGTTTGATATCTGGCTGTCCAAGGATAAGGTGCCGGTGATCATGCACGATAAAAACCCCTTGCGCACCTGCGGTGTGGAGGGTGACCTGCGGGAGATGACGCTGGAGGAAATCAAGCAGCTAAACCCCTGCTATGCGGACAGATTCGCCGATCTGTTTGACGGTCAGGTGGAGGTACCCACGCTGCGGGAGCTGTTGGAGCTGAAGAAGAAACTCAGACCGGACATGAAGCTGGGTGTGGAGATCAAGGATTTCCGGGAGGAGACCGTTGATCGCGTGATGGAGCTTTTGAACGAATACGGTGTGTTTGAACAGTGCCGGTTTTATGCCTTCAACGGAAAGGTCCTGCGCTACATCAAAGAAAAGTATCAGGGCACCACTCTGGGTTATTTTGACTTCCAGATGCTGGAGTTTGACGGGTATGACTGTTATGACCGGATCGGTCTGTGGAGAGAGATCGCTGCCTGTGAGGACCGTTTCCTGAATCGGATGTGCGAGTATTATGAGAGTCTGGGGCTGATTCCCCAGGTGTTCGGCGTGGGCACGGAGGAGCATGTCCGGTATTGTATACGCAAGGGTACGGATACCA
The DNA here is from genome assembly GCA_017461725.1 of Lachnospiraceae bacterium. Lineage (GTDB taxonomy): Bacteria > Bacillota > Clostridia > Lachnospirales > Lachnospiraceae > RGIG423. Next base: position 124,138 of record JAFTXG010000031.1, read on the forward strand.
TCACAGTAAATGACCCCAGAGTGGCGATGAGGGTGATTAAGGAATATGAGGAAAATGCATATGTTTGAGCAGCAAAGCGGTTATGAGGAAAGCGGTTGCGGAGCGGGCGGCTGTCGGCTCGTGTTTGACCGCCCGGCCACCTGTTTTGAGGAGGCGTTTCTGCTGGGCAATGGACGGCTGGGCGCGACGGTTTACGGCAATCCGGACTCGGAGCTCATGCAATTAAATCTGGATACCCTGTGGTCCGGAGAGCCGGGTCGGGAGATAAGGCCGGATAAGCGGGAGACGATTCAGAAGATCCGCCAGTTGGTTTTTGCCGGGGAGTATGTAAAAGCTCATCAGACCGCAGTGGAGGAGTATCGGTTCGGCGGCAGTCAGTGGTATCTTCCCCTGGGAAATCTGCGGATGGAGAAGCTGAACAGCAGAGGAAAGGCCATCGATTACCGCCGCTGTCTGGATCTGCGGACCGGTGTCTATACCATGTCCCACAACCGGGAGCTGCAGGCGAAGTTTTATGGAAAGCATCAGGTGGAGGCCTTTATCTCACAGCCGGACCAGGTGATGGTGGTCCGCCACAGCGTGGACCGGGATCAGGAGTGGGACGGTAAGCTGTCCTTTGCGGTCTCCTTTGACAGTCTGCTTAAATATCAGGTGCGCGTGGAGGGAGATACCATCTATGTTTCCGGTATGGCACCCCACCAGATCACGCCCGGAAAGGGTGAGGTGCTGCACTACGACGAGAACCGAAATGCAGTCCGTTTCCATGTGCAGATCAGGGTTTTGACCACGGAGGGACAGCGGCTTTTGCAGAATACCGGTCTGACGGTATTCAATGTCCATGAGGCAGTACTGCTGATCAGCGCCTGCACCGATTTCGTGGACTACAAAACCGTGCCGGACCGTGCGCTGGATCTGGAGGCAGTCTGCCGGGAGAAGATTGAACGGGCTGCCGGCCTGGGCTTTGAGGAGCTTTACCGCAGGCATGCGGAGTATTTTGCGGAGAAGATGGACCGGGTGGAGTTAAAGCTGAATTGCGTGGGGATGTCAGTGGATGCCGATTTGCCAGAGGATGCCGAACCGGCGGGTCGTGGAATGTTGGCAAACGGAGCCGGCTTGACTGACGAAGCGGAGCTGGCAGATGAAGATACAGAATCAGTGACCGAAAAATTGTTCCACCTTGGCCGATACCTGATGATCAGCGGTTCCGCGCCGGGGACCCAGGCTATGAACTTGCAGGGCATCTGGAATAAGGATCTCCTTCCGCCCTGGCGTTCCAACTATACGGTAAATATCAATACGGAGATGAATTACTGGCCTGCGGAAATGTGCAATCTGGCAGAGTATCATGAGCCTCTGATGGACTTTGTGACGGAGGCGGTGGAGGCCGGCGAGTGGACCGCAAAAGAGGTCTACGGCTGCCGCGGTTCGGTGGGTCACCACAATATGGACCTGTGGCGCAAGACCACGGCGGTGGCCGGAAGCCCCGGGTATTCCCTGTGGCCCATGAGTCTGGGGTGGCTGACCGACCATCTGTGGCAGCATTATCTGTATCAGCCCGACGAGGACTTTTTGCGGGAGAAGGTCTACCCGGCCACCGAAAAATGTGTGGACTTCTATTGTGACTGGCTGGTTGAGCAGGACGGTATTTATGTTTCCTGTCCCTCCACCTCGCCGGAAAATGTATTTCTGTCAGAGGGGCAGAAATGCTGCGTCAGTCAGAACTGCGCCATGGACGTCGGCATCCTGACGGATCTGTTTACCCGGTATCTGCAGATGCAAAAGCTCCTGCAGATTCAGGACGAGAGGACGCAGAAGGTGCAGGAGGTCCTGAAAAAGCTGCCGCCATATCAGATTTTAAGTGACGGACGGCTCATGGAATGGGGAGCGGAGCTTCTGGAAGCCCAGCCGGATCACCGGCATTTCTCCCATCTGTACGGTGTCTGGCCGGGAAGAAGTATCCGACCGGATCTGCCGGAGATTTACGAGGCAGCCCGGAAATCCTTCCAGGCCCGCATGGACAACGGTTCCGGCTACACCGGCTGGAGCTGCGGCTGGGCCATCAATCTGTATGCCTCCTTCGGCGACGGGGAGAGGGCCTACGAGACCATAAAGAAGATGATCGGGCAGTCGATCTACCCTAATTATCTGGACGCCCACCCGCCGTTCCAGATCGACGGCAATTTCGGCCTTACCGCGGGCGTGGCGCGGATGCTGATGCAGAGCGAATATGACGGCGAGGGTGAAGTGAGTATCCATATTCTGCCGGCGGTTCCCGCTGCGTGGAAGAGCGGTGAGGTGAGAGGACTGCGGGCTCACGGGGATATTGTCGTGGATATCCGCTGGGAGGAAGATACGGCTTATGTGACGGTCCACCAGGGGAAGGTGCCCTGCAAGGTCCGGTCTAAAAACGTTAAGATAGAAGTGGAAGAGAAAGAGAGAGGTTGACAATGAGAGAAGGATTTGTACCTGCCCTGGGAACTCCGTTAGATGAGGAGGGCAATTTACTGACAGAAAGCTTCAGAAAACAGATTGATGATCAGATAAATGCCGGTGCAGTCGGGCTTTTATGTATGGGGTCCATGGGCACACAGGCATTTCTGCGCGGCAGTGTGTATCCCCAGGTGGCAAGGGCTGCCGTTGAGGCAGCGGCGGGCCGGGTGCCTGTCTTTGTGGGAGCGATGGACACGTCCATTGCCCGTGCCAAGGAGCGCATGGCAGCGATTGAAGATTTGGATATTGCCGGGTTTGTGTTTACAGCACCCTACTATTCGCCGGTGTCACGGGATAAGATGGTGAATTTTTTCAAAGCCGTTGCGGCGGCTACCGCCCATAAGGTCCTGCTGTACGACTTGCCCAGTGTGACTCAGGCAAAGATCACTTACGATATGGTCCTTGAGCTGATCCGCAGTGTGCCGAATCTGGCGGGGATTAAGTCTGCCGATACGCAGATGTTCAGAAAGCTGAAATTAAACCCGGAGGTGCCGGAGGACTTTATTATGGTATATTCCGGGCTTGATACCTTTGATATCGCTTATAAATGGGGAATCAATCATTGTCTGGACGGAATGCTGTCCTGTACGCCTCACAATACAGAAAAGCTGTTTAAGGCGATGGCGGCCGGTGATTATGACACGGCGGCAGTCTGCCTGGATCATATTGTGGCGCTGCGGGATTTCTTTGTGGCACATGATCTGTGGCCGTCCTTTACGGCAGCCATGAACCTGCTGGGCTATGAGGGGCTTTATGGTCCCGACTATGTGACACCGATCAGGGAGTCCTATATTGCAGAAATTCGAAATGAGATGGTTCGCATCGGTGAACCGGTGAAAAATTCCTGATACCGGCTGCGCAGAAGATGCCCATGTCCGCGCTGCGGGCATCACCGGAGAGGAAAGCCAACGGAGGAAGAGAATGGGCGCATTTTATATGATGATGATTCTGGGTATGCAGATAATCCAGACGTATTTCTCGAAAAAGGCAAGTTCAATGTTCCCCACAAGTTTAAACGGAAGGGCGAAGTATATGGCGCTGTTATTTGGCTGTTCATCACTTCTCGCGCTTCTGTTGCTGGTGGGAGGAACGCAGGGTCAGTTTGACTGGCTGACGGTGGCTTTGGCCACTGCCGCTGGTATTACGTTGGTAGCGGTACAGTTCTGTAAGCTTCTTGCGATGCAGAACGGGACGATGGTGATCACATCGGTCTTTTCGACGGCGGGACTGATCATTCCCTGTGTCTGTGGAGTCCTCTTTTTTGAGGAAACGATGACCGTGGGACAGTGGGGCGGTATTGCTGTGTTTATTTTTGCATCGTTCCTGCTGATCTCCTCGGCGAAGAATATCTACAGCAGTTTTTCCTGGAAAACCATCTTTCTTTTGCTGGGGGTATTTATTGCCAACGGCGGAACGATGCTCTGTCAGAAGGCTCTGACTTATGTAAATCCGGAAGGAAGTGTCACCCTGTTTTCCTTTTTCTCGTTCGCAGTGCCGGCGGTCGCTTTTGGGGCCTATTTGCTGATTGCAGGAGAGAAAGGCGGGCAGGAAAAGCTGGAGAAAGGGCTCTATGCTCCGGCTGTTCTGTTGGCGGCAGCCATGTTTGTCATCAACCAGCTGGTGACGATGGCAACCAGCTATGTGCCGACAGCCATATTGTTCACCGTGCCAAACGGGGCGAATAATATTTTCGCAGCCCTGATGGCGGCAGTGCTTTTCAAGGAGAAGCTGACGGTGAGATCTGTGCTGGGACTGGTGTTGAGCATCATTTCCTTTGTGTGGGTGCGTAATGTCTTATAAATCACCATGGGGAGGAGAGAAAATGTCAAATTATTCTGAAAAACAGTCAAAGACGATCGGAAAGCAGGTTCTGTTTTTGCAGACATCGGAAGAAAACTGCAGAAACGGCGAGGGTGCGTTTGTCCGGCTGAAGGACAATGGAATTTTGTTTGCGTTCTCTGAATTTTTAAAGGGAACGGGACGGGATCACGACGAGGCGAGAGTTTCCGGGTTCGTCTCTTACGATGAGGGAGAGACCTGGGGAGAAAAGCGGGTCCTGTTTACGAAGGGTGAGGACGCGATCAACATTATGAGTGTGAGTTTTCTGCGTCTTAAGAACGGCAGTCTGGCCATTTTTTACGGAGAAAAATACAAAAGCAGTGAGGGTCTGATCACAGATAAAATGTACCTGAGGGTTTCTGCGGACGAGGGAAAAAGCTGGGGAGAGGCGGTCTGCTGTTTTCCGGTGGACGGATATCATGTCCTGAATAACGACCGCGTGATCCGGCTGGCAGGCGGCAGAATTTTAGTGCCCATCGCAATGCATTCGCTGACCGGCTTTCAGTCGGGAACCAGATTTTCACTTCCCGGTTCAGTGGCGTTCAGTGTTTCTGATGATGATGGAAAAAGCTGGCGCGTCATTCCGACGGTTATCCGCTCGCCCTTCCATGACAATGTCCAACTGCAGGAGCCGGGTGTCTATCAGCATGAGGATGGAAAGATTTGGATGTGGTGCAGGACCAAATATGGCTGTCAGTATATGGCTTTTTCAGAGGATGACGGGGAGACCTGGTCTGATTTGGAGCCCGGCCTTTTTTTCAGTTCCCCCACATCACCCATGCAGGTAAAGAGAGCAGGAAACCGCACGCTGGCGGTCTTTAATCCCATCCCGGAATACTGTGGCCGGGACAGGGCGCGGGAGCCCTGGGGGCGTACCCCTCTCGTATGTGCAGTCAGTACAGATGACGGTAAATCCCACGATGGAAGGAGCTTCGGGAAATTGTTTTATCTGGAGGATGACCGGACCAATGGATATTGTTATCCGGCGATTTTCGCGGGAGAGGATTATTTCCTGACGGCCTACTATCATTCCAATGACACGGGGCATTGCCTGGACAGCACCAAAATACTGAAGGTAATGTACGAAGAGCTGGAAAAAACAGAAGGTTGAGCGTCGGCGGAGAAAAATGGTTGGCAAGAAAGTCCGCACGGAGGAAAAATAATTTATGAAAATAGTACAGCAAACCCATGAACTCGAAAAGAGATTTGGAATAGAGACAGCCATCGACATGATTGCCGATGCCGGATTTGACGGATATGATTATTCTGCTTTTCATATGCTGAATGATGATTCTCCGATGAGTCAGGAGAATTATCTGGAAATTGCGAAGATGATCAGAAAAAAGGCAGACAGCAGAGGGCTGATCTGTTATCAGGCACATGCGCCCTTCAGTTCTCAATGCGAGGGCGAGGACTTGACGAGAAAGATTATCCGTTCCATGGAGGTGGCAGCGGTTTTGGGGGCTGAGACCATTGTGGTTCACCCGCTGCAGGGCCTGCCCTATAACAAAAATGTGGAAAAACTATATGAAATGAATATGGAATTTTACCGAAGCCTGATCCCTCACTGCGAGAAGCTGGGGATCAAGGTTGCGGTGGAGAATATGTGGGCGGGTGACCGGCGCCGAAATGTGAAGGGTGACAGTGTATGTGCGGATCCCAGAGAATTCAATAAATATATCGATGATCTGAACAGCGTATATATAACCGGCTGCCTTGATCTGGGGCACTGCGGCTTATGCGGGAGAGAGCCCCATGAGGTTCTGGAGATTATGGGGGCAAAGAGGATAACCTGTCTCCATGTGCACGACAACGACTATATTCACGATAGTCATACGCTTCCCTGTATCATGAGTATGGATTGGGAAAACATATGCAAAGCCCTTGCGGAAATTGGCTATCAGGGGCATTTTACCTACGAGGCAGATTCTTTCCTGCGCAAATACGATGATGACTTTATCCCGACGGCACTGAAGTATATGTACGATACCGGCAGATATCTGGTGAGGAAGATTGAAAAGTATTCAGGTATTTGAGAAAAGGGGAGGAGAGAAAGCATGTCGATTATTTATGATGCCAAAGAGAACATATTTCATCTTCAGACGGCGCATACCAGCTATGTGCTCGGCGTTCTGCGGGGCAAATATCTTTTACATCTCTACTATGGTGGGAGGATCAGCGAGTATCACAACATAGAGGAAAATCTTCCGGTCCATGCAGGCTGTACCTGGTCTGCCACGGATATCGAGGAGTTCAATTACTGTACCGACACTCTCCCGATGGAATACCCCTGCTACGGCAGTGCGGATCTGAGGACACCGGCATTTCACGCGGAGTATGAAAGCGGCAGCGCGCTGACCTGTCCGGAGTATGTCGGACATCGGATTATCAAGGGAAAGAAACCGCTTCCGGGGCTTCCTGCCACCTATGTGGAGTCGGAGCAGGAGGCAGAGACGCTGGAGATTACCCTCCGCGATCCGTTGACCGGGCTGGAGCTGGTATTGTCCTACTCGGTTTTTGCTGAGTATGACGTGATCGCGAAGAGCGTGCGCGCAGTCAATAAAGGCAGTGAGCTGATCAACATTAAGAGTATTCTGAGCAGCACCACCTATCTGTTTGATAAAAATTTTGAGTTCGTCCATCTGGAAGGCGGCTGGGGCAGAGAGCGGCATATTCAGAAAAAGCCGCTGATCAACGGAAGCATGTCTGTGGACAGCAAGCGGGTGTCCAGCAGTCATTATCACAGTCCGTTCCTGGCGCTGGCCAGACCATGGACGACGGAAAATCAGGGCGAGGTGTACGGCTTAAGTCTGGTGTACAGCGGCAATTTTATTGCCCAGGCGGACACCAATCACCAGGATATTGTTCGGGTCAATATGGGAATCAATCCCTTCGGATTCAACTGGCGCCTGGAGCCGGGCGAGGAGTTTCAGGCACCGGAGGTGATCCTGACTTACTCGGATACCGGATTTGGTACCATGTCAAGAAACTATCACCGCCTTTACCGCAACCGTCTATGCCGGGGAAAGTACCGTGATCAGGAGCGCCCGGTGCTGATCAACAACTGGGAGGCCACTTATTTTCATTTTAATGAGGAAAAGATACTGGAGATTGCGAAGAAAGCGAAATCGGTCGGCGTGGAGCTGATGGTGCTGGACGACGGATGGTTTGGCAAACGCAACACCGATAATTGTTCATTAGGTGACTGGACTTCAAACCGGGAAAAGCTTCCGGGTGGGGTAGAGGGACTGGCGGACAAGGTCTCAGCGCTGGGCATGAAATTTGGCCTGTGGTTTGAGCCGGAGATGGTATCAAAGGACAGTGAACTGTATCGAAAGCATCCGGACTGGTGTATCCATGCAGAGGGGAGAAAGCGAACCGAGAGCCGAAATCAGCTCGTGCTGGACCTCACCAGAAAAGAAGTGCGGGATTATATTGTGGAAGCGGTGTCAAATGTGCTGGGCTCAGCGCCCATCTCCTATGTCAAGTGGGACATGAACCGCAATATCACGGAGATCGGTTCGGCGGGACTGCCCGGAGAGCGGCAGCAGGAGCTGCCCCACCGGTACATATTGGGAATCTATGAGGTGTTGGAGCGGATCACCGCTGCCTTCCCGGACGTGCTGTTTGAGGGTTGTTCCGGCGGCGGTGGAAGATTCGACCCCGGAATGCTCTATTACTTCCCACAGTACTGGACCAGCGATGACAGCGATGCCATCGAGCGGCTGTATATTCAGCATGGCACCAGCATGGTGATGCCGGCGTGTACCATGGGAGCCCATGTCTCCGCAGTTCCCAACCATCAGTTGCACCGCACCACCCCGCTGAAAACCCGCGGGCATGTGGCGATGATGGGGCAGTTTGGCTACGAGCTGGATCTCAATTCGTTGTCCGAGGAGGAGATCGAGACAGTGAAGGCACAGATAAGCCAGTACAAGGCGATTCGACGGACGGTGCATTATGGCGAGATGTACCGGCTGTGTTCACCCTTTGAGGGCAGGAGTACCGCCTGGGAATATGTATCCCCGGAGGGAAATCAGGTCGTGCTGATGTACTGTACGATCAGGGCGATGGTGTTGACCGGACTTACCCGGATCAGGTTTGAGGGGCTGGAGCCTGAGGCACAGTATAAAGATACGGAGAGCGGAAAGGTCTATGGGGGAGATTACCTGATGAAGGTGGGACTGTACATGGCGGATGACCGGGATTTTGAAAGCAGACTGATCGTGCTGGAAAGGCTTTCAGCCCCGACACCGTGACCATTGCGAAGAGCAAAAGGAGAGCTTAAATGACCAATATCAATGTGGACAGTTTTCGGGAGAAAATGGATCGGTTTATTGACACATTTCGAAAAGAATATCCATTGTCCGCGGGGATTAGAATTACCTGGCAGGATAAGATTCTTTACCGGCGTCTGGTTGGATGCGCGGATTATGAGAATCAGATTCCGTTGACCGGGGATTCGATGTTTACCTTGTATTCTCTTTCCAAGCCGTTTTGTGCTATCGGATTGATGCGATTGAAAGAAAAAGGTCTGGTAGATATCGACAGGCATCCCGGAGCTTATGTTCCGCAGGCGAGGGGATTCGACAGCAGGGTGACGATTCGCCAGATGCTGCATCACACAAGCGGTCTGCCGGACTTTAAACAGACGAAAGGTTTTGAGGAACAGTATCCGTATGTGGCTGGCAGAGATATGAGGGATTATGTGGAAAAACTGGTGGATTTCCCCATGTTTTTCGAGCCGGGATGCGGTGCGAGATATGCCAATGTGAACTTTGTGATCTGTGCATTGATCATAGAAAATATATCCGGTTTGAGCTATGCGGATTATATGAAGCAGGAAGTGTTTGACGCTCTGGGGATGAAAACGGCTGTGGTTGGCCGTGACGGCCTCGAAGTCGAAAAGCAGGTAAAGGGCTATGAAGTGCGGGAAGGTAAAATTCTTTATGTGGGCAAAACCGGGGAATGGATGCTTGGCGCGGGGGATATTATGGGTACGCTGGATGATGTGTACTGCCTGAACAAAGCAATCAAAAACAAACTATTGTTGAAACCGGAAACCTGGGATGAGATATTGACACCCTCACCGCTTAATCGGATGGGTATGGGGTGTACGCTTACCCGCTGGCATGAGAAACGCCGTATCACCCACAACGGAGGTGCGCTTGGATTTCGGACATATCATGTTCAGCTCCCGAAGGATGACCTGGATATTATTCTACTGGCTAATTTCGGTTCGGGAGAAGATATACGTCCGAAATTTGCCGAAGGCGTTTACGCAGCGTTTTACGGTGCGGACGATTTGGAGAGCGAAACGGTGGAAATGGATAAGGGTTACATTGTGAGATAAATGGTTAGGAGGGATATCACGATGAGAAAATATATGCTGCCCGAGACGGGCAGATTTTACAAAGCGAACTTACACAGTCATTCCACACTGTCGGACGGAAATCTGACACCGGCTCAGATGAAGGAGGAATATCAGAAGAGGGGGTATTCGATTTTGGCCCTGTCTGACCATGATGTGCTGCACTGCAGCTATGAGCTGAGTGATCAGGATTTTTTGATCCTCACGGCCTATGAGATCAGCGTGAGAAGTGACGATGTGGCGATCCCCCACGCCTACCGCAAGGTGGTGGACCTGAATCTGTTTGCCAAAGAACCCCACAATATGACTCAGGTGGGCTTTCACCCCGATACGGTAGCCCACTGGATCAAGCGTGGAAGAATTACCGAGCAGCAGGCGCGTGAGATCAAATATGCCGGAGAGCTGAGGGACACTCATTACTATCCGGCCAATATCAATAAAATTATCCGAAGTGCCAATGAAAACGGATTTCTGGTCAGCGTCAACCATCCGGTGTGGAACCTGGTGGATGCCCGGGATTACACTGCCTACGAGGGAGCCTGGGCGGTGGAGGTTTACAACCACGGCTGTGCGGTTTTGAGCGGAATGAATGACGCGGAGCATGTGTTTGAGGACATTCTGCGCACCGGGAAGAAGATTTTTGCGGTGGCGACCGATGACAATCACAACAGCTTCCCGCTGGACAGCTGGCAGTGCGACTCCTTCGGCGGCTTCACCATGATCAAGGCGGAATCTCTGGACTATTCCACGGTGATCAGTGCCATGGAGCGGGGGCATTTTTACGCCTCCACGGGCCCGTTGATCGAGGAATTATATTATGAGGACGGGAAGATTTATCTTCGCTGCAGCGAGGCGGCTGAGGTCTGCATGAATTCCCTCGGCAGATGGGGAAGACGAGTGGCTGGCAGCGCTGGAGAGCTGATCACCGAGGCGGTGTTTGATCTGGAAAAGGATCTCTTTGACCGGCCACAGAATGTGGACTGCTGGGGGTATGTGCGGTTCAGAGTGACGGATAAGGCCGGTAGAAAGGCCTACACCAATGCCTATTATCTGGATGAACTGATGGATGGAAGGGCGAAAGTCCGGGCGATTTTGTAGGGAGTGCGGATTTCATGCCTGCCTGGAAAGCAGAGAAATCCGTGCATCATGGAAGAAGAAAGGAGAATTTGGGAAATGGAATTTGGGATAAATATCAGCGGCAAGCTGCCGTACAGTGAGCAGATTGAGGGGATGAAGAAAGCCGGAATTTTCCGGACATTTGTCGCGGCAAATGGCCATGATTTTGATGAGCTCATGGCAGAGCTGGCAGCAAACGGTATTATTTGCGACAATATGCACGCGCCGTTTGACGGAATCAATGATATGTGGCATGAGGGGGAGACCGGGGAGGATATGCTGAACCGACTGAAAATCAGTGTTGACCGGTGTAAGCAGTATGCGGTTCCGGTTCTGGTGGTCCATCTGTCCGCGGGCTGCCCGATGAAAGCGATCAGTGAGATCGGTATGAGGCGTTTTGCCGGTCTGGTTGAATACGCGAATGCGAACGGCGTTACCATCGCTTTCGAGAATCAGCGGTATCTGGAGAACCTCAAGTGGAGTCTGGAGGACTGCCCCGGCGCAGGATTCTGCTGGGATTGCGGGCACGAAGCCTGCTTCACACCGGGGTTAAAGTTTATGCCGTACTTTGCGGATAAGCTTGTGGCACTGCATATCCACGATAATTCCTGTGAGTACAATGTGGATAATCATGTGCTTCCCTTTGACGGAAAGATGGATTTCGACTATGTGGCAAAAGAAATCGCAAAAAGCGGATATCAGGGGACGCTGATGCTGGAGACCTCCAAGCTGTCCCAGTATGAAGGAAAGGGCATCTACGAGGAGATGACCTATGAGGAATTTTATCAGCGGGCGGCAGAGTCCCTGAAGAAACTCAGAGAGCTGATCGAGAAGTATCGCAGTGCAGGTTGATGATTACCGATATAATTGAGAATATATTAGAGGATAAGCTTTATGGAAAATTATACAAATGTTGATAAAAATATGATCGTGAATGAGACCATCGGGGATATGGAAGTGGAGTGGCATGATGTCAGAACAGCTCCCTTTTCAATCCACGGCCTTTATCAGCCGGAGACGGAGCCGTTTTTCCACCGGCTGCCGATGGAGGTTGCAGAGGCGACCAGCCCGGGTGTGGATAAACTGCACCGTGAATGTGCAGGAGGGAGGGTCCGGTTTTCCACCGATTCACCGTACATTGCAGTGCGGGCGAAGTACCGCGCGGTGGGGCGGTCATCTCATCTGACGCTGGTTTCGACGACCGGTTTTGATCTGTATATTGACGGAGAGTTTGGCAGCCGGTATGTGAAAGAGTTCCGTATGCCTTACGATATGGTGGACAGCTATGAGCAGGTGGTTGAGCTGGAGGGAGAAATCTATCGTTCCTATACGGTAAACATGCCGGTTCATGCATGTGTTGAGTCCATGGAGATCGGTCTGAAGCCGGGAGCAAAGGTGGGGCCGGCGCGAGGATACCGTGACATCGAGCCGGTGGTGATTTATGGTTCATCGATTGTTCACGGGACAGCGGCCAGTCGGCCGGGAAATATTTATCCGGCGATGCTCTCGCGGATGTTGAACGTAGATATTCGCAATCTGGGCTTTTCCGGACAGGCAAAGGGAGAGAAAGCCATTGCCGAGTGGATGGCGACCCTGCCGATGAGTGTGTTTGTCTGCGATTATGATTATAATGCGCCGACGGTGGAGCATCTGGAGGCGACCCATTATCCGCTGTATGAGACGATAAGGGAGAAGAATCCGACGCTGCCCTATATTATGATTACGCGCCCTAATTACTGGACGCTGATCACGCAGCAGCCGGAAGTGTTGAAGCGCCGGGATGTGGTGATGACATCTTACCTGAGAGCACGTCAAAACGGCGATGAGAATGTGTACTTTATTGATGGAATGAGCTTTTTTAACGGTGAGCACCAGTACGAATATACCTTGGACGGCGTTCATCCCGATGACGCAGGTTTTCTTCGCATGGCGGAGGGCATCGGCGCGGTGATTCGACATATTCTGGAGAAGAGGGCTGATAAAAAGTAATTGTATATGGCAGTGGACATCAAACAGGAGAGGTGAGCAGATGAAGGTTTCAGTAATAGATTTTGGTGCGGTTCCCAACGGTGAAAAGGTTCAGACCGGGGCATTTCAGGCTGCAATTGATGAGTGCTTCCGGCTTGGCGGCGGCGAGGTCGCAGTCCCCAAGGGCACTTATGTCATCGGAGATATCCGCCTTCGCAGCAATATTACGCTGCACCTGCTGGAGGATGCAGTGCTGTTGGGCAGCCTTGACCCGAAGGACTATCGGAACATTTTGGAGGATGCGATAGAGCCGCTTCCAAAGGAGCAGCGGACGGATATTGCCTGGATGCTGCCCGGCCCGTGGCAGGAGCGTGGCGGCGGATTCAAGGAGTATTTATACTGCGCGGGAAGCTACTGGAATTATGGAATGATTCGCGGCGTATATGCGGAAAACGTCGCGGTCATCGGCGAAAAGGGTTCTGTCATCGATGGCAGAAATGTATATGACAGTGATGGCGAGGAGAATTATCGCGGCCCCCACGGGATCAATATGCATTTTTGCAAGAATGTGACCTTTAAGGGTTATACCATTACCAACACAGGAAACTGGGCACACGCCATTTTTCAGTCAGAAAATATCCAATTTGACGAGTTGACGGTGCTCGCCGGTCATGATGCATTGCACACGAGAGCCTGCAGCAAGGTATCCATGACCAATTGCAAGCTGATAACCGGAGATGACTGTATTGCAGGCTTTGATAATCTGGATGTCATTGTCCGGAATTGTGAAATCAGTTCAGCGTGCAGTGCCTTTCGCTACGGCGGGAACAATATTCTGATTGAGGACTGTTATATTTACGGGCCCTGTAAGTATCAGTTCCGCGGCCATTTCAGCCGGGAGGAAAAGAAAGCGCGGGCGGAGGTTTCCGCAACTGCCAGAAACAATATGCTCTCGTTCTTTACTTATTTTGTGACGGATGATCTGTCCCAGCGGAAGGCACCGGGAAACATCGTGATCCGCAATTGCAAGGTGACCGGTGCGGATCGCCTGCTGCACATCAATCTGTCGGGAAATGAAGGGTGGCAGAGAGGCAATCCGCCGACTGATATCACATTTGAGAATATCGAGGCAAGTGGGATCAAGACTGGATTGTATGCATATGGAGACGATGTTGTACCATATCGCCTGTACTTAAAGAATGTGCAGTATTCGGTGGCTGAAGGCTGGGAGACAGAGCCGTTGATCAAGGCAGCCCATTTCGGAGAGATCAATCTGCAGGATGTGTCCGTGTTCAATTATGAAGGCAATGCGTTGATCAAAATCTGGTCGGAAGGCGGTAAGGTTTCTGCCCGAGGGCTGGCGTGCAAGGTCAAAGACGGTGAGTTTGTGGTGAGGGCTGAAGAAGCGTTTGTGTGTGATGCGATATAAGAAGTGAGACATACCTTTTTCCAAAGAGAGGAGCGAGATGATTTTAGATATGATTGTCAATGCAAAACAGTATAGGGGGATTCATCCCGGGATAGATCGGATTTTGGAGGCGGTAACAATGTATACACCGGATAACTACCCCGGTGGCCGGATTGTTTTGGATGGAGATAATCTTTATATGAATCTGGCGGAATTTGAGACGCACAGCAGAGAACGCGGCTTGCTGGAAGCGCATCGGGAGTATATCGACGTGATGTATATGGTGGAAGGGGCGGAAACGATATATGTTAAGCCCGCGGAAAAACTGCAAAACATAACGAAAGAGTATGACCCCGAGAGGGAGGTGCTCTTTGCCGAGATCGATGAAGATGTAACTCCTGTTCGGTTGGAGGCGGGCAGTTTTATTGTGCTGTTTCCGCAGGATGCTCATGCGCCCGGCTGTATTGCAGATGATTCCGAAGTCGTTAAAAAAATCGTCGGAAAAGTGAGAAATACACCACGATGCTGAAACAGTACGAGGTTTGATATCGTGAGACATCAAACTCCAAGCCGTTTTGTGCCATCGGATTGATGCGATTGAAAGAAAAAGGTCTGATAGATATCGACAGGCATCCCGGAGCTTAGATTCCGCAGGTGGGGGTATTCGATTTGGGCCCTGTCTGACCATGATGTGCTGCACTGCAGCTATGAGCTGAGCGATCAGGATTTTCTGATTCTCACGGCCTATGAGATCAGCGTGAGAAGTGATGATGTGGCGATCCCCCGGGATTACACTGCGTACGAGGGAGCCTGGGCGGTGGAGGTTTACAACCACGGCTGTGCGGTTTTGAGCGGAATGAATGACGCGGAGCGTGTGTTTGAGGACATTCTGCGCACCGGAAAGAGGATTTTTGCTGTGGCGACAGACGATAATCACAACAGCTTTCCGCTGGACAGCTGGCAGTGCGATTCCTTTGGCGGATTTACCATGATCAAAGCGGAGAATCTGGACTATTCCACGGTGATTGATGCCATGGAGCGGGGTCATTTTTACGCCTCCACGGGCCCGTTGATCGAGGAATTATATTATGAGGACGGGAAGATTTATCTTCGCTGCAGCGAGGCGGCTGAGGTTTGCATGAATTCCCTCGGCAGATGGGGAAGACGAGTGGCGGGCAGCACCGGAGAGCTGATCACCGAGGCGGTATTTGATCTTGAAAAGGATCTCTTTGACCGGCCACAGGATGTGGGCTGCTGGGGGGTATGTGCGGTTTCGGGTGACCGATCAGAACGGAAAACATGCCTATACCAACGCCTATTATGTGGATGAATTGATGGGCGGTGGAAAGAAAGTTCGGGCGATTTTGTAGAGAGCGCTGAAAAATGGGTGATAAATTCCAGATGGAAATCGGTGTCGGGCTGAGCAGACAGTTTCCGAAGGTTTATTCCCAGATCGCACTTGCCAGATTGTTTTACATCGAATATAATAGTGCGTGACCGAGTGTTGGTCGAACGATGAAAAAAGTCTATCGAGGTACAAACATGATTTTTGATACACACGCCCATTATGATGATGATGCATTTGATACAGACCGGGAGGAACTGCTGTCCTCTCTTTCCGCCGCCGGGATCGGAGCGGTGGTAAATATCGGCGCCAGCCTTTCCACCACCGCCAACAGTCTGGCACTGAGCGAGAAATATCCCTGGATGTACGCCGCTGTCGGCGTTCACCCCTACGATATCGGAGAGCTGACGGAGGACGGACTGCGCTGGCTGGAGGAAGTAAGCCGCCGCGACAAGGTGGTGGCCGTCGGTGAGATCGGTCTGGATTATCATTATGAAAATATTGACCGCGACCTGCAGAAGCACTGGTTTGAGCAGCAGCTTCTGTTGGCGGGACGGGTGGACAAGCCTGTGGTGATCCACACCAGAGACGCGGCGCAGGACACGCTGGACATGATGAAGAGCGACGCGGCCAAGGGGCTTGGCGGTATCATCCACTGTTTTCCCTTCGGGGCGGAGCTGGCCAGAGAGTATCTGAATATGGGCTACTATCTGGGCATCGGCGGAGTGCTGACCTTCAAAAACGGTAAAAAGACCAAGGAGGCCGTGGCTTACGCGCCGTTGGAGCGCATTGTGCTGGAGACGGACTGTCCCTATCTGGCACCCACACCCTTCCGCGGAAAGAGGAACGATTCCACGCTGCTGAAGCTGGTGGTGAAGGAGGTGGCACAGATCAAGGGTGTCACCGAGGAAGAGGTGGAGAGAGTCACCTGGGAGAATGCGAGAAGGGTGTATCGGTTAGCTGATGGAATGTTATTTTAAACATTAAAATATGCTTAAAAAGAGGAAACCTCTGCCATCATTTTGGCAGAGGCTTCATTTATTATAATGTTTATTATGTCAAAATCAATAATCCCAGTTGAATTTGTAGATGGCGTAAGTCTCGCCCCATACACAAGGGTCGTCCATCTGTGAGAAGACCAGTTCATAGCGATCCCATTGAGGATTGAGCAGGGGGTATCCCTCAGCATCCAAAATATATATATTATCCGATTCGCTGAAATTGTCCTTGATCAGCTGGATAAATGCATCGAACTGGTCAACATAGAAACCGCGGTCGTTCCAGTCAACGAAAGTGTGCTCGTAATCCAGCGTGGAAGGATTCCAAACTTTGTCCAGAGTGTAATCGTAGTGGGCGATTACCGGGGTAATATAGTAATCTTTTGCGGCAGAAACAACGATCGCATCTTCTGGAAGTTCATTCAGAATAAACTCCGCTGTTTCCTCGCCGCCGGAGTAATTGCCGGTAAAGTCCTGCTTCACACTGTTGAAGGAGAGCTGATAGGATACGACACTGAGGAAAACAATCAATGCAACAAGATATTTCTTAAATACTTTTTCGAGAAGAACCAGTTTTTCGTGTTTAAACTGAGGCTCCTTATAACTGTGGATCATCCAAACGTAGATAAGGAAGATAAATACGGTGCAAATGGTTCGCTGAGGAATATATTTCCAAATATATGCGTGGATAAATACGTGAGCACCAACGCCGCCAAGAACAATCAGCAGTTCGCGCCAATAGTGCTTAATCAGGATCAGGTTCATCAGGATACCGAGCAGCAGAATAAACAGTCCAAATTTAAGCAGAGTTCCATTGAAGATTTCCCAAAAATACTTAATAGCCTCCATGCAGGCTTTGAGCAGATTTTTTACCATCAAAGGGATATCACTGAGGATTCCCAGAAGGAACTCGTCAAGGTTCCCGGCATTAAGATCAATCAGGCTTGAGCCGGCTTTCAGCTGCATAATCAGAGTAAGAGTTCCGATCAGGCCACAGATAAATGGTATATAGTTGGTAAGCTTACTACGGTTATCTTTATAAATCAAGGTTTCCATCAGTGAGACAACGGCCAACATGATGCCAAAGCCTGCCATAATAACATGTATCTGGGGAAGAAGGAAAATCAACAGTCCATAGAGGAATGGTTTCTGATAACGTTTATCATAAAGATAGCCGATGATTGGCAGGAGTAACGCCACCAGACAGTAATCCCTGGCAATGATTGGCAGACTGTAGGTAAACAGCATACCGGGAAGGATCAGTGCTTTAACATACGTCTTGAAAGGGGCTTTAAAAATAAAGAACCAAGTGCCGACTGCTGACAAAACAAAGCTGACAAAACTTAAAAAGTGTACCGGGAGTCCCAGCTTTACCGGAATGAGCATAGCCAGGTACCATAAAAACGGATGCCCTTCGATGGTCAACTGACGATAAATATCCGGAATAGACAAATCACGTACAATCAGATATGCCTGTGATTCATCGCGCCAGGGTTCGTGAAAAAAGCACAGTGCGAAATGCAGCGCAAGATATAAACCAAAGATGACGTATTTAAAAACGGAATCTTTGTCCTTCGGAATCTTTGAAAGCGTATTTGATATAAAGTTACTCATGAAATTCCTCCAAAAGGTAATGATTAGTAAGCAAAATGTGGGGCCGGATTAAAGTGTATCATCAGTGCGAGGCTTAGACTGCTGTACCCGATGTAACTCCATCTCGAAATCCTGACGGTTTTTCTGATAGATCGTCTGAAGGATCAAACCGGAAAACAGCGACTGAACGGCGGCCAGCATCACAAAACAACAAACAATCAGAGTCGGGAAATTGGGGACAAGACCGGTCTCTATGTAAGTCTTTACCAGTGGAATGAAAAAGGCGATAGAGACAATGGCAAGCAATAATGCTACACTGCCAAAGAAATACAGCGGACGGTAAGTCTGGAATAGACGCAGGATAGTCTTTAACACTTTAATTCCGTCAGAGTAAGTATTTAACTTAGAAGTACTTCCGTCAGGGCGATCTTTATAATCAATGACCACATTCTCCATAAACATATTTTTGTCCACGGCATGGATACTCATCTCAGTCTCAATTTCAAAGCCCTTTGATAAAACAGGGAAGGTTTTGACGAAACGGTAGCTGAAGGCGCGATAACCGGTCATAATATCCTTTATGTCGTTGTGGAAAAGAAGATTAATGCTTTTTCTGACAAGGGAATTTCCTAAATTGTGAAATGGACGCTTGTTTTCAGAGAAGTAAGTGGAAGATAGGCGGTCGCCAATAACCATATCTACTTTTTTCGTGAGGACCCTGTCGACCATTTCCCGAGCACTCGATGCGGGATATGTGGCATCTCCATCGACCATGAGATAGCACTCGGCATCAATTTCAGAAAACATACGGCGTATTACATTTCCTTTTCCCTGCTGATATTCGTAACGAACCACAGCACCGGCTTTTCGGGCAAGCTCGTCTGTGCCGTCGGTGGAATTGTTGTCGTAAACGTAAATCGTAGCTTCGGGAAGTACAGCTTTGAAGTCAGTCACTACCTTTTCAACCGTTACGGCTTCATTGTAACAAGGGACTAATACAGCAATTTTATCCATAGTAAACTCCCAGAATAAATAATTAATCTATTTATCATAGATTACCATATTTGTAAATGATAAGCAAGAGAAAAAGCCTCCGTTGAGTGAGCGGACTTTGAACGTTTTTGCTGGACTGTCCGGGTAAGAAAACTAGCTGCACAAAGAATGTCCAGACGGCTAAACCGCCCGGCAACTTTCATGGAAGGGCTGAGCAGTTTATTCATATGAAATGTGGGAGAACTCTAGCGCATCAAATAAAGCATCAAGCTTCTGAGGAGAGCTTTGCAATCATCGCCTTCGCAATCTCAGACAGGGTCTCCCGGCGATTCATTTCCGGATCATCCAGCACCAGATCCAGACAATGATTCAGTATCAGTCCGATCTCCTTGCCGGGTTTTAAGCCCAGATCCATCAGATCCTTGCCGTTGATGGCCAGTTCCTTTAAAGAAAGACAGTCGTCGTCGGCGATGATTTCTCCATAAGCCCGCTCGATCAGCTCAATGGCGGGAACAATCAGCGATCTGGCATACTCGCTCTTGGCCATATTGTCCGCATAGTTCACCTGGATCAGGGCGGGGAACAGGTCACGGCCGATTTTGTTGGCAATGCGGCGCACGGCCCTTTTGCGAACCACCGGCGGATCCACGGAGGTGTCCAGGCAGTCGCGGAAGCTGTCGTGCCAGCGGATCAGTGCAGTCACAGCGTCGACGGTGTGGTTGTCAAATTTCAGTCCCCGCAGAATGTCATGAGCCATGTCCGCGCCGATGAAGGCGTGATTGGTAAAGTGTGTGCATCCGTCGGGATCCGTCCGAAGGGTGGCCGGTTTTCCGATGTCGTGGAGAAGCATGGTCAGACGCAGGACCGGATCCGGGTCGATGGCCAGCAGTGACTGGATCGTGTGCTCGCCGACGGTCATGGAATGGAACGGATTGCGCTGAGGCGTGTTCATCAGCCGATCAAACTCCGGCAGGACCACAGCGGTGATGCCGGTCTCATAGGCAATGCGGATGTAGTCCGGGTGGGGGGAGGTCAGAAGCTTGATCAGCTCCACCTGAATGCGCTCCTTACTGATCAGACGAAGATTACCCGCCAGCTTACGGATGGCGGCCTTTGTGTTCTCCTCGATGGTGAAGCCCAGCTGAGCCGCGAAGCGGACCGCCCGCATCATGCGCAGGGCATCCTCACGGAAACGCTCCTCCGGGTCGCCGACACAGCGGATGATTTTGTTTTCCAGGTCTCCCATACCGTCGAAGCAGTCCACGATGCCGCGGGCAGAGGAGATTGCGGCTGAGGTAGCGGGGTCAATGGTCTCTGCGCCAGAGACAGCGTCAACATGAGAGGAAGGGGGACACTGATTGGCCGCATTATCCTTGTCGGGGCGGAATGCCATGGCGTTGATGGTGAAATCACGGCGCTTTAAGTCCTCGATCAGACTGGGGGTGAAGGTGACGCTGGAGGGGTGACGGCCGTCCTGATAGTCGCCGTCCACCCGGTAGGTGGTGACCTCGTAGCCTTCCCTGCCCATCATGACGGTGACCGTGCCGTGCTCAATGCCGGTGTCGATGGTGCGCCGGAAGATGGCCTTCACCTGCTCCGGCAGTGCGGACGTGGTGATGTCCCAGTCGCCGGGGATGCGTCCCAGCAGAGTGTCGCGGACACAGCCGCCCACGGCGTAGGCCTCGAAGCCGTATTCTTCTAATTTATGAATAATAAACGCTACCTGTTCGGGAATCTGAATCATAAATCCTCCATAAAACCGTATACGGCTCCAAAATCGGAGTCGCATTTACGAAAACAACGCAAAAGTGTTCTACATACAAATATACCCCAAAAGAGAAAATTTCGCTACTGTTTCTTGTCGAATATTTTTTCTCCGGCAATCATAGTATGTTACAGTTCCGCAAACGCAGAAGATGAGACGAATGATGGGATGACCAAGGCGGGAGCAGCAACATTGAACAGGGGCAGTGCCGGAAACTGCCCGGCAGGGAGGGAGAAATGAGCGAACGTGGAATGGCAGTACTGGATCAATATAATTTTGAAGTGTTTCGGATCAGTCGGGTCAGAGGAGCGATGCTGGTGGATACCAGTGAGGGACTGAAGCTGATGGCGGAATGCAGCAGAACGGAGAATCGGATCGGAATAGAGCAGCAGGTGCTGTCCGAGCTTCGGAAAGCGGGCTTTCCGGCAGAACAGTATGTGGCAAACAGAGAGGGCGGGTGGCTTTCTAAGGATGAATACCAGAAACCCCATGTGCTGAAGGACTGGTTCGAGGGTCGGGAGTGCAGTGCCAGAGATGAGCGGGATTGTCTGGAGGCGGTGGTCATTCTGGCAAAACTTCATCTGGCCTTGCAGCAGATCGGGGTGACCGTTGAACCGGTGTATAATCCGGGAGAGGTTTGGCACAAGCATAATAGGGAAATGGGACGGGTAAGGAAATTTTTACGAAATCGAAACGGTAAAACGCTGTTTGAGCGGAATGTGCTGGAAACTGTGAACGAATATTTGGCTCAGGGCCAGCGGGCTGCCGAGCTCTGGGAGCGAAGTGAAGCGAAACCGACAGGTCAGCTCTGCCATGGAAATTACACTTATCATCATGTGTTACTGGGGACGGCCGACTTCGCAGTCACCGGCTTTTCCTCACTGCACACCGGCTATCGGGCTGAAGATCTATACTATTTTATGAGGAAGGTTCTGGAGAAAAATCATTGGAGTCTCAGACTGGGCGCAAAGATGCTGGAGACTTATAACCGGATCTTTCCAATGGGGCAGGGAGACTGGAATCTGCTGTATTTATTGTTTTTATATCCGGAAAAATACTGGAAACAGTTGAATTATTACTATAATACGAGAAAAAACTGGATTTCTGATCGGAATCGTGATAAAATCGACATGTTAGAGCAGCAGAAGGGTGGGAGAGATTCTTTTCTGGACTTTCTGTTGAAGCGCACCGAGTTTGCCTGAGATGACCCTGCCGTGAGTATGATATGCGGCAGCGTCTTGACTGTCTATGGTCAATAGGGAAACAAATGGGCTAAAGAGGAGAGATGGTATGATAGAGCAGAGTGTTTTTGGCAGCATAAAGAACGGGACAGAGGTAAAGAGCTATACCCTGACGAACAAGAGCGGAATGAAGGTTAAACTTCTGGATCTGGGGGCCACGATTGCAGAGATTTGGACTCCTGACCGTTATGGTAAGTTTGGCGATGTGGTGTTGGGATATGCGACACCTGCAGAGTATGAAAATAACAGTGGCTATATTGGTGCGGTGGTAGGCCGCGTGGCGAATCGGATCGGCGGTGCTGAGTTTATGCTCAGCGGCAGAAAATACCTGCTGGATGCCAACGACGGAAAAAACACCCTCCATGGCGGGTTTGACTCCTATTCCACCCGGGTGTGGGATGCCACGACAGAGGAGATGCGCAACCGTGTCACCTTTAAGCTGTTCAGTCCCGACGGAGATCAGGGCTATCCCGGAAACCTTTGGATCAAGGTGACCTATACCTTAACCGATGAGGGTGAGCTGAAGATCCGTTACCGCGCCCGTACGGACCAGATGACGATTCTTAATCTGACCAACCACGCTTATTTTAATCTCAGCGGAAAGCTGGGCGCAGCGGATGTGCTGGATCACAAGGTATGGATTAATTCGGATCAGATGACACCTGTGGCCGATTCGGCCAGCATTCCCACAGGAGAGTATCGGGATGTGGCGGGAACTCCCATGGATTTTACTGCGCCGAAGCTTCTGGGGCAGGATATCGATGCGGATTATGACCAGTTAAACTACGGCGGCGGCTATGACCACAACTGGATGTTAAAGCGGGGAGATGCCCAGATCATCATGTATCATCCAGAGACCGGTCGCCGGATGACCGTGGTTACGGATCAGCCCGGCGTACAGATGTATTCCGGAAACTTCCTGCGCGGTCTGGTAGAGACCACCGTGGATGGTAAGGCCGTGACGGTTCCCGGACATGACCTGATGGGGCAGGAGATACAGTATCGCAGCGGAGTCTGCTTTGAAACTCAGGTACCGCCGGATGCGGTGCATCACGATAATTTCCCGAATTGCATCCTGATGCCGGAGATGGAGTACGAGAGCGAGACTGTGTACCGGTTTGATGTGGCTGAGGAAGGATTTTGGGAGTGACGAAATATTATGGGGGACACCGCACGATGTGTGGAGGTCCCCCGTTTTTCTAATAATTCTCTGCCTTCACCTCAAAATAACTCTTTTTATGCTCACATACCGGACAAACCTCCGGAGCCTTCTTGCCGATCACGATGTGGCCGCAGTTTCGGCAGATCCACATGGTGTCCTCATCCTTTGAGAAGACCAGTCCGTCTTTCACGTTTTCCAAAAGCTTCAGATATCGTTTTTCGTGTTCTTTTTCGATGGCTCCCACCGCTTCAAACAGGTAGGCGATGCGGTCGAAGCCTTCCTCCTTGGCCTCTCTGGCAAATTCCGCGTACATATCGGTCCACTCGTAGTGCTCTCCGGCGGCAGCGTCCTTCAGATTGTCCGCAGTATCCAACATCGTTCCGCCCTTCAGCAGCTTGTACCAGATTTTTGCATGTGCCCGCTCGTTGGCAGCGGTTTCGGCGAAGAGGCCGCCGATCTGCTCATAGCCGTCCTGGGCTGCCTTTGCGGCGTAGAAGCCGTATTTGACTGCAGCCTGGGATTCTCCCGCAAAGGCAGCCAGTAAGTTCTTTTCTGTTTTTGTTCCCTTTAATTCCATGGTGACTCCTTTCTTTCACACGTTGCACCTCTGTCGAGGCGTTGTCGCTAAAATCAAAGTGCGCAGGAGCCTGATGCCCTTGCGCACTCACAATTTCATCATATGAAGATTATTCCATGGAAAAATGGAAAATATACAGCGAAATAAAAATTACTCTGCCTTCACCACTTCGCCGAACTCCACCATATGCCCGGGACCTCCGTCCAGCATCGCACCCACCACGTCGCGCACGTGCGCGCCCAGATTTTTCTGCTGGTCGCGGGACAGGGCCTTTACATCGATAGGCTTGCCGAAGGTGACGGTAATGTCAGCGGGGCCGAACCAGGGCTTGTGGTTTTCAAACAGGTCCGCCGAGCCGGTGATCGCCACGGGGATGATCGGGCAGCCGGACTTGGTGGCCAGCTTCATGGAACCCTCCTTGAAGGGGAGCATTTCGTCGGTGTGGCTTCTGGTGCCCTCGGGCATGATGCAGATGGAGACACCTTTTTTCAGGTACTCAATGCCGGTGAGGATCATCTTCAGGCCCTCGCGCATATCGGAGCGGTCAAAGTAGAGACAGTAAAGATTGTCCATCCAGTATTTGACGAAGGGAATCTTCTTCACCTCGATCTTGGATACGACACCGCACAGCCCCTTGAACAGGGGGTAGAGCACGATGCAGTCCAGCATACTGCGGTGGTTTGCCATGTAGACCACGGGCTGATTATCCGGGATGTTTTCCCGGCCGTAAACGGTGATATGAGCGCCGATAATCCACAGCAGTGGTCGGAATACAATGTTCTGGATCAGCCAGAGGCTGGAAGTATCCTTGGCATCGGGGTGGGACTTGCCGATGATCCACTCGATGCACCAGACGGGAATCAGCAGGATCAGGACAATAATAAAATAGGTTAAACCGATCAGGGTACGAAAAACCATGTAAATTCTCCTTTAACATCAATCGTTTTGGCGGGATTTCTCCTCGCTGATCCGGTCGATCAGCTCGTGCTTCATATCCCACAGCTTCTGAGAGAGGTCAATGTAGGTGTGGTGAGGGTTCACCAGACGGCGGGTCTCATCCCACAGGGTATTCTGCTCCGCGATACAGGTCTCGCGGATGTCCATGACACTGGGGGAGGTGTATACACACTGGCCGTCCTTGAAGATGGGAACCAGAAGCTCGCGGACAGTGTAGGTACCGCCCTTTAAGCGGGTCTTTTTCCAGGTGCTCACCGGATCGAACATGAGCAGCGGCTCTTCGGGATTGATCGTCTCGTCCGCCAGAGAGATAATGTCGCCGATGATCTTTTTGTGGACCTTGGAGTAAATGCGGAAGACGGTCTTGTTTCCGGGGTTGGTCACCTTAGCTACGTTCTCGGACAGCTTGATCTTAGGAATCCAGTTGCCGTCCTCGCCCTTCACTGCGGCCAGCTTGTAAACGCCGCCGAACGCGGACCAGTTGCTGGAGGTGATCATGTTGGTGCCGACACCCCAGGAATTGATGGTCGCACCCTGGTTTTTCAAGCTGTCGATCAGGTACTCGTCCAGATCGCTGGAGGCAGAGATGGTGGCGTTGGAGAATCCGGCTGCGTCCAGCATTTT
Organism: Lachnospiraceae bacterium; assembly: GCA_017461725.1. Classification (GTDB taxonomy): domain Bacteria; phylum Bacillota; class Clostridia; order Lachnospirales; family Lachnospiraceae; genus RGIG423. The sequence continues at coordinate 149,585 of JAFTXG010000031.1, forward strand.
TTTCGCCTCCTTGGACAGGTAAGCCAGGTCACCGCTGTCCAGACGGATACCGTAGTTGGTCAGAGGAATGCCCGCCTTGCGCATCTCCTTGAACACGCGGATCGCGTTGGGAACGCCGGATTTTAAGGTGTCGTAGGTGTCCACCAGCAGGATGCAGGAGGTGGGGTAGAGCTTCGCGTAGGTGCGGAATGCGGTCAGCTCGTCCGGGAAGCTCATGATCCATGCGTGGGCGTGGGTGCCCTTGATGGGAACATTGAACATCTGGCCGGCCAGCACGTTGGAGGTGCCGATGCAGCCTGCGATCATAGCGGCGCGTGCACCGTAGATACCGGCGTCGGGGCCCTGAGCGCGGCGCAGACCGAACTCCATGATACCGTCGCCGCGGGCTGCGTGTACTACGCGGGCCGCCTTGGTGGCGATCAGGCTCTGGTGGTTGATGATATTCAGAATGGTGGTTTCCACCAGCTGTGCCTCGATGGCGGGGGCGATGACCTTTAACAGCGGCTCGTGGGGGAACACAACGGTGCCCTCGGGGATGCCGTAGATATCTCCGGTAAATTTGAACGTGCTCAAATACTCCAGGAAATCCTCCCCGAACAGCTTTCTGCTGCGCAGGTACTCGATGTCTTCCTTGGAGAAGTGCAGATTTTTGATGTACTCAATGACCTGCTCCAGGCCGGCAGTGACTGCGTAGCCGCCGTTGCAGGGATTGGTGCGGAAAAACATATCAAAAATAACCGTGTCGTTTTTGTTCTCTCTGAAATAGCCCTGCATCATGGTCAGCTGATACAGGTCAGTCATCATTGTCAGGTTTCTTGCTTCCATAGCATGCTCTCCTTTGATAAAATAGGGGTGTCAAGACACCTTCGCTATATTATAACATTGTGGGGGGCGGAACGCAAGAGAAATGCTTCACAAAGGACGGAGAAGTTTTGTAAAGCGGAAGGGTTTTCCCTGAAACATCGGCGGAAAAGGAAATTCTGCTTGTGTTTAGGCGCGGGGATTGTTAATATAGTACATGGAACATTCGGGGAGAGACGAATGTGCGGGATACCGGTTTTTCCATGTTAGGGCGTGATATTCAGCAGAATATATCATATATAAACGGATGACAGGAACCGGGTGGAAGAAAGCGGACGGAAGAAACCGGACGAAAGGAACCGGGCGGAAGAAAGCGGACGGAGAAAAACGGACGAAAGGAACCGGGCGGCAGAAACCGAACGAAAGAGAAAAGACAACAGAAGGAGAGACGGAAGAAATGAAATGTAGGAAAAATGATCAACTGGTCGGCAGCGCCATCCTGCTGCTGACAGCATTTATCTGGGGAATGGCTTTTGTGGCGCAGAGTACGGGAATGGATCACATTGAGCCCTTTACCATGAACTGTGCCCGCTCAGTGCTGGGAGGGCTGGCATTGCTGCCGTTGGTGGTTGCCGGGAGGCTTCGAGCGCGGAGCGGAGCGGCTGACCGGGCGAAAAACAGTGGTCAGACACTGGCGAATTCCGCCCAGGAGAACGCAGATACAGTGGTGAATGCAGAAGGGAGAGCGTCTGGGGATGCCGGAAAAGAAAAACTGCGCGTCACTGTCATCGGCGGTGTCTGCTGCGGTGCATTTCTTGCGGTAGCCAGCGCGCTTCAGCAGTTTGGTATCTGCTACACCACCGTGGGCAAGGCCGGCTTTATCACTACGTTATACATTGTGATGGTCCCGCTGGCGGGCATTTTCTGGAAAAAGAAGGTGGCCGGTCGTGTGTGGATCAGTGTGGCACTGGCAGCGCTGGGGATGTACTTGCTCTGCATGAATGAGTCCTTCACCATCAATCCCGGAGATATCTATGTGTTCTGCTGTGCGATCGCGTTCACGGGGCATATTTTGGTGATCGACCATTTCTCCCCGAAGGTTGACGGTGTGATGATGTCCTGCATCCAGTTCTTTACCTGCGCGGTGATCAGCGGTATCGCGATGCTGTTGTTTGAGGAGCCTGCCTGGGCGAATATTTACGCGGCCAGATTGCCGATTCTGTATGCCGGTATCATGAGCAGCGGTGTGGGTTACACCCTGCAGATCATTGGCCAGAAGCACACCGAGCCGGTGGTGGCTTCACTGATCATGAGTCTGGAGTCGGTGTTTGCGGTGCTGGGCGGCTGGTTATTGCTGAATCAGACCCTGAGTGGGAAAGAACTGCTGGGCTGTGCGGTGGTGTTCGTGGGAATACTGCTGGTGCAGCTGCCGGAGAGGAGAAAAAACGAGTGACCATAGAAGAATCAATATAAGGAGCTACCCGTATGGATATTAAAAATATGATCAAGGCGGCCGGTGTGGAGAAGGCCAGCAAGAAGTCTCATCAGCTGTATACGGTCTGGGGAGAGAATCTTGATCCGGAGCATGTGCTGGAGGAGTATCCCAGACCGCAGCTTCGCAGAGCTGATTATACGATTTTGAATGGGTATTGGAATTACGCGTTCACAAAAGCGGAGGCAGAGTGTCCCGAAACGTGGGACGGAAAGATTCTGGTGCCATTTTCGCCGGAGAGTGCGCTGTCCGGCGTGAACCGCCAGCTGCAGCCCGACGAGGCGCTGTGGTATGAGCGGGTGATCACTGTGGCAGGAGGAGAGCAGCCGGTCAGTGCAACGGGATGCTCGGAGGCAGATGAGCAGACGGATCATACTGCTAGTACACAGGCGGTGGAAGCTCCGCCACTTCGCACCATCCTCCACTTTGGAGCCGTTGACCAGAGCTGCGAGGTTTATGTAAACGGTACTGCGGTGGGCAGCCACAACGGCGGTTTTTACAATTTTTCCTTTGATATTACTGATGCGCTGAAGGTCGGAGAAAATATTCTGACCGTCAAGGTGCGGGATGTCAGTGACACCTCCTGGCACAGCCGCGGCAAGCAGAAGCTGAAAAACGGCGGTATTTTTTACACTGCCCAGAGCGGTATCTGGCAGACTGTTTGGATGGAGCGTGTTCCACAGAACTACATCCGCAATCTGTGGATAACTCCCCGATATGACGAGAAATCGGTGGAAATCTGCGTGGAGATGAACGATGCAGGGGATTGTTTTCCCAGGAAGCCGGTTGGCGGCGCGGAAAAGACGGAAGATTTAGTACAGCGGAGCTTATCGGCAGCAGGTCAGACCGGCAATACGCAGGGAGAGGACAGCGGAGCAGATAAGAAAAATGACAGAAAAATCAGCGTGAAGATCGGTGCGGGAGAGAACACTATTTTCACCGGCGAATTCACCGACAGCCATTTTATCATCCCGATCCCGGAGATGATCAGCTGGACACCGGAGAATCCTTTCCTCTACGATCTGAGCGTGACCGTCGGTGAGGATCGGGTGGATAGCTACTTCGCCATGAGAACATTCACCAGAGAAGTGGACGAAAACGGTGTTCCCAGACTTTGCCTGAATCACAAGCCCTGCTTTATGCACGGCGTGTTGGATCAGGGTTACTGGCCGGACGGATTGATGACGGCGCCCTCCGACGAGGCGCTGATCTATGATATTGAGACCATCAAGAAGCTGGGATTCAATATGCTCAGAAAGCACTGCAAGCTGGAGCCCATGCGCTGGTATTATCACTGTGATCGGTTGGGAATGATTGTTTGGCAGGATATGTTAAACGGCGGCACGGACTACCACATGGTTGGCGTTTGCTATCTGCCCACCGGACTTCCCTGGGTGCGGATCAAGGATAATCATTATAAATTCTTCTCCCGTCAGGATGCGGAGGGGCGTCAGGAGTGGCGGGACGAGTGTGAAGCGACGATCCGTCAGCTGTATAATTGCCCCAGCATTGCCACCTGGGTCGTATTCAACGAGGGCTGGGGTCAGTTCGATGCCGACAAGGGCGTGGAACTGGTGAAGAGCCTTGACAATACCCGTCTGATTGATCAGGCCAGCGGATGGTTTGACCAGAAGGGCGGAGATATGCGCAGTATCCACAATTATTTCCGCAAGCAGAAGGTGGAGAAAGACAAATACGGTCGCGCCTTCGTGGTGTCCGAGTACGGCGGCTACGCGTGGTGCGTGCCCGGTCATTCCTACTCTGAGGGAGTGTTTGGCTACCGAAATTATACCGACAAGGATTCACTTGACGCAGGTGTTCGCGGGCTGATCGACGGAGAGATCATGCCGCTGGTCGAGAAGGGACTGGCGGGAGCTGTGTACACACAGGTCTCCGATATCGAGGAGGAGGTCAACGGACTGATGACCTATGACCGGAAGATAATCAAAGTGAAGATATAATGCGAAGAGAAAATCACAGGAGAGGGGCTGTCGCACCAACTAAAGTATTTTAGCTGGGCGGCAGTCCCTTTCTAGTATTGATGCTAGTTATCTTCAATATATTCAGCGATGTCTTCTAATTTGCAATCTAGAATTTTACAAAGTTGATTTAGAGTATATGTGTTGATGTTACCGTTTTTACGAAGACGATCCAACTGTCCGGTGCTGAAATTGAAATCTTTAATTAATCTGTATTGAGAAATATTTCGCTCTTTCATGGTTGTCCATAGTTTATTAAAAGAAATCATAAATAGTAATCTCCTGATTATGTTGTGTTTTAGATATCAAATTAATCATATTGCATAGTCCGCATATTGACGATTGCCCGTAAACGGGCTATAATAAAGTTAAATTTTCTGAAGGAGGAAACAAAATGTTTCGAAAAATATTTATGGTTTTAATAGTGTTAGCAGCAATTTTGTTGACCGGTTGCAGCAGTAAGCCGAGCCAAGGAACCGATTTACCAGAGATGCGAACGGAAAAAGAAGATGAAGAGACGACAGATAATTCTGGCGATATCGGTGTTTCAGAGAATGAATTGCTGGAAGATCTGGTTGGGAATTCAAAGTTTTATAAGGTTGAGGGAAGTGAGATTACAGAACTTTCTGTTATTAAAAGATTGACAGACGAGGGAAATCGAAAAGATACGGTCTATGTAACAATTAAAATCGACCATGAGGCAGCCAGCGCGACGCAAGCGTATATTATGTACTATACGCGATATAATGAGGGATGGTTACTGGATTCTATTGAAGCATATTATGGAGATGAGGCAAAATGGGAAGTTATGCCCAAAAGAGTTCCGACGAATGAACAGATTATGGAAGCATTGATTGCACGTTCGAATGAACAGATTAAGGCATCATATGAGGGCTCTTTTGGTTCCAAAGAATTGAAGGATACTTATTTTTTTGAGGAAGGCAAATATTGTTCTGAGATTTATACAGGGGAATTGGTAACGGAATATCAATATAACTGTATTGTCAAGACAACCAGAGTCTTTAATTATGTGGAGGTTCAGGAGACACAGATATTAAAATTTGTGTTTGGCAGTTCTTCTTATAGTTGGAGTTTATGTGATGATGAAATTATTGAGTTGATCGGAGATTGGTACCTCGATGGGCAATATCGTATTCCGTCAAACGGTGCAACGCTTACCATTGATTGCATATACGAAAATGGGGACAATAATGAGGCAAAGTTTAAGGGAATAAGTTCAGGGAAGGGAGAGGAATTAGAGGCGTCGATGTCATTGCGGTATCCATCGACGCAAAGTATTGATGTAGGATATTGTTTATTTAATAGCAGGTTTTGGAATGGAGTTTCGTTTGATATTCGGTTTTCTCCGGATAAGAGATATGGTTATGATTGGAATATTGAATATCACTTCGAACCAGAGGTAATTCAGCTTGAAAATTCTCCGAGTCAGCTCGAAGTAGTCGGTGTTATTGATAAATCCACAAACGCAGATGCGGAAAAGTACAAGAACACCGCGAAAGATATTTTGGATAGTATTTTTATTACCCAGAACATTGCAAGCGTAAGAGAAATGATATATCCGGGTAAGGAGGCAGATGCATTATGGCAAATTGAGAACATTGATTTGCCTGAAGGATATAAAGCCAAAGAATTAACACATCTGCAGACACAGGTAATGACAAAAGATGACGCTGAATATCAAGAAGAGTTTGAGTATTATCAAGAGGCTGGTTTTGACGTAGATGCTGTTGCAATAAGTATGTTTTACTTAGAAATGGTATCTGATGATGGAGAAATAAAATATCAAGAGGTTGGTGCGTTATTGTTGGCTAAGGGTGATCAGATATATTGGCTACGGATAGGTGGATGAGGATGTGTGAAAGTTTTTTCTGTAAATGATCTTCTATGATAATGCTTGAAGGAGCCGTCGTTCAGCTAAAGAATTTTAGCTGGGCGACGGCTCCTCTTATATATTGCAGATCAATAATATTTATACTTCTCCCTCTGCTCCACAACCTGTGCAATCCGGTTGTAGTCGTTGGTGAGAATGGTGTCAATGCCCATATCCAGGAATCTTTCTGCCTCGACGGGATCATCTGACCAGAATACATTGGTGATGATGCCGTTCGCTCTGGCCTTGTCCACCATCTCCTGATCAAAGTAGCCCTTCATAAACTGGAGCTTTTTGCAGCCGTAGCGCATCGCCCGGTCAACGATCTTCCAGCGCAGGGCGTGGTCACGACCGCCACCGCAGCAGCGGGGGATCTCGGGAAACTCGCGCTGGAGCCGCTCCAGCAGTGCGTCATCGCCGGTCATCAGGTACACATACTTTTCGCAGTCGTATTTTTTGATCAGACGGATGACCTTTTCCAGATACTCCGGCTTGTCGCCGGGGGTTTTCAGGTGAATATTCATCACACAGTGGCAGGCGAATTTTTTCAGGATATCCTCGAAGGTAGGGATCTGCATTCCCTTAAATTCCTCGCTGCACTTGTAACCGAAGTCCAGCTCGCGAAGCTCAGCCAGCGTGTATTCATGGATCTTTCCGGAGCCATTTGAGACGCGGTCCAGCGTCTGGTCGTGAATGGAAACCACCTCGCCGTCCCTGGTAAACCAGAGGTCAAACTCGATTTCGTCGGCACCCATGGCAACGGCTGCGCCGAATGCAGGGAGACTGTTCTCCGGTGCGATGGTGTTGAATCCGCGGTGCGCGCAGGTGCGAGGGTAGGGCATGATCTCGTCGTGACGGACGATGGCGCTTCCGCCGGGACGATACTTCCAGGGGCGGCGCCCTTTTTCGATGTACTCATAGTGGGCCGAGGGTGGATTGCCAAAGCCCGCCGGCTTATAATATTTATCCTTGGGATCGATCTCCACGATCTCCATTCCCACGCGGCTGCCCATATTCACAAGGATCTGTCCAGTGGGTGCCACGACCATAGATGCGCCGCCGATGTCCGAACTCTCATCCATGGAGACGGAGGAGCGGATCACATAGGCGTTGGTGTTGTAGGCCAGAAACTGGGACATGATCTCCAGCGCCAGGTGGGTGTCGCTGCGCTGATGGGAACAGCCGATGACAATATCCAGATTCTGCCGGGCCATGTTGGCGAAGGCCTCATAAAAATAGAAGTCATAGCAGGTCAGGAAGCCGAAGCGCAGCCCCTCTATCTCAATCACCGTGGGCTCGCTGAATTCAAAGCTGTAGTCGCTGTCCAGACGGAGCTTGGTCACCTCGCCGGGGGTCAGGTGCTGCTTGAAATACTGTCCGGCGATCTGGCCATTTCGGTCGAAGGCGTAGGTGGTGTTGCGAATGCCGCCTTCACAGAAGGAGCGGGCATTGACAAAGATCATGGCGTGGCAGCGCTTGGCTGTCTCCGAAACCTTGTCCAGAAAAATCCGATTGTACCTGGCAACGCTGTTTGCGGCCTCCTCATTTGAGTGGGCCAGGCTGGGAATGTCGCAGGATTCGGGCATCACGATCAGGTCCAGATCGTCGCCGCATTTATCGAGGGCCTCCAGCTCAAATCGAAAGCAGTCATCAGATTTGGAATAGTCGGTGTAATAGGGTGGCTGAATGATACAAACCTTCATCTGAAATCCTCCATGAAATGGTCAAATTGTTGTTGATCGGGCTGTGCATCATCATTATAGGTCACGTGATCTATATTGTAAATAATCAGGTGAGATGCAGTTGCTATATCTGTAGAGATATAGTAAAATACTGTCAGGTCAGGAGGTGGAGAGTATGGATCTTTTACAGCTTCGCTATTTTTATGAGAGTGCAAAATACGAAAATTTTTCCAAGACAGCGCAGAAATACAGTGTGCCCACTTCATCGGTTTCCGCAGCGGTCAAACGGCTCGAGACTGAGATCGGGGTGCCGCTGTTTACCCGGGCCAGCAATCGCATTGTTCTCAACAGCGATGGTCGGCGGTTGGCCGACGCATTGAGGATCGCGTTTGCTCAGATCGACGGCACCATAGCTTCCATATCCTCCCGGGAGGAGGAAAATACGGAGATTCGCATGCTGCTGCGTGCCAGAAGCAAATGGATAACTGACCTGGCGATCGAGTATAAGCAGTCCCATCCGGAGGTAGTGTTTTATATTTCCAACGACAAAGAGATTGTGGAATTTGACCGTTTTGATATCGTTATTGATCAGCAATCAGCGGCCTACAGTGATCGGGAGCGATTTTTGCTCAGCATTGAGCAGCTGTGTATCAAAGCGTCCCGCAGCAGCCGGTTTGCAGGTCAAGTACTGACCATCGATCAGATTAAAGGTGAGCCGTTTATCGTGATGAGTGAGGGCAGCGCCATGCGCCGTCTGCTCGAAGATGTGGGCAAGCGGCACGGCTTCAGCCCGAATATCGCTATCGAGTGCAATGACCGACAGTGCCTGCACGAGTGCGCGAAACAGGGAATGGGGCTGGTGCTGGGCTCCATGCGGTCCCTTCAGGAGGAGAATCAGCGGGATCTGGTTCCTCTGAATGTGACGGATTTTAACGAGATACAGCCGGTTTATGTTTACTATGCCGCGCCGGTTTCGTCCCCTACATTGGAACAATTTTTGAACTTTCTAAGGCGTAAGGGGCTGTGAAAAACAGCGTTGAAATCAACGCCGTTTTTTACAGCTGTGCGAACCACTTATTTTTTAAAGAACGCCACCGCGATTGCCCCCGGACCCACGTGGGTTCCGATGGCACTTCCGATAATAGTCGAGCGAAGCTCGGTCAGTTCATCTGCCCAAAGTGCCTTGCTGTCCTCCACATATTTCTGAAGGAGCAGGTCACTTAAGCCAGTGTAGCCCAGAAGGACGGGCTTGTCAAAGTCAACGCCGCCGGCCTTTGCAATCTCGGTCACTAAGAGGTTATTTCCCTGCTTGGAGCCGCGGGCCTTGCCCAGCATGACGATCTCACCCTTGTCCAGGCAGACAACCGGCTTGATGGAGAGGATGCCGCCGGCGAAAGCCACAGTCTTGGAGATGCGGCCACCCTTTTTCAGATACTCCAGGGTGTCCAGCATGGCAACGATGTAAACCTTGTCCCGCTCTGTAAGCATACGGTCGGCGATGCTCTTGGCATCCATGCCGCTGTCTGCCAGCTGCAGTGCCAGCTCAGCCAGGATCGCGGAGCCGATGGCTGCGGACTGACTGTCTACCACATAGATATTGTCGTAATCCTCAGCGGCGATGGTTGCGCTCTGATAGGTGCCGGAAAGGCTGGAGGCAACGGTCAGGACCACCGCGCTGTCGCCGGCCTTGGTCACCTCCTCGTACACGGACGCGAACGCAGCGGGAGAGGGCTGGCTGGTCTTGGGGAGTACATCGCTCTCAATCAGTTTTTCGTAAAATTCCCGGCGGTCAATGGTCACGCCGTCCAGGTATTCATCCTCTTCGAAGTGGATGGTCAGAGGGACCACCAGAAGTCTTTCTTTCAGTTCGGGGGTCAGGTCAGCGGTTGAGTCTACAATAATTCTAACGCTCATGAGTGAAATCTCCTTTAAATCATTTAGTGTTCTGAAATATCGGTTTTATATAAATTTATATAGTAAAAAACAGAATATGTCGGCAGACATTGTATGGGGAAATAAGCCCAGAGACAATATCAGCGCAGGAAAAGATGCAACAGTTTTCCGTACAGCCCTCTGTCATAGGGCTGGTAGCGCATGGGAAGATCCATCCAGGTCTTTTTATCCACGATGCTCTTGGTGTGGGAGAACACGTCAAAGCCCTCCTTGCCATGGTAAGCGCCCATACCGCTCTCGCCCACACCGCCGAAGCCCATCTCGCTGGTGGCCAGGTGGATGATGGTGTCATTGATACAGCCGCCGCCGTAGGAGCAGCGGGCAGTCACCTCGCGGATACGCGCGCGGTCGGAGGAGAACAGATACAGGGCCAGTGGCTTGGGTCTGTCTGCCAGCATGTCGTAAACCTCATCAAAATCGTCGTAGGTCAGGATCGGAAGGATCGGTCCGAAGATTTCCTCCTGCATGCACGCATCGAACCAGGTCACATCGTGCATGACTGTGGGAGCGATTTGCAGGGTATCGCGGTTGGTCTGACCGCCGAAGAAGGTCTTGTCTTTCCGAATCAGCTTGCAGAGACGGTCAAAGTGTTTTTCGTTGATGATCTTGCCGTAATCGGGGTTGTTCAGTGGATGTCTGCCGTACTGACTTCCGATCTCCTCACAGATCTTTTTGAGCAGAGCATACATTACATGCTTCTGGCAGATGATATAGTCCGGTGCCACGCAGGTTTGGCCGCAGTTTAAGAATTTTCCGAAGACAATGCGCTTGGCAGCCAGTCTCAGATTTGCGGTCTCATCGACAATGCAGGGACTCTTTCCGCCCAGCTCCAGAACAGCGGGGGTCAGCGTCTCCGCCGTGTGACGCAGGACTTCCCTGCCCACATTTTGGCTTCCGGTGAAGAACACAAAGTCAAATTTCTTCTCCAGCAGTGCCGCATTTTCCTCGCGGCCTCCGGTCACCACCGCCACATACTCGGGCGGAAAACACTCAGTAACGATCTTTTCGATCACGGCGCTTGTGGCCGGAGAGTAGGCGCTGGGTTTTACGATGGCGGTATTGCCGGCGGCAATGGCATCTGCCAGGGGATCAATGGTCAGCAGGAAGGGATAGTTCCAGGGACTCATGATCAGCACATTGCCGTAGGGGCAGGGCTTTTTATAGCTGCGGGAGGAAAACTGGGCCAACGGTGTGTGGACGGTTTTTTCCCGGGCGAAGCGGCGGGTGTGGCGGATCATATAGCTGATTTCGCTGAGCACCAGACCAGTCTCACACATGAAACCCTCAAAATTACTTTTTCCCAGGTCGGTCTTCAGGGCGTCAGCCACCTCGTCTTCATATTTCTTCACAGTGGCATAGAGTTTTTTTAGGCTATTAATGCGGAAGGACACCGGGAGAGTGGCTCCGCTGCGGAAAAATGCCCGCTGACTTTTCAGAATCTGATCAATTGCCTTGCTGGTCATCACACGTACTCCAATCAATGATATTGTAATAAAGCGTCTCCAGTTCTCTGGCATTCATGAGAACCGGGACAGGATAGAGAGGATTCGCCTCTGCTGCGGCGTGGGCGGCCATGGAGGGAATATCTTCGATCCGAATGCAGGCCAATTTCTCTGGGATGTTCAGTCGGCGGTTCAGCTCCCGGATAGCTTCAATAAACTTTTTTGCCCCCTCCTCGTGGGTATCCTCGGGAGAAGCCGCTCCAGCAGCGATGCCCAGCCAGTGAAGCTTCTCATAAACAGCCTTGCCGTAGGTCTCCAGCACCATGGGCATCAGGACTGCGTTGGCGAAGCCGTGAGGAGTATTGTACTGGCCTCCAAGGGAGTGGGCAATCGCGTGGATATAGCCCACATAGGATTTGGAAAATGCGATGCCGGCCATGTGTGCGGCGCGGAGCATATTCCTTCTGGCCTTGTAGTCACTGCCGTCCTTGCAGGCGATCTCAATGTTTTCAAAGACCAGCTTTACCGCGCGCTGGGAGAGATTTCGGGTCTCCCTGGTGGTGGAGCCGCCGATGTAGGCCTCCACTGCGTGGGTCAGTGCATCCATTCCGGTGGTGGCAGTCAAGGCGGGAGGAAGCGAATAAGTGACCTCCGGATCCAGCACTGCATAGGAAGGGATCATCGTGAAGTTATTCATGGTATATTTGTGTTTCTTGTCGGTGTCAGTGATAACGGCGGTGACCGTCACCTCACTGCCTGTACCGGCTGTGGTGGGGATGGCGACTAAGGGCGGTATCTTTTTCAGAACCCGCAGCAGACCTTTGAGCTGATCCAGGGTTTTGTGCGGGTAGGCGATCCGGGCACCAACTGCCTTGGCGCAGTCCATGGAGGAACCGCCGCCGAAAGCGATCAGACACCGGCAATTATTTTCAATATATAGCCTCCGAGCCTCCTCCACATTGTCGACGGTGGGGTTGGCGCGGGTGCCGTCGTAAACGGTGCACTTAATACCGGAGGTTCTCAGTAAGTTCTCCAGCGGGGCGGTGACTCCGGTATTTCTAAGCTGGCGGTCGGTCACCAGCAGGACCGAAAGATATTTATGCCGTTTCAGCATCGGCGGAAGTTCATTCACGCTGCGAAAGGAAACCGGTCTGCGGTAGGGCAGAAGAGGCATCGCGGCGCGAAATGCAAACTGGACAAATCGACAATAAACTTTTTCAAGGGGATTCATTGCGGCGGAAGTCCCTCCTCACTCATTTTCTGCAGATTGGATACAATCAGTTCCATGGCGCGGTAAAATGCTGCGCGGTCCTCTTCAGTAAGTCCCTTACCGCCCAGCTCAACGGCCAGACGTGCACGCTCGCGGACATATTCGGCGGCAGCTTTGCCTTCAGGAGTCAGTTTCCACACGCCTCCGTAGCGGTTCTGGTTGGAACCCTCCTTGGTTACGAGTCCTTTTTTCTCCATGATAGACATCATGCGGGACACATCCGCCTTATCTTTGCCGCAGATGTCGCAGAGCTGGGGAGCGGTAATGCCGTCCTCATGGCGGTACATCGCGATCAAATATACAGAATGGGGGCCTTTTAAGCCGTACTTGGCCATTTCATCGGTGGTCAGTTTGTGCCAGCATTTTGAGATCTTGGACATGGCAAAGGTAAAACGTTCAAATCGGTTGACCATAGTTACTCCTTTAAATCATGGGCGTCCGTGGAAGCTGTATTCACAGGACGGAAACAATAAGATGTTGACAGCTCAACTTCTCGCATTATACAGCGGGGAAGTTGAATTGTCAACATCTTTCTGGGCGTGATGTGTACAGGATGAGAACGTACAGTGGGATGGCAAAAGAATATCCCCTCTGTGCAAAATTCGTCGTTGCATGGAGGGGGCATCGTATGCTATACTGTGTGATGCGGAAAACCGGAGCTAATCATTGCCCTTGTCGGTCTGTGTTATCAGATCTTCAAGGATAAAAAATAGCCGCCAGAAATCCACACAGTGTCAATATTTGCATGCATTAAACAAACTGACAAGTATCAGAAATTGTTAGCTGATTGAGAATTATGCTGTAAGTTTATTATAAAAATTAAGTCGATTGTAGATAAAGAAAGGATCCACATGGCATATTTAGGCAACCCCAAGGAGACCATAGCCGTTCTCCAGAAGTACGGCTTCAATTTTCAGAAAAAATTCGGCCAGAACTTCCTGATCGATACCCACGTGTTGAATAAGATCGTGGATGCGGCGGGAGTTACCAGGGACGATCTGGTGCTGGAGATCGGCCCCGGTATCGGCACGCTGACCCAGTATCTCTGCGAGAATGCCCGCAAGGTTATTGCCGTGGAGATCGACCGCAATTTGATCCCGATCCTGCAGGACACCCTGTCCGAGTATGACAATGTGACCGTGATCAACGAGGATATTCTGAAGGTGGATCTGGTGAAGCTGGCTCAGGAGGAAAATGGCGGACGCCCCATCAAGGTGGTGGCGAATCTGCCTTACTATATCACCACCCCGATCATCATGGGGCTGTTTGAGCAGCATGTGCCGGTGGAGAGCATCACCGTCATGGTGCAGAAGGAGGTTGCTGTCCGCATGCAGGCCGGTCCCGGCAGCAAGGATTACGGCGCACTGTCCCTGGCAGTACAGTTCTATGCGGAGCCTTACATTGCAGCCAACGTTCCCCAGAACTGCTTTATGCCCAGACCGGATGTGAGCTCGGCGGTGATCCGGCTTCGGGTTCACGACGATCCGCCGGTCAAGGTGAAAAATGAAAAACTGCTGTTTGATCTGATCCGCGCTTCCTTCAATCAGCGGAGAAAGACCCTGCAGAACGGTCTCGGCAACGCCCAGAATCTGCATTTTACCAAAGAGCAGATCGCGGCGGCCATCGAGGCGATTGGACTCGCCCCCAGTGTGAGAGGCGAGGCGCTGACACTCATGCAGTTTGCGGCGCTGGCGGACGTGCTGGATGCGGTTTGATTGGGAGCGATGTCCTGGATGAGGGAGAGATAATCAGCCGAAAGACGGTGAGGTGATTGTATTATCCGGAAGAAATCGGAAAGTTGCTCCGTGAGAGCGGATTCAAGATAGAGGAGAGGACCGACTTGCGATGAAGAAAAATGTTTATGTGTTTGACCTGGATGGAACGCTTGTGGATTCCATGCCTTACTTTACGAAGGGAACGCTGAGTGTTCTGGACGACGAGGGCATCCCCTATGAGCCGGAGCTGATCAATGTGCTGACTCCGCTGGGCTACACCAAAACCGCTGAGTATTACATCGACAATATGGGTGTCAAGGGCACCGTGGCGGAGATCGTGGCCCGCCTGGAGAAAAAGCTGGTGTACGAGTACACCTACAACATTAAGCTGAAACCCTTTGTGGGAGAGTATCTGAGAAAGTTAAAGGCGGAGGGGGCCAGCCTCTATGTGCTGACCGCCAGCCCTCACATTGTCACCGACGTGTGTCTGCAGAAAAACGGTGTGTTTGATCTGTTCGACGAGGTGTGGTCCGTGGAGGACTACGGTCTGTCCAAGTCCGGCACGGAGCTGTTCTTCAAGGTGGCGGAGCATATCGGCTGTGAGATGGCAGATGTGAATTACTTCGATGACAACACTATCGCGGTGACCAATGCGCACAAGGCCGGATACAAGGTCTACGGTGTGCTGGATATCCAGCCCGCGGCTGAGGTGGAGATCGTAAAGCAGAATTGCGATGTGTTTGTGGAATCGTTTGAACAACTACTGTGAAATAAAAGAGAGCGTTGTTTCTGATCCGAAATCGTTATGATTTCGGAACAGAAACAACGCTCCTTTTCGGATAAATGAAAACAGCATAAGGGAGCGGTGATGAAAAGTCGAGCCGAACGCGTGGGCGGAAAATGCCAAAGGACTTAAAGTCACGAGATTAACGGATGTTATAATAACGGCATAAAAGAAAAACACCCCGGTTCATATGAGCCGGGGTGCAGTCATCAGTACAATTTAGCGATAGCAGACAATGCGTTGCGTTCCAGTAGCTTTTTGTAGTGCTCCTCATGGTAAGCTGCGGCAGCGAGACCGCCGGGGAGCTTATCGCCGAACTCGGCCAGCACATTACAGATGCGGCTGTAGGGAGCGCCGGGAGCATCGACGGGCATCAGCACCAGATGATAGATGCTGTTTTCCGGCTGATAGAGAGAACTTAAGCAGACACTGTCGGGCTCCTTCAGTAGAGAAGCTGCGTGTGCCAGCTCTCGCAGGGAGCTAAAGGAGAATATCCTCAGCGCGTCTGCGGGAGAGGTCTCAGCCTCAGTCTTTGGAGCGCTGGGGGCCGCGGGGGCAGAGGCAGACGCATCGGCAGGTGCAGATTGGGCCAGCTGCTTGCGGACCGCATCTGCGGCACCTTCCAAAAGCTGCATGGGAAGTGACATCAGGTCACTCAATATATCCTCCTCGACAGTGGGAGCAAACCGGGAGTAGCGTCCATCCAGCTCCTCCGGCTCCTCGATCTTGGAAATAATCAGCATAATACTGTTCATCGGCAAGGGAATCGCCTCGACCATCAGCGGAGTGTCCTCCACATCAAAGCCGAACTCGTGGCAGGCCTTCTCGATCATCTCGTGGAAAAGCTGTCTGGCTTTTCCGGATCCGTAGGCCAGCTCGTTTAAGTCAATTTGGCGTTCAGATAAATCTGCACTGCTCAAGATGCAGCGTATCTGATTTTCATTAATTTTCTCAATCTTCAAGTTATCACATCCTTAATCAGAATCGGTGGGTCTGATATCGCCATAATACTGGTTAATATAGTATACCCAAATACCGTCCGAATGTAAAGGAAATCTTTTTTGCGATTTCATGAAAAAAGTTTAAACTTTTTCAAAAAGTGTTAAATTTCGTGCCGGCAAAACGATATATATAGTGAGCAGGTTTCAAAAGTACAATTTATTACAAAAAGGAGAACCGGTGATGAGGACAGAAGGGTACGGCGGGGGCTACGGCAGACAGTATCGCAGAGATGGGAGGGGTTTTTCTTCGGACTACAGCCGTTATCAGCGGCCGAGGGACGAGGAGGAGTCAGCGGCTTATCGCGAGCTGAAGGCTCAGCTGACAGAGTATTACCGAAAGGGGATCAAGGTCAGTCTGGGTGGTATCCGTATGCCGGTGTCTACGATCGCCAGGATATGTGCGGTGAAGGAGGAAGGCAAGTTCATGGGCGATTACATCGTCGATGAGGCCGGAGAGTTGACGGAGATCCGTTTTGACCGTGTCAGCCGCTAGGATTTTCATATGCTTTTCACGCCAAACAAAAGTTTATGACTGAACACGGAAAAAACATATCCAACTGCGCGAATGTATGGTATAATATGCTTTGGCAAATGTGCATACATACCCGGCAGGAGGATGGGATAGATGGAAAACAGCAGAAAAATGGTATTTGTGGGAATTGCAGTGACGGCAGTGCTGGTCTTAGGCATCGTGGGCTGGCTGCTGATCAGCCATTTCTCCTACGGAAAAGAGTGGGCAGATTATGACGAGCTGTACCGCACAGACAGAGGTGCTGCTGTTTTTCTGGACGATGCTCTGACTGCTGATTATGCGGTGATCAGAAATGATCAGGTGTATCTGACGGTGGACGTGGTGAAAGACCGGTTAAATGACCGGTTTTATGTCAGCGATGAGGGCGTTCTCATGTACACGCTGCCGGAGGAAACCGTGGAAACTGCACCGGAGCAGCGGCAGTACACCCTTGGCGGAGAAACTACGGTGACAGGCTGGCCTGTCTGCTTTACCCGGGACGGGTACCTGTATGTCGCGGTGGAGTATGTGGCCAAGTTTACCGATATGCGTTATTCCTTCTATGAGGCACCCGATCGCCTGATGCTCTATCGGGGCAGCGGTTCGGAACAGATGGCACAGGTGACCGATGAGGCACAGGTCCGCTATCTGGCGGGACGCAAGTCTTTGATTCTGGCGGAGGTGTCAGAGGGAGATGAGGTATATGTACTGGGAAGTGCAGACGACTGGACGAAGGTTCGCACGACCGACGGTTTCATCGGATATATGCCGACGAAGGCGCTGGAGCTGACCCATACCCTGGCGCTGGAAAATTCCTTCCTCGAGCAGGAGTATACCAGTATTTCCTTGGAAGCACCGGTTTGCCTGGTGTGGCATCAGGTGTTTGTGCAGGAGGCTAATCAGTACCTGACTGAATATCTGGATGTGACTGAGGGCGTTACGGTGATCTCACCGACCTGGTTTGCGCTTTCCGATGAGGAGGGCGGATTTACCTCCCTCGCAGAGCAGTGGTATGTGGATGAGGCCCACGCGAGAGGACTGGAAGTCTGGGCTCTGATCAATGACTTTGATACCGAGGTGGATAAATATGAGCTGCTTTCGCGGACTTCTTCCCGAAGAACGCTGATTTCCAACCTGATGGCGGCAGCGGCGGAGTACGAGCTGGACGGTATCAATATTGACTTCGAAAAGATCGACCAGGACACAGGGGAGCACTTTATCCAGTTTATTCGCGAGCTTTCCGCAGAGTGCCGAAAAGCAGGACTGGTGCTGTCCATCGACAACTATTCGCTGATCGGCGGGCGCACATGGTATCATGTGGAGGAGCAGGGCATCGTGGCAGATTATGTGATCATGATGGGCTATGATGAGCACTGGAGCGGAGGAGAGCCCGGCTCTACGGCATCCATCGGCTTCACCGAGGAGACCATCGATCTGGCACTGGAAAAAGTGCCGGCACAGAAGCTGATCCACGGCATTCCTTTTTACACCAGAGTCTGGGGCGCCAAGGCCGGAACCAGTGTATCTTCCACCGCGGCCGGTATGCTGGCGGCGAAGGAGCAACTGGTGGAAAACGGTGCCGATGTCAAGTGGCTCGATGAGGAAGGCCAGTATTTTGGGCAGTATCTGCTGGACGGCATCATGTATAGCATCTGGCTGGAGGACGTGACCAGCCTCGAACTGAAGCTTCAGGCCATGGAGAAAGCCGGAGTCGGCGGAGTTGCCTGCTGGAAGCTGGGTCTTGAGGACCCTGCAGTCTGGCCGGTAATCTCGGATTATCTTAATTAACCTGCTATCAATCAGTTAACGGGAGATTCCCCGGCGAGGACGATACCTCGTCGGGGAATTTTATATGAAAAATTGTGGAAGCTCCCTTTTCAGCCAATAAAAGGAAACTTTCACAATTTTGAAATAAAATCACTCATTTGCTTTACATTTTATAGGTAATTGCGGTATACTGAAAATATCTATCGGCAGTTTGGAATATATTACCGTAGATAAATTGATGGAATGATATTGTCGGTCCATTGTCGGCAAATTCAGAGAGAAAAGAGAGGACATCATGATGACGCACAAAATTCTTTGCCTGAACGAAATTTCTACCCACGGAACGGAGCGGTTTACCGAGAACTACACGTTGACGAAAGAACTGTCAGAGGCTAACGGTATTCTGGTTCGCAGTGCAGATATGCATAAGACTGAGTTTCCGGATGAGCTGATGGCGATTGCCAGAGCAGGTGCCGGAGTGAATAATATTCCCTTGGACAGATGTACCCAGGAGGGTATCGTGGTATTTAACACACCGGGTGCAAATGCCAACGGTGTTAAGGAGCTGGTCATTGCCGGCATGCTGATGGCGGCCAGAGATATTCACGGCGGTATTGACTGGGTAAGCGCGAATCGTAAGGATCCCGAGGTGGCAGCCACCGCGGAGAAAAAGAAGAAACTGTTTGCCGGCAGCGAGATCAAGGGAAAGACTCTGGGTGTCATCGGTCTGGGTGCCATCGGTGTGTTGGTGGCAAACGCGGCGGAGAGCCTTGGTATGACTGTATACGGATACGATCCCTTCCTTTCTGTCAATGGCGCATGGCAGCTGTCCCGCAAGATTAAGCACAGTGAGACGCTGGATGAGATTTATGAGAAGTGTGACTATATTACCCTTCATGTGCCGCTTCTGGACAGCACGAAGGCGATGATCAACAAGGAGTCCATTGCAAAGATGAAGGACGGAGTTGTGGTGCTGAACTATGCCCGCGACCTTCTGGTGGATGAGATGGCGATGACCGAGGCACTGATGAGCGGAAAGGTAAAGCGCTATATGTGCGATTTCCCCAACACCCGCACGGTGATCATGCCCAACACCACCGTTACCCCTCATTTGGGTGCTTCCACCGAGGAGTCCGAGGATAACTGCGCCGTGATGGCCGTTGATCAGATGATGGCTTATCTGGAGAATGGAACCATTCACAATTCTGTGAATTTCCCCAACTGTGATCTGGCCGCGTTCAGAGGCAGCTGCAGACTGTTGATCTTTAATGAAAATAAGCCAAATATGATCGGTCAGTTTACGTCTGCACTGGCGGCAGAGGGTATCAATATCCTGGACATGAGCAACAAGAGCCGTGGAAACGTGGCATACACTGCTATTGATCCGGAGCAGGATATCACCGATGAGATGATTGAGAAGCTGGCTGCCATCGACGGCGTGTTGAGAGTGCGTGTTATCCGAAATGCATAATGCCTGAAAAAGGCAGAAGGCCGTGTCGGAATGCGTGATTGGGCAGACTGGACGATGTGATTTAAACATCACAAAAGAAAATACAAAAGGGGCGACCCCGATCGCAAAACAGGAGCGAACATATGAGGGAACAGTGGATGGTTTACACAAAAAAGGCAGATTTTGCGGCGATTGCCGAGAAGTTCGGCATCAGTCCGGTCACTGCCCGTATTATGCGAAACCGTGATGTGGAGGGTGAGGATGCCATCCATATGTTCCTGCATGGGAAATTGGAGGATTGCCACGACCCGGAGCTGCTTAAAGATATGGAGAAGGCCGCAGATATTCTGCTGGATAAGCTTCTCCAGGAAAAGCCCATCCGGATCATCGGAGACTACGATGTGGACGGCGTTTGCGCCACCTACATTTTGTATAAAGGTCTGGCTCGCCTTGGCGCGAAGGTGGATTATGACATCCCCCACCGGATCAGGGATGGCTACGGTATCAATCAGGAACTGATTGTTAAGGCGTGGGAGGCGGATATTGACACGATCCTGACCTGTGACAACGGTATCTCTGCCTCAGAGCAGATTGTCTATGCCCGATCTCTGGGCATGACCGTGATCGTGACGGACCATCACGACGTACCGTTTCTGGAGACCGCAGAGGGACGGATCGAGCAGATCCCTCCGGCCGATGCGGTGATCAACCCCAAGCAGAGTGCCTGCAAATATCCTTTCAAGGGGCTTTGCGGTGCGGCGGTGGCCTATAAATTGATCCAGTATCTGTTCCGGCGGACCAGAGTGGATGAGAGAGAACTGTCACCCCTTCTTGAGGCGGCTGCACTGGCCACCGTGGGTGATGTGATGGTGCTTCAGGGCGAGAATCGCATCATTGTGCGGGAGGGTCTTGCACGGATGGCGGACAGCCGGATCACCGGTCTTCGCCAGCTGATGGAGGTAAACGGAGTAAATCCGGGAGCCTTGTCGGCATATCATCTGGGCTTTGTGATCGGCCCTTGCCTGAATGCAGGCGGACGGCTGGATACTGCGAAAAAAGCGTTGGAGCTGTTTTTGAGTGAGGATGAGTCGGCAGCCGGAGCCCTCGCATTGGAATTAAAAGAGTTGAATGACACCCGAAAGGCCATGACGCTGCAGGGCGTGGCGCGGGCTGAGGCGATCATTGAAGAAGAACATATGGAAAGTGATCCGGTCTACGTGATTTATCTGCCGGATTGCCACGAGAGTCTGGCCGGGATCATTGCCGGACGGATCAGAGAAAAATATAATCATCCCGTGTTTATTCTCACCGACGGCGAGCGGACGGTGAAGGGATCAGGCCGTTCCATCGAGGGATATCATATGTATGATGCGCTGGTGGAGTGTCAGGACTTGCTGGCAGCCTTTGGCGGTCACCCCATGGCGGCAGGGTTATCGCTGCCGGCGGAAAACGTGGATATGTTCCGCAACCGCTTGAATGGAAGATCTGCGTTGACGGAGGCTGATTTTATCCCCAAGCTGTGGATTGATGTTCCATTGCCATTCTCCTATGTGACGGAGCAGCTGGTGGAGGAGCTGAAATGCCTGGAGCCCTTCGGCAACGGAAACAGTAAACCTGCTTTTGCCCAGAAAGGCTTGCAGATCCGCAGGCTGGATACTGTCGGGAAGACCGGACAGGTGGTGAAGATGACCCTGCTGGACGGCGACGGCAGAGCCATCGAGGCGGTGATGTTTAACGGCGGCGAGGAACTGAAAGCGGAGCTTCAGGAAAAGTACAGCGGACGGCTGGACAGGGCATCGCTGAATGTCATATATTCAGCGGGGGTCAACGAGTACAACGGTGTGCGGACCCTGCAGATGACCATCAATCACTGGGAGCTGGTGCCGAATCGTCGGTATTAGATCGAGCGCATCATGGAGTGGTTGAGGCAGAGTTGACAGAGAAATGCTGCCGGACAGAGGAAATGACCGGCATAATATAAAAATCAGCTGCGACAGCATATTATGGAGGAATCAACATGAAACGAGTAGAAGATTATGTAAGAAGTATTCCGGATTTTCCCGAGGAGGGTATTATCTTCCGCGATATTACCACCGTTATTCAGGATCCCGACGGACTTCAGCTGGCCGTTGACGGTATTTTGAAGTCTCTGGAGGGTGTTGATTTTGATGTGGTGGTAGGTCCCGAGTCCAGAGGATTCATCTTCGGCGTGCCGATTGCATATAGCCTGCACAAGGGCTTCGTTCCCGTGCGCAAAAAAGGTAAGCTTCCCTGTGAGACCATCTCCAGAGAGTATGAGCTGGAGTACGGCACTGCAGTGATCGAGATGCACAAGGATTCCATCAAGCCCGGACAGAAGGTGGTTATCGTGGATGACCTGATCGCCACCGGCGGAACCATCGAGGCGATCATCGAGCTGATCAAGGAGCTGGGCGGCGAGGTCGTAAAGCTCTGTTTTGTGATGGAGCTGGCTGGCCTGAAGGGCAGAGAGCGTCTGGCAGGGTATGATATGTCCAGCGTGGTAACCTACGAGGGCAAGTGATCGGCAACTGGGAATAGTCATCTGAGGAATGGTGAGAGTCTGCGCGGCAGCATACGGGATTGCGAACAGGTGACTGAATAAACAGAGAAAAGGAACAGCAATATGATAAGCAGTACATCCAACGCTCAGGTCAAGCAGGTGGTTGCCCTGCAGACCAAGGCAAAGGTCCGCCGAGAGCAAGGTCAGTTCGTGGTCGAGGGACTGCGTTTGACGGTTGAAGTTCCGGCAGACCGACTGGAGCGTCTTTATGTGACCCAGCAGTTTCTGCAGGAACATCCCGAGGCAGTGCGACGATCAGACCGGGAGACGGCAGTGCTTCCCTACGAGATTGTGACCGAGCAGGTGCTCCGCGCCATGAGCGACACCCAGAATCCACAGGGAATCCTCGGTGTTGTTCGCCAGCAGGAGTATTCCATCGAGGAGATGTGCCGTGGCAAAAAGGCACCGTTGCTTCTGATTCTGGAAAACATTCAGGACCCCGGCAATCTGGGGACCATGATGCGCACTGCGGAGGCTGCCGGTGTGGACGGTGTGATCATGAGCCGCGACACGGTGGATATTTATAATCCCAAGGTGGTCCGCTCCACCATGGGGGCAATTTTTCGACTGCCCTTTGCCTACGTGGAGAGCCTCGATGAGGTCATGGAGCAGTGCCGACAGCTGGGGATCACCACCTATGCGGCGCATCTGGGCGGCAAAAATAATTACGATAAAGAAAATTACGGCGGCGGCAGCGCGTTCCTGATCGGCAACGAGGGGAATGGCCTCACCGATAAGCTGGCCGGACAGGCGGATATTCTGGTGAAAATTCCCATGGCCGGCAAGGCTGAGTCGCTGAACGCGGCGGTTGCGGCAGCGGTGCTGGTGTATGAGGCGGCGCGGCAGCGAGAGTTTGCATAAGGTTGATTTGGGAAAAGTTTTGCTAAATAGAAATTGACAGGAGAGAAAGACATGGCAGAAATCAAGACAATCATTGGAAATGGCGTAGTGAATCAGTTGCCCGAGGTGGTAAAGAACTTTGGGGCGAAAAAGGTTTTTGTGCTGGCTGATGTGAATACGGACAAGGCAGCAGGCGGTTTGGTTTGCGATATTCTGGATAAGGCTGAGATCGTGTACAGCAAGTATGTGATGCAGAATGAAAAACCCACTCCCGACGAGCACACGGTGGGATCGGTGATGATGCATTTTGACTCCAAGTGTGATTTGATCGTTGCAGTAGGCTCCGGCGTGATCAACGATGTGACCAAGATTCTGGCAAACATTTCCGGTCTGCCCTATGTGATCGTGGCGACGGCACCGTCCATGGACGGCTACGCATCTGCCACATCTTCTATGGAGAGGGATGGACTGAAGGTTTCTCTTCCCAGCAAGTGTGCGGATGTGATTATCGGTGACGTGGATATCATGAAAAATGCGCCTGATCATCTGCTCAGCGCAGGTCTGGGCGATATGCTGGCCAAGTATGTCAGCATCTGTGAGTGGAGAATTGCAAATATCATCACCGGAGAGTTTTACTCCGAGCCCATCGCACAGATGGTGCGCGAGGCACTGAAGCGCTGTGTGGATAACAGTGCAGGGCTGATGAAGCGGGATGATGAAGCAGTTAAGGCTGTTTTTGAGGGCTTGATCATCTGCGGTCAGGCCATGGCACTGGCGGGTGTGTCCAGACCGGCTTCCGGCGTAGAGCACTACTTCTCCCATGTTTGGGATATGAGAGCGCTGGAGTTCGGCACCAAGGCTGAGCTTCACGGAACCCAGTGCGCGGTAGGCACATTGCTGGCTTCAAAGCTTTACGAGCAGATCAAGAAGATGACTCCCGACCGGGAGAAGGCGATGAAATACGCAGCAGACTTCGACCATGACAAGTGGGCGGCAGATCTGAAGAAGTTCCTTGGCAAGGGCGCTGACGCGATGATCGCGCTGGAAGGCAAGGAAAAGAAGTACGATATCGCGAAGCATGCGGAGAGATTCGACGTGATCGAAGCCCGCTGGAACGATATTCTGAAGGTGATCGAGGAGGAACTGCCGTCCAGTGCAGAACTGGAGGCGTGTCTGGTAGAAATTAAGGCCCCCACTAACGTGGAGGCGCTGGGAGTTGATCCGGCCACCCTGCCTGAGACCTTCAGAGCGACCAAGGATATCCGCGATAAGTATGTGCTGTCCAGACTGGCCTGGGATCTGGGCGTGCTGGATGAGCTGGTTGTGGGATAAATTACCGTAGCGGATTCCACGTCCCCCTGACATAACAAATCAAAAACATCACAAACAAAAACAGATTGTGCAGGATCATACATGCCCATGCGGACACCAGTCCCATGGGCATTATCTGCGTGCAGATAAAGGTGCCCACGATGCGGATCAGCCACATGCCGATGATATTGTATACAAAAGGCTGTTTTGTTTTGCCCACGCCCTGCATCATACCCTCGATGATGATGGAGAATCCGTAGAACGGCTCCGACACCGCGACCATCCGCAGCACAGTGGTGCCTAGAGAAATGACCTCAGGGCTGTCGGAGAAAATGTCCATCAGTGGTGGCGCGAAAATAAACAGAAGCGCACCGGACACGATCATCAGACCGATCTCAATGGGAATGAACATGGCGGAGAGGTCCTTCATGCGCTGGCGGTCCTTTGCGCCGTAGGCGTTGCCGGCCAGGGTGGCTGCAGCGGTCTGCATGCCGTAGCCGGGGATGTAAAACGCGGACTCCACCGTGTTGGCGATGGTGTGGGCCGCAGTGGAGATCTCGCCCAGCGAGTTGATCATGGAGGCGAAGGCCACATAGCCCAGCGAGGTTCCGAAGCGCTGAAGCATGTTGGGCAGGGCTACCTTAAGACAGGGCCTTAAGATCTGCCAGTCGGGGGTGATTCGCTGACCCTTCGGGGATACCAGAGGGTGTCGCCAGAGAATGATGGTGATATAAATGCCGCCCACCGTAAATGCGATCGCGCTGGCGATAGCTGCGCCGATGACACCCATTCCGGCACCGGGAATGGTCAGTGCCAGCGTTCCCGGCATGGCAGGCCGTGTGGGATAGATCAGCAGAAAGTTCAGGATCACGTTGGTCAGATTGACGAGCACGCCGATCTTCATGGGTGTTTTGGTGTCGCCGGCTGCCCGGAGCACCGTGCCGAAGATGATACTGGCTGTTCGGGGCAGCATGGGCATGTACAGAATGAAGAAATACTGTGCTGACAGCTGTTGAATATGTTCATCCACCTGCATCCAGACCGGCACCATGCCGCTCAGGGACAGAGTCAGGATCGTGAAGAACATTCCCACAGTCAACACAGCCAGTACCGCCTGGGAGACGGAGCGCTTTGCGGCGGTCTCATCCTTTGCGCCGATGGAGCGGGCAATGAAGGAGAGAAAGCCGACACCCAGGGCGGAGATACTGCTGTTAATCAGCCAGTTGACGGTGGTAGTGGCTCCGACGGCGGCGGTGGCAGCGGTGCCAAGAGAACCGACCATGGCGGTGTCAATGTATTGCACGGCGGTCTGCATCAGCTGCTCCAGCATGGTGGGCCATGCGAGGCTTAGGATGATACCGGCCATTTTTGAATCCCATTTGCGGGAAAGTTGGTTTTGCATAAGTACCTCGAAGCGGAGCGGCTGCAAAATAGCAGTTTTTGGCTCCTGATTATTTGTAGTTTACCGTCTCGCCCGGTTTCACACAATAGATGCCCTGCCTGGTCTCGAAGTAGAGCTCGGTGGCCGTAGGATTGTAGACCTTGGTCCAGTCCATGGAGAAGATCAGGCGATTATATGCATCGATGTAGTCATAGATCTCGATGTTGGTGGCGTACCAGATATCCTCCCGTCCGCCGATGTACTCGGCGAACTCCTCGATCACATTCCAGTTGTCGTCGGAATCGAACTCATAGCTGTGGCCCCACAGATAGAACAGAGCGGGTCCGCGGTTGCTTTTGCCGGCGTTTTCTACAAACTGCTGAGCCAGCTCCATGAGCCGGGGATTATTGTGGTGGCAGGTCGCGGGAAGTCGCAGCCAGTCGGTGGGAATAGAAAATTTCTCGGTGGAGACAACCGTACGGGAATACACGATGCCGGACTGCTTCATGGAAGCGACCACATCATCGCTGTAGGTTCCAAAGGGGTAGGCCATGCCTCTGACGATGGTGCCGTAATCCTCCTCCAGATTGATGCGGTCCTGCATGATCTCGTAAGTGCAGAGATTGGTGGGCAGCTGCTCCAGGAAGGGATGGGTCAGACCATGCACTGCAACCTCCATGCCGCTGTCTTTGTACAGTTCCAGTGCCATGCTCTTGCTCATGCGTCTGTGGATGGCGCCCTCGGGATATACCTTGCCCTCCGGTGCATACAGACCGCTGTTTAAGTTAAATGTGCCTTTGAGACCATGTTTTTTCATGATTTCGATGAGGCGGATGTCCTGCTCCACTCCGTCATCGTAGCTTAATGTCAATGCCTTTGCTTTCCCGCCGGGAAAACGCATAAAAATATTTGCCATGATTTATCCTCCTTATGATGCCGCGCCGGACAGGGAACGTTAAAACGGCTCTTGTCTGCGGGCAGAGATTTTGAAAAAGTATAACACTTGATGAGTCAAAATACAATATTTTCCTATTGAAACCTGATTTACTTCCCTTTTCGGAACTGGCTGGGTGACACCTTCCTTTCCTTTTTGAACAGCCCGGAAAAATAGTGGGCGTCCTCGTATCCCAGCTGTTCGGCCACTTCCTTCACCGGCAGTGTGGTATCCCGGAGCAGACGCTCAGCGATGACCATTTTGCGATTGAGCAGATATTGGTAGGGTGTCATCCCAAATTCGGCCTTGAAATGCTTGATCAGATAATCGGGAGAGCGGTAGATCAGATCAGACAGTGCCTGTATGGTGACGATCTGTCCCACATGGGTGTCCAGATACTGTTTTACTTTTTCCATCTCCTCAGAGGCGCGGTTTTTCGATCGATACTTCTCGCCCAGACTCCGGAAAATCCGGTGGACAAGCAGCTCAGTCCGTTCCAGTATGAGTGTATCCGGAAGCTGACGGTCCTCCATCATTCCATAGATTTCCTCGAACAGGCTCTGCAGCTCCAGCATGTCGGGAAAATGGATGCGGTGGGAAAGCCCGTAGGCGTCAGCCAGTCCATCAATGACCGGCCCCCGCATATTCAGGAACAGTTTTACCCAGGGGTCATCAGCGTCTGAAAAGTACAGATGTCTCTGATTGGGTGGGAGCAGGTACACATCTCCGGCCCTCGGATGATAATCCAGGTTTTCCGGGTCCGAGTGGACAGTGCCTGTGCCGGAGACAATGAATTCCAGCACCCACATCCGCGGTTTATCCCTGAAGATGCGATAACTGCCGTCGCACCAGGACTTGCCGGAGATCTCAATGATGAAAGGATCAGACCTTTCCTGTGTAAAATAGCGAATATATTCCCTCAAAATAATAATCCTCACTTTATATCGGATAATAAGCATTTATCTGGCTTGATTTAAATTATATATTATACTTGATAAGATGCAAGGGGTATCTGTGGGATTTTGAGCACATTTTTTTCTTTGACTGGAGTTTATGTTGCTTTCCCGCCGGTGAACAAGGGTATACATGCACTGAACCCTGATAGTGGCGGCATTTTCCGCACTGACCACCGATGGAGCCCTCAAGGATATCCGGCAAGCAGATAGCGATTATGTTCCCAAGGAGGTTACGATGAGCAGCGAACAAAAAATTTTGATTCCGAGACCGGAGCACCCCCGTCCCCAGTTTTTCCGCGACAGCTGGAGAAACTTAAACGGCACGTGGGATTTTGACTATGACTTCGGCGATTCCAAGAAGGAGCAGGGCTGGGCAGATAAATATGATTATCCCCACGAGATCCTGGTGCCCTTCTGCCCGGAGAGTAAGCTTTCCGGCATTGGCTACACCGACTATATGAATGCGGTGTGGTATCACCGCAGTGTGAATATCTCTGCGGAGGAGCTTTCCGGCCGTGTGCTGATCCATTTCGGCGCTGTGGATTACAAGTGCGAGGTGTTTGTAAATGGAAAATCCGCCGGCGTACACATCGGAGGATACACCTCCTTTGCATTTGATATCACAGAGCTTCTGGTGGAGGGCGAGAACCATCTGGTGGTGTACGCATCCGACCATGTGAAGTCCCACAAGCAGCCCTCCGGCAAGCAGAGCTTTGAGTATGCGTCCAAGGGATGTTATTACACCCGCACCACCGGTATCTGGCAGACTGTGTGGCTGGAGTTTGTTTCCGACACCTATCTGGCATCCATGGAGCTGATTCCCGACCCGGACAATGCCTGCGCCCACATTAAGGTGTTTACGAACAAGCCGGCTTCCGGATTGACACTCAAGGCTGAGGCTGAGCTGGAGGGAGTATCTGTCGGTGCTGCGACGGT
This sequence comes from Lachnospiraceae bacterium, assembly GCA_017461725.1. Taxonomy (GTDB): domain Bacteria; phylum Bacillota; class Clostridia; order Lachnospirales; family Lachnospiraceae; genus RGIG423. The sequence continues at coordinate 178,262 of JAFTXG010000031.1, forward strand.
ATCCGGCAGCGGCACCTGCACCATGTTTACCCTTTCTCTGTCCGTGAAAAAGCTGTGGGAGATCGGTTCCCCCGCGCTCTACGATCTGCAGCTGAGTCTGACCGACGGTGAGACCGTGATCGACACGGTGTCCTCCTACTTTGGTCTGCGCACCATCGAGCTTTCCGGCGGAGCTATTCTGCTGAACCATAAACCGGTATTCCAGAGACTGGTGCTGGATCAGGGCTTCTATCCAGACGGCATTTATACGGCGCCCACCGAGGAGGCGCTGAAGCGCGACATCGAGCTGTCCATGGCCTTGGGCTTCAACGGAGCCAGACTGCACGAGAAGGTATTTGAGGAGCGTTTCCTCTACTGGGCAGACAAGCTGGGCTATATCGTGTGGGGCGAGTACCCCAACTGGGGAATAGACATTTCCGAGGCAGACGCGCTCTGCACCTACCTGCCTGAGTGGCTGGAGTCGGTGAAGCGTGATTTCAATCATCCGTCCATCGTTGGCTGGTGTCCATTCAATGAGACCTGGGATTTTGAGGGCAGACGGCAGAATAACCGCGTGCTGTCCGGCATCTACCATGTCACCAAGGCAGTTGATCCCACCAGACCGGTGATCGATACCAGCGGAAATTATCATGTGATCACCGATATCTATGACGTGCACAACTATGAGCAGGATCCCGAGAAGTGGAAAGAGTTCAGAGCGGCAGAGAATTGGTACGATATGTACGATCAGTGCACGAAAAAGTCCAAGCACAGAGGCAGACAGCAGTACAAGGGTGAGCCCTATTTTGTCAGCGAGTACGGCGGAACCTGGTGGAATGCGGAGGCGGCAGCGGCCATCCTTGCGCAGATGAGCGATGAGCAGATCAGAAAAACCAGTTGGGGCTACGGAAAGCAGCCCCTGACCGAGAAGGAGGCCGGCACCCGCATTGCGGAACTGACCAAGGTGCTGCTGGAGGATTCCAGAGTGTGCGCATTCTGCTACACTCAGCTGACTGACGTGGAGCAGGAGCAGAACGGTCTGTACAACTATGACCGTACCCCCAAGTTCTCCGAGGAAGTGTATAAGATTATCCGCGAGGGATTTATGTGGCCTGCGGCGATCGAGGAGAAATAATCGGGCATACAATTGACAGAAGTGATAGGGAATGGTAGTAAAGTGATATGAAATAAACTCCCCTGGAGAGACCGGTTGCAGATCGGTTTCTCTGAGGGGAGTTTGTTTTGTCGATGTACAAGGTTATCCATCGATGGGAAAATGATCAATACAAGGCAGATAGTTTAATCAGAAGAACGACTTCAGTGCCGTCTTCTGCATATCCAGATACCGCTTATGCTGCTCACTGTTGTCGGTGATGAATTCGAAGGTGACATACTCCGGATCGATCCGGCGGATCAGCTCGTCCACGCCCTCACAGGTGAACGGTTCGTGCTTGTCCGCCGCGAAGGCGTGCATGAACGCCTGAAAGCTGCGCTCGCCGTAATCCTTCTTCATCACCGGGGGATGGGCCATGGTCTGCTCGCAGTACTCGCCGGTCAGGGATTGATTCAGGTGGATGCCGCGGATATGTCGGCAGAGGTCGCCGTGCGCTTCCAGCATGCGGTTGATGTAAGCCACGCCTGCTTCCTGAGTGCGGATGGAGGTGTCCGTGTGGAACAGGTGACCGGTGTCCAGCATGATCCCCTTGTTGGGGTAGTGGATGCCGTCCAGCAAACGTCTGGTCATCTCCGGATCAGTGAAGCTCAGTCCGGGCTGCCACAGGTTTTCCAGAAGCAGGGCGATGGAGCCGTCCTCCTCAGCAAAAAGCTCGTTGAGCATATCGCAGGCGGCGTCGATGACCTCCTCGTCGGTGTGATGGTACTTCCAGGTGAATGACTCCTCGATGAAGCAGTCGGACACATGATAAACGACATACTGGGCATTGTATTGTTTGGCGATCCTCAGGTTCTCACAGAAGGGCCGGAGGATCGATTCTTTTCCTATGCCTCCGCATATCTTCACACATTCTTCTACAGAACCGTATTCCTTCGTCAGCCAGTATTCATCGCTGTTCCAGCGGTCCAGCCAGGCGTAGGGGCAGTTCATGTGGAGGCCGATGACGCGCTCCTTGGGGATAATATTCCGCACATCCTCGCCGAAATACATCAGCTCCACGCCGTCAAAGCCCTCCATCAGGGAGAGCAGAGAATTGCGGTCGGGAAAACGGTCGAGGTCTTCGTTGCTGGTGGTTAAATTAAATGTAAACTTCATGTGAGATACTCTCTTTCTAAGGGGGGAAACATTGTAGGCCGCTGAACCGTTGGGCGGCAACTTCGCTTTTCATTGATTAGCGGAGGAACCGGCAGAAAAAACGAAAGGAAAACCCTCTCAGCCCGCCGGCACTTAGCGAATCCGAACTGCCAAGTGATGGATGAGCTTAGTGTCCGCTGCGAGGATGAGTGGAGCGGGAGCGTGTTTTTCGGGTTTGTTTCTGCCAGGGGCTCCGCGTATCAGATAAAATCAGGGCCGCCCTTCGGCGGCCCATCAATCCCTAGGTCCACTGCGAGAGCATCTCCCTCATCCACGCATACACGTCCATGGAGTACGCGCTTTCGAGATTGCCCTGGGAGAACACGCTGTCCATGTCACCGAAGGACACGGTCTTTCCCCTGTTCAGCAGCAGTGCCGAGGTGCCGTAAGCTTTGGCGAGGCTCAGATCATGCACCACGGAGATCACGGCGCGGCCCTCGCCCTTCAGCCACTCATTGACCAGCGCGAACACCTGCTTCTGGTAGACCAGATCCAGGTGGTTGGTGGGCTCGTCCAGGATCAGCACCTTCGGATTCTGGGCGAACAGCTGGGCCAGAAAGGTGCGCTGCAGCTCGCCGCCGGAGAGGGTCAGCACCGACTGATTCACAATGGGAGTCAGCCCGGTGATCTCCAGCGCCTCCTCCACGAGACGTTCCTCATCATTGCTTTTTTTTGCGAAGATGCCGGGCGCGTGGGAATAGCGGCCCAGACGGACCACCTCAGCCACGGTGAAGGAGTAACCCACATGGTGATTTTGTGCCAGAATACCGATCTGTTTTGCTAAATCTACCGGCTTATATTTCTTTACATCCTGTCCCAGATAGCGGATGGTGCCGGTGTAATCGGCACCCTGAGAGATGGCGTTTACAATAGTGGATTTTCCGGCACCGTTGGGGCCGATGATCATCAGCCACTGCCCCTCGTCCACGGTAAAACTCACGCGGTCCACGATGGTTTTGTCTCCGTAGCGGACGGAGAGGCCGTTTATATCAAGAAGTGTCATCCTTGTCCCCTCCTTGACTGATAGAAAATGTAGATAAACAGCAATGCGCCCACAAACGAGGTGACAACGCCGATGGGAAGCTCAAGCGGGTTTAACAGGGTGCGGGCGATCAAGTCAGCCAGCATCAAAAATGTGGCGCCGCAGAATGAGGATGCCGGCAGCAGACGCTTGTGGTTGGGGCCGAAGATCATGCGCACGATATGGGGAGTCACCAGACCCACGAAACCGATGGTGCCGCCGATGGAGACACACACGCCGATCAGTGCGGACACGCAGATCAGAATGGTCAGGCGGACGCGCTTCACATTGACGCCGATGTGGCGGGCATTGTCCTCGCCGATGGCGAAGGCATTGAGCTCGCGGGCGTGGCAGGCAATGACCGTGCCGAAGATCAGCAGTGCCGCAGCCAGCAGAATGGCGTTGTTATAGTCGCTTCCGGCCAGGGAACCCATGGTCCAGAAGGTAATATTCTTCACTTTTTCACCGGCGAAGGTGGTCACCAGTGAGATGATGCTGGACATAAACATGGAGAAGATCACGCCGATCAGGATGATGGTGTTGGTGGCCAGCGAGTAGTCCAGCTTGTAGGCCAGAGACAGAATGATCAGCAAAGAGCCGAAGGCAAAGGCGATGGCCATGACCATGGTGCCGGAGAACGGCAGCGACGGGATGGTGATGCCGAAGGCGATGGCCAGAACTGCACCGAGGGATGCGCCCGAGGATACGCCCAGGGTGGAACCGTCGGCCAGTGGGTTTTTCAGAAGTCCCTGCATGGCGGCACCGCTGATGGAGAGGGCCGCGCCGGTCAGCGCGACGCAGAGCACCCGAGGCAGTCTCACCGATAAAATGATAGCGGTGTAAGAGCTGCTTTCCACAGCCTGCCGGGTGAGCGCCTTCCAGATCACGGAGGCGGTCTCCGTGAAGGGAATATTTACGCTGCCCACGCAGACGCAGAGGATCAGGGTGAGGATCAGGATGAAGTTAAAGAGGAGGTAGGCGAGGGCATTAAACCCCTCGCCGTTATTTCTTTGGTTAAACATCTCAGTACTCCAACGTGTTGCAGATGAAATTATTTATGGGCTATATTCGCGTCAACCTTGAACCAGCGATAACTGAAATCATGGTGGTTGACCATAAAACAAAATTACTTGGCTTCGTACACAAAATCGTACATCATCTGTGCGCCGTCCGCCAGTCTGGGTGCGGGGCGGGACAGCTCATTGTTCTGAAGGTTCAGGATAGCGCTGTTCTTCACCGCGGTCACATTCTCCCAGCCGGTGCGGCCCAGGATCTCCTCGACGGGGGTGGGACCCTCGCCGAAGTACATAGAGATGGTCACGATATAGTCGGGATCGCGGGTCAGTACCTGCTCCTCAGAGACAGCGCCCCAGCCGTCAACATCTGCAAAGATATTGGTCAGGCCCAGCATTTCTGCAATCTCATTCATGAAGGTATTGTTTCCGGCCGCCCACAGGCCGTACTCCAGAGGGGAAACCTCAAAGTAGACGGTCTTTTCTTCACCGGTGTTTGCGGATACCTTTGCGGCCAGATCGTCGAAGGTGGTCTTCATGTTATCAATGATCGCCTGTGCCTCGGCATCCTTACCCATCAGAGCGCCGATCAGGGAGATGGCCTCGTAGGTGCCCTCGATATCCTGTGCGTTGGAGACAACCACCTGAATGCCGGCCTTTTCCAGAGATTCCACCTGCTCTTTGCTCTGGGCCATGGTGCTCATCAGCAGGACCTGGGGCTGCAGGGCGATGACCTGCTCCAGATTCATTTCGTAGCCGGACTCCACGGAGGGAACATCAAACACCTCGGCGGGATAATCGCAGTACTCACCGCGGCCAACCAGAGTGTCGCCTGCTCCGATGGCATATAGGATCTCGCAGTCGGAAGCGGTCAGTGCAACCACGCGGGTAGCGGGCTCGGTCAGCGTAATCTCACGGCCCATCATATCGGTGACGATGATGCCTGCAGGAGCATCGGTTGGAGCATCGGTTGGAGGATTTGTCGGAGCGTCAGTGGGAGCATCGGTCTGGGCATCAGCATCGGCGGGAGCCTCAGTGGTTTCGGGGGACCTGGTCTCGGAACCGGAGACTGTGCATCCGGTGAGAAGGCTCATGGTCATGGCAGCAGCCAGGACAAGTGCAAGGAATTTCTGGAAAAGCTTCATGGTAATTCTCCTTTCGGTGCCGTTCGACGGCAAGCAAATTTTCGTGCCGGGTATCTGCAAGTGCACAGGAAAACATATGACTGCGACCTGACCGGCGGTTTCTGCAAGTGAACAGCAAAGGAGGAGCCTATAAATATAAATAAAGAAAGGCCCCTACTCTTGCGAGAGGAGCACAAAAACGCGATGTAAGCACCGCACAGCCAAACCCCACCCCAGGAGCAACTTTAATATGTAAACAGGTCTCCCGGCTTGGCTTCATCCTACTGGGACACCTTCCCGCCTCAAGGCAGTGGCTTCAACGTCCGTTCGTCAGCTTCACGGTTACTGGGATAGCTCGGAACTCTCATCCGTATTCCCTCGGTATCGGGCGATACCGGCGCATCGCTGCGCAAATACATACGCTATTCATTTGTAAAAATACTATAGCAAATGGAGGAGAAGTTGTCAACAAAAATACAGGTAGTGATTGACCACGGGGGGAATATCTATTAAAATATATTCCGGTAGAGTTCAAAATGCCGGGTTTGATGAGGTGAATAATTATGGAAGAGAAACATTTATCCGAATGTGAAGAGTTGGTGTTGAGGACGATTTGGAGCTGTGATGAGGCACTGACCATGCAGGAAATTGCCGAGAAGGTAAATCAGCTGTATAAACGAAACTGGTCGTCGAAGACGGTGTCTGTTTTTCTGCATCGTATCGTGCAGAAGGGATATTTGACAGCAAAGAGAAAGGGCCGCGTATTCTATTATTATCCGCTGGTGGACGAGGCAGAGTATCGGCAGCAGGCGATCTCCAAATGTATAGAGGTCTGGTCTGACGGGCATGTGGATTCGTTCCTGGCGGCATTTGTGCAGAAAAGGCCGCTGACGGAGGAAGAGAAAATACGAATCCGAGGTATGATCGATGCAATGGAGTGACTTTTGTTTTTGTGTCGTTTTGATGGACATTTTCGGCACCATCGGCAGTCTGCTGTATTTGGTGATGAAAAAATGGCTGGACAGAGCCAGTGCCAGGCTGAGACTTGTGTTGATTAAACTGATTATCTGTCTGTATATGATTCCGACGGTCTATCCGATTCTGCGGCTTTCCCGCATCCGGTATATGAGTGGGAGTTGGGTACATATCGGGGAATTCGGACTTCGGATCCCGGATCGATGGGAGCTTGTGTTTCAGATTCTCGGTGGGCTGTGGTTTTCAGGGCTGTTGATTGGGATCGCGGTCAGCGTATATCATTATTCGCGGCTGGACCGCACGCTTCGGTGGAACCAGCCGGTGACCGGAGACGGCTGGAAACAGGCGATCGAGAAATATCTGGGGAAATATCAGCTGGCCTCAATGAAAGTCTATCAAAATGAAACAGTGCAGACAACACTGGTGACCGGGCTGTTCCGCCCGATGATTATTGTGCCGCTGCGTGATTATTCCCGGAAACAGATGAGTATGATGATGGAGCACGAGGCCTGGCATGTGCGCAGGCGGGATCTGCTCTGGAAAAAGCTGGCACTGTTTGTTTCCTGGCTCCACTGGTTCAATCCGTTGGTGTATTGGCTGAGGGAGATTCTGACGCTGGAGCAGGAGATTGTGTGTGATATTTCGGTGTGTGATATCAATCCGGAATATACTGCGAAGGAATATTGCCAGTTTCTGTATGATGTGGAAGTGAAGGAAGTGGACCGGATGTTTGCGGTGACCCTGATCGAGACTGGTTTGTCGCTGGAGCAGCGGATCATGGAGATGGTGAAGCGAAACAAGGTGGTCAGGATGAACCGGAGGAGGATTTGGGCCTGCGGTCTGGTTTTTGTAATCACCGCAGCGATACCTACGGTCGCACTGGCGAACGGTGTGGTTTATATCGATGAGACACTGAGGGAGACCGGTGAAATGCTGATCGAGGAGGAGCCCTTGGAACCGGCAGCTTTTCTGCGGGAACTTGATGACGGCTCTGTCGCGGAGGTTTGCGCCGAGCCGACGAAGGATATAACGGCAAAGGTAGTGGTGGTTGAGATCACTGTCGGAGCGAATAGCCGGTATCTGTACCCGGAGTGTGAGCTGGCCGAGGGAGATTATGTGACGATCTCCGTTTGCTGTGATGATACCGAGGCTTTGTTCCGGATCGGTATAAAAAACTCGGACACAGGAGAGATGATGTATATCGAAGGAAGCGATGTGCTGATGTACTCCTTTGTCGTGGAGAGTGCAGGAAGGTACAGTGCGTTTGTTCAGAATTGCGCGGAGAAGGATGCGAAGTTTGAGGGCATGGTCATGAACCCGTGAGAGGGTGCGAGTGTACATGGCTTAGGTGAGACGGCACCCGATGATATAATCTTAAGGAATATTCAGGCGGGATACCCTGTTTTTGCTGGATTTAGTCCGTCGTCGTCGGAAATCGGACATGCGGTATACATAATGCGGAAGAACACCGCCGGCGGGGAGCTGTTTCCCGGCCGGCGGTGTGTGTTTATGGAGTATATGATTGGCAGAAAAATAAAATCCTGTGGATGAAATCGCAGTGAACTTACACTCCGGAGAAGTGTTTGCCGGTTTTGTGTACCAGCCGTGCATCCGCTCTCGCCCCGTGGGGGATCGGCTTCCACTCTACCCTGGACACTGCCGCCAGACAGTAGGTAATCTGCCCCAGGATCGCGAAGATCGGGAAGGTCAGGCAGTACCACACTTTTTTCCATAAAGGCAGCGCCGGCAGGTGCGCCTTTTCCATGATCGTGGTGTAGACTGCGGTAGCTACGTTTCCGAAATAGGAGCCGGCAAAGCCCAGCACCGCGCCCTTCAGCCAGGTCGCCAGAATCAGCGGTGACTCGCCGTCCAGACAGACGATGGCTACGCAGACCAAAAGCTTCAGCGCCTGAACGATAAACTGAAACAGCGGCAGCGGAACGGTGATCATAAACATATCATAGGCGGTGACGGCATCGCGAAAATCGGTGGTGAAGCAGCGCTTGAGCAGTCCGCCGCTCATCTGGCGAAATGCCTGCAGATGGCCCTTAGCCCAGCGCATCCGCTGGCGGTAGGCGATGGCGAGGCTCTCAGGCTGCTCATCGTAGAATTCGGCCTCATTTTGGTAAGAGATCCGATAGCCCTTGCGCACTGCGTCAGCACAGAATGCTCGGTCCTCGGTGAGGTCGGTATAGTTCCAGCCGTTTTTCACCAGCTCGTTGGCAAACAGAAATCCGGTGCCCTGGATACGGCAAGCCATGCCGAGGAGAGATTTTGCACGGTTTTCCAGACGGACGGTGCGCATCCAGTGGAGTGCGTAGGACGCTGCGATACAGCTGTTGCCCCAGTTTTTGGTGTTTCGGTAGGAGGTGATGATCTTTTCGCCGGAGTCGAAGGCGTTATTCATCTTCTCCATATAATCAGGCTTTAAGATATTGTCCGCGTCAAAGACAATGTAGGCATCAAAGGCATCGATCCCGTAGTCACGCTCGATCTGACTGAACAGATACTGCAGGGCGAAGCCCTTGGTACGCTTGGCATCGTTGAACCGTTCGTAGCAGACAGCGCCGTAGTCCCTTGCGACCTCGGCAGTCCGGTCGGTGCAGTTGTCCGCCACCACAAAAACGGTCATGTACTCGGCAGGATAAGTCTGCCCCTGAATACTCTCCAGCAGCTGACCGATGACATTTGCCTCATTGCGTGCAGCGATAACGATGCCGTAGCGGTGATTTATTTTTGCTTGTGGGAAGTGGCGCGTGGAAAAGAAGCCGACAATCGCCGGAATGCTCATGTAAGCATAGGCTGCCCCCATAACAGCCAGAACGATTTCCAGGAAATCGTAGATAATCATATCAGACATATTAAATTCCCCCCTGTTGCGAAGATATTATAACAGGAGGGAGGAAAAAGTGCAATTAAGAAGAGATTAAGGTTTTTTTAAAATTGGAATAGCAACAGTTAAAATCCGAAGCTGGTGCCGAAAAGGGACAGTACGATGCCGAATGTGCTGTCTGCAAAAGTGAATACACGGAATATAAACAAAAGGTTATGGAGTGCATTGATATATCTATATTTGCAAGGAATTAAAGAAGGATATACACTTAAAATATACCAAAAAGTTATGGCTCGAAATCATTATCCCCGTCCAGCTCGGCGACAAAGGCCTGATAATGGCGCAGAAATTCCAGCATCAGCGGGAATACCCGCTTGTCCCGGTGGTAATACACGTTCAGATCCCGCTCAATCACCAGATCCGGCACATTCAGAACGGTCAGCCGGGGATCGCGGAGCATATTGATCTGGCGTTTGTTGAGAAAAGCGATGCCCATGCCTTCCGCGGCGGCATTTGTCAGGATGGCGGAGCAGGAGGTCTCCCACAGTGGAGCTATCGTCAGACCGCGTCCGGAGAAAAAATGATTGATCTTCTGGCGGTTTTGACTTCCCGGTTCCCGAAGGAGCAGCGGGCAGGCGGCCAGCTCCTCGGCGGTGACGCTTTCCTTTTTCGCCAGAGGATGCTCCGAGCTGCAGACGGCGACCACCTGATCGGTTTCCAGCGGAATATGGGCGATGGAGGGGGAATCGGGTAACCACTCCATGATGGTAAAGTCCAGGGTATTGTCCATCAGACGGGCCTCGTTTTGCTTGGTACTGCCGGAGAACAGAGAAATCTGAACATTCGGGTGCTGTTCACTGAAACGCTTCACCACCCTGGGCAGAAAAAGTCGTCCCACGGAGGTGCCGGAGCCGATGCGCAGCACGCTTTTCTCCTCGGTGAAGGACTCCATGGCGAAATTCATCTCGTCGTACAGTGAGGTGATCCGGGCCGCATAGCTGTAAAAATCTTCGCCGAAGGGTGTGATCACCAGCCGGTTGGAAAAGCGTTCGAAGAGCTTGCAGCCGTAGGTCTCCTCGATCTCGCGGATGTATTTGCTGACTGCGGGCTGGGAAATGTACATTTTTTCGGCGGCTCTGGTGATGGAGTTTTCCTGATAGACGGAAACGAAAATCTGCAGATGGCGAAGGGTCATGGCGGGCTCCTCTCCCATGTTTTTGGGTCCCCGGGTTATGCATTTCCATGGGAGCATGAGAGGCATGACCTTTTGACCCTTATATCATATTATAGCACCATTTGAGCACCTTTGATATGTTAAATTTAAAAAATACGCGATAAAGATGTTGTGAAAAACCATGGCCGTTGAACCGATAAAGGCCAATCGGAATATAGATTAAGGAGGATTATCAGAAAATGAGTGATTCCACAAACAAAAAACGACCCAATGTGCTGTTTTTGCTGACCGATGACCAGCGTCACGATACCATTCATGCCCTGGGCAATGAGGCGATCAGGACGCCCAATCTGGATCGGCTGGCGGAGCGGGGAACCGCGTTTACCAACGCATATATCCCCGGGGGCACCACCTCGGCGGTGTGTATGCCCAGCCGCGGCATGATCAATTCCGGCCGGACGCTCTTTCATCTGGAGGAAAACGGGCGGAATATCCCTGAGTGCGACATCACCATGGGACAGGCCTTTAAAAATGACGGTTACTGCTGCTATGAGACCGGAAAGTGGCACAACGGTACGGGCAGTTTTGCGCGAAGCTTCAGCGACGGCGCGGAGATTTTCTTTGGCGGTATGTGGGACCACTGGAATGTGCCGGTCTGTGATTACCGTGAGGACGGTGTTTATGACAATATGATCTGTTTTACCCCTAATTTTTCCGCAAATCAGACACCGGTGAAGGTGCTGGCAGACAAAATTCACGCAGGAGTCCATTCCTCGGAGCTGTTTTCCGACGCAGCCATCGACTTCATCAACGGATATGACAGGGAAGAGCCTTTCTTTATGTATGTGGCATTTCTGGCACCCCACGACCCCAGAACCATGCCGGAGGAGTTTCGTGATATGTATGATCCGGCGGATATTGAGCTGCCGCCGAATTTCTATCCCATGCCCCACATTAATTTCGGATGGGCGGACAAGGGAAGAGACGAGAATGTGGCCGGATACCCCAGGCAGCCGGAGGAGATCAGGCAGCATATAGCGGACTATTACGCGATGATCAGCCATGCGGATCACTGCATCGGCAGAATCATTAAGGCCCTGGAGGAAAAGGGTGAGCTGGATAATACGATCATCGTATTCTGCGGAGACAATGGCCTGGCTGTGGGGCAGCATGGACTGATGGGCAAGCAGAATATCTACGATCACAGTGTGCATGTGCCGCTGATCATGGCTGGCCCGGGTATTCCGGAGGGCGTTCGGAGAGAGCAGTATGTGTATCTGATGGATATTTATCCCTCGCTGTGTGATCTGTGTGGTGTGGAGATTCCCGAGTCGGTGGAGGGAAAGAGCTTTGCGAGGATGTTCGATGATGAGAAATATGTGACCAGAGAGGACCTGTATCTGGTATTCCAGGCCCGTATTCGCGGTGTGCAGGATGAACGCTACAAGCTGATTGAGTACCGCTCTGAGGAATTGAAGCTGACTCAGCTGTTCGATCTGAAACGGGATCCGTGGGAAACCTTGAATTTCACCGGATTCTCCGGCTATGAGGAGATCACTGAGAGACTGCGCAGACGCATGGAGGAGTACCGCGAGGAGTGGGGAGAGGAGCAGCATATCTATGGTCAGCAGTATTGGCAGCAGTGGAGAAACTATGAGGCCGGAGAGGTTCATGGGGTGGATAAGCCCAAGGGTGTGAATATGATGAACCAGGTCAAGGACTGGGGTCTCGGAAAAAAGAAATAGAGCAAAGAGATAAAAACGAAAAAATCCAGCAAAATCAAGGCTTTCCGGTCCCGTCAAGGCGCAGGGGTTGACAGATACGGAATTTTCTGCTACAATGCGGTTTGTAACACTTTGTAACAATTTTGTAATATTTGCAACAAAATTGTAATAATTTCAAATCGTATTGGAGGAACCGGAATGTCGTCAAAGGTTAAATATGCGATAGTCGGGCTGCTGACGATACTGATGCTGGTGTATATGACCGGCTATGCAGGCAGTATTGAGGCACCGGCCGGAGCACGGACCGGAGAGCAGAGAACAGGCTCGGATAATACAGAAGCAGATAATCCCACGGAAGAAAGCCAGGCACCGGATTCTGTCCTGGTAGGGATAAATATACTGGAAATCGTTGAGTCTCAGCTTGAGGCTGAACAGAAAGAGGAGCGCGCTGAAGAGAGCGCCCCGGAAGCGGACAGTACTCCCGCCGATGGGGAGGAAGTGTCGGAGACGCTTCCCGGAGAGATAGAGGAGGAGCTGATTCCCTCAGCATACGATGGTATTGCTGTCGTAACTATCAACGAAGCTTATCTGAGAGTAAGAGCGGACGCATCGACAGATGCAGCCACCATCGGGCGGATGTACCCCCAGTCAAAGGGTACGATCATTGAGTCGAAAAATGGCTGGTATCACATTTCATCAGGGAATGTGGACGGCTGGATCAGCAGTGATTTTGCGGTGACTGGCCGCGCGGCAGATGAGTTTGTCAAGGCAAATTTTGATGCAGTGGTGACCATAGCCACCGAGGTGCTTCGTGTGAGACAGGAAGCAGATGTGGATGCGACCTTCATGGGTTATGTGAAGATGGGTCAGTCCTATCCCGTTCTGGGTGAGGAGAACGGTTGGTACCTGGTTGAGTTTACGCCCGGTAAAACCGGATACATCAGCGGTAAATATGTGACCATCGGAGCCAGTCTGGCGAATGCCATGACGCTGGAGGAGGTAAAGGCCTATGAGCGTCAGCAGGAGCTGGAGGCGAAGGCGGAGAAGCACGGTGCGTCTCTGAGAAGCAAGACTTCCGCCACCGAAGAGCAGGTTTATCTGTTGGCAGCCCTCTGCCGTCATGAGGCCGGAGAGAAATCCTACGAGGGAGCTCTGGCGGTGGCAAACGTAGTCATCAACCGCATGAGAAACGGCTACTGGGGACGGGGTATGGAGGACGTGATCTACGCTCCCGGACAGTTCCAGTATGTAAATGACGGTGCGCTGAATAAATTCCTGGCGAATCCCCCGGCAATCTGTCTGGAGGCAGCCAGAGATGCGCTTGACGGCTTGAACAATATCGGAGATTATCTGTTCTTCCGTTCCGCGAAGACGGCCGATGTGAGTCAGTTCAGTGTTTGGGTAAATGTCGGCGGAAATATCTTCTATAAAAAGTGATTTCCGCGGTGCAGACAGAAACCGACATTTTGTAACAAAAATTTAATATTAATTTCCATGAGAGGGGCTGTGGCGAGAGCAACAGCCCCTTGTCAATTTTGCAAAAATAGAGTATGATAGTTATACCAAACATAGAGGGGGGAAAGATATGGAAGCGATTTTCTGGCTGATCGTTTTGATCGCATGTATTGTTGTGGAGATTCTTACCCTGGGGCTGACCACCATCTGGTTTGCCGGCGGTGCGTTGATCGCATTTATCGCGGCGCTGTTCTCTGCTCCGCTGTGGCTGGAGATCATCCTGTTTGTGGTCGTATCTGCGGTACTGTTGTTTTTTACCAGACCGTTTGCGATGCGGTTTATCAATCAGGAGTCTGTAAAGACAAACTATGAGAGTATGGCAGGGCGTGTCGGAGTGGTGACGGAGCAGGTGGATAATCTGAATGCTGCAGGGTGTGTGCGCGTGAGCGGACAGGACTGGACTGCCAGGTCGTCAGCGGCGGAGGAGATCATTCCCGTGGACACAGAAGTGGTCGTAGAGCGAATTGAAGGTGTGAAACTGATTGTGACACCGGTGAAAAAGGAGGAGTTAAAATGAATGCAGTTTTAGCAGCAGGTTTCGGAGCATGGTTTTTGGTGATTGTATTGATTCTTTTGATTTTGTGGTTATTTGCTTCCTGTATTAAGATCGTGCCTCAGGCGCAGGCTGTTGTCCTGGAGCGTCTGGGCGGTTATCGTGCGACCTGGTCCGTAGGTGTTCACTTTAAGACACCCATCATTGACCGCGTGGCAAAGAGAGTAAACTTAAAAGAGCAGGTTATTGATTTTAAGCCTCAGCCCGTTATCACCAAGGATAACGTTACGATGCAGATCGATACGGTAGTATTTTTCCAGATTACCGACCCTAAGCTTTACGCTTACGGCGTTGAGAATCCTCTGATGGCTATTGAGAATCTGACCGCGACCACTCTCCGTAACATCATCGGTGAGCTGGAGCTGGATCAGACGCTGACCTCCAGAGAGCTGATCAATACCAATATGCGCGCGCTGCTTGATGTGGCCACCGATCCCTGGGGCATCAAGGTTAACCGTGTGGAGCTGAAAAACATTATCCCGCCCAGAGAGATTCAGGATTCCATGGAGAAGCAGATGAAGGCTGAGCGTGAGCGCCGTGAGAAGATTCTGCAGGCAGAGGGTGAGAAGAAGTCCACCATTCTGGTAGCAGAGGGTAAGAAAGAGTCCGCTATTCTGGACGCACAGGCAGAGAAGGAGGCAGCGATCCTCCGCGCAGAGGCGAAGAAAGAGGCGATGATCCGCGAGGCGGAAGGTCAGGCGCAGGCGATCCTGAAGGTTCAGGAGGCTAACGCACAGGGTATCCGTCTGATCAAGGAAGCAGGTGCGGACAATGCAGTGCTTCAGTTAAAGAGTCTTGAGGCGTTTGCCAAGGCAGCAGACGGCAAGGCGACCAAGATTATCATTCCTTCCGAGATTCAGGGGCTGGCAGGCAGCCTGTCTGCGCTGAGCGAGGTAGTGAAGGACGAGAAATAAAGAGACAGATTGAGAAATTGGCAGGTCGGGTTGTGTTCCGCACAGAACCGATCGGCAGGTGGGAGCAGGCAGATGGGGGATATGAAAAAAAGCAGAAAAACCGGAAGAAACCCGCATAAGCGGCAGCTGATGATCGATCTGGCTCATATTGTGATCGGAAGCGCTGCCGTGGCGATAGCGGTGTTTGCATTCGTGGATCTGGATAACCGGATGATCTGGTTTCCGTTCGTATTTGCGCTGGCCGCTCTGCTTAACTTTATCAACGGCATTCCGCGTCTGGGAGGGACCTTCCGGCGCAATCCCCAGCTGAAGGCCGGTATTTTTCTGGTTATTGTAGGTGTCGCGCTGCTGGCCTTTGCGGCAGGCAGTGCATACACTCTTTGGAGGTAAGGATGGATACCAAAGAGATCAGCAAGTGCATGAGAACGCAGTGGGCCGGTCGGTCCATTGCGTTTTTTGAGGAAATCGATTCCACTAACACCATGGCGAAACGTCTGGGCGAGCAGGGTGTGCCGGAGGGTACACTGGTGATCGCAGACTGCCAGACCGGCGGCAAGGGCCGTCGAGGCAGAGAGTGGTTTTCCCCGGCAGGGACCGGGATCTGGATGACGCTCCTGCTTAAGCCCCGGCTTTTGCCGGATAAGGTTTCGGCGATCACATTGGTGGCGGCACTGTCCGTGTGCAAAGCGATCCGCAGGGTGACAGGGCTGGAAACCATGATCAAATGGCCGAATGATCTGGTGATGAATGGAAAAAAAGTCTGCGGCATCCTGACAGAGATGAGTCTGGAGCCGGATCACATTGGCTATGTGGTGCTGGGGATCGGGATCAATGTAAATCAGACCGAATTTCCTGAGGAACTGCCACACGCGTGGTCGCTGGCGATGGCCGCACGGGAGGCTGTTCTGTCAGTGACGGGAGAGACCGGACAGGACGAGCGTACCGAAACCGAGGCAGGTATGTTTTCCCGGGAGGAAATCATTGCCCGGATCTGGGAATGCTTCGAGGAGGACTACGGGATATATCTTCGGACCGGTGATATGAGCGGGCTGCGCGGGCAGTACGAAGCGCATCTGGCAAATCTGGGATGTGCGGTCCGGGTGCTGGCACCGTCCGGCGAGTGGGCCGGTGCGGCTGAGGGCATTGCGGACAGCGGAGAACTGTTGGTGAGAGATGAGGCCGGAGTGCTTCGGATGGTGAACTCGGGAGAGGTGTCGGTCCGGGGCGTGTACGGGTACACATGAGGTGGAAATGGTCGGCGTTTAGGGTGGCGGAAATTTGTTACCTTGCACACTGACGGTATGGTCAGCGTTTTACATAGAATATAAAGTTGTGGAGAAAATGAAGATGAACGAGAATGCTGTTTTGTGCGGGGCAAACTCCTACACACAGAAATATTATTTTAACCCAAAGTTTGATCGTCTGCCCTCCGGGATTAAGGACGAGCTGCAGATCCTCTGCGTCACCTACACCGAGGAGGTGGGCGGAGCGCTGACCATGGTGTTCAATGAGGACGGCGAGCTGGAGCTTCTGGTGGACAGTGATGAGAGAGATTATCTGTTTGATGAGATCGGAAGTGTGCTGAAGGTAAAGAAGATGCGGATGGACAATATGGAGTTGTTTGAGGCGCTGGAGCTGTTTTACCGGACGTTTTATATGGGGTAGGGAAATCACTCCCGCCGCAGAGGCAGGGGGTAAAATCATTTCACTACAGACACGTTGATTTTGTTAATAGCGATATCTGCGGCGTGTCGTGATTTCGGCCGCAGAAAAACGCGGCCGCGAAGACACCTCCAGTGCCTGGTGGATTCACAGACGGTAACGTAGAAAGATGGAGTGCACCATGATTGGCACTGCGAAGATAGTTGGGTAAAAACGCAAGACTTGAGTAGCGAATAAAAGCAGTAAGGATAAAGTGAGTAAAAGCGGTGAGTGAGATAAAAATTGGTAATGTAACCATCCCGGATAATATTTTCCTGGCCCCCATGGCGGGCGTGACGGATCTGCCTTTCCGCATTTTGTGTCACGAGCAGGGCTGTGCCATGGCCTACACGGAGATGGTCAGCGCGAAAGCAATTTATTACGGAAATAAAGGGACCGATGCGCTGTTGAAAACGGATGGGCGCGAAGGCCTTCTGGCAGTGCAGATTTTTGGCTCCGAGCCGGAGCTGATGGCGGATATGGCGCTGCGACTGGAGGACGGGCCCTTTGTGTTGATCGATATCAATATGGGCTGTCCGGTGCCGAAGGTGGTCAACAACCGTGAGGGCTCCGCTCTGATGAGGGATCCCAAGCTGGCGGGACAGATCGTGCGCGCTATGGTGGATAAGCTTCACAAGCCGGTGACGGTAAAGATACGAAAGGGCTTTGGCGCTGATGAGGAGACCGCGCCCGAGCTGGCAAAGATATTGGAGGATAATGGCGCTGCGGCGATTGCCGTTCACGGCAGAACCAGAGAGCAGTTCTACAGCGGCAAGGCCGATTGGCGGACCATCGCGAAGGTGAAGCGGGCGGTGTCGATCCCGGTCATCGGCAACGGTGATATCATGTGCGGTGCTGACGGTGTGCGGATGTTTGAGGAGACCGGCTGCGACGGTATCATGGTGGCCAGAGGGGCCCAGGGAAATCCCTGGCTGTTCCGCGATCTGAAAATCTACGAGGAGACAGGCAAGCTTCCGAAGAGACCTGAATGGCCGGAGATCCGTGAGATGATCCTGCGCCACGCACAGCTTCTGATCGAGGAGAAGGGCGAATACATTGCCATGCGGGAGATGCGCAAGCATATTGGCTGGTATACTGCGGGACTTCCCGGCTCTGCCGCATTCCGCGGACGGGTCAATGAGATCGAGGGGCTGGAGCAGCTGGAGGAAGTATTGGAACGCTACGGAATATCGATTTAAGAGTGACAGGATTTCATGGAAAAACCTTGATTTTTATAGGAATTTCGGGGTTTCGGCAGTTGACAAGAAAGACACTTTGGGATAGAATGTTATGAGCGTAATTAGCGTCGGCGTATGCCGGCGCTATACGATTGATGATTACACTTGCGTCTCACTGTGTGACGAAAGGAATTTTTGGAGGAAAACATGGCTGAAAAGAAAAATGTGTTAACCTATGCGGGCTTGAAAAAGTACGAGGAAGAGCTTTCTGATCTGAAAGTATACAGAAGAAAAGAAGTTGCACAGAAGATCAAAGAGGCGAGAGAGCAGGGTGACCTGTCTGAGAACGCTGAGTACGATGCAGCGAAGGAGGAGCAGCGTGATATCGAGCTTCGTATCGAGGAGCTGGAGAATCTGCTTCGCAACGCAGAGGTTGTAATAGAGGATGAGGTTGAGCTTGACAAGATCAGCGTAGGCTGTCTGGTTAAGGTTTATGATATCGAGTTTGACGAGGAGCTGGAGTTCCGCATCGTTGGTTCCACCGAGGCGAACAGCCTTCAGAACCGCATCTCCAACGAGTCTCCCGTGGGCAAGGCACTGCTGGGCCGTCGTGTGGGCGAGACCGTTACCGTCGAGACTCAGGCAGGCGACATCGCATACCGTGTGCTGGATATCAACCGCGTATCCTGATGTGAGAGGATGAGCCGGATATGGCAGCGGCTGGCCGTGATAGAGGTTACAGGGACTTTCCGGGTATTGTATCACCGGATAACGATACGATTGCCGGGCGAGCTGCGATGATCCGGGAAAAGCCGTCAAATACAGACGACAGATTGGAGAATTAAAGTGGCAGAGCAGAATAATAAGAACAATAATGTACAGGATCTGAACCAGCTCTTAAAGGTTCGCCGCGAGAAGCTGGCAAATCTGCAGGCTGAGGGCAAGGATCCGTTCCAGATCACCAAGTATGATGTGACCCATCATAGCATGGATATTAAGAATAACTTCGACGAGCTGGAGGGCACCGAGGTTTCCATCGCGGGCCGTATGATGTCCAAGCGTGTCATGGGAAAGGCTTCCTTCTGCAACATTCAGGACCTTCCCGGAAACATCCAGTGCTACGTAGCTCGTGACAGCGTGGGCGAGGAGCCTTACGCTGCATTCAAGAAGATGGATATCGGCGACATCGTCGGCCTGAAGGGTAAGGTTTTCCGCACCAAGGCCGGAGAGATGAGCATTCACGCAGATGAGATCATCCTGCTGAGCAAGAGCCTTCAGATCCTTCCCGAGAAGTACCACGGTCTGACCAACACCGACCTGCGTTACCGTCAGCGCTACACTGACCTGATCATGAACGCAGACGTGAAGGAGACCTTTATCAAGCGTTCCAAGATCATCAAGGAGATCCGCAACTTCCTGGACGGACGCGACTTCATGGAGGTTGAGACCCCCATGCTGGTGTCCAACGCAGGCGGCGCGGCTGCACGTCCCTTCAACACCCATTACAATGCGCTGGACGAGGACGTTAAGCTTCGTATCTCCCTTGAGCTTTACTTAAAGCGTCTGATCGTAGGCGGCCTTGAGCGCGTTTACGAGATCGGCCGCGTATTCCGCAACGAGGGTGTTGACACCCGTCACAACCCCGAGTTCACCCTGATGGAGCTGTACCAGGCATACACCGACTACTACGGCATGATGGAGCTGACTGAGAGCATGTTCCGCTATCTGGCAGAGAAGGTTTGCGGCACCACCACCATCACCTACGGTGAGCACGAGATCGATCTGGGCAAGCCCTTCGAGCGCCTGACCATGATCGAGGCAGTAAAGAAGTACTCCGGCGTTGACTTCGACGAGATCGCAGACACCGAGGCGGCTAAGAAGATCGCTGACGAGAAGGGCGTTCACTACGAGAAGCGCCACACCAAGGGCGATATCCTGAACCTGTTCTTCGAGGAGTTCGTTGAGGACAATCTGATCCAGCCCGTATTCATCATGGATCACCCCATCGAGATCTCCCCTCTGACCAAGAAGAAGCCCGACAAGGAAGGCTATGTGGAGCGTTTCGAGCTGTTCATCAACGGTTGGGAGATGTGTAACGCATACTCCGAGCTGAACGACCCCATCGATCAGAGAGAGCGTTTCGCAGAGCAGGAGAAGCAGTTCGCACAGGGAAATGATGAGGCGAACCACACCGATGAGGACTTCCTGAACGCGCTGGAGATCGGTATGCCTCCCACAGGCGGTATCGGATACGGTATCGACCGACTGGTGATGCTGTTGACCAACAGCCCGGCGATCAGAGATGTGCTGTTGTTCCCGACAATGAAGACACGAGACTGAAAAAGCCTTATAAATCAAGGGGTTTCGGGCTCTGGGAAGCGGGTTTGACAAAAAAATGACCAAAAAAAAGTAGTCAAATGCGAGTGAATACGCACGAGTACAGATTTTTGTCAAAAGCTAAACGTGATATAATATGATGCAAAATGAGGACATTTTCTAAAGGAATTTAGAAGGTGTCCTTTTTATTTTTTGTCAAAAAGCGAAAGGAGAATTGCGATGAGTCAAGGAAAAAAGGAGAAGTTTAATTATCAGGAGGCGCGCGAGAGAAGTAAAAAATTTATTCGCTATAAAGATGGGACGGAAATATACTCAATAGGTTTGTCGAAATTTCAGGAAATAGCGAAAGAGGCCGGAGCGGTATATAAGATAAATCAGATGGTTTTAGTCAATACAGAGATACTGGATCGGTATTTGGAGAGATTCAAAATTTCAGAATACAGTGAGGAGTATGAAGATGATTAATGCAGACAGCATGACCGTAAAAGGACATCCGCGAGACAAGCAAATTGCAAAGCGATATGTCAGAACTGAGGAAGCCAAAGCTAGTTTTGGCATGGAAGAAAGTACACTACTATTATTCGCAAATGCTGCCGGAGCATTATATCAGTTGCCGAAGATAACATTGATTTGTCAGAAAAAATTGGAGGAATATATGAAACATCTATATAAGGTTCCGGGGACGGGAAAGTATGTGAAGAAGAAACTTGTAAGAGTAGGAGAGGGGTCGGTAATGTACAGTATAGGTCGCAATCGGTTTATTGAGATGGCACGGGCTGCAGGAGCAGTATATAAATTGCAAAGCTCCGTGTATGTGAGTCTTGAAGCATTTGATGAATACATAGAGCAGTTCAGAGAAAAGCCGGTCGAGATGAAAAAGCCCTTGTGGAAAAAAGAGGAGGTGTGAGCAAATGGCATATTCGTACAAATCTTATTCAGATACCCAACTATTCCAAAGACCAGTTGGTTGTTATTATCTCTGATGCACTTCGATACGAAGTGGGTGTGACCCTCCTTGAAAAATTGCAGGCTGACGAGAAATGCACCGCAACAATGAAAACGATGGCAAGCACTTTGCCGTCTATTACGCAGTATGGTATGGCTACATTGCTTCCTCATAGAAATCTGGAATTGACCGAGGACTATTCGGTATTGGTGGACGGACAGAAAACCGATACTCTGGAACAGCGTCAGGCAATTCTCCAGAAATACAAACCTGCCAGCAGATGCGTTCAGTATGATGACATCAAGAATCTGAGTGTGGCAGATCTCCGCAGAATCTTCACTCGTCAGGATGTGGTTTATATCTATCACAACCAGATTGATGCCAGAGGTGACAAGTTGAATACGGAAAACGAAGTATTCAACGCCTGCGCCGAAGCTGTGGATGAAATCTCTGCATTGATCCGCCGCTTGACTACCAGCGCCAATTGTTCTCGTTTTATCGTAACAGCTGACCATGGTTTCCTCTATAGAAGAAACAAACTGGCTGAGAGCGATAAGATTGGTTCTGTATCCAGTGCAGCAGATGTGTTAGGTCGCCGTTGGACAGTGGTGCGAAAAAAGTGCTATTGCCGATTATATTGGCGGCAGATATTGGAACTGTTCCGGTGGAGTTGATAGGATGCTTTAACCTTGTATTTTACAGTAGTGCTGAGGATGCAGTGTATAAGGCGTTGGGGGTTGAATAATTACAACCTCCTCCAAATTTGCTATCATTATATCGAACAAATGTTCTACGAGGAGGTGAATGGAATTGGAAACGAAATCCGAGACATCTGACAGCCTGTACCCTGTCCAGATACCGATTCAGATGATGTCGATCACTGATCGGGACGGTCGATTGACACCCATCTGGTTCAAGTTTGAAACGGAGGATCATTTTATTGAGAAGATTATGATTGAGAAAACGATCTCCCGCGATGAGAGCAACAAGGTCGGTATCCGCGAAAAACGGTTTATTTGCTCTGCCATTTTTGGAGAGCAGAGGCGGCTGCTGGAAATCAGATACCGGATCGAGAGCCAGCAGTGGCGGATTTTCCAATTCCTGTCCTGATGGCTGATGATGTATATGTGTTTCATATCGATGCGAACAGTGCGTTTTTAAGCTGGACAGCAGCCTATCGTGTCAATGTGTTGGGAGAACAGATTGATCTGAGGACGATCCCCAGCATCGTGGGCGATGATCAGGAGAAACGGCATGGAATCGTTCTGGCGAAAAGCGTTTCGGCGAAAAAGTATGGGATTCAGACCGGCGAGGCGATCATGACGGCGAAACAGAAGTGTCCGAACCTCGTGATCGTCCCACCGGATTACGGTCTGTATGTGACAGCCTCCAGAGCAATGATTAATATTTTGAAGAAGTACAGTGATCAGGTGATCCAGTACAGTATAGACGAGGCATGGGTGGTCTTTGAAGGGTATGAGAGTCTGTATGGGCGTGGGCAGATGGTGAAGTTTGCCTATGACCTGAAGGAAGAAATCAAGGATCAGTTGGGGTTTACGGTCAATGTGGGAATCTCTACAAACTTTCTTCTTGCAAAGATGGCTGGGGATTTTTCTAAGCCGGACAAGGTACACACCTTGTTCCCGGAGGAGATTCCGAGGAAGATGTGGCCGTTGCCGGTGTCCGAATTGTTTTTTGTGGGTAGGGCTACAACGAAGAAACTGTTCTCATTGGGGATTAAGACCATTGGCGAGTTGGCGAATGCGGATGAGTGGGTGATTAAGACGCATTTGAAACTGCTGGGGCAGATTATTCAGGGGTATGCCAGAGGCGAAGACCTTCAGCCCTATATGTTCACCCACGAGGCCAACAAAGGCTATGGAAACAGTCTGACCGCGCCAATGGATATTGTGACAACGGAATATGCCAAGCACCTGCTTCTTTCTCTGTGCGAGACGGTGGGAGCCAGACTGAGAGCGGATAAGGTGAAGATCAGTGTGGTGAGTGTCCATTACACGACTTTTGAGTTTTTTCATGCCGGAAAGCAGATGCAGTTATTATCACCGACCGATGTGACAGAAGAGATTTATCGGGCTGCTTGCCAGGTGTTTGATGAGCTTTGGGACAAGGCGACACCGATCAGACAGTTGGGCGTTGGCACGTCAAAGGTTCAGACGGAGGCGGCCCATCAGTACAATCTGTTTGATCTGGAGCGGCATGATCAGTTGGAAAAACTGAATCGGACGATTGATGATATTCGGAGCCGATACGGGGAAGACTCCATTATGAGGGCATCTTTTCTGCAAAGCAGCATCACGCATATGAGCGGCGGGTTGGACAAGGAGCGCAGATCTGGTGTGACCATAGGCATTGACGTGGAGAAAGAAAAGGTGAGAATTATCTGACGGAGGTTGTGATAGGTGTGCGGCAGGTTGATCCTGGAGCAGGATGAGGTGGAAGGCTGGCTGTGTGATGACAGCAGGCTGGGAACATTTTTGAAGAAAAAGCCGGGGCAGTTGAGAAAACGGATGGAGTATGAGCAGCAGAGACTTGCATTTTAATTTGATCTGCGGTACAATTTGATTGAAAAAAAGTGGCATATATGTCAATAAATTTCAATGATGCTTTAATTGATGAAAGCGGTCGGAGAAATATATCGGGTAATGGAGGGCTGAGTATGGAAATTAAGCGTGATAAGTATCTGAACGATTTAATTGATCGAATGAATAATGGTATGATTAAAGTTGTGACGGGGATCAGAAGATGCGGAAAATCTTATCTTCTTTTTCATATCTTCAAAAATTATCTGCTTGAACAAGGTGTTTCCGAATCGCACATGATTATGATTGAATTGGATCAGAGAAAGAACAAAAAATATCGTGATCCAGATGTAATATTGGAATACATTGAATCTTTGATTGTGGACGATGATCAGTATTATATCATATTAGATGAGGTTCAAATGCTTCAGGAGTTTGAGGATGTCCTGAATTCATTGCTTCATATTAGAAATGCGGATGTATATGTAACGGGAAGTAACTCTAAATTTTTGTCAAAAGATGTAATTACAGAATTTCGGGGAAGGGGCGACGAGATTCATATCTATCCGCTGACCTTTAAGGAGTTTATGGAAGCCTATGATGGTGATATGTATCGCGGATGGGCAGAGTATGTTATTTATGGCGGACTTCCGCTTACGATGACAATGAAAAACGAGGAACAGAAGGTAAATTATCTGACCAATTTGTTTAAGGAGACATATCTGAAAGATATTATTGAGAGATATAATGTCGAGAAAACACAAGAACTGGAGGATTTGATCAATATTTTGGCATCAGCCATAGGTTCGCTTACGAATCCATCGAAGATTGAAGCCACATTCAAAACGGTCATTCAGTCTGCAATCAGTTTTAACACGATTAAGCAGTATATAGAGCATCTGGAAGATGCGTTTA
Organism: Lachnospiraceae bacterium; assembly: GCA_017461725.1. Classification (GTDB taxonomy): domain Bacteria; phylum Bacillota; class Clostridia; order Lachnospirales; family Lachnospiraceae; genus RGIG423. The sequence goes on from JAFTXG010000031.1 coordinate 203,012, forward strand.
TTATCAATAAAGCTAATCGGTATGATGTAAAAGGTAGAAAATACATCGGGACACCGTTAAAATACTATTTTGAAGATGTTGGACTTAGAAATGCAAGACTTGGATTCAGGCAGGTCGAGGAAACTCATTTGATGGAGAATATTGTGTATAATGAACTCCGAAGCAGAGGATATACGGTGGATGTAGGTGTTGTAGAAAAGCGCATCACCAATGAGGAAGGTACGGCGGAAAGGAAATACCTGGAGATTGATTTTGTTGCCAATCTCGGAAGCAAGAGGTACTATATCCAGTCTGCGTTCAGTCTGCCGACGGAAGAAAAGCGTATTCAGGAGAAAGCTTCTCTTGTGAATGTAAACGACTCTTTTAAGAAGATTATCATTGTAAAAGATGTTGTAAATATCACCAGAGATGAGGATGGAATTACAACGATGAGCATATACGATTTCCTGCTGAAGGAGAATAGCCTGGATTTGTGATAGAATAATTGTTGCCAGAAGATGTAGGGGCTGGAGTGGTCACTTCAGCCCCTAATACTATCTGTTTTTATCGGTCAAAATGTTATGTGGCGCTGCTTTCACCATATACCACGGAATCCCTTTCCGTTCACCGGTACATCCGCTGAAATCACATCCATAAATTAAAATGTGCGGATGCAGATAGTTGGATGTGTAGGTCGTCCGGTGCTCATCAATATCATACTTGTGAATACTGGAGGAGTGGCGGTCGTTGTAGTAGATCGCCCTTTTTGAGGTGAGTAATTCAGCCGGTCCATCTCAGTGAACAGGCTGGAGTCGAGAGGAATGCACTCATGGGTGGAGACGGTGGAATCTGAACAATCATAAGAGTCTTTGGGGTTGAGGACAACATCGAATCCGATTGCACGACCGGAAGTCTTGTGGTAAACTGTGGAAAAGGAGCGTTGAATTCCTGTACATACGTGGGCAGTGCTATTTCTACATATGGCATTGCACTGATATCCGAAAGTGCAGGATGGAAAGTGACCGCGTTTATTTGGTTTATCATCGCAGTGCTGGGGACAGTACTGTGTGCTGCCAGCAGCCGTCTGTGGAACAAGCATATGTAGGGTGTTTCATTCTTGAACAAAAGGAGGAGCATTATGCTGGATGTTCTGACCCGTGCAGGGTGTTTCATTATGATTATTGTCGCAGGCTATGTGCTGCGCAGGGTTAATTTCTTTAAAGAGGGAGATTTTACCGTACTGTCCAAAATTACATTGAAGATTACATTGCCGGCGGCCTTTGTTTCCAATTTTTCGGGGAAACAGCTGGACCCGTCCATGCTTTCTTTTTCCCTTATGGCGCTGGGTGCCGGCATTTTGTACATGATTTTGGGCTATACGGTTAATATGAGAAAAGAACGGGAGGACAGGGCTTTTGGCGTGTTGAATCTGCCGGGCTATAATATCGGCAATTTTACTCTTCCGTTTTTGCAGAGCTTTCTCGGACCGGCCGGGGTGATCACGGCCAGTCTGTTTGATGCAGGAAATGCGTTTGTCTGTCTGGGCGGGGCGTTTGGCGTCGCTTCCAGCATCAGGGGAACCGGCAAATTTTCGATTAAGCGTGTGCTGAAGGCACTGTCACGGTCGGTGGCGTTTTTGACCTGCATTACCATGATGACACTGGGAATGCTGGGGATCACCTTGCCGGGAGCGGTGATTCAGTTGGCAGATATAGTCGGTGGAGCAAATGCATTTATTGCCATGCTCATGCTGGGTGTGGGGTTCAAATTCTCCGGAGAAAAGAGTCAGATCGGCATGATCGTCCGACTGTTGGCGGCTCGCTACGGTGTGGCTCTGGTGCTTGCGACCGTCTTTTACCACCTGCCGCTGGACCAGGAGGTGCGCACGGCGCTGATGGTGCTCGCGTTCAGCCCGATCAGTTCGTCTGTTCCGGCCTTCACGGAGGAGATGGGCGGGGATGCCGGTCTTTCAGCAGCGGTGAATTCGATGTCGATTATCTGCAGTATGGTATTTATGATTAGTATTTTGATGGTTATGCTGTAGGATAGCCGGGTGGGAGGAAGGTTTACGGCGCTATTTTGATAAGTACTTATTTTTCTGTTCTGGAGGAAATAGAGCCGCTATTTTGCTGATTTGTTCCTTTATTCATTGCTGCACATATGATAAAATGGGCACATAACCAAAATGGCTTGTCGGATGCAGGATGGATTCGGCTGGATAAGGGGGGTGCTGAATCATGACAGCGAGAGAGCGGATGCTTGCACTCAGACTTCTGGAAAAACAGGAGAAAAATCCGGAATACGCAAAGAAGCTGGGGGTGCAGGTGAAGGTTAATAAAAAAATGGGAAGATCCAAAGATGGAGGGGTTGTGAATGTTTGAGATAGTTGTTTTGCTTTTGTTTTGCTGGTTGTTTTTTAAGGCGATCGGGCTTGCATTCAAGGTGGCATGGGGAGCTGCCAAGGTGATTGCGGTCGTTCTCTCGGTGGTGGCGCTGCCGATCCTGATCGTATGCCTGCTGTTTGCCGGAGGGTTTGTTTTGCTTCTGCCGGTGGTGCTGATTGCGGCGGCGCTTGGCATTCTCAGGAGTTGCGTGTGAGTTGCTGTCTGTCGGAAATAGAGGGCTGACGGCCGACACTTCGGAAACCATGTCAACAGGATATAAACCCAAATTACTCACTTGGGATGAAAGAGGGGGAAAAGAGATGAGACTCTACATAAAACAAAAGGTATTTTCTTGGGGCGATAAATTTACCGTGAAGGACGAAAACGGCTTTGATAAGTATGTGGTCGAGGGGGAGGTTTTCTCCTGGGGCAAAAAACTTCATGTTTATGACATGACGGGCCGTGAGGTGGCGTTCATCAAGCAGGAGGTCTGGAGCTGGATGCCCAGATACTATGTGTTCTGCGGCGATGAGCAGGTGGCGGAGATTAAGAAGGAGTTTACCTTCTTCTTCCCCAAGTACAGGATCGAGGGGCTTGGCTGGGAGATCGACGGCAGTTTTATGGCCCATGAATATCAGATCACTCAGGGCGGTCAGCCGATTGTTTCCATCAGTAAGGAGTGGATGACCTGGGGTGATAGCTACGAGCTGGATATTGCAGATCCCGCCGACGAGATTGTGGCGCTGGCGGTGGTGCTGACCATCGACTGTGTGACGGAGTCAAATTCAGGCGGCAGTGTGACCATATCCAGTAACTGAGGTAAATGTGTTGGCCAAATGAGAGGGGGATTATTATGATGTATGCATATGATTTCAGGAAAATTGCACGGGATGCCCTGCGCGGCAGATGGGGGCTTGCGGTGATCACCGGAGTGATCGCCACGCTGCTGGGCGGTGCGGCCTCGATCGGACCGGAGCTGGAGTTGAAAATCAGTGATTCCGGCAGAAACATTGGGGTTGCGGTTGGCGGTCAGCAGATATTCACCACTGCAGAGACAGCACATTTTACATACTTTCCTGTGCTTAGCGGTGTGTTGATCGGAGTGGTTTCACTCATTGTTGTGATTGGATTAATTGTGGGTGCGCTGTATTTTATTCTCGGAAGTGTGATTGAGGTCGGATATTCCAGGTTTAATCTGGAACTGGTGGATCCGGTGGATCAACAGAAAAACCCGGATATGGGAGTGGTGTTTGGGTATTTCTCCCGCTGGAAGACTACTGCTGTGGCAAAATTGCTGCAGAGTGTGTACATTTTTCTTTGGTCGCTGTTGTTGATTATTCCCGGTATCGTTGCCAGTTACAGTTACGCGATGACTAAATACATTCTGGCCGAGCGCCCGGAGTTGACAGCGAGTGAGGCAATCCAGCTCTCGAAAGAGATGATGTACGGCAATCGCTGGCGCCTGTTCTGCCTTCAGTTCAGTTTTATCGGATGGGCAATCCTCAGTGCCCTGACACTGGGAATCGGAAACCTGTGGCTGAACCCTTATACGGAGGCTGCTACCGCAGCATTTTACCGGGAGATTTCGGGGACCTGGTATGTGGGTAAGACAGAGGAAGCGGGTTTTGCAGCAGGCTTTAGCGAAACGGTTTAATACATTCGTTTCATGCAGTATGGGAGGGTGACGTGACGAATTATGATGATAATCTGCTGCAGCTTCAGCAGAAGGTTGCGCAGAAAAAACAGTTGGAAGCAAAGCTAAAGGAATTGAATAATCAGCGCCGCATCTTTGACCAGAAAGTGCTTGAGTTCAAGGCCGAACTCAGCAGCGAGCAGGAGGACGTGGATAAGCTGGAGGGCAGAAGTCTGGCAAACTATTTCTTCCGGATTGTTGGAAAGATGGACGAAATGCTGGACGCGGAGTATCAGCAGGTGGCGGCGGCGAAGGTTAAACTGGAGGCGGCTGAACGGCAGCTGGCCGCGGTGGATAGCCGTATATGGGAGCTTCAGGCGCAGATCAGAGAGTTTCACGGTTGTGAACAGGCTTATTCCGCTGCGTTGGAGAAAAAGCGCACCGAAGTAAAGCGCGCAGGTACTCCAGCCGGCGAGGAGATCCTGAAGCTTGAGGAAAAGATTGCGTTTTTGGAGAGCCAGAAGGTCGAGATCAAAGAGGCACTGGCTGCCGGACATAGTGCGCAGGGAGTCGCTGACAGTGTTCTGAAGGAGCTGGACGAGGCGAACAGCTGGAATACCTTCGATATGATTGGCGGCGGTGGCGTCATCACTCACATGGCCAAGCACAGCCATCTGGATGACGCACAGGACATGATCGAATACCTGCAGGGTAAGCTCTGCACGTTTAAATCGGAGCTGGCAGATATCAATGTCCATGCAAATATGCAGGTCAATATCGAAGGTTTCCTGCGATTTGCCGATTACTTTTTCGATGGATTGTTTGTCGACTGGACCATAGGCGGTCAGATCCGCGAATCCCGGGATTCAGTGTATGGGGTGAGGTGCCAGATTCGTACAGCCATTGATAAGCTGTACAACCTGGAGAAGGAGGCAGACAGGGAGATCGGGGCGCTGAGGGCGAAGATCGAAGCTTTGCTGGTAGAGGCATAGAATAATATTGTATCGATGGCGGTGGTCTGTTTTTAGGCTGCCGCTATTTTTTCGGAATTATTGAAACCGGGATGTCCAAATCTGCTGTAGAGTGGTATACTAAGGTTATATATATCACAAGGAGGTCGGAATATGAAAAAAGCGGATATCGGTCTGGTCGGTCTGGCGGTCATGGGTGAAAACCTGGTCATGAACATGGAGTCCAAGGGCTTTACCGTGGCGGTCTACAACCGCACCATAGAGAAGGTGAAGCGGTTCGTCGAGGGACGGGCGGCAGGCAAACATATCATCGGCACCTACTCGCTGGACGAGCTGGTGGCAAATCTGGAGAGACCCCGCAAGGTCATGATGATGGTCAAGGCTGGACAGGCGGTGGATTCGCTGATCGAGCAGCTGATTCCCCTTCTGGATGAGGGTGATATTCTGATCGACGGCGGGAATAGCCACTTCCCCGACACGATCCGGCGCACCGCGTATGTGGAGAGCAAGGGCCTTCTGTATGTGGGCTGTGGTGTCTCCGGCGGCGAGGAGGGTGCGCTGAAGGGGCCGTCCCTGATGCCCGGCGGCTCTGTGGCGGCATGGCCCCAGGTGAAGCCGATTTTCCAGGCGGTCTGTGCGAAGGTGGGCGACGAAGCCTGCTGTGACTGGGTCGGAGAGAACGGTGCCGGCCACTTTGTGAAGATGGTACATAACGGCATCGAGTACGGCGATATGCAGCTGATCTGTGAGGCATATCAGCTGATGAGAGATGGTCTGGGCATGAGTGCGGAGGAGATGCACCGGGTGTTCGCCGCGTGGAATCAGACCGAGCTGGACAGCTATCTCGTTGAGATCACCCGCGATATTCTGGGCTATAGAGACGAAAACGGTGAGATCACCGTGGACCATATTTTGGACACTGCCGGACAAAAGGGCACCGGAAAGTGGACGGCCATCGCGTCGCTGGACGAGGGTATCCCGCTGACGCTGATTGGCGAGTCTGTATACTCCCGTTGTCTGTCCGCCATGAAGGATGAGCGGGTGAAGGCTTCGCAGGTATTCCCCAGAGAGAGTCCCGTGTTTGAGGGGGATAAGGCCGAGTTTATCGAGTGCATCCGCAGGGCGCTGTACGCCAGCAAGATCATTTCCTACGCACAGGGCTACGCATTGATGCGTTCTGCGGCGAAGACCTACGGCTGGAATCTGAACTATGGCGGCATTGCCCTGATGTGGAGAGGCGGCTGTATCATCCGCAGTGTGTTCCTGGGAAAAATCAAGGAAGCCTACGACAAAAATCCCGCCCTGGAAAATCTTCTCCTGGACGATTATTTCAGCGAGACCATCCGGTCACTGGTTCCCGCGTGGAGAGAGGTGGTCGCATGGGCGGTCAAGTCCGGCATTCCGATGCCCGCATTCTCCAGTGCGCTGAGCTATTTTGACGGATATACCACAGCCTGCCTGCCGGCAAATCTGCTTCAGGCCCAGAGGGACTATTTCGGCGCCCACACCTATGAGCGCATCGATCAGCCCCGGGGACAGTTCTTTCATACCAACTGGACGGGGCACGGAGGAGATACTGCAGCAGGAACGTATAATGCGTAAATGAGAATGAGATAAAACCGAGATAATCATCTGCGGATACGATTGAAATCCGATAGCGGAGCCCCGGAGCTTGTGGAATGCGCCGGGGCTTTACTGATGCCTATCAACAGGAGCGGAACATCTGATCCTGAGCCTGACTGTTTCGATATACAAAATTTGAATGATTCTGAAAAACGCAAAAAGACAAGCGAAAAAGACCGCCCAAAAGAAGGGTTCTGCGGGGAGGAAGTCAAAAAGTGGGCATTTACTCTAATTGCAAAAAATGATATTCTATTTAAGAGAAAGTGATAAATCGGTGGGATAAATCGCGCGATCGGTAGTGCAAAATGATGAAGAAGTAAAGGAGAGCATTATGTGTAACGGCAGCAACAAAATTCGTGTAAGCAAAATTTATAAACGTTTTATCCTCAGCTTTTTGATTGTTTTATTGCTGCCGGTCATTTGCTTTGCCTTTATCTTCCTGCAGAATTACCGGGAGATATATCGCGAAAAGGTGTTGAATCTGGCACAAAACTCTCTGGAGGCTTCCGTGATGGAGCTGGAGCGAACGACAGAAGGTCTGGAGAGCTTTGTGGCGTATAATCTGATGGCGGAAAGTATATCCGAGACTGTCCTGCTGAAGGATTACAGCGCAGAGCAGATAACGAATATTATCAGCGCGGAGATGATTGCCCAGCCCATTCTTGAGAGCATCAGTTATTATAACTCGCTGACTCCGGATACGATTTATGTGATAAACGGGACCTATGAATTGAAATACTATGCGTCAAGCCATATGTATATGGCCAACAAAGAATACCTGCTGGAACAGCTGAATAATCCCGAAAATGTGGGCTGGACGGTCTGGGAGCGGATGAATGCCACAAAGGAGGGCAGTGAACCCACATTGATGTATATCAGCAGGACATGGAAGCGGGAATGCTGGCTGTTTCTGATTTCTGTGGAGCAGTTGGATGCGATCATCAATGCGGAACAGTCCGTCACTGTGCTGCAGGACCGGGAGGGGAAACGGTTATATCCCTTCGTGTCGGGGGAGAGCCCGGACACGCCGGAGTTTGACGGCGATGAGGAAGGGTATTGTGAGATAACAGTGTCGGCTTCAAACGGAAGCTTTACCCTGACCAGATACATCGACGAGGACTATCTGTTTGCGGAGGTCAATGCCTGGCAGAATTATTTCTTTACGGTGATTATCGCAGTTCTGCTGGCCGGAGGTATTCTGATTCTGCTGTTGACCACGTTTAACGAGCATCCGATCAGAAAGCTGCAGCGGGACTGGAGAAAGAAGATTCCTGACATGCCGGAAAACATCATGGGGCTGGAGGCCCTGCAGTTTGCCATGAAGTCCATGGAAGAACAGGTCATCATCACGGAGACCAGGCAGAAGAAAAACCATCTGCTGCTTCAGCTGATCTATGGCAAGGATTGTGAGACGGAAAATTTCCGGAAACGGATGAAGGATGCCGGGCTTTTTTTGCACGCCGAGGTTTACCGGGTGCTCATAGCGGTTTCTGACGAGGCGCAGGAGGTGAGCATCAACAAACTGGGTGTTTATCTGGACATGTTTCGGGAGGAAGGGTTTGAACTGAGGGTGATTGAAACCTCCAGCGCCGATGCGTCAATCATTATTGCGGGAATGACCAGGGCTTCGGAAAAGGAACTGAAGAATAAATTGCTGCAGATAGTCGATGAGATTGACCGGAGTGTAAATAAGAAAATTTCTGTCTATGTGGGTGGGAAATACGAGGAATGGGGAAAAATCCATCTGTCCTATACACAGGCACTTTCCAGCAGACAGAATAAAGAGCACAGTAAGGCGGCCAAGGAACATAGAGACGGTGCCAAGCGGGTGATTTATTACCAGCCGGCGACCCGTAAGGATATCGGCAAATTCCACTATCCCAGTGCGGAATTAAATACACTGTATACGGCATTGGTGGAAACGGATATGGACAAGGCATCGGCTGTCACAGAGAGACTGGTGGAAATCCTGCAAAAGCAGAGCGAAAATCGGTTTATCAGTGTGTCGCTGTACTATGATGTCCTGAATATCTATTACGGTGCGCAGGCCAAGCTGGATCTTGACATCGATTCAAATGTTCTCGAGGTTGACCTTCTGGAGATGCAGACTAATCTTGATGTGATACAGATGATTCTCCGCATTCGGGATCAGTTTCGAAGCTATATCGAGAGCTACCGTCAGTGCAATGCGAACGAGAACGTCAGGGGTCAGACGGAAACATCTGTGCGAAATGCGGGGACCACGAGCGATGCAGGAAAAGATGCGAAGAAGGAAGATAATATTATCACGCGGGTGTTGGCATTTATTGATGAGAACAGTCATTCCTGTGACCTGAGCGTGAGCATGATTTCAGACTATTTTAATATGTCCATCTCTAACCTGAGTCATCGTTTCAAGGCGCAGACAAACCGGACGATCTCCGATTATGTCACGGAGAAAAAGTTTGGATATGCCGGGGAACTGCTGCTCACGACGGATTACAGTGTTCAGAAAATTGCCTCCATGACGGGCTACAGCCAGCCCGCCAGCTTTATCCGGAAATTCAAGCAGTATTATGGCATGACGCCGGTGGAGTACAGAAATTCCGGCGGCGGGAGCAGGGATACAGAGGAAGAGACAGAATAAAGAATGCTTTTATAGAAAATTTAAAAGAGATATCTCGAAAAAGGATTTTAAGGGAGGATTCGAGGGAAATGTTGGGAGATATGAAGCCATTTAGAGTGATCGGAAACGTGTATTTTGTGGGAACGGAGAAAGCGTCGTCACACTTGATTGACACCGGCGAAGGACTGATTTTATTGGATACGGGCTACGCGGAAACTGCCGGGGTGATCGCGGAGTCGGTGACCGAGCTGGGATTTGATCTCAGAGAGGTGAAATACATCCTGCACTCCCACGGCCATGGAGATCATACGGATGGCACGCCCAGACTCCTGGAGCTGACCGGCGCCGAGACCTTTCTGGCACAGGAGGATGTAAAGTACATATCCGGCTGGATGCCGGACCACTTCTATCAGGACGGGCAGGTGATCAGTCTGGGCAACACGGATATTTTGTGCCTCGCCACGCCGGGGCATACGGAGGGGACCTACTCCTTCTTCCTTGATGTGACAGAAAACGGCCGGACCTACCGCGCCGGGATGTTTGGCGGTGCCGGGACCAACCAGTTAAAGAAAGCTTATCTGAACCGGAGAGGCTGTTCCTGGTTAAACCGAGGGCTGTTCTTTAAATCAGTAGACAGATTAAAGAAGGAACATGTGGATGTTTTTCTGGGAAATCATACCTGGAATAATCACACAAAAGAAAAGTATGAGCGGATGCTGACTTCCGAGGAGAATCCATTCATCGATGACGCGGAATGGCTTATCTTTCTGGAGAAGTGCGAGGCGAAACTGGAACAGGTGATCCTGCAGGACAGCAGGGATATGTTTGTGAATTACGCCCACCGGGGAGCCAGTCAGTACACGCCGGAAAATACCCTTTTGGCCTTTTATACCGGTATGTACATGGAGGCAAACGGTATTGAGACGGATGTTCAGATGACAAAGGACGGCGTTCTCGTGCTTTTCCATGATAAGACCATCACCCGCCTGACCGGGGCGGAGGGCGGTGTGCAGGACTACACGCTGGAGGAGTTAAGGCAGTTTACCTTTGAAAAGAACGGGCAGAGGGACAAAATCGTGGTGTTCGAGGATTTTCTGAAACAGTTTGGCTGGCGGGATATCACCTTTGCCATCGAGATCAAGCAGGCGGGGATCGAGCCGCAGATCGCAGACATGATCAGAAAATATGACATTGTACATAAAACGGTGGTGACTTCATTCAAAATTGAGTGTATCCGGGCAATCAAAGAGTATGCGCCGGAATTACGGATCGGTCTGCTGAAAAACGGTGTGACGGATGAGACCATAGAGGAATTGAAGGCCATGGGCGCGGAGGAGGTTTGTCCTCACTCTGCGGAGGTGACAGCGGAGAAGGTGGCGAAGTGGCACCGGGAGGGCTTCAATGTGCGCGCCTGGGGACTGGACAATGAGGAATTGATGCGCAATGTGTATGATTCCATGGCGGACGGCATGACCGTGAATTTCCCGGACAAGCTGACGGAGTACATAAAGGTGAAGACAGAGCAGAATCCGGTGGGATGAAGAGGCCGCAAGGAAGAAAGAAAAGGCAGGAATAGACGGGGAAGGAACACGGAGGAATAATCAAATTGAATAAAGCTACAGAGAACAAAATTGAAGAATTGTTGAGCGCGATGACCTTGGAGGAGAAGGTTTCCATGTGTCATGCCGCATCCAAATTCGGCATCGCGGCGGTGGAAAGGCTGGGAATTGATGAGCTGATCATGTCTGACGGCCCTCACGGAGTGCGCCCGGAGGTGGAGAAGCACAGCTGGACCTGTATGAACCGCCCTGAGGATGCCTGCACCTATCTGCCCACAGGAACAGCCCTTGCGGCCACGTGGAATCCGGAATTGGGCAGACCCTACGGCGAGGTCCTGGGCAGCGAGGCCAGATACCGCGGAAAGGATATTATCCTTGGCCCCGGCGTGAATATCATCCGCACACCGCTTTGCGGCAGAAATTTTGAGTACATGAGCGAGGATCCCTGCCTTATTTCTAAAATGGCACCGGATCTGGTCAAGGGGATTCAGACTCAGGATGTGGCTGCCTGTGTGAAGCATTATGTGCTGAATAATCAGGAGCTTGACCGGTTTAATGTGAATGTGGAGGTCAGTGACCGGGCGCTGTATGAGATCTATTTAAAAGGCTTTTACAGTGCAATCATTGAGGGTGAAGCCTGGTCTGTTATGGGCTCCTTCAGCAGATATCAGGGACAGTTCTGCTGTCACAATGATTTTCTGGTAAACCAGGTGTTGAAGGGAGACTGGGGATTTGACGGCGTGTACCTGACAGACTGGGGCGGAGCTCACGATACGGAGGAGAGTATACATAACGGTCTGGATATCGAGATGGGAACAAAGGCACCCTATAATGAGTATTATCTGGGGGATGCTTTTCTGGAACGGGCAAAGGAAAGTGCCGAAGTGCGGGAGCTTTTGGATGATAAGGTACGCAGGATATTGAGACTGATGTTCCGCGTAAATAAATTCAGCCCGGACAGAAAGAACGGTGAATTTAACACGAAAGCTCATCAGCAGGTGACCTACGACGTGGCCGCTGAGGCGATGGTTCTGCTGAAAAATGAGGAGAATCTTCTCCCTCTTGACAAGGCGAAGCTGAAGAAACTGTTGGTAGTGGGACCGAATGCAGATGAGAAGCACGCGGCAGGAGGCAACAGCAGCGGCATCATGACCTATTATGAGGTCACGCCACTTCAGGGAATCCGGGACAGACTTTCCGAAGTCTGTGAGATTCAGTATGAGAGCGGAAGTGTCGGTCTCTCCTATCAGCCTATCCCTGTACCGATGCTGAATATTATCGATCAGGTGGCAGGCTGTCGTGCGTACAAGCATGTGGTTTATACCAGACAGGCGGACGGAAGTGTGACAGAGACAGTCAGCTTCCTGGAGAATGGTGATATTTTGGAGGGCGAAGCGGATGCATACGACATCGTTGTTTCCGCGGAAATCCCCGAGTCCGGCTGCTATTCCTTCCGCTTCTATACAAATGGTGATGCAGTTGTAAAAATCTGCGGCGAGGAGCATGTGAAGCTGCAGGCCAATGGGCGGGAGCAGGAGATCACCTGTGCATTTGATTATGAGCAAGGGGATAGAGTTGATATTGAAATTAAACTGAGTCGAGTGAAGGAGAGGGTGAACTTCCAATTTGGCTGGATCACGCCCATGGATTATGAAAAATCATCCTCTGAGGCAGAGCTGCTGGAAAAAGCGAAAGCGGCAGATTATGTCATTTATTGTGGTGGCTTGGATCACAGCTACGATACAGAGTCCTTCGACAAAAAATCCATGCAGCTTCCTTCGGAACAGGATGTATTGATCCCCAAACTGTTAAAGGCGAATCCCAATACGGTTATCGTGCTGACTGCCGGTTCGCCGGTTACCATGCCCTGGATTGACGAGGCGAAGGCAGTTGTCTGGACATGGTATGCCGGAATGGAGGCAGGACATGTGCTCAGCGATATTCTGACCGGTGATATCTGTCCCAGCGGCAAGCTGCCGTTTACCCTGCCGAAGGCATATGCGGATACTCCCGTTGCCAGATACGGGGAATATCAGAAGACGAATTGCAGATACAATGAAGATATTCTGGTGGGATACCGTGCATATGATCATGATCAGATTGAGCCGCTGTTCCCCTTTGGCCATGGTCTTTCCTATAGCCGTTTTGATTATTCGGATCTGGAAATATCCAGAGCGGAAAATGAATCGGGAAATGACTCGGGAGATGGGTTGACTGTCAGCTTTAAGGTTACCAATACCGGCGCTGTCACGGCCATGGAGACCGCACAGGTATATATCGGGGACCCGGTGTGCAGTGTGAAGCGTCCGCCGAAGGAGCTTAGAAATTTCAAAAAGGTAGAGCTAAGACCGGGAGAGACGGCGCAGATCAGTCTGCCCATATCTGCTCTGGATCTTTCCTTCTATGATGAGGAGACAAAGGATTGGAAACTGGAACCCGGCGACTTTGCGGTCTATGTCGGATCTTCCGCCGGGGACGTGAGGCTGAAAGGAACCATTGTCTATGAAATCGGATAAATGCGCCGCTCTCTTTGCGAGATTGGATGAACTGGAAAAGGAGTACCTCCGGTTCTGGATCGATGTGTGTAAAATAGAAAGCCCCAGTGAATATAAAGAGGGAGTAGACCGGGTTGGGGCATATTTCGTGAAGAAGGCCGGAGAGCGTGGCTGGAAGGTTGAAGTACAGAAGCAGTCGGTGTCCGGTGACTGTGTCTGCATTACCATGAATCCGGAGGCGGAGGATCGTCCGATCGTATTCTCCGGTCATATGGATACGGTGCATCCGCTGGGCTTATTCGGCGATGAGGTCGTGACCTGGGACGAGGAAAAGATTTACGGCCCGGGGGTAACAGACTGCAAAGGTGGTGTAGTGGCAGGCTTTTACGCCATGGCAGCGCTGGAAGACTGCGGGTTTACCGCTCGCCCGGTAAAACTGATCCTGCAAAGTGATGAGGAGGTCAGCAGCCGCACCAGCAACAAGGAAACGGTCAACTATATGTTTGCCCAGGCAGAAAACTGTGCGGCGTTTCTAAATTGCGAGCCCCACAAGGATAACCACATAACCATCAGCCGGAAAGGGATCAGCCGATACGAATTTGAAGTAAAAGGGAAGGTAACCCACGCGTTGAGCTGCTATGAAGGGGCCAGCGCTGTTCGGGAGGCTGCGTACAAGATTATTGAGCTGGAAAAGCTGAAGGACGAACATGGAATTACCTGTAACTGCGGATTGATTCAGGGCGGAACTGCGGAAAATACGGTGCCAGGGTGCTGTGTGTTTACGGCGGACGTTCGATACATGAACCATCAGCAGATGGCGGAGGCTGACCGGTTGGTGGAGGAAGTCGCCGGGAGATCGTTTGTGGAGGGGGCTTCCTGTGAGGTTACGTTAAAGAGCCGTCGACAGCCGATGGAGAGAAACGAGAGGAACGAGGCACTGTTGGACGCGATCAATCGGATATATGCCAAGGTAGGCCTGCCCCAGATGACGGGAAGTCACAGCAATGGGGGCTCCGATGCGGCTGACATGACAAGCCGTGGTCTGCCATGTCTGGATTCATTCGGCACAGAGGGAGGAAAGATCCACAGACGTGAGGAATATGCCTATCTGAGATCCCTGAAGGAATCCGCAAAGAGGCTGGCTGCAGTGGCCTATTACCTATAGGAAGATATGGCCCGAAAGGAAGATGCGGAAAGCGTAACCGATGGCAAAGGGAAGGTACGGAAAAACGTAAGCATAGAAAAAGGAAACGTCAAAAAGGCAGACTATGGAAAAAGAGAAGGAGCGGAATGAGGACTGAAATTTGATATTATGGCATCAGCCGCGGAAAAAATACTGATCGCTGCCCACCGGGGCACCTTCGGCGGCAACATTCCCTGTAACACAATGGCCAGCTATGAGATTGCTCTCAAGCAGGGGGCAGACGTGATCGAGGTGGACGTGGAGATGAGCGCAGACGGAAAACTGTTTATCTTTCACCCCGGGAAGGAATCTGCACACCTGAATCTTCAGCGGTCCATATCCGGCATGACTACGGAGGAGATATCCCGCCTTCGGTATGTGAACTATGACCGGGATGAGACACAGTTTGGTCTGAATACCTTCGATGAGGTGTTGGAAGCCTTTAAGGGACGCTGCTACATCAACGTGGATAAATTCTGGGGGCACCCGAAGGAAATATATGAGGCGATTAAAAAGCACAACATGACGGAGCAGATTATTGTGAAGTCACGTCCCTCTGAGCAGGTGTTTACCGTGCTGAGGGAGCTGGCGCCGGAACTGCCGTTTCTGGCCGTGGTCAATGAGGTTCACCCGCTTCATGAGCAGTTAATGAACTCCGGCATCAACTATTTAGGCGCAGAGGTCCTGTTTGAGTCGGATGATTCTCCGGTGGCCTCACCGGAATTCATTGAGATGATGCACCGCGACAGAAAGCTGCTCTGGGTGAATTCCATCATTTATGATTATAAGCAGCAGCTGACGGCAGGGCATTCGGATGATACCGCCCTTTGCCTGAATATGGATCTGGGCTGGGGCTGGCTTGCCAAGCGAGGCTTCGACTTTATCCAGACAGATTGGACCGGTATGCTGGTGAGCTATCTGGAGGAGAAAAAACTTCGCTACAGATAAAATTTGATGAAAAAGGGACTGCCGCAAACTATTTTGCGACAGTCCTTTTTGCGGCAGTGGAGAAGTCGTTTTCGTGAAGCAATTACTAATGGTTAAAACTTGGATAGATTAACATACAAAATTTGAATGACAAATCGAAGATGTGGCAAAATAACCATCAAAAAACCCTGTAAATTCGGTTGAAATGGTGGTTTTGCTGAAGTTTTGGCCCGAAATCCATTCAAAAAGTGTCTATTTACAAAAAAATAATAAATGGATAGACTTAGCTTAAAGCTGAAAAAAAGGAGAAGGGCGATGAAAATGATGAAAAGAAAAAGTGCGGTCAGCAGAGAGCTGGCAGCCACCCATAGAAGTCAGACACTGAGGCTGATTAAGCGAAACTGGCTGTTGTATGTTTTCCTGATACCGGCGGTGGTGTACATAATACTCTTTGAGTATGCGCCTCTGTACGGACTTCAGATTGCGTTTAAGAATTACAGCTTTGCAAAAGGCTTTTCCGGCAGTAAATGGGTTGGCCTGAAATGGTTTGAGACCTTTTTTAATACACCGCGATTCTGGGACATTTTGAAAAACACCCTGAGAGTCAGTGTGTACTCCATGATCGTAAGTTTTCCGTTCCCCATCATTCTGGCGCTGTGTATGAATAATGTGACCAGGACAAAGTGGAAGCGGTTCGCGCAGACAGTCACTTATATGCCTCATTTCATCTCAACCGTGGTATTGGTTGGTATGATGTCCGTTATGTTTGCACCAAAATCCGGCGTCATTAACACCGTGTTGTCCTGGCTTGGCGGTTCGGGAAGTACCTATTTCATGGGAAAGGCTGAGTATTTCCCTCACATGTATGTGTGGAGCGGTGTATGGCAGGGCATGGGATGGGGGTCCATCATCTACATGGCGGCGCTGGCCGGCGTTGATCCCAGTCTGCACGAGGCGGCGATGATCGACGGTGCAAATAAGTTCCAGCGGGTGCTTCATGTGGATCTGCCGACGATCATGCCTACGGTAGCCATCATGCTGATCATGAACTGTGGTAAGCTGTTGAATGTAGGTTATGAGAAGGTTTACCTGATGCAGAATGACTTGAATATGACTTATGC
The DNA here is from genome assembly GCA_017461725.1 of Lachnospiraceae bacterium. Lineage (GTDB taxonomy): Bacteria > Bacillota > Clostridia > Lachnospirales > Lachnospiraceae > RGIG423. The sequence continues at coordinate 219,492 of JAFTXG010000031.1, forward strand.
AGAGGTTATCTCCACTTATGTATATAAGATGGGTCTGGGAAATCAGAGATACAGCTATTCCACGGCAATCGGACTGTTTAACAATGTTGTCAGCTTTATCTTCCTGATCATTGTCAATAAGATCGTTAAGAAGCTGAGCGGATCGGGTCTGTGGTAAGGAGGAACGGTAATGGGTAAAATGAAAGTAAAGACGGACAGAACAAATAAAATTAACAGCCGTTCATGGGATGATATTGTTTACACCTGGATAACAAGAATATTTCTGATCATTATGGTGGCGGTTACACTGTACCCGGTGTACTTTGTCGTGGTGGCATCCTTTTCCAGCCCCATGTATGTAAATAACGGAACCTTTCTGATCTTCCCGAAGGGCTTTACGCTGAAGGGATATACGGAGGTGTTCAGAGATGAGCGAATCTGGATCGGTTATGGCAATACGATTTTGTACACGGTGTGCGGAACGATTTTTGGTACGGCAGTTACCCTGCTGGCGGGATATGCGCTTTCCAGAAAGGATCTCCCGGGACGCTCCGTCATCATGAAGCTTATGGTGTTCACCATGTATTTCAGCGGCGGTATGATTCCCTTTTATTTGATCGTGAAGGGGCTGGGACTTCTGGATACCAGATTTTCCATGATTATTCTGGGCAGCCTTTCCGTGTATAATATTATTGTAGTCCGTTCCTTTATGGCCAGCAATATTCCGGACGAGCTGTTTGATGCGGCGACCATAGATGGATGCGGAAACGGCAGATTTTTCATGCAGATCGTCGTACCGCTGTCCAAGGCGGTCATTGCGGTAATCGTCCTTTATATTGCCGTGTCCAAATGGAACTCCTATTTTAACGCGCTGTTGTTTTTGTCGGATACAGACAAATATCCGCTGCAGGTTTTCCTGAGACAGATATTGCTGGCCGGCGAGGCGATGCTCAACGATACAGAGACTCTGCTGGATCAGCAGGCAGCGGCGGAGCTTCGAAACATGGCGATGGTGGTCAAATACAGTGTCATTGTGGTGGCGACCGCACCCATCATCTGTGTATATCCCTTTATCCAGAAATATTTTGTTAAGGGTGTTATGATCGGAAGCGTGAAAGGTTAGGTAAAAAAATGTAAAATCACCTCCCGCCCAAGTGTGCGGTGCACAGCACCCTTTGGCGGCTTGCCGGAACGTTTTCGGTGAAGAATGTGGGGATTTTTATAAAGAAATACAGGAGGAAGTATTGTATGAAGAAAAGAATTGCAGCACTGTTTCTTGTTCTGTCTATGGCAGCCGCCATGTTTGCCGGATGCGCAAACACTTCTGTTGACGAGACGAAGGGAAACACTGAGGCTCCTGCTGAGCAGACAAAGGCACCTGAGGACGATCAGGCAACTGATGGTACTCAGGAAACCGAAGCAGCAGGTATCCCGGTGGATTATTTTGCCGGAACTGAGCTTACCATTGCGGTAAAGAAGCACAACTATGATACCGGCGAGAGCTGGGGTGACAAGCCTGCCATGAAGGCTGCCGAGGAAGCTACCGGCATCAAGATTAACTGGATCATGATCGATTCCGGCCAGAGCGAGCGAATCAACGCAATGCTGGCAGGTGATATGCCCGATGCATTTATCGGTAATATGATCAAAGCAAATACCATTGCCGCGAACATGGATCTGTTCTATGATTTGTCCGAGGAGGGTCTGCTGGAGACTTATGCTCCCGATGCGCTGGAGGATATTAAACAACTGAACGGTGGTCTGGATCTGATCACCTGGCCGGACGGAAGTATCCGTTCACTGATCACTAACGACGAGTGTAACTATAACAATGATGCGGAAGGTATCATGGTTATCAATAAGGCATGGCTGGACAAGCTGGGCCTGGGAATCCCCAAGACGGCAGATGAGTTTTACAATGTACTCTGCGCATTCCGTGACAATGATATGGACGGCGACGGAGATCCCACCAACGAGATTCCTTTCAACTCAACAGAGAAATTCTGGGCAGGAAAAATTATTCAGGGTGCTAACTCTTGGGGAATTGCCGGCTATAACAACTCTGTAAAGTCACACTATTTCCAGTTAAAGGACGGCAAGGTTACCTCTACTGTTGATACAGATGAGTTCCGCGCATACCTGGAGTTCTACCACAAGCTGATGGATGAGGGCCTGCTGAATATGGACTGTTTCTCTGAGACCAATGATCAGAGAAGTGCAAAGCTGCTGTCCGGCAACGTAGGAGTATTCTGGAGCTGGACACCTCAGGACGTAGGTGATCTGGAGCTGGCGAAGGATTATGTGACTCTGCCTCCTTTCCAGGCACTGGAAGGCGTTGAGCCCGTTAAGTCCGGAACCAGAGATAAGGAAACCTTCTATAACAATGGTTTTGTTATCTCCGCTGAATGCGAAAATGTGGAAGCTCTGCTGCACTGGTGGAATTATCTCTCCAGCTCTACCGAGATGAAGTACTTTGTAAAGTTTGGCGAGAAGGGAACTTCTTGGGATATCGATGCAAACGGCAATGTTTATCTGAAGAGACCCGATGATATCACAGAGGACTTCACTGAGAGCAATCATCACTATACCTATGGATGGTCTTCTTACAGCCCTCTGATCCTGAAGGAAGAGCTTCCGGTTGTGGATACCAGTGATCCCTACGATTCTACCGCATGGCGTACTCTGATGGTGGATGAAGTGTATGATATGCTTCCCACGGATACCTTCAGTACGAAGAAGTTTGTGTCCCCTGAGGCGGAGGATGAAAAAGATTTCATCGAGGATGAGCTGGACGCATACCTTACTAACTTTGTGGCAACCAGTATTGTTGAAGGTGTTACCGACGATTCCTGGAATGCTCATCTGGAGCAGCTGAAGACTGTTCAGTACTACGAGTGGCTGGAGTGGTATCAGAAGTACATCGACGGAACTCTGGAATAACCCACCGAATGGATGAGTAATTTATAATTGAAAAATGCGGCCGGCAGTGTAGGAACTGATTTTTAATCGGGATATGCTGCCGGTCGTTTTGTCTGAACATCCATTTAACTGTGAGAAAGGAGCAGAGCATTATGAATTACGTGGGAAAAGGTGAGGCAAGTCTTACATTTACGCTGTTCTCCGACTTCCATTACAAGGCGAAAATGTACCCCACAACCATTGCAGACTTGAAATCTATCCTGGATCGCGCAGATAAAAGCAATTCCGCGTTTGTTATGTCCGCGGGCGATTTCTGCAACGATGCCCTGGGCTCTCCTGAGCTGTTCAGCACTTACCACAATTATTATACACAGGAGGGTGAGCTGCTCAGGGCGTACAACATTTATGGTAATCATGAACTGGAATCCACAGGCAACTCTATGGAGGTCGTGACGGCACTTTTAACCAACGATAGTTCCGTTGTCTGGGGAACCACCGACGGCAGTTATGATTCCAGCGTGGGATATTACTACTTTGAGTCCAACGGCTTTCGAGTCGTGTGCACGGACAACAACTATTCCTGGAATCCCACAGGAGAATACTGGGAGCACAACAGAACGAAAAGCTATGGGGCGCCCAGCGGCAATACCAGCACCTATTCCCTGGGACCGGAGCAGCTTGCGTGGCTGGAGCGAGTGCTTACCGATGCAGCGGATCAGGATATTCCCTGTATTATCGTAGAGCATTCTGCCTCAGCCGAGGTCAGTGGAATCTGTCGGAAAGTAAATGCTATTAATTCCGGAACCGTGCTCATGTGCATATCCGGACATACGCATACCGACGAACAGAAGCTGGACGATGGCGTATTCCATCTGGTATGCAATACGACGCGCAACGGCAGATGGATCGACGGAGGCACCGCACACTACACAAGTGAACATACTTTCATGTATGAAGATTATGATGATGAGGGCAGCCTGCTCAGTACCTATGAGATGGAATTGGGCAGTCTCAAACAGGGCAGCAATACCTGGTTTTTTACTGAGCCGCTGAGCGCAGTCATTACGATTAACAAGGATGGCGTAATTGTTGTTGACGGCTGCGAAAGCTCATGGGCATATGATATTGTTCCGGTGACGGCGGGCGAAAACTGTGTACCCCGCATTTCCTCGGGCACCTACCGGGTATGTGATATGCCGGGAGACGATATGGCTTAGAGAATCCGCTGCTTGCTTTTAAAAGGAAAGCAGAAAATAAGAATGTGATTGAAAAATGAAAGGTGTTTGTATTTTGGGGATAAGGTGAAATTATTCACAAAAATACATCTTTTAGACTAGATAATGGAAATATTATGTGCTATACTTAAGCTTGAACTAATTGTAGACTTGATTTATTTGTTTTTATGTTTTTCATTACTGTCGATTGACAAGGGGATACATATCCAAGATAGTTCTGCCGATGTGTTTCCTTGTCAATCGACGGTCCGTGCAGAGGTTGAAAAATACAAAAGACAGATAAGGAAAAGGCTCGGAAATCATTCTATAAGGAAGGTGAGCAATTGGAGAACTATACCAAGTATAAGCTGAAAGGAAGCGACGAACTGACATCCTTACTGGCTGATAAGGACAATCTGTTCGTTATTGCTTGTAACAAGTGCTTCAAGGAATTTGAGACCGTGGACGAGCCGGATCTCGGCGAGTTTGAGAAGCTTGCTTCTGAGCTCGGAAAGACCGTTACCGGTACCGTTAAGGTCGACTTTTTGTGCAATAAAACCCTGACAGAGAAGAAACTCACTGATCTGATCCCCGAGGGAACCGATCATGTGGTTGTGATCTCCTGTGGACTGGGTATTCAGACCGTTGCGGATCTGACAGGAAAATCTGTCGTTGCAGCCAGCAATTCACTGAACTACACCGGCCATCACGGCATGGCACTGACCAAGAAGGCATGTGACGCATGTGCACAGTGCTACCTGAACGTGACCGGCGGTATCTGCCCCATTGTTGACTGCTCCAAGAGCCTGGTTAACGGCCAGTGCGGCGGCGCAAAGAATGGCAAGTGTGAAGTAGACGGAGATAAGGACTGCGCATGGGAGAAGATCTATCAGAGACTGGCTAAGCAGGGCCGTCTTGAGGAGTTCTTAAATCAGCCCGTACAGCTGCGCGATTACTCCAAGGTTAACTTTAAGGTGATCAATGATTATGTAAAGGCGATCCGTGAGGAGCGATTTGAGGGATATTACGGCGGTATCCATCCTTCAGAGCGCAAGGAATTCAGCGAGCACATCGATCTGGTGAGATTCCCCGAGCCTAAGACCGTGGTGATTCCGCTGTCCATGCACGCAGGTGCTCCCGCTAATCCCATCGTTGAGGTTGGCGACACCGTTAAGGTTGGACAGAAGATCGGTGAGGCAGCAGGCTTCATCAGCGCACCTGTTCACTCCAGCGTGAGCGGTACTGTAGTGGCGATCGAGAATCGTCCTCATGCAACCAGAGGCGTTTGCCTGTCTGTTGTGATCGAGTCTGACGGAAAGGATACTCTGCACGAGTCCGTACAGCCTCACAAGTCTCTTGAGGAGCTTACCCCCGACGAGATCATCGATATCGTTAAGGAGAGCGGTATCGTTGGTATGGGTGGAGCAGGCTTCCCTACCTTTGTTAAGTTAAAACCCGCACAGCCCGTGGACACCATTCTGCTGAACGGCTGTGAGTGTGAGCCTCTGCTGACCGCAGACCACCGACTGCTCCTGGCTTACGCTGACGACATCGTATTCGGTCTGAAGGCGATGCTGAAGGCTACCGGCGCGGAGAAGGGTATCATCGTTATTGAGGATAACAAGCAGGATGCCATCGAGGTGATGCAGGCTAAGGTTGCAGATGTTGAGAATATTGAAGTATGTGTTGCCAAGACCAAGTACCCTCAGGGCGCTGAGAAGATGCTGATCAAGCGCGTGCTGAAGAGACAGGTTCCCAGCGGCGGTCTTCCCGCACACGTTGGCGTTGTTGTAGGCAATGTCAGCACCACCAAGGCGATCGCTGACGCGATCAAGACCGGTATGCCTCTGATCGAGCGTATCGTTACCGTTACCGGCGAGCGTGTAAAGAACCCCGGCAACTTCATCGTGAAGATCGGTACCAGTGCGAAGGAGCTGATCGACTACTGCGGCGGCACTGTTGGCGACAAGGAGATCACCTTCAAGGCCGGCGGTCCCATGATGGGCTTCGTTCTTTCCGATATCGACGTTCCCGTGATGAAGGGATCCAACGGCTTTATCGCCATCGACACCGATCACACCGAGGAGCAGCCTTGTATCAAGTGTGGACGCTGCGTGGATGTCTGTCCGATGGAGCTCTCCCCTCTGTACTTCGCAAAGTATGCGGATGAGGGCAACTGGAAGGGCATGCTGGAGATGAATGTCAGAGATTGTATGGAGTGCAGATGCTGCGAGTACATCTGTTCCTCCAAGATTCCGTTGATCAGCAAGATCAGAGCCGGAAAAAAAGCGATTATGGAGATGAAGTGATATGTTAATTACCCAATTAAAATCTAAGGAAACTATCGTATCACTGGTGAGCGGAAAAGCATTTATCATTAATTGCCAGGGATGCAAGGAAGTCAGCTTCCCCGAGAAAGAGGTTAAAGAGCTCCAGAAAGAGCTGGTGGCTGACGGTAAGGTGACCGGAATCATTACTACCGATTACATATGCAATCCGAAAAATATGGTGCTGCGTCTTCAGCCTTACATGGCTGAGATTGAAGCTGCGGATACCATTCTGGTATTCTCCTGCGGCGTAGGTGTTCAGACCGTAGCAGAGTATTTTGAGGAGAAAAAGGTGTGCGCATGCTGCGACACCATCGAGCTTCCCGGATATCAGGGCGTTACTCCCCTCGAGCACGACTGTGATCAGTGCGGCGAGTGCTACCTGAATCTGACCGGCGGCATCTGCCCCATCACCGCTTGCTCCAAGAGCCTGGTAAACGGCCAGTGCGGCGGTTCCAAGAACGGCAAGTGTGAGGTGGATCCCAACATGGAGTGTGGCTGGGAGCGCATCTACAGACGTCTCGAGAAGCTGGGCCGTCTGGATCTAATCAAGTGCCCTACTCAGGTGCGCAATTACGCAACTGACGATGAGGTAAAGAAGTAAGTAACTGACGTAAAGCCGATATTCATGGTTCGGTGCATGGGAGCATGCCCTCTCCGTGAATGGCGTTCGGAGCTTTAAAATATAATAAGTAGGAGCGAAAAATAATGAAAATTACTGAGTTATTTAAGCAGGGTGAATTTGTAGTTTCCGCAGAAGTAGGCCCGCCCAAGGGAATCAATGTTGATCATCTGGTAGAGGAAGCAAAGACTTACCTCAGCGGGATCACCGCAGTAAACGTAACCGATAACCAGTCTTCCGTAATGCGTCTCGGTTCTCTGGCTACCTGTAAGGTGCTGAAGGATGCTGGTTTGACCCCCATCTATCAGCTGACCTGCCGTGACAGAAACCGTATCGCACTGCAGTCTGATTTGCTCAGCGCAGCTATGCTGGGTATTGAGAACGTTCTGTGTCTGACCGGTGACCACACCAAGATGGGTGACCATCCCCAGGCAAAGCCCGTATTCGACCTGGATTCCGTATCCCTGCTTCACACCATTAAGCTGCTGGAGGAGGGCGTAGACCTCGGCGGAAATAAGCTGGTAGGCGAGCCTCCCAAGTTTGCTAAGGGCGCAGTTGTTTCCCCTTGCAGCGATTCCGTTGACGCACAGCTGGCAAAGATGGAGCGCAAGGTGGCAGCAGGTGCTGAGTACTTCCAGACTCAGGCTGTTTACGAGCCCGAGAAGTTCATTCAGTTCATGGAGAAGGCTAAGCAGTTTGGCGTGCCCGTACAGCTGGGTATCGTTATTCCTAAGTCCGCTGGTATGGCTAAGTTCATGAACGACAACGTAGCAGGTATCCACGTTCCCGATGAGATGCTCGCAGAGTTGAGAGCAGACAAGGAGAAGACCAAGGCTGGTATCACCGGTATCGAGATCGCTGCTCGTATCATCAAGGAGTGTAAGCCTTACTGCCAGGGTGTACATATCATGGCACTGGGCTGGGAGTCCAAGGTTCCCGCACTGCTGGAGCTGGCAGGACTGTAATCCGTCAAGGACTAAAAAATAGTGATAAAATTACTGCCGGCAGGGGTATCCTGCCGGCAGTTTTTACCTTGCAATTATAAGGGTTTGATAGTATAATCATACCAGTGAGATACTTTCAAACAGAAAGATCATCAACAAGGAGGATTTATCATGATCAATTGGAATAATCTGGATACTCTGGCTTCCTACAAAGAGCTTTCCGAAGTAAAGCCCGTAAACCTTGTGGAAGTGATGTCCGGCGAGAATGGCGCAGAGCGCGTAAAGAAATACAGTGTGCCCATGGCGGAGGGCCTCACCTACAATTTTGGAGCAAAGTCCGTGGATGATGACATCCTGGCAGTTCTGGCTAAGCTGGCCGAGGAGGCACAGCTGGTGGAGAAGTTTGAGGCTCTGTACAATGGCGCAGTGATCAACACCGGTGAGAATCGTCTGGTTCTTCATCACCTGACCCGCGGACAGCTGGGCGAGGCTGTTGTGGCTGAGGGCGTTGACAAGCGCGAGTTCTATGTGGCTCAGCAGCAGAAGGCAGCAGACTTTGCAAACAAAGTACATGCTGGCGAGATCGTCAATGAGGCCGGCGAGAAGTTTACCACCGTTGTACAGGTTGGTATCGGCGGCAGTGACCTTGGTCCCCGCGCGATCTATCTGGCACTGGAGAACTGGGCAAAGGTAAACGATACCCTGAAGATGAAGGCTGAGTTCATCAGCAACGTAGATCCTGATGACGCAGCTGCAGTTTTAAATAATGTGGATCTGGCTCACGCTCTGTTTATCGTGGTTTCCAAGTCCGGAACCACCCTTGAGACTCTGACCAACGAGTCCTTCGTGAGAGATGCGCTGACCAAGGCAGGTCTGGACGCTTCCAAGCACATGCTGGCGGTTACCAGTGAGACCTCCCCTCTGGCAAAGAGCACCGACTATCTGGCTGCTTTCTTCATGGACGATTTCATAGGCGGACGTTATTCTTCCTGCTCCGCAGTTGGCGGCGCGATCCTGTCTCTGGCATTTGGCCCCGAGGTGTTTGCACGCATCCTGAATGGTGCAGGCGCACAGGACGAGCTGGCAAAGAACAAGGATATCATGCAGAATCCCTCCATGCTGGACGCACTGATCGGCGTTTACGAGCGCAACGTTCTGGGATACCCTGAGACGGCAGTTTTGCCCTACTCTCAGGCACTGAGCCGCTTCCCCGCTCATCTGCAGCAGCTGGATATGGAGTCCAACGGAAAGTCCGTAAACCGTTACGGCGAGCCTGTAAATTACGTTACCGGCCCCATCATCTTCGGTGAGCCCGGAACCAACGGACAGCACTCCTTCTATCAGTTACTGCACCAGGGCACCGATATTGTTCCCCTGCAGTTTGTGGGATATAAGAACAGCCAGATGGCTACCGACGTGGTGATCCAGGGCAGCACCAGCCAGCAGAAACTGTGCGCAAACGTGGCAGCTCAGATCGTGGCGTTTGCTTGCGGTAAGGCAGATGACAACCGCAATAAAAACTTCGAGGGTGGACGTCCCTCCAGTATCATCATTGGCGAGCAGGTAAATCCTGAGTCTCTGGGCGCGCTGCTGGCTCACTTCGAGAATAAGGTTATGTTCCAGGGCTTTGTATGGAACCTGAACAGCTTCGACCAGGAGGGCGTACAGCTGGGTAAGGTGCTGGCAAAGAGAGTTCTGGCACATGAGACCGACGGAGCACTGAAGGTATACAGTGATCTGTTGAACATCTGATCTGTTTGGCTTGACCGATGAAGGTTGGATCAAGATGAAGTGATTGTTGATCGGAATATTAATTAAATTAAAAAGACTGTTGTTCAGAGGGCATCCGAAAGGATGCACCGGGGAGCAACAGTCTTTTTGGTTTTATGCGATTTTTAGTTTGCGCAGTCAATAATAGTCAGTGGAAAATCAGTCCCAGTCGATCAGCAGGTCACCCGACTCCGAAAGGGGAATCGGTTCAAAAGCGGAGAGAACAGTAAGGCGGTTGTCCGTCTGCATCTCTTCCAGCAGACTTTCGGACACATACAGGTCTGAAAGATGCAGGGTATCTTTTATCATTACTAAGCGGGCCTTGGTGGTGTCGAGCACTTTGGAACTGTGGACTGCGGCACGGATGACTTCCTCGTCGGAGGCCAGGGCCATGGGGATTCTGACATTCTGAAGGCCGCCGGTGGTCAGCGAATTTGCGTAGGTGATATCATAATTGATCCTTGCCTGCAAACGTTCAGTGATGACATCGACAGCACCGATCCCCACCACATTTCCGTCGGACTCCTTGGTCAACTCCAGCACACCGATCTTGGAGATGGAGGGACCGCCGGCCACAGGGCCATTTGCCCGCTTTCCGGTGATGTTGGGATCCAGACCTTCGCCGGAGATCTCCTTGCTCATCTGCTTAACGATCAATACATCCAGCTTGTCAAAGGGCAGCTTGCCGATGCGGGCCTTTGCGATGGTAAGCATTTCCTTGTCGGTCTCGATCAGCTGATCGGCGGGCACCGCGCGGATATCACAAACATGGTCGTAGGCGTTTTCTACGGTGCCTATGGCGAACAGGACATTGCATTTTTTGAGGTTATTGGCAGCGACCGCTTCCACCACGCGGCCCATGCGACCGTTGGCCGCGGTGTGATAAGCCTGTGCTCCCCGCTGTTTGCCAAAGCCGACAACCAGCATTTTACACAGACCGCTCTCCACAACATCCTTGAAGGCGGGATGAGGTTTGACACGGGCAATGGTGACGATACCGTCTGCCTCGTAGGCATTGCGATCAAAATAGGTTTCCGTGTCAACATTCAGCTCCGGTACATGAACAGTGCCCAGATGTACGGTCTCCATGCTGGCACGGATGGGGCAGCCCATGGCTTCCTCCGTGATTCCCAGAGAGGCCAGAATTGCCCGCTGACCCTCGGCAGTCGCACCGCCATGGCTTCCCATGGTCGGAACGATGAAAGGCTCTGCACCCAGCTCTTTCAATTTTGTTACCAGCGTTTTGACCATGATCTCCAGACTTGCAAGGCCTCTGCTTCCCACACCCACAGCGATTTTCATGCCGGGTTTGATGCAGCCGGAGATTTCCGGGCGAGCCAGTTCCTGTAACAGAGCGCCGGAAACATCGGTCACCTCACTGCGGTCGAACTCACATTTTACATGTGCGACTTTGGGGAGTTGAATGTTTTTCAGTAAATGCAGCATAGTTGCCATACGTCTCACCGCCTTATATGTATTGCTAAATCACGTTTGATGGTATCTCTGCCCATCTCAGAGGAAGGGCTTATAGGTAAAGTATAGGGGCCGAATAACTGACTGTCAATGGATTTTCGTTCAGGAAATAATGCCCAGTGTTTGAAAAACAGTGGGCAGAAACGCTTCCTCATACCATTTCTTAGAAAAATGGATATAGTCCCCTTCCGCCAGGCACTCATCGCCGGTGAACAGAGAAGTGATGTCCAGATAGGTGTATCCTTCCTCGGCACAGAATGCGGCCAACTCAGCATTGTAGGTCCGGATATTTTCCTCCTGACCGGCATAGTAGTCCTTCTCGTGGACACTGGTGGAGAGGATGGAGAGGATGACGATTTCACTGTCCGGATTGTCAGCGCGGTAGAGATCAATCATCGCCCGATAATTTGCGATGAATTCCAGGGCGAGCTTTTGCTCCGGGTCACTCTGGACATCATTGATGCCGTACCAGAAGATAGCCAGCTTTCGGTCTGCAGCGGCTGCTGCCAGCGCATTTTGTCTCGCGCTGTCCTGGGTCAGCTCACCGCCCCAGGTGGCAAAAACGGAGGTGGAGGGGATCAGGCCGAACTCGTATCGACCGCCGGTGGCCATGGTTAGCGTTCGGGAGTCGCCGATAAAGGCGATATCGTTGATGGTCAGCGGGGGGACGGATTCTGTTGTGGGCTCAGCTTCAGGTGTAGTAATCGGTTCAGTCGTCGGTTCTGTCTGAGGTCCAGTCGTCGGTTCAGTCTGAGGTTCAGCCGTCGGTGCTGTCTGAGGCTCAGTCGTCGGCTCTGTCTGAGACTCAGTCGTCGGAACTGGTTCGGCAGTTAATTCGGCCTCCGACAAAATGACCGGCTCGGTGTCCGACTCAGTGGAAAATTCAGTGGCTGGAGCGGCCTCGCTCCCTGTTCCTCTCGCACATCCCGGGAAAACAACTGCCGCAATCATCATAACAGATAGAAGATAAAGGAAATACTTAAATTTCATCATCGCAAAATGAAATCCTTTCATCAGAGAATGTCACTGCTCATTCTTCAGAACCGGCACCAGACAGCTGTCCTCCGCCAACGTATTTGCATTGTAGAGGAAAAGCACATCGGTGTATCCGACGCTCTGGATCTCCATATCCAGATCATCATAGTAATATCTGGGATCAATCACCGTGATCTGGGCAAAATCCGGAATCAGAAACGGAAGCAGGCAGTTAGCGTAGGAGTCCTTGAAGACAAGGAGTTTTCGGTCCGTATCCTGTGCCGTTCTGATGGTCAGTTTGGGATAATTGCCGCCGAAAAAGATTTGGTAGGGGTCCTCGCTGTCCAGATATTCGGGGCAGTACACGGAGGCGGTCATTCGCTTTTCCGTGTCATAGGTCAGTGTGTAGAGCGGATTTTCTTCGGGGACATAGACTTTGATGGCGTCGTATGCATTGGCGGAAAAACCGCTGGCGGACAGCAGCGAACCGGCGAAGTCATTGCACACAATACCGGCAGTGTAGGAAAGCTTGCTGTCCAGCGCCATCACATCGGAAAGGTCCTTCCACGCCAGATATGCCGCGTCGGTGGTCCAGTGATGATCAGTATGATAATAGAGCTCCGTGGTGCTTTTGTTTTTGGCAAAGGTATCACGCAGGTCAATAACGGTGCTGACACTGTTTACGGCGCTCATCATCCGATCAAGATACAGATTCTGGTCATCAGTGAGGGTGGCCGCGGGAAGCTTTTCTTCCAGAACAGAGATGGCCGTGGGGACAAGACAGAAATAGATGTCTTTGTTCGGGTATCTTTCGGCAAAGTCAATGATTGACGCTGCCTGGGAAGTGATCAGGTCGTCGGAGGGAAGGGAGAAGGCTTCCATCAGGGAACCGTCATTGCAGCGGTATACATCCTGGGAGCGGATCGCGCCCAGACCGATACTTAAGCTTGATTTGGCCTGCATCAGCTTATTCCGGAGCGGAAACTGGTCGGCGGCCCAGTCCTCCATGCCATCCATGAAGGAGCCGTCCGCGACAGAAGACAAAGTAAGTTCCGGAAATTTGGTCAGAGAGCGCTTTTCGGACGCGGAATAATCCTGATCCGGGAGCAGAGCGGTGAGAATCGCCAACCCGAAAATCAGGAGCACAAAGAGTACACCGAAGAGGCGATAATATCGGTGAAGTATCCGCTTAAACCGCTTTCTGCCGGACTGTTTAGAATCAGGCTCCATGTCGGAGTGGTTCGCGGTAACCGGCTTTGAGGCAGCCTGTCTTTCGTTAACTTGTGTTATAGTAGAGTTTTTTTTCATATATTGCAGAGGCCTTTCTGTTGATAACCACCGAGGTGGACCAAATGTAGTCTCCGGCAAAATGCGGTGGAGACAAAAGCAAAGAATCATTCAATAGGAGGCGAATAAAACCGGCACCAAAGGAAATTCGGGGGCAAATTAGAAGCGGAAATACAGGAATGGATTATAATTCTGTACCACCAGGAACATAATCGCCAGGGCCAGCAGCGCCACATAAAGGACCGTCAGAACTGCGCGGCCTGCGTCAGAGCGCAGTAAGCGGTCGCGGAGCAGTCTCGGCAGTGGTGTGGAGCAGATTCCACAGATCAGTAGGATACGCCATCCTGTCGAGAGGTAGTATCTGGCAGTTTGATCGAAGAATGTCACATGACTGATTGAGGTTTGTGCTGTGGTCTGGGCGGCTGTCATGGCTTGAGCAGTCTGAGTGGTCAGACCGGAAAGACTACCACCCATACCGAACATTGTCTTCAATATAGTCGCGCTCTGTGCCAGATTCTCCCCTGAGAAGAACACCCAGCCGACGATGACCAGCACGGTAGTGTAGAGCCAGCCGATCACCTTGGGAATCCTGATGCGGGACAGCAAATATTTTTCCAGCAGCAGAAGCAGTCCGTAGTACAGTCCCCACAGAACAAAGTTCCAGGCGGCACCGTGCCACAGACCGGTGAGCATCCACACAATGAGAATATTGCGGATGTGTTTGACTGCACTCACCCGGTTTCCACCCAGCGGGATATAGACATATTCGCGGAACCATGTCCCCAGGGACATATGCCAACGGCGCCAGAACTCGGTGATGCTGGCGGAAAGGTAGGGATAGTCAAAGTTTTTGATGAAGGTGAAGCCCAACATATGACCAAGACCGATGGCCATCAGGGAATAACCTGCGAAGTCAAAATAAATCTGGAAATAGTAGGCCAGGGCACCCAGCCAGGCAGTTACCGTCGACAGACCGGAACCGACCGGGAGGCCCTCCGTCAGAACTGAAACCACAGAAGTACCCTCTGACAGTACAGCGTTCACCGCGGGAGAAGGGGTCAGCGCCCGGATCTCATCGGCGATGCCGCCTACCTGATTGGCCAACAGGACCTTCATGGCCAGTCCCTCGATGAACTGCATGGAGCCGCGGCCAAATCTGGCCATGGAAAGCTTTCTGGACTCCAGCTCCTCGGCGATGGACTCATAGCGGACAATAGGACCGGCGATAAGCTGAGGGAACATAGTGATGTAGAGGGCAAAACGGGTCAGATTTCTCTGAACCGGAAATTTTCCGCGGTAGAGGTCGATCACATAGGACAGTGCCTGGAAGGTGTAAAAGGAGATACCGATGGGGAGGGCGATTTCCCGAAGGGGAAGTGTGAGCCCGAATCGTCCGAAGATGCTGTTGAAACTCTCGGTGAGAAAACCGGCATACTTGAAAAATCCCAGCAGAAACAAATTTACCAGGACTGCGAAGAACAGAATCTGTTTTCTGGCCCGTGGATGGTTCTCCATCAAAAGGCCGCAGACGTAGTTCAGCAGAATGCTGTAGAGCATCAGAATGATATAGACCGGCTCACCCCAGGCATAGAAAATCAGGCTGCACAGGAGGAGGGCAGCATTTTTAAACCGCATGGGCACAATATAATATAGAAGTAAAGTGATCGGAAGAAAGATCTGTAAAAAAGTCAGACTGCTGAATATCATATCACACCTCCAGCAGTGCTTTCACTGCGGCCAGCCACGCGTCCGGTGTCTCGGAGACAATCAGACAGATATAGTCTCCGAACTGACGGATCACGGCTTTGTTTAACAGTTCGGTCTGGTGCTCCCCGTAATGGTCGAAGGCCGCCAGCTGGGAGGCAACACGGCTCTCCATGGCAGACTTTACCGCGCCGATGGCGGACTCGTCGGCCCGCACCAACAAAAACTCGCACACATCCATGGTCTCTTTGGGCGTATAGTAGACGATCAGATCGTAATCGGCGGCATTCAGCCCGAAAACACGGCGAATGCGCAGGGTACCGCCGGGCGTTACGGATGCATCTCCGGCGATGGATTCAAACATCTCCACGACCTCAGCCTGAGTCACATCCGGGCGGGGGTCCTTTTCGTAGAGCAGGAGTGTCATCACGCCAATCAGGAGAAGAATGAGCGCAAATTCGACGAGGAGTACATTTTTCGATATAATCCCGGAGGGATTCTTTTTCATGGTTTCTCCGCTCATCGCGCATCCTCCCACAGCCCCATCTGGTTGGCCATCTCCTGAGCCCAGTAAATGTGATAACGGCGGTCGTAGTGGGCGCCGGTATCGTCGGACAGGAACTCCTCAAATGCATATTTTACAGCGCTGACAAAGGTACAGCCGGTCTCCTCGCACATCTCGCGGAGGGCGGCATTGTAATCCACTACCCGGTCCATGTTGTACCAGCGGTAGCGGTACGCCTCATGGATGGGGATGATCTCCTGAATATAAATCTCGCCGTCCGGGTTGATCTCCCGGTAAGCATCGATCAGCGCGATATAGTCCCGCTTGAAGCCTGCCACATCGGCCTTATAATAGCCCAGATCATTTACACCGAGAATAAACAGCACCTTTCCCCGGTAGAGCCGCGCGCCCTGGAGGGTCACATCCATCATCTCATCCACGGTGGCCGCCCACTGGAAGATGACCTCGTTCTCCGTCAGAATACCGCTGTCCAGGATGCTTCTGGCTCTGGAATTTCCGATAATAATGGTGTCGGAGAACAGACTGCGCAGCTTGGGAAGCTCCGACTCCATCAGCGTGGAGACCTTTCCGGGGGTGAGCACGCCGGTGGGTTCGCCGCCATGTTCAATGGACTCGGCGATAGACTCCAGAAGCTGTGATTCCTCCAGCGCTCTGGACTCCGCCTCGGAGGAGGCAATGTAGGCGGCGTATTCCTCTGCCGCAATGCTCATAGATTCGGCAATAATGGACTCCTCGATGGAACGGGACTCCTCCCGGGAAGCTTCCGCCGAGGCCTCGCGCTCAGCCTCGATGGAATGGATGGCAGCAGCTGCGGAGGCTGCATCTGCCTGACCCTGGGCCTGCAAAAACTCCAGTGCCGGCTCATCCAGCGGCTGAGTGGCATCGATCTGATGCCGACAGCCGGTGAGCAGACAGATCAGCCCGACGGTCAGCAGAAGGGCTGTCCTGCGCATGATCCGGCCCTGACCGGAAAGCAGCGGCATCGAAATGCCCGGGCAAAGGTGAGCGAATCGATGCAATATATGGTTGTCACGATTAGTGATGCGATAAAACATATGGTTGGTTCCTCATAAGGTATGTTCTGCAAGGGCAGTTGCCGTGCAAGCATGACCATGATTACAGTTTTGTAAGATTTAAGGAAATTATAAGCCACTGTTCAGGAAAAGTCAACGCAAGGAAAATATTGTAAAATTATACGCAAAATTATACCAGAAGTATAATGACAAACCCCAAAACATATGTTATAGTAGCCTTAGAGAAAAAAGCGGACGACAGGTCCACAGAAAGGAAGCTGCACAGATGAATACACTCCATGTTTTCGATTATCTTAAAAGTGAGCGTTATGAAGCACTGGAAAGTACCCCAGAGCTTGTATTTGCGTACACATTTTTGATCGGGCGAAAACGAGGATCGTTGTAAAATCTGGTTTCTTTGTATAGATATTAGGCATAGTAAACGATTTCAAAGACCGCTTATCTTGTGTGTGCGCACGGGAGAGCGGTCTTTTTGCTTGCAGAGAGCGCTGGTCCTTGTGTCAACCACATCATGTTGTTTGCGTCAATTTTATCATGCTTCATTAGCTCAGCTGGGAGAGCAACCGGCTTTTAACCGGTAGGCCGTGGGTTCGAGTCCCACATGGAGTACACCGTCATTAAGCTGGAGAAAGGAAGAGTAAGATGTTTGAGATCAGGGGAAAGGTAAACACGGCGATCTGCTACGCCAAGGTGGTGGAGCAGGAGGCCATCGACCAGATCAGCCGGATGTGTGACTATGAGTTCACCGCGGGCAGTCGGATCCGGATCATGCCTGATGTTCACGCCGGAAAGGGCTGCACCATCGGTACAACTATGACCGTCCACGACAAGGTAGTGCCCAACATTGTGGGCGTGGACATCGGCTGTGGGATGTACACGGTCAGCTTAGGAAAAACAGAGATCGATTTTGGGACACTGGATGAGGCCACGCACTACGTTCCCTCCGGAAAGAATGTGTGGGAGGGCAGGCAGGAAAGATTTGATCTGGAAGGACTGCGGTGTTACCGGAGCCTGAAGGATACCAGGCGGCTGGAGCGGAGCCTTGGCACGCTGGGGGGAGGAAACCATTTCATCGAGGTGGATGAGGCGGCCGACGGCACCAGATATCTGGTTATCCACTCCGGCAGCCGGAA
Organism: Lachnospiraceae bacterium; assembly: GCA_017461725.1. Taxonomy (GTDB): domain Bacteria; phylum Bacillota; class Clostridia; order Lachnospirales; family Lachnospiraceae; genus RGIG423. Next base: position 237,399 of record JAFTXG010000031.1, read on the forward strand.
TCTGGGCAAGCAGGTGGCGGAAATCTATCAGCAGCTGGCCATCGACTTAAATAAAGGTAAAGAGACCTATTTTGAGGAGAGGGATCGGATCATCCGGGAGTACAAGGAGACCGGCAGACGGAAGGAGATTCAGGCCGCGCTGAAGGCGATTTCCTGGAATGCGCGGGAGACCACCATGCCCGAGGATCTGTGCTATCTGTACGGACAGTATCTGGAGGACTATCTCCACGATGTGGAGATCTGTCAGGATTTTGCCCGGAGAAACCGGGAGAAGATCGCGGAGGTCCTGCTCATGCGGACCGGGCTGCAGGGGAGCGACGGCTTCCACACCATCCACAACTATATTGATACGAAGGAAATGATCCTCAGAAAGGGAGCTATCGCAGCTCACGCCGGCGAGAAGGTACTGATCCCCATCAATATGAAGGATGGCAGCGTGCTGGCCATGGGTAAGGGCAACCCTGAGTGGAATTATTCTGCGCCCCACGGCGCAGGGCGGCTCATGTCCAGACGGACAGCGAAAGAGCAGCTGAGTATGGAGCAGTATCGCGACCTGATGAAGGGCATTTACACCACGTCAGTCAGCGAGGAGACCTTGGACGAGGCACCGATGGCCTACAAATCTCTGAGCGATATCATCGATGTGATCAGAGAGTCCGTGGATGTCATCGATGTGCTGAAACCGATTTATAACTTTAAGGCGAGCTGAGCCGGGCGGGAGACCATAACCTCCTGCGCCGGCCACACGCCGGAACAGGAGGAAAATAAAATGTCAAATTTCCCGACCATTGACATGATCAAGACGGGACAGAATATCACACGGCTGCGGCAGCAGAAGGGTCTGTCCGTGAAGGAGCTGCAGGACATCTTCGGGTTCGCCACACCCCAGGCGATCTACAAGTGGCAGCACGGAGCGGCCATCCCCACGGTGGATAACCTGGTGGTGCTGGCGGCTGTATTCGGGGTGACGATGGAGGATATTTTGGTGGTCGATCACAAGATGACCATCAAGGTTGGCGCTTAGACAAGTCGTAAATAATATTTGGGCTGTCGCTCTATTCCGTCGCTGGGGAGAGCCGGCAGAAATAAACAGAGAAAAACCCTCTCCGGCCGCCGGTACTTAACGAATTCGAGCAGAAGGCGATGAATGAGTTTAGTATCCGCTGCGAGACGGAGTGGAGCGGGAGCAAGTTTTTCGAGTTTATTTCTGCCAGCCACTCCCCTGAGTCTATAATGCGACAGCCCCGCCCTGGCTCCTTGGTCTAAAGGCGAGGACACCAGCCTTTCAAGCTGGCGGTGCCGGGTTCGATTCCCGCAGGAGTCATTTGTGTTTGCGTGTCCGAGTGGTTTAAGGTGTTGCCCTGCTAAGGCAATGTGCGAGAAATTGCACCGGGAGTTCGAATCTCCCCGCAAACGGTCGATGTTACATAAAAAATACTTTTCAGCAGAGCTACATTGGGTTATAATATTATTGGCGTGAAAAGTATATATCTAAAAATGAAGCAAAGGAGAGTCCTATGGAAGCAAAGGTAAGTTTGGATAGAGCAATGATTGCCGGCCCCGAAGAAGAAAACCAGACTGCTGTCCGGGAAGTGGTGATGGAAAGCTATCGGGACATGCTTGATGGAAAGGGTCGGGACCATAGAGAGTTCTTTGCCGAGCTGGAGGAAAGATATAATCGTGCCAAAGTATGATGTCATTATGCTTCCGTTAGCGGAAAATGATATTATCAGGAATGTAGATTATATTTTCTTTGATAAGCAGGCTCCTGAAACAGCAATGAAACTGTTGAAGGGATTTCGAAGAACAATTGACAAATTGCGCTTTATGCCGGGACAACATGAATAGGAAAGGGTGCAGTGTAGGGGGACTATGCTGCACCTTTTTGGGACAATGCATAAGGTATGCATCGTGTGTGTTCAAGTCCATTGACAATCTGCGCTTCCTTTCTGTATAATGAAATTATCACGGAGATCGAACAGAGAGGAAGTGACGTATGGCGCGGATCGAAAACCTGCATGAATTTAAACTGCGTACCGAATGGTTCTCGAAGGACAGTCTGCATTTCAATGAGGGCAGATTCATGACCAACGGCAGCCTGAAGGATAAGGTGGACGAGGAGGGGAGATTAAAGCCCTTTGGTGGAAACACGATCATCTTCTGGCTGGATGAGGACTGCAGAGAACGTCTGGCGGATATTCAGGCACAGCTGTATACCTGCTGTGGTCATTTGCTGGCGGTACCGCTGCATCCTTCTGAATTTCATATGACCCTTCATGATTTAAAGAGCGGAGCTCCGGGGCCTGAGTTGACAACACAGGTGGAAAAGAGTGGGAAAGCGGTCATGCCCCTGCTGGAAGGAATCAAACAAAACGGCATCGCACGGATCAAGATGAGAGCAGAGTATCTGTTCAACATGATGAACACCAGCGTGGTGGTGGGCCTGTCTCCGGTGGATGAGGAGAATTGCGACAGACTAATGTCTCTGTACGAGCTGTTTCAGGGCATCGATATGGTGCGGTTGCCGTATCAGCTGACACCTCATATCACCATGGCTTACTATAGGCCGGGCGTATATACGGAGAAAGAACTGGCCGGCTTGAAAACAGCTATCCGTGATGTGAATCGGGAGTTGAGACAGCTGAAACCGTTGGAAATCGAACTGAGCACAGAGCAGCTGGAGTACCAGCGCTTCACCGATATGAATCATTATTTCTAATGGAAAAGAATCATTATCTAAATTGTAAAGTGGGAGGATTCTGATAAAGCCGAGAATCCTCCCTTTTTGTTTATTCTGAAATATCTATTTGCGGATGCTATGGTCAGTTGACCAGTGCGTGTCTTGGCGGTTTATGAAATGAAAAGCTCCGTGAGCACCTCCATCAGGCGGCGGTCAGTCTGTTCTGCCTGAAGCTCCTCCAGAATGCGCGCAGCCCCAAAGCCTCTTCCGATCAATGCACCGATATCTCGCTTCAGATTGATGGACAGTTTGGCAAGGCGCAGGAATCGGATCACTCTCTCGTTTGCGTCCGAATTTGTCTCTCTCTCTGCGCTGGGAAGCTGCAGGGTCACGGCACGGTCAGCGGGCATTTCGGTCAGAGTCACGTATACCGATCTGGTCTCACTGTCATAGCGGATGTGCTCGATGGTTCCGTCTGTGCAGGTGGGGGTGAATGGTTCAAATCCGCGGAAGACGATGGTAAATTTACGTTTCTCCGGAACCAAAGAAGTATTTCCTTGTCCTTGAATGGTGAAGGTATTTGCCTGATCATCGAACGTAAAGGTGGTGAGGAAAGCTTTTCCCTCCTCGAAGTCCGAGGTCAGGCCGTCATCCTCAAACAGGGTATAGCTGCCGGAAGCGCCGGGGAACACGAAGATTTCCAGTTCCTCGGGATTTTCGGTAATGTTAGAGCCCTTCGGATACACAGCAGTGGGGAGGATGGCTCCCGCCGTGGCGAGCACAGGATAATATTCCAGCGAGCGATTCAGGATCGCTACACGGTCACCGACGTAGGTCTTTCCGGTGAAGATATCGGTCCAGATGCCCTCGGGGATCCATGCCTTGACCCGGCCCATTCCCGTCGCCGGGTCCGCAGGTGCAGTGATGGGACAGACCATCAGCTCGCTGCCGAACAGGTACTGATTTTTTTCTGTGTAGGCGCGATTTTCACCGGGGAATCCATAGTAAATCGGGCGGATCATCGGCTCCAAAGCTGTGTGCTGCCGCCAGGTCTCGGTGTAAAGATAGGGGATCAGCTTGTGGCGCAGCCGCAGCCAGTGGGCGATCACCGGTGTCGCCGCAGGGGCGTAATTCCAGGGCTCCTTGGAGGCGAAGTCATTGTTGGTGGAATGCAGTCGCAGGATGGCGGAGAAGGTTCCCAACTGCACCCAGCGGATGAACAGCTCGGGATCCCGGACGCCTCCGGTAAATCCGCCAATGTCATGGCTCCAGAAGGGGAATCCCGCGTTTGCCGCAGTGATGTTAAAATATGCCTGAAAATCCAGCGACTCCCAGGTGGCGATCGTATCCCCTGAAAAGCCCACCGGATAACGGTGATTGCCCAGGCCCGCGTAGCGGGACATGATCAGCCCACGGCGGCCGTCACGGCAGTTGTCCACATAGTGATTATGGTTCAAAAGCCACAGCGGGTCCACATTGGGAATCGGGGATTTCCGTCCCTGCTGCCAGTCGATCCACCAGTGATCCACGCCATCCGCTTCCAGCGGGTGCATCAGGTGCTCGAAATAAGCCTTGGTAAATACCGGATCGGTCATGTCGAAGAGGACGGGCTCCTCATTCTCCGCATCCACACCGGTGGCAGCGGCCATCTGCGGGTATGCTTCCTCATAGCCCTGAACGCCGTCTGCCGGATGGAGATTCAGGCTGGTGTGCATGCCGCGTCGATGCAGCGTCTGCAAAAAATCTTTCGGATCGGGGAAAAGCTCACGGTTCCATGTGTAGCCGGTCCAGCCCTTTCCGTATTTGGGGTCAATGTCGGTCACGTGCCAGTCCATATCCAGCACTGCCATGGAAAAGGGCACATCCTCCGCAGCGAAACGGTCAAGCAACGCCAGATAGCTGTCGGAAGTGTAAGCGTAGTAGCGACTCCACCAGTTTCCCAGCGCATAGCGGGGAAGCATGGGCGGCCGTCCGGTGATGCGGTAGAAATCCTTCAGCGTCTCACCGTAATCCCGCTGGCAGCAGATGTAATACACATCCGCAGTGCCAGGGCGGCGGGAGGTCAGTGTGCCGTCAGGGGCGAACAATGCCGTCTCGGAATCGTCAAAGAAAGAGCGGCCGGAGCTGTCCATCAGCCCGCGCTCCAGCAAAACCGCACCGTCAGCCTTGTCCAGCGTGCGGGCTGTGCCGTAGAGATTGTGATGGCGGGGCGGATCGCCGTAGGTGGTGGTGCCGAAGCGCCAGCAGCCGCCATAGTTGGTGAAATTATTTTTGGCATCGATGATCAGGGAGTTTTCCGTAAATCGTTTCTCCCTGCCGTAATGGTAGGTCAGGTGGTAGTGCTTTGTGTCGATCTCCAGCCGGGCACTGTTGTCCTTGACGCGGTATTCCGGTGCCGGGAAATTGCGGTTAAGTACCGTCTGAGAGGGACGATCCTCAAAGATACCCTCCGGGTCATATTCCAGACGAAGGATGCGGTCGGTGATCAGGGTGAAGCGGTAACAATCGCCCTGTACGCAGGCTGCCGGATTACAGGTGCCGTCCATGGGGAAGGGGAGTTTCATGGGGAGCCTCCTTTTCGTTTATTGTTTCTTTTATTATATCAATGCCGTTTTTGGGAAAATATAAAAATCGGACATATTAATGGGAGATTAATGGGAAAATTAAACTTTTTAGCGTCATATTCGGACAGACTTGCTCCTTGACGGAGAGAAAAAACACAGATATACTGTAGATAGATTCAAGGAGGAAACGGTTGTATGCGAGTGGTTGATTTGACTTACTCCCCCAAGGAGCAGAGTATTTCCTACATGGAGGTGGGGCGAAAGAAAGGCTATGTGTCCGAGGTCATTCATATGCATGACCATGGGGAGATCGTGCTGGTGACCTCTCGCGCACGCTGCCAGTTGACGAACAATGGAAATGCGGTGGAGATCCGGACCCCCGCGATCTGGATCAATCGGGCGGGCAGTTTTCATGAGGTGACAGAGGTCAGTGACGGTACTTATGAAAGTCGGATAATCTTTTTTCATCCCCAGAGCCTCGCGCAGGTCCCGGAGGAAATGCGATATGAGGAGCAGCTGCACGGCACTGATCTACTGATCCTTCCGCTGTCGGAAGAACAGGTACAGGGATTTATCCCATTTTTCGATCTGCTGAAGGAGCGACCGCTGCCGCAAAAACAGCTGATGCTTCTCGCCGTTCTCAGTGAGATGGCTCGATTGATGGAAAGCGGCATTTCTCCGATCACAGCGACAGCGAAACATACATATATTTATCAGGTGATCGATTCTCTGCGCGGGACTGAGGAAAAGCTGACGATCCCTGAGCTGGCACAGCGTTTTCATGTGAGCCAGACCAAGTTAAAGCAGGATTTTAAGGCGGTAACAGGTCTTACCATCAAATCATTTCAGACTCAGGCGCGTCTTCAAAAGGCATGTGCCCTTCTGGAAACCACCGGGCTGGATCAGGCAGCCATCGCCTGTGCCTGCGGTTTTTGTGATGAGAGTCATTTTATCGAGAGCTTCCGGAAGGTGTACGGGGTGACGCCGGGGGTGTATCGGGGGAAAGCTAAAAATATGGAAGCTATAAAGGACCATAATCCCAAGTATCTTTTGTCTATGGACTATGTTCCGCTGACTTCTTATAATGGAATCAAGCACATGAACGTGCTGGAGTGGTTGTTAAAGTGAGTTGAAGATAGCGATAGTTAGGGGGAAACGCGATGAAAAAACTGATCTGTAAGCTATTGATCGTCAGTCTGCTTTTGGGGATGCTGACTGGCTGCGGAAGTGTGCCATCAGGGGAAACTGAGCCGGAGACGGTACCGGAGTCCGGTACCGATGCGACGGCAGCCCAGGGGGAGAGCGTTGAGGCGACAACGGAGGAGCAACGCGTTCCGAGCATTCTGGATAATAAAATACCGGTTGATGGCACCGCGGGTCTCTACTACATTCCCAGCACCATTTTCGAGCAGGGGATGAGCCAGACGCTGTACCGTTTTCAGGAGCATCTTCTGACCATCTATTCCAAATATGATATGTCCATCAGTGCCAGCCGGATGTATTTTAAACTGGTCAGTGTGGAGACCGGTGAAATTATCCGGGAGGCAGAGCTTTCCGGCATCGGTTACGCCACCGCGCAGGTCTTTGAGGATCGGATCGCCGCCTTCGATTCGGTGAACAGAAAGGCTTATATACTGGATGGGAGCCTGCAGCTCATTGCCGAATATCCGTTGGAGGGCTGGGCAGTCTATTTTGACTCGGCGATTACCAGGGCATATTGTTTTGATTTTGGACAAGGGCTTCGGGTGATGGATCTGGTTTCCGGGCAGGTCAGCGATGGTCTGCCGGGCAAGGCGGATGTCACCGCGCTGGGAATCAATGGAAACGATGTGACCATCAAATATACCGATCTGGACACATTGCTTTTCGGGATCGCGACTCTCGACCTGGAGACGGGTGAGATCGCCGAGTTGAAGTTGGATGAGTCGGTAATCACTGCGGAGAATGTGGGAGACTTCTGGCTGGCCGGGATTTATCGCGAGGACGGGGCCTATCTGCTGGGCAGTATGGAGCAGGCCAGGTATTTTGTGCAGGGCGATTTTGCTGGGATGCCGAGGCTGCTGGGCGGCTCATTGAATGTTCTGCTCAATACAGTTGGCACGGATGGCACGCTCACCATGGAATTGTATGATTCAGCAGGAAGATTTCTCTCTTCGTTTACAAAGGGCAGTTCATACTCCGGACCGGTCTATGATCCGGTTTGGTTTGAGGAATATAGCGGTTATTTTCTGACCATCATGGATGATACCGGAGCGGAGCAGCTTTACTTTTGGGATCTGTCGGAGGAAATGCCCGGTGAAGATCTGGTGCTGATTCCGTTGGATGGGGTGTCTGACAGCACGGTTGGGACCGTCGTAGCCGGGGAACTTTATGACCGCGCACAGCAGATATCGGAAAAATTTGGAGTGACCGTCAAGATCGCGGAGCTGGCAAAAACCGAGTATATGGATTATATTGGGGAACAGTGCTATGACGAAACGCAGATCAGCGCGGCATTGGATACCTTGAAGTGTGTGCTGGCTTCCTACCCGGAGGGCTTTATTGATCAACTGTATCATGGGAACTACCGGAAGATCGAGATCCATCTGACCGGCGCGCTGGATCACAGAAATGCTGAACAGCCTTTTGTGGGAAATTTGACCGGATTCATGGAAAAAACGCGGGATAAGTTTGTTGTTGCGGTAAATATTTACAATGACAGTCCGGATCAGATCCTTTACCACGAATTTTCTCATATCATTGAGGACAAGTTGCAGTTCGACGCGGACTATCGGGAGGACGCGCTGTTTTCCGAAGAAACCTGGGCCGGATTTAATCCGGAGTGGTTTGCTTATTTTGGCGACGTGAACGTGTATCCGGAATATACGATGTCTTACGAATACAGTTTGTATTTTAACGATGGATATGCAGGCACCGATCCCGGCGAGGATCGCGGACGGATCATGCAGTACGCGGCGGCAGGCGTTACCGCCAGATTTATCGGATACCCGGGCATCGTGGCAAAACTGGAGTTTTATTGCCAGTGTATCCGGGATGCCTTTGACACGACGGGCTGGCCGGAGGAGACCGTGTGGGAGCAGACCTTAAGCAGAGTCAAGTAAGCGCTGCGAGTCCTGATGATAATTGTAAAAGTTTTGTAAAATCCACATTTTTCAGTCATAAAATCGCAGATTACGACGGTTAAGTCGATTGTCAAAGTTTAAAGAGTATGTTAAAATGACAATACTATAATGCATGATTAGCGTGTTTATTACAGAAGTCAGTATCGCTGTGGTCTTGCACGGAGAGTGGAAATGAAAAAAACTGGTATTGTGACGGACAGTCACAGTGGAATTACCCCCGAGGAAGCGAAGCAATGGGGGATCAAAGTGCTTCCGATGCCCTTCTATATTGAAGGAAACTGTTATTACGAGAATACAACGATTTCCAGAGCGGAATTTTTTGAAAAGCTTTTGTCCGGAGCGGAGATTACTACCTCTCAGCCTTCACCGGATTCGGTGATGCGGATGTGGGATGAGGCGCTGCAGGAGTATGAGCAGATTTTGTATATGCCTATCAGCAGCGGTCTCAGCGGATCCTGTGCGGTTGCGACGGCATTTGCGCAGGAGGAAAAGTACGAGGGAAAAGTGTTTGTTGTCGATCACGGAAGAGTGTCGACGCCTCTCAGAAGAACCATTATGGATGCCATGGAGATGGTGAGTGAGGGTTATTCTGCAGAGCAGATAAAGCGTGCCATCGAGACTGACCGTGACAATATGATCATCTACATCGGCGTGGAAAATCTGGATTGTCTGAGGCGTGGAGGCAGGATCAGCGCAGCCACCGCGGCGGTTGCTACCGTATTGAATATTAAGCCTGTGCTTCAGCTGACTACCGGGCTTTTGGATACTTACAAAAAATGCCATGGATTCAGGAATGCCCGCAAATCCATGATTGAGGCCATGCGCCGCGCACTGGACACCCGGTTTAAGGAGTGGTATGACCGTGGAGAGGTGTATCTGATGGCTGCATCCAGTGCGGACCCCGAGGTCACAGCCGGATGGGTGAAGGAAATCGAGGATGCGTTCCCCGGGATGAAGGTGCTGTGCGATGATTTGACGCTGGGCCTGAGTGCCCATGTGGGTCATGGCGGTCTGGGTATTGGATGCTCCTGCAGACCGAGAAGACCGGAGTGAGAGAATCGGGCATAGACCACCGACAGAGAAAATAGAATATAGAGAAGGTAGATTGCCGTCAGCGTGGTGGAAACCTCGCTGGCGGTTTTTGTTTCGGTCGGCTGATTGGTTAGGGAGCGATATGCAGTGGGCTCATGGGGATAGGAGCGATATACAGCGGGTCTACTGCATGACCAGGCGCTGACGGTACGGAAAGGAGTATCAGTGCTGGATTATCTTTGGTCTGCGATGTTGATTTTAGGTGTTGTCTGGGGGCTGTGGCAGGGAAAAGCGGCAGAACTTACGCAGGCTGTTCTGGACGGAGGAAAAAATGCGGTGGAGCTTTCCATGACCATGCTGGGGGTGATGGCAGTGTGGACAGGACTTTTGGAGGTGGGGAAAAGCGCAGGATTGCTTGCACAGGTGAATCGGCTGCTCGGACCGGTGATCGCATGGTTGTTTCCCGGGCTGCCTAAGGATCATCCGGCGACGGAATCCATCTCGACGAATTTTGCAGCGAATCTGCTTGGTCTCGGGAATGCGGCCACACCTGCGGCATTGAAGGCCATGAAGGAGCTGCAGGAGTTGGAGGAGGAGCGAGGGAACGGGAAAACTGCAGGAGCGCTGTGGCAGAAAAGGAGGGCAGAGAATGAGCTGCGACAGTACGGAAAGCTTGACGCGGAAAAAAGACAGTTCAGAAAAAGTGATACGGCAAACAACGAAATGTGCACTTTCCTCATCATCAATATTTCGTCTCTGCAGCTGGTGCCTATCAATATGATTGCCTACCGCAGTCAGTATGGTTCAGTCAATCCGGCGGCAATCACGGTCCCGGTACTGATCGCTACGCTGTGCAGCACGTTGGTGGGAATTCTTTTTTGTAAGCTGGCGGCGCGGAATCGTCGGCCATGATGGGAGGAAATGGTGTTTATGATGATCCTGGAATATTTCTCAAATCTTCTGGTTCCCCTTTTTGTTTTTTATGTGGTCACCCTCGGAGCGATGAAGCGCCGCCCTGTATTCTCTGATTTTCTGCGCGGAGCAAAGGACGGGCTGAAAATTACGGTGGATATTTTACCATCCCTTGTGGGGCTGATGGTGGCGGTCAGCGTGCTGCGGGCCTCCGGTTTTCTGGATGTCGTAGCCGATGTGCTGGGCAAGATCATCCCGGAAAACATATTGCCGGCGGCGACCATACCGCCGCTATTGGTGCGGCTGTTCTCCAACTCGGCGGCCACCGGTCTGGCGCTGGATATCTTTGGCGAGTACGGGCCTGACTCCTACATCGGGCTGATCGTCTCCATCGGCCTCAGTGCCACGGAGAGCGTGTTCTATGTGATGAGCGTCTATCTGGGCTCAGTCGGAATCAGAAAGAGCCGATATATCCTACCGGGAGCGCTGACGACCACCATAGCAGGAATCGCGGCCAGTGTAGTGCTGGCCGCGATGATGTAGAGTCATATGTATCACAGATCGATCCGGTAGCCCTCCGGTATCCGCGCGATCTCCTCGTCGTGGAAGAGAGGCTGATCCTTGCGGCCGGCATAGTGAGGGTGGCGCTTACTGTAGGTTTCTCCGTCGGTGCTGGTCTCCGATTTGTTTTGCTCGGAGGCGCGGTAAGCGTCCAAGAGTGGCTTCAATACCAGTACCGTAGGGTTCTCGGGATCGTAAACGTCCCGCTCTGCGGGAGTGGTCTCAAAGAGATAGTATCGGTCACCAGAAGCATGGTAAACCAGTTTATTCTGTCCGTCGGTGACCATATACACACCGTTATCGCCGCAGCCATACTGGGAGAATACATGGGTGTGGGTCTGTCCGCCAAAGAGGTCGATACCGTCGAACTCCGTGGGATCGTAGGGGATGCCTGCGTAGCTTAACATGGTGGGAGCAACGTCAACCAGGGAGCACACATCGGTGCGCACCTGCGGCGCAACGCCGGGATAGTGCATGACAAACGGAATGCGGCAGGAGGAATCCATCATGGTGCGCTTTCCGGTGGCGTGATAGTCGCCCATCATATCGCCGTGGTCGGCAGTGTAGAGAATCAGCGTGTCCTCGTACATGCCTTTGTCCTTCAGGGCCTTGATGATGCGGCCCACCTGGTAATCCACGAAGGAAACGCAGGCATAATAGAAGTTCTTCATGCGAAGAACATCCTGCTCGCTCATCATCAGACGTTTGCAGGAGCAGCGGTCAGTAATCAGGTCCCAATACTGCTCCAGATCCTCGGGCGCAGGCGCGAAGGGCGCGGGCGGGTCATCCCGGTACAGTTTATTCCAGGGTGCCGGGGGATTGAACGGCGGGTGCGGATGAATAAAGGAGGAAACCAGAAACATAGGCTTGTCCGGGTCACAGTTCTCGATATAGTTCACGCTCTTGTCGCCGATCCACTGGGTCGGATGATCCTCCGCGGGGAGCTGAGCCACCTGGGGAACATAGTACATCTCACTGCGCATGCCGTGGATATCGAAAATGTGAGGATATTTCTCGTGGATCTCCCGAGCGAAATCATCGGACGCTTTCGGGATCTCTTCCTGCGTATAGCGCTTCTCGAAACCCATGCTGTCATAGGGTGCTACCACATGGTGCATCTTTCCGATGGCGCAGGTCTGATAGCCGTCCTTTGTAAATTCAGAATAAAATCCGTCGCCCTGATATACATACTGCCTGGAGTTGGTGTTGCAGCCGGTACGTGCACAGTACTGTCCGGAGAACAGAGAGAAGCGCGCCGGAACACACACGGGGGAGGGCGTGAATGCATTTTCAAATACAACAGAGTCACGGGCCAGTGCGTCCAGATTAGGGGTCTGGATCACAGGATTTCCCAGCGCGGCGATGGTGTCCTTGCGCTGCTGGTCGGTGAACAAAAGCAAAACATGTTTCATGGGAAGACCTCCTGTTGCAGAGATGTAATGATTTGCGTTGGAAATATGTTTATATTAGCAAAACGAAATGGAACTGTCAATGTGGATTTGAGGTGCATTTTCAGGGTCAGATTTGAATTTTTCGAGTTTTTTGCAAGAGGAACCAACGGAACTTGAGGGTAAAGAGGAAATATTTTGTATTTTTTTACCAAATTAAAGAAATAAAGTTTGTTAAAAAGGTAGAATGAACAAAAAGAGCTTGTACAGATCAACTTTTTGATATATTATTAACATAAGTTGAGAAGGAATGATGAGATGGCTACCATTTATGATATTGCAAGATATGTAGGGGTGTCAAAGTCCACAGTCTCGTCTGTGTTAAACAAGGATCCTCGTGTGAAAGAGGAGACCAGAGTCCGCGTGGAAGACGCGATCAGGGAATTGGGATATGTACGAAATTCCAGTGCGGTCAGTCTTAGTAAGCAGATAACCAAAACGATTGGTATCGTAAGTGCGGTGGATAAGATCCGTGTAGCACCCTATGAAGCAGAAAATGAAGTTGGTCGATATAGTATGGATGTCAGAAATAGTATCTTTGACCAGCTTGCAGATACAGATTACAGTGTGATTACTGAGCGATGTTTCTTTCCCGGATCAGAGGGACTTATTCCCCGGATCATCAAAAGTGGGCGTGTAGATGGTGTTATTCTTATTAGCAGTAAATTTGAACAGGAAATTATTGACAAAATTCGTCGCCTTGGGGTTCCGGTAGTTGGAATAGGTGCACGTTTTGGTGGGATTGATATGGTCAGTCCGGACTATCGTGGAGGGACGTATCTGGCGACGAAAGAGTTGATACAAAGTGGCTGCCGAAATATTGTCCTGTTCAACGCCCCGGAGAGATATAAGGAAGAGGCGATAGCCGCCCGAAGAGAAGGGTGGAGTAGAGCAATCGCAGAGTATCAGGGAGATGACATACGGTATACGGAGATTCCCTCGCCGGCGATTAGCGGTGGTGGAGGGTATCTGGCGATGAAGGAGCTTTGGGAAAAGGGGCTCAGACCGGATGGAATCACTACAGCAAATGAGATGATTGCTCTTGGTGCAATAAGATTTCTGAACGAACAGGGAGTAAAGGTTCCGGACGATGTCAGTGTGGTTGCATTTGAAGCATCAGATTTGGGTGGATGTGCTGTGACACCGGTGACAGCGATAGATATTTGTAAACGCAAGATCGGAGCTAAGGCAGTGGAGTTATTGATCAGGCGCATAGAGAATCCCCAACTTCCAATAGAGAAGCATGTGATTGAATCGGTATTGTTGCCGAGGGCAAGTGTCATAAAAAGATGGTGATATATAATTTCTGCGTTAACGCAGAAATTATTTCAAACGAAATTTCGGAGCGGTCCGAATTTGAAACATTGATTCTGTGTTGCGCATTGATTTTTTAAAAGCAAAATTCGGAGCGGTCCGAAATGGTGAGGAAGAGATTCTGATCATGGTAATTACTCCGGAAGGAGCGTTACATACTCAAAAAAAGAAAAGGAGAGAAGAAACATGAAAAAAGTGACGTCTATGCTGCTTGTATTGGTTATGGTATTATCCCTGCTGACTGCTTGTGGCGAACAAACCGAACCTACCGAGGCACAAGGAAAGACCGAAGCACCTACCTCCGCTCAGAGCGGTGAGACTGCGGCTCCCACCGAACAGGCGGGGAAGGCTCCGGAGGATTACAAAGGAACCCTGCGCGTATGGTCCGTATGGGCTGAGGATGATGGTGCAACACTCTGGATTGATAAATTCCATGAGATTTATCCGAATATTGAACTGGAATTCCATAAGTTCTCTAATAACGGGGATGGAAATCTTGCACTGGACACTGCGCTGACTGCAGGCGAGGTAGATGTTCTGATGAATTTTGGAATCGCCCGTGTGGATGCCCGTGCTCAGGCAGGGCTGCTCTACGATCTTACAGATTTTCTGGCAGCAGATGGTCTGGACAGCGTAGAAAACTGGGGTCTGGAAGACAATATCGGCGGTAAGATCGTGGCGATTCCCATGGGTGGAAATAACGATCACATTATCATCAATAAGGACATGTGGGATGCAGCCGGTTTAGGTGAAGTTCCTACAAGCTGGACTCTTGATGAGTATTATGAAGCTGCCCGTAAGATGACTAAGACAGCAGCAGACGGGATGGTAGAGGTTTACGGATGTTCAAACTTCCACTCCATTTATTATGCAGCGTTGCTGGCTAGAGGTTATCTGGGTGATAATTATTACTTTAACGAGGATGGAACAGCTTCCACTGATCAGCAGGTGTGGAAAGATGCTTTTGAGCCGAACTACAATGCGGAGATGGTGGAGAAGATTCAGTACCCTCTGATCAAATACCGCGACGACGGTATTCAGGCATATGCGCCTTTCTACGAGGGAAAGGTGGCGATGAGTTCGATGACAAACGCAATGACACGCCGTATCGCGAATACGGACGAGTATCAGTTTGATTTTGATATCACCTACGCACCTATTCCTACGCTGTATAAGGATCAGGAAACCAATTACTGTGAAGGTATATATTACTTCACTCATCTGTCGATTGCACAGGATTGTCCGGATCCCGAGCTGGCATGGCAGTTTGTAAAGTGGTTCTCCACCGATGGTTCCGTATATTTCTCCAACACCGGTCACATGCCCACCTGGAAATCTGTGGATCGCAGTGCCATCGTATCGGTTCTGTTCGGCAGCGAGGAGGAGGCAGAGAAGTTGATCGATGTTGAGGCCTACAAGCGTGTCGTTCTGAATTATGATGCACCTACCTATGTGGAGTATAATACTACGGCTTCAAGCAAGCTGGGAGGTACGCTCAATAGTTGGATCATGGAGATGATGCGCGGCAATATCAGCATCGAGGACGGTTTTGCTGAGATGAAGAAGGAGATGGATCAGGAAATTGCCGAGGCGCTGGCCCAGTAATTTTCAGCAGAATTGACTTGCCTTATACACCTGCTCCCCAGTGGGAGCAGGTGTAAATGGAAAGGAGCTTTTATGCAGACGAAAAAAATTGGTACGATCAATGAACAAAAGCGCAGGGATACCATAACAGCCTGGTTGTTTTTGGCACCAACGCTGATTTCGTTTGGAGCGTTTGTTGTCTTCCCTGTGTTTTTTTCGGCTTTTTTGTCATTTACACAGTGGGATTTTATTTCAGGTATCTCCAGCATTAAGTTTGTCGGAATCAGAAACTTTGTGAAAATGTTTCAGGATGAGGAAGTGATTAATGCGCTGAAGAATACATTTATCTACACTGTCACCATTGTGCCGATAAGTCTTTGTGTTTCGCTGGTCGTGGCATATATGTTGAATGATAAGGTTCATTTTAAGAAAACCATCCGAATGATGTTTTTTATTCCCTACATCTCCAATACAGTAGCACTAGCTACGGTGTTTAAAGGATTATTCCGAAGTGACGGTCCTATCAATATGGTGTTGAGAGATTTGGGAGTATCAGAGCTTCCGCAGTGGTTTTCTGATCCTAATCTGGCAAAGCTGCCCATCATCATTCTGGCGATATGGACCGGCATCGGATACCAGATGTTGATTTATCTCGCTGCACTGCAGGATGTTCCGACGGAATTGTACGAGGCTGCGGAGATAGACGGGGCTTCACCGTTAAAGCGCTTTTTGAAGGTCACGATTCCGTTGATATCACCGAGCACATTTTATCTTCTTGTTGTGCGGACGATAGCAGTATTTAAGCTGTTTTCGTCAGTCAAGATCATGAGTGGATCATCGAGCGAACGTATCAGTACCACTCTGGTTCTGGAGATTTATCGGGCAGCGTTTGGAGAGTATGAGTTCGGCTATGCGAGCGCAATGTCATGGGTGCTGTTTGCGATTATTTTGATGGTGACACTGGTTCAGATGTGGGGCCAGAAAAAGTGGGTTCATTATTAACGGAGAGAGGGGTAGCATATGAGAAAACAAAGTCGGATAACGAAAATACTGGCGACGGTGATTATGCTCGGAGTCGGGATACTGTTTATTACACCTCTGCTCTGGATGATATCCTCCTCGCTGAAAATGAACCGTGAAGTGTTTGCAGTGGAATTTCATTGGATCCCGGAGGTGATACAGTGGAAAAATTATAAGACGGTATTAACCAGCAAATCCATCCCGATGATGACAATGTTCTGGAACTCATTTTATCTTGCCGTAGTGGATATATTGGGACAGGTTCTGTTTTGTTCGCTTGCAGCGTATGCATTTGCTATTATTCCATTTAAGGGAAAGGATTTTGTGTTTCTTCTGCTGCTGGCTGCAACCATGATTCCCGGACAGGCGACAATGATTCCGAAATTTATGATGTTTAAGTGGATGGGACTCTACAATACCCACTGGTCGTTGATCCTTCCCGGATGGCTGAGTATAGGATCTATCTTCTTGTTGAGACAGTTTAACATGAAGATTCCGAGGGATTTGGTGGAGGCGGCCCGTGTGGATGGTGCTTCTCATTTCC
Source organism: Lachnospiraceae bacterium (assembly GCA_017461725.1). Classification (GTDB taxonomy): domain Bacteria; phylum Bacillota; class Clostridia; order Lachnospirales; family Lachnospiraceae; genus RGIG423. The sequence goes on from JAFTXG010000031.1 coordinate 254,180, forward strand.
AGATTTGGTTGAGAATTATGATTCCGTTGACGAAGACTGCTCTGACCAGTATTGCCATTCTTGCCTTTATTAATTCATGGGATAACTTTCTTGGTCCATTGATTTATTTGACTAAGAAGGAATTATTTACGGTCAGTCTGGGTGTGAATATGTATAGTGCCGGTGCGGATGCAGATCGAATGCATCTGGTAATGACTGCATCTACCTTGTCTATTCTGCCTATTCTGTTGTTCTTTGCGATCTGCCAGAAGCAATTCGTAGAGGGCATTGCGACCAGCGGTGTTAAAGGGTGACTTGGATGGAGAGAAAATTTGTTGCTTATGCCAAGGAGAAAATGCAAGAGCTTATTGATCTGACCTGTCAGATTACACTGATTCCGGCGCCCAGTTATCATGAGACCGAACGTGCGACATTTTGTAAAGAATGGCTGGAAAATTGTGGGGCAAAGGGGATTTATATCGACGAGTCGGGGAATCTGATCTACCCCTGTTTTTCGGGGAAGAGCGGTAAATGGATCGTTTTATCTGCTCACATGGATACTGTATTCGACCTGGATGTTCCTCTTGAAATTCGAAAGGATGGAGATAAGCTTTATTGTCCGGGTATCGGCGATGACAGTGCGAACTTGGCTGTTTTGCTGTTGGGAACCAGGTGGATAATGGAGCATCCACCTGTGGATTCGGAATATGGTTTGATGGTGGTTGGGACGGTCGCGGAGGAAGTTGGGAGCGTAGGGGTTCCGCCAATGATCGATCGGATAGGTGCGGAAAATATTCATCGTTTCTATAGCTTCGATGCCACTTATAATCGGCTATATCCCGATCAGGTAAACATTAAGAGTTATACGATTACGGTAAAAACACCAGGAGGACATGCACTGGGTAATTTCGGTATGCCCAATGCGATTGAAGAGCTGGCAAAGGTTCTCTGCATGATATCGCAGAAGAATCTGGACTATATTAAGGGAAATAACCTTAAGCGGACCACCTACAATGCCGGGACCATTCAAGGCGGAGAGAAGCGCAATATCATTGCGAAGGAGGCTACTCTGCTGCTCGAATTGCGATCAGACCGAGAGGAATGGTGTCGCGTTTTGGAACAGAATATGTGGGACGCATTGGCTTATTATCGGAGAGAAAATGTAAGTCTGACTGCAGAGACGGTGGGAAATCAGCCCAGATGGAGTACTGTATCGGATGAAGTAATTGAGGCAATGACGAAGGAACACTTGGAGATTATGCATTCTCTGGGGTTAGATCCTCTGGTGTCCAAGTCAGGGACCGATTGCCGATATCCGATGCATCGTGGAATCCCCTCGGTATGTCTGGGGCTTTGTATGGCCGGAAATCCTCATAGTGTAGAGGAGTATTTGATACCGGATAGTCTGTCAAGCGGGTTAGAGTTATTGCTTGTATTGATGGAGCATTTGTTCTTTTAGCAGGAAGGAGGACGGCTGTTGAGATTACCGTGATCGGTAGACAGAGGTCCTCCTTTTTTGGTGTTGGACAACTGGAATGGATAAACACGCGATTGGGTAGTGAGGATCAAGGAGGGAGTGAATATTATGGCGGAGCAGCATTTTGACACCTATGTGGAGGAACTTCTTTTGACGATGGAAAATGTGCCACCGGAGGGAATCAGGAAGCAAGCCTACCAAGGTATGGCAATCTATGAAAATTATGTGGTGCAGTGTTATAACCGTGGTTATGTTAATGTTTATGATTTAAATGGAGCGGATGCCGGTTCACCGATAGGAGTTTTCAAACTGGCATCCTATCATGATGGGTCTGAAGAGATGCGTCCGGTGGGGGAACAGTGGGAAGCAGCCTTTTATACTAACCATTGTAATCAGGTCATGTTTGGGGCGAGTAAATGGGACGAGAGAGATCCGTTCCCATTGTTATATGTGACCACCGGAAAAAAAGGGTGGAAGACAAAAGACGGAAGTTATATTGCTAAATGTGCGGTGGAGCGAATCCTTTATGACGAAGAACGTAGGCAGTGGACTTCTCAGTTGGTACAGACTATAGAATATAATGATTGTGAATACGTAGATGAGGGATGCGGTAAGGATGGGATGGTTACCATAAAAAATGGTAAATTTGTTTACTGTGACCGAGAGCATTGGAACAATACGGAAAAGTATGAGGTACCCTGTTGGGGATGGCCTGCAAGCTTTGTGGATAGTAATCCGACGGAAGCAACAAAAGGTAAGTTTTATTTGTTTGGTGCCAGATTTTGTACATCTTATGCAGCGATAGGAGTGACTTCATCGGGAGACTATTCAAAGGTGATTGAGCAATTTGATAATGCGAAGCACAACAATTATATCATAACCCAGTTTTCACTACCGGAGCTGCCGAGGACAGAAGCTGAGTTCGGAAAAACGGTTACCTTGACACCAGCAGATATTGAAAATCAGTTTGCGACAGAATATGATATTGATGGAACACAGGGGGGAACCATGTACAAAGGGCGGATTTACTATTCGTTTGGATTTGGTGCACAGCCCGAAGATGAGCTATTCCTTCGAAAACGCAATGGCATACAGGTATTTGATATAGAAAAGGAAAAAATCGTGGCAAAGTTTGAACTGTGGAGAGACTCTATCATGCGAACGAAGGAGCCGGAATGTTGTGCAGTTTATCAGGGGAAATTGGCATTAAATTATAATACAGGTGAGACCAACTTGTGGGTGTTGGATGGAATTATAGAGTCGGAAAGGTAGGATTCATGAAAAAGCAATATACAATTGGATTGGATTTTGGTTCACTTTCCGGAAGAGGTGTACTTGTGGATACGGGTGACGGAAACATTTTGGCTGAGGCTGAGATGACATATCCTAATGGAATTATGAGCCGTCGATTGCCGGATGGAACTCTGCTGGAGGGGCATTGGTTTTTGCAACATCCCCAGGATTACCTGGATGTTTTGGAATATGTGGTTCATGAACTGTTGAAACGATCAAATGTAAAAACGGAACAGATAGTGGGAATTGGTGTGGATTTTACCGCCAGCACAGTTCTTCCATTGGATGAGCATATGCAACCGCTGTGCAGTCAGGCGAAATTTGAAAACCACCCTCATGCATGGGTTAAATTGTGGAAACATCGCAGTGCAGTAGAACTGGCGGCAGATATGGCTCGTGTGTGCAGAGAGCAAGGACTTCGCTATCCAGAGTGGCATGGCGGGCGTATTCCGTCCGGATGTCTGCTGGCCAAGGTGATGCAGGTCTGCGAAGAAGATGACGAGGTTTATGAGGCTGCGGACTGTTTCATGGAGGCTGCAGACTATATTACCTCCCTGCTGGCGGGAGGACCTGTATTCAGTGGGCCTTTTGCTGAGACGAAAGCATTGTGGAGCAGAGAGTCCGGTTATCCCGACGAGGATTTTTTTGCGGCGGTAGATCCAAGGTTTAAGCACCTTCCAAAAGAAAAATTAATCGATCATTTTCCAGATGCAGTTGTAGGGTATCCGGGAGAGCGGGTCGGCAATCTTTGTGAGGCGATGGCAAAAAGGCTGGGTCTTTGCCCTGGGATAGCTGTGACCGCCCCCTTGATGGATGCCTATGCCGCAATGCCTGCAGTTGGAATTTGTGCGTCGGGCCGCATGATGATGATCGTTGGAACATCCACCGTGATGATGTCGCTGAGTGATAAAGAGAACTATCTGAGAGGGGCCGCAAGTTCTCAACCATGTGGTTACTATCCAGGAAAATGGAATCATGTGTTTGGTCAGCCAACCGTCGGCGATGGTTTGCAGTGGTTTATAGACAATTGCACTCCGGGATGTGTTCAAAAGGCTGCAAAGGAGAATGGGAAGGGGATACAAGAGTATCTGACTGAGTTGGCGACAGAGGTAAAACCCGGCAAATCCGGGCTTCTGGCATTGGGCTGGTTTAACGGTGGATCCTCATTGACCGGAAACAGCAGACTTTCGGCTCTTCTTTTAGGGTTAAAATTGGATACAAAGCCGGAGGAAATCTACCGGGCGTTGATTGAAGCGACTGCATATGAAGCACGGATGATCATGGAAACTTATGAGAAAGCAGGGATATCTGTCGAAGAGATTATTGCTTGCGGAGGGATTGCAGGCAAAAATCAATTGATGATGCAGATTTATGCGGATGTACTGGGAAAAAACGTGAATGTAAGCCATTGTGGACAGGCTTCCGCATTGGGATCAGCCATATTTGCGGCAACGGCAGCGGGGAAAGAGACCGGGATACAAAGTGTCATTGAAGCAGTAAAAAGAATGAGCAATCAGCATTATCATGTATTGCGTCCGATTCCGGAGCATCAGAAAATTTATGAGGAATTATACCAGGAATATGGGCGTCTATATGAATATTTTGGCCATGGGGAAAATGGTATTATGGAGAGATTGTCTGACAAGAAACAGGAGGAGGGAAATCGATGTTGATCAGAACAAAACATATTCCGGTGATCGGAGAGTATGAGGTGGTTGTCTGCGGCGGTGGACCTGCCGGTTTTGTAGCGGCGATTGCGGCAGCGAGGTGCGGAGCAAAGACTGCGCTGATTGAGCGGTATGGGTTTTTGGGAGGCATGGCAACGGCTGGTGCAGTGGCACCTGTCACCGAGTTTATGCACGATGGAAGATTGGTTGTGGGTGGCATTCCGCTGGAGTTTGTTCGGCGGTTAGAGAAGAGTGGTAAGGGGACCATGTGCACCCCCAGAGGAAATTTTGTCTGTCATCCCGAAGGATATAAGCTGGAAGCGCAGCGGATGGTGTTGGAGGCAGGTGTGGATCTTTTTCTGCATGCATATTTGTCCGACTGTGTGATAGAGAATGACAGAATCAGCCATGTGATTTTTGAGAGTAAGAGTGGGACGCGGGCACTAAGTGCCCGATACGTTATTGATGCCACCGGAGATGGCGATATTGCAGCCATGGCCGGTGTGCCGATGCAGGATTATCAGTGCCCTCTCCAACCATCTACATTGTATTTCGTTTTGGGCAATGTTAAAACAGAGATGATCCGCGGTTATTATCCAGGGCAACCCGGCAGCAGCATGAAGCATGTGCGGCAGAAATTGAATGAACTGAGCCGGACACAGGAAGTACCTCAGTTTGGCGGTCCCTGGTGTTTAGCCGGGATGGGAGAAGGAATGGCTATTGTAAACATGAGCAGGATGGCCATAGACTGGACTGACGAGGTTCAGGCAACAAGAGGAGAATGCCAGCTTCGGGAAAATATTGACAAGTTGGTCAAACTGCTCAGAGAAAATTTTGAGGAATTTTCAGAAGCGACATTGCTGTCAACGGCAACGCAGGTAGGTATTCGTGAGACCCGCCATATTCGCGGTGTCCATGTGCTGACCGGAGAGGAATACAAGTCTGCGTTTTATTTCCAGGATTCTATTGCCAGATGTTCCCACCCTATTGACATTCACAGCGATAAGGACAACAGTCAGATATGTATTTATTTGGATAAAGCTGCATACCTGCCCTATCGTTCCATTATTGCAGAGGGATTCCCTAATTTACTTGTACCCTCCAGATGTTTCTCCGCAGATCGCGAGGCGTTTGCTTCAGCCAGGGTGCAGGCTAGTGTCATGGGACTGGGACAGGCGGCTGGAGCGGCAGCGGCTATATGCTGTGAAGATGGCGGGGGTGTCAAAGATGTGGATATTAAACGCCTACAGGAGATCTTGATTACTTGGGGGGCCTATCTGGCAGAGGATGAATGATCATTGACTGATGAGAAAGGGGATACAAATGTTACTATGTTCTAATTCGGGAACCCATGCTGCAAATCAGGGCGAGAAACGCTATTCGTTATTTGAAGCAGTAGATTTTTTGGCAGAGGTCGGATTCGAAGCAATTGATGTAAATTTTTGCAAAACAACCTTCCAAAGTCCAGAGGGCAGAGAAGATTGTTTGGATGGTGATAACTGGCAAGAGAATATGTATCGGTTGAAAGCGCGGATAAAGGAAAAGGGGTTAGTGGCAGCACTTTCCCACTTGCCGTTTCATTTTGACTACGCATCTGATGTTCCGGTATATGAACACCCGATGATGTATCGGTCCATTGATGCTTGCGCTATATTGAATATTCCATATGCTGTGTTTCATCCTCTGAGCAGCAAAGGGACGGAGAAAAAAACATTGGTGGAGGAGACGATCCAAGCGTATACGCCGGTTGCGGAATATGCGTTAAAAAAGGGAGTTATGCTTGCAGTTGAAAATATGAAGCATACGACAGCGGAGGAATTGATTGGAATTTCAGAGCGGCTTAATTGCGGTGTGTGTTGGGATACCGGACATGCCAATTATGGTGGTGTGAAACAAGGAGAGTCCCTTCGGGCATTGGGGAAACGGTTGAAAGCCCTTCACATCAATGATAATTATGGAAAGGGAGATAACCATACGCCTCCTTTTTTGGGAACGATTGATTGGATGGAAGTAATGGGTGCCCTTCGGGAAATTGAATATGGGGGTGTTTTTAATTATGAAATAAAAAATTCCAGAGTTCCGGAATCGGCAAGAAAAGAATATGCTGAATACCTGGTTAAAGTCGGAAAGTATTTGCTGAGTCTGTGAGTCTTTTTTGGATAATTAACACTTGTGTTTTCAGGACTATTCCATTTCATGGACGATTATCAAATGTGTCTTGATTTTCGTGTGCTTGCTCATTTATAATATAAAGATGGAGGGAATAAAAATGAAGTATTTCATTGGAATGGATGGTGGTGGAACAAAAACAGATGCGGTGCTTTTTGATGATAACGGGCATATCCTTTTCAGAGAGGTGAATTTGGGATGTAATGCTCGAGATGTAGGTACGGAAACTGCGAAGAATCGATTGAAGGATATTTTTTTGCGTTTGGCAGACAGAGCGCCTGACGGAGAAATCGAGTCAGCGCTGTGTGGAATTGCCGGGAAAAAGCCTTATGAGAGTGCATTTGTGCAGGAAATCACCGAGCTAGTTAAGATTAAAAACTTAAAAATGGACGGAGACATCAGCATGTTGCTTTCCGGCATGCTGGGAGCAGTGGACGGCTGTGGTATGGTCTGCGGCACCGGCTCCAGTCTGGGCGTGCGAAAGAATGGAAAAATGACGGCGATGATCGGCGGTCGGGGCTATCTCATTGATGCCCAGGGCAGTGGATTTTCCATGGCCCGCGAGGGACTGTACCATGTGCTTCGAGCTATCGATGGCAGGGAAGAGCATACAGTGTTGGTGGAACTGTTTGAGGAGGCCATGGGAAAAACGTTGGCCGATGCAATTTCGGATATTTATGATGGAGGGCGCAGATATATTGCATCCTTTGCACACCTGATCTTCGAGGGGCGTGAGCTGGGAGACCGGGCATGCTATGAGATCATTGAGAACGGATCCCATAAGATGGCCGAGCTGACCTGGGCTGCGGAGAAGCACTTCGACGGGGAGTTTCCCGTGGTCATGGGCGGAGGACTGTTTGCCGCGTATCCGCAGTACGCGGAGATGGTCAGGGCCAAGGCATCCCCCAGGGCGAGGATGATCATGCCCGATGTGCCGCCGGTGTACGGCGCGGCGGTAGAGGCCATGGGGATGGCAGGGTTAAACTGTGATGAAACGTTTAAAGCGAATTTCCTGAGCAATTACGCAGAGTGGAAAGCACGACAGTAGGATGGAAAACGTAGAATCCGGACAAGGTCTGGCGAAAATGATCAGCGGTTGTTGATCGGAATGAAAAACAGGAGAGTTCAACAAGCGGAGAAGATTAACGAAATTACGGAGGCGAACAGATGGATATCAAAGGATTACTGGAAAGCTTAAAGAATTGTCCCTGCGGAAAGGAACACACCGTGGACATCAAGGCGGTGGAGATCGGTCACGGTCTGAAGGAGAGGACGGCGGAGATTCTGAAAAGCAATGATTTCCCCACCAATATTCTGGTGGCGGCGGACAGAAACACGCTGGGAGCATCCGAGGGCATCCTCGAGGTGCTTGAGCAGGGCGGTATTACATACAAACTGAAACTCTACGACAATTTCACTGAGCCGTTAATCGAGTATGTCCATGAGATCGAGGCAGAGTGTGCGGATGTGGACGGCATCCTGTCCGTGGGAACCGGCAGCCTCAATGACGTGTGCCGTATGGCGGCGCTGACCTGCGACAAGGAGTTTGCCATCTTCGCGACGGCACCGTCCATGGATGGATTTGCCTCCGGCACCTCACCGATCATCGAGAACGGCATCAAATCCACATTGCCGGCCAGACAGCCCAGCATCCTGATCGGTGACACAGCGATTCTGGCGGCCTCGCCGGCGGAACTGAAATCCTCCGGTTTTGGTGACATCATCGGCAAGCTGACCGCGCTGGTGGACTGGCGTGTGGCTCATGTGCTGGTGGGCGAATATTACTGCGAACAGATAGCAGAGCTGGTGCGAAAGGCGCTGAGACAGCTGATCTCCATGGCTGACCGGGTGACCGAGAGCGACGAGGAGACCGCAGGCTTTATCATGGAGACGCTGGTGCTGACCGGACTGGCCATGAAGCTGGCGGATGTGTCCAGACCTGCCTCCGGGGCGGAGCACATGATCTCCCACTTCTGGGGAATGCGCAAGCTGGCGGTGGGCAAGCATGCTGACTATCACGGCAAAAAGGTGGGCGTGGCTACTATGATGCTGGTGGATCTGTATCATAAGATGGCCGAGCTTCCCGAGATCGAGTTCTGTGAGGATACCATTGACTGGGATGCGGTCTATGCAGGCTATGGCGAGAAGTTTGTGGACTATGTGAAGGCCATGAACATCCCTTCCGCCACCGAAAATGTGACTCCGGTAAGCCTGGCGACGGCATGGCCGGAGATATGCAGGATTGTCAAGGAGGAGCTTCCCACCTACGAGGAGCTGCTGGATATCATGAAGCGTGCAGGAGCGGCCACCCATTGTCCCGAGATTGATGTCGAGGAGCCTCTGGCCTGGGATGGTCTGGATTTCCATACGTTCATGCGGCATAAGATCACGCTGTCCAGATTGATTTATATGACGGATGTGGACACGAGAAAGATGGAGTTGAGATTTTAAAAAATCTCTCTGTTTTGTCAAGGCTGCAAATACATGGTGGTTATGTGTGACAGGGAGGTCTATACTTTTACTCCCCGATAAGATTGACTAACTTCATTAAAAATGATACCATATAAACCAGAGAGACCGGATTACTCCGGAACTTTACATCATGGAGGAAAACATCATGGAAAGAAAAAATGCATGGCTGAAATACGATGAGGCCGAGAAAAAAGCTTGTATGAATTACTGTGAAGGTTATCGCCAGTATCTGTCCGCTTCCAAGACCGAGCGCGAGAGCGTTGCCGAGGCGGTAAAGATGATCGAGGCTTGCGGTTACCGCAATCTGAAAGATATCGTGGCAGCAGGTGAGACTCTGAAAGCAGGCGATAAGGTTTACAGTGTAAATATGGAGAAGACCCTGTCTATGTTCCTCATCGGCGAGGAGCCCATGGAGAAGGGTATGAAGATTCTGGGCGCACACGTTGACTCCCCCAGACTGGACCTGAAGCAGAATCCCCTGTACGAGGATATGGAGTTTGTTCTTCTGGATACCCATTACTACGGCGGTATCAAGAAGTATCAGTGGGTTGCGATGCCTCTGGCACTCCACGGCGTGGTGGTCAAGAAGGACGGCACCAAGGTAAATATTGTGATCGGTGAGAAGGATGACGATCCTGTGGTTTGCATTACCGATCTGCTCCCTCATCTGGGCGCAAAGCAGATGGGCAAGAAGGCCAGCGAGGTGATCGAGGGCGAGGACCTGAACGTGCTGGTCGGAAGCATGCCTGTTGAGCCCGCTGAGGCGAAGGAGGACGAGACCGACGAGGAGAAGGCAGCCAGAGAGGCAGCAGCTAAGGCGAAGACCAAGGCAAACATTCTGGCCCTGCTGAAGGAGACCTACGATATTGAGGAGGATGATTTCCTGTCCGCTGAGATCGAGGTTGTTCCCGCAGGTCCCTGTAAGGATCTGGGTCTGGACCGCAGTATGCTGATGGGTTACGGACATGATGACCGTGTTTGCGGCTACACTTCCTTCACCGCTATGCTGAATCTGGACAAGTGTGACCGTACCTGCGTATGTATGCTGGTTGACAAAGAGGAGATCGGTTCCGCAGGCGCTACCGGTTCCCAGTCCAAGTACTTCGAGAACGAGGTCGCAGAGGTGATGAACGCTCTGGGACAGTATTCCGAGCTGAAGCTTCGCCGTGCACTGGCTAACTCTGAGATGTTCTCCTCCGACGTCAGTGCGGCAGTCGATCCGCTGTATCCCGGTGTAAACGAGATGAAGAACAGCGCATTCTTTGCAAAGGGCCTGACCTTCAATAAGTTCACCGGCGCAAGAGGAAAGAGCGGCTCCAACGACGCTAACCCTGAGTTTATCGCCAAGATCCGCCGGATCATGGATGAGAATGAGGTTACCTGGCAGACCGCGGAGCTTGGCCGCGTGGACGAGGGCGGCGGCGGAACCATCGCAAGATTCATGGCTGAGTACAACATGCAGGTGATCGACAGCGGTGTTCCCGTGCTCTCCATGCACGCACCTTGGGAGGTTGTGAGCAAGGCTGATGTATACGAGGCAATGAAGGGCTATACCGCATTCCTGAAGAATGCATAATTTGCTTTTGGATAGAGAAACTATCCGGTAAATACATAACGACGTGAAAGACCTTTACAGTGATGATGGATATTTTCCTGTAAAGGTCTTTTCGGTCATATCCGAGGGAATCATATTCGGGAGTAAAAGGCTTGATGGAAATTAGATCAACGAAAAGCAGACGGAGGTCAGAGCGGTGGAGAATAGAATAGTGGAAATAACGATACAGGAAGAGCCTCTTCAGAAGACGGTCAGAGATGTGATCAGATCACCGCTTTTTACCGGCATTGACCCCACTGATATGCAGTCTTTGCTTGGTTGTCAGGGTTATCACATTGGTGCCTATCGGAAGGGTGAGTCCATCGCCCTCGAGGAGGAACACATCAAGTATGTGGGCATCATCCTCTCCGGTGCGGTGGATATGGTCAAGGAGGATATCTGGGGCAATAAGACGCTGCTGACGCGGATGCATTCGCCGGAGCTGTTCGGGGAGTCCTTTGCCTGTGGAAGCGATACGCTCTCCATCGTCAGCTTTATTGCCGCGGAAAAAACGGAGATACTGTTTATGTCCTTTCGCAAGGCCATGCATACCTGTTGTCGCTCCTGCAGTTTTCATCAGCAGCTGATTGAAAACATGGTACGGATCATCGCAGACAAAAACCGCGATCTGATGCGCAAGATCGAGGTGGTGTCCAAGAAGTCCCTCCGGGAGAAAATCATGGCCTATCTGTCGGTGCAGGCCCAGCTGAACGGATCGCGGTATTTTGAGATCCCCCTGGGCAGACTGGAGCTGGCTGACTATCTCTGTGCAGATCGAAGCGCGCTGACGAGAGAATTGTCGAAGATGAGGGATGATGGTCTGATCGACTACGATAAAAATATGTTTCGGATTCTGTGAGGTGGTTTGGAATAGGGGGATTGCAGAATAACAGCACAAAATGTTGCGTGCGCAACATCACTTACGCTGTTTTTTCTGTATACTGGAGATACCAAAAGTGGATAGGGGATATATACTATTCACCGTAAAAGAGAAAACTGGAGGCAGCATCATGATTAGAAAAATCATTACCATAGATCAGGAAAAATGTAACGGCTGCGGGCTCTGTGCCGAGGCCTGTCATGAGGGAGCCATCGGGATCATCGACGGCAAAGCGACACTGCTCAGAGAGGACTATTGCGACGGCCTGGGCGATTGCCTTCCGGCCTGTCCCATGGATGCCATCGCCTTCGAGGAGAGGGAAGCACTGGCTTACGATGAGGCAGCAGTCCTGGCGGCGAAGCGGGAGAAGGAGAATGGAGCGAACGGCCACAGAGAGAAATACTCCAGGGGAAATCATTCGGGGCAGCACATGTCCGGAACTGCGGCTTCTCAGCCTTGCGGCTGTCCCGGTTCCCGGAGTATGGAGCTCGGTCGAGAGTCATCCTGCCAGATGGGCGGTGTGGAGAGCACTCCATTACAGCCTACCAGCCAGCTGCGCCAGTGGCCGGTACAGATCAAGCTGGTGTCACCTAACGCGCCCTACTTCAATGGCGCGAACCTGCTGATTGCTGCGGACTGTACAGCCTACGCCTACGGAAACTTCCACAATCAGTTTATGCGGAACAAGGTCACGCTGATCGGCTGTCCCAAGCTGGATATGGGAGACTATTCGGAGAAATTGACGGAAATCATCAGTAACAATGATATCAAGAGCGTCACCGTAGTACGCATGCAGGTGCCCTGCTGTGGTGGAATCGTCCACGCAGTGAAGACTGCACTGCAGAACAGTGGAAAGTGGATCCCCTGGCAGGTGGTGACGATCAGTTCCAGTGGGGAGATCCTGGAGTAGACAGGCGTCTATCAATAAAGCAAATGAAAAAGCCGACAGGTACGGACTGATCAATCTGTATCTATCGGCTCTTTTGTTTTGAACTTATGAAGGCTCGCCGGAATGCTGCTCATCTGCTTGTCGCTGAAGTTCCTCGCCGTAATGGAAAATGTAGGAGAGGAAATACAGGACGATGGCAACCATCGCGAAAGAGAGGTCAAGAGTCACATTGTAAGTAATCTCGCTGACCTTTTCGCTGAGCAGCAAATCCTCAACATTGAAGGAGGAGATGGAGATCGTCTCGAGGATATACTTGGAAAAACTGCTCAATCCCCCAAAAATCAGGACGAGATGGCCCAGCTTTTTCCACTCACGGCTGAGGCCGGTGGAGAAGGGTCTGCCCTTCTGGATCGGATAGAGAATCCGGCTGCGGATTATGAAAATACCGATGCACAGCGGTGCGGCCAGCAGAAGGTAATAAGCATAGTTGAGAAACATACAGATCGTGAGGATGCCTGAGTCCGGAACGAAGCCTTCGGCCACAGTCAGATTCAGCAATCCCAGATTGAGGGACGTCTGTACAGCCATTTCACCGGAAACCAGTGAGATCACCGCAAAGGAAACCACGAACAGGCTGGCAGCGATCACGATGTAGAAAATATATTTCAGAAACTTATCCAACGTTTTTGCCAGCGAGTGCATTGAGTTGGGAACGGGTTTGGTAAATACTTCCTTAAATGAAACTTTCATAGGTCCTCCGATCGGTATGGATTACTGTACTTTTCTGATCCAGCCGAACTCATCCTCGATGCGGCCCCACTGGATACCGGTCAGGTAGTCGTACAGCTTCTGGGTCAGCTCGCCAATCTCCTCGTTGTTGATCACCAGCTTTTCGTCCTTGTAAGCCAGCATGCCGACGGGGGAGATAACTGCTGCAGTACCGGTGCCAAATACTTCCTCCAGCTTGCCGTCGCGGCCTGCCTGCATCAGATCGTCGATGGACAGACGTTCCTCGCGGACGGTGTAGCCCCATTTTTTCAGTACCTGGATCATGGAGTCACGGGTGACGCCGGGGAGAACGGTGCCGGTACAGGGCGCTGTCCAGATTTCGCCGTCGATCTTGAACATGATGTTCATGGCGCCGACTTCCTCCACGTATTTGCGCTCTGCGCCGTCCAGCCACAGAACCTGAGAGTATCCCAGGCGCTCAGCCTTTTCCTGGCCGATCAGAGAGCCGGCATAGTTGCCGCCGCACTTGGTAAAGCCGGTGCCGCCCTGAGCTGCGCGGACATACTCGTCCTCAACCATGATGCGCACGGGGGCAAGACCGTTGGCGTAGTAAGCACCTACCGGTGAGAGAATGATGGCGAAAATGTATTTCTTGGAGGTGTGAACACCCAGCTGTCCCTGATTTGCGAACATAAAGGGGCGGATGTACAGGGAGGTCTCGGGTGCGGTGGGAATCCAGTCTGCGTCCACCTTGACCAGTGCCTCGATGGCCTCGATAAACATCTCCACGGGAACGGGAGGCATGCACAGGCGCGCGTTGGAATTGATCATACGCTTCGCATTCATCTCCGGGCGGAACAGCTGAATGCCGCCGTCGGCGGTACGGTAAGCCTTAAGACCCTCGAAGGTCTCCTGTGCGTAATGGAGCGCAATGGCGTTTGGCTCCATGGAAATGGGGCCGTAGGGAACGATGCGGGCGTCATGCCAGCCCTCGCCTGCGTCGTAGTCCATGATAAACATATGGTCCGTCATATATTTGCCAAATCCCAGGTTGCTCTGGTCCGGTTTTTCCTTGGGGTTAGTATTTTTTACGATTTTGATGTCCATGATAAAGCCTCCTGAAAGTGTTATTCTGTCAAAAATACGATGCTTTTGCCTTGCGTTGTCACTTTGACGTGTTAAATGAATTTGAATTTTATTATACTCTCTTGGCCGAAAAATGCAACTGAAATTGATAAAAACGGTAAAATTAACGGAGATATAACATGAAAAAGGATTATTTAACAGAACTGAAACAGAGGGGGCGTGGGAAAAATTAATTTTTACATAAACAAAGGGGAGGATTTAACTTGAAGCCTGTAAAATACACCTGTACTCGATTGGAGATAGCCAGAGAAAGAGTAACAGAGAAGATACCGTATCGGTTGATTCCAGAGAATAAAATAATCATAATAGGAGAGGAAAGAAATGAACTTAGTCTTGTGGATAGGCAGTGTCCTGCTGGTGGTTGTTGCTGTGGCAGGTTTTATTGCGGACAGAAATGAAAAAGACGATGTGCTGAATCGGTAATCACAGCAGAGAAAACTGAAGAGAAAAATGGGAAAGCCAAGGCGTGTAATGAACATCCCTGGCTTTTATTTTTTATGGGTAATTATTTTACAGGCAAAGGGCATCTGCAGAATGATCAATAGCTTCCTGCCTCTGCAGCCTCAACCTTTGCGATCTTGACGATCCGGCTGGTGCCCAGGCGCTCAGCGCCCAGCTCAATAAATTTCTCTGCGTCTTCCATGGAGGAGATGCCGCCTGCGGCCTTCATCTTCACGTTGGGACCGATGTTTTTCGCGAACAGCTCAATATCGGCGAAGGTAGCTCCGCCCTTGGAAAAACCGGTGGAGGTCTTGATGTAATCGGCGCCTGCCTCAGTTACCAGCTGACACATGGTCACCTTTTCCTCGTCGGTCAGCAGACAGGTCTCAATGATGACCTTCAGAATGCGGCCGCCGCATATTTTTTTCAGAGTCTTGATCTCTTCAAGGATCTGCTCTTTTTTGCCGGCCTTCAGGTCACCGATATTGATGACCATATCGATCTCGTCCGCGCCGTTGTCGATGGCGTTCTGAGTCTCAAATGCCTTCACCGCAGTGGTATTGTAGCCGTTGGGGAAGCCGATGACGGTACAGATCGCGATCTTTCCCTGTACATATTCAGCCGCCTCTTTTACGAAGGAGGGGGGAATGCACACGGAAGCGGTTCCGTAAGCAATCGCGTCATCACAGATGACCTTGATCTCCGGCCAGGTTGCGGTCTGCGCGAGGAGAGTGTGGTCTACGCGGGAGAAAATTTCAGCTTTATTCATAGCAGTCACGATCCTTTCTTGGAGAGATGAATGGAACAGGGAGAACTGTTCGGTTTACTGGTTTTATTTTACTACAAAGGGGCAATATTTGGCAAGCGAATAAGCATCATTTGCCCGCGGACAATAAGCATCATTTGCCCGTGGACAATGAGTCCGCTTGCCAGGAGGTTACTCCATATCGTCGTCGTCTTCGTCCTCCTCGAGCAGATAGTTTTCGGGAGTATTGCGGAAATTTTTATCCTCGGAGGTGTTGTACATCAGAAGCAGCTCTCTGGTGTCCAGGTTATGCAGGGCATAGGCTCTGCGCTTGTGCTGCTGCATACGCACCAGGGAAACCTTGCGGTTATACTCCAGAGGATGATCATCAATTTTTTCGACGCCTTCAATTGTAAAGTCATCGACCCGGTAGTAAGGATCAAACAGGTAGATGTGCTCATCGTCCATGCCCACGGCAGTCACATAGTGTGGGCAGCCGTACCAGAGGCGGATGACTGCCACGCCGCCGCTCTGCAGGCACTGATAGAGCTTACAGCCGGGCTCCAGCCAGACCTCCTCGCCGCCTAAAAACTCGGTGCGGATCGGGAATTTCATCTGCTTTCCATAGTGGTTGAACCAGTGGGACAGGAACTTCATCGCCATGGCGGAGGTGCCGGTTTTGCCGCTCTCGCCGTGCTCGTTGAAGCCGTCCAGAGTGTAATTATAAGCCGCCTTGATCATGACCGGAGGGATATCCTCACGGCGGAACAGATAGCGGATAGCGTTTAACACAGCGGTGGGACCGCAATCATATTCAGAGGTCTGATAGGACATGGGGTTCTGCATGGTTTGTCACTCTTTCCTTGGTATTTTTTACTTCGTTGAGGTCGGATCCACCGCATCCCTCAGCGCGTCGCCGATGAAGTTGATGGACAGGGCCAGCAGGATAATCAACGATCCCGCAGGTACCCAGAGCCAGGGCTTAGAGGTGAGGATCGTCAGGGATTCGGCACCGTTTAGCATGTTGCCCAAGCTGGCGGTGGGGAGGGTGACTCCCATGCCCAGATAACTCAGGGCAGCCTCGTCCAGGATGGACAGGGCGAACACGGAAGTGGCGTAGACCAGGATCGGGGCCACGGTGTTCGGCAGGATCTCGGAGAACAGAATGTACCATTTGGACATACCTGCCACCTCGGCACTTTTGACGAAGTTGGTCTCCCGGAGGGAGAGCACGTTTCCGCGGACCAGTCTGGCCACACCGGGCCAGTCCACGAAGCCGAGGATCAGGATGATATTGGTCAGTCCCGGCTCGAAGATCGCTGCGGCAACCAGTACCAGCAGGATGTAGGGGAAGGACATGACCATGTCGGTGATACGCATGATCACCATATCCAGCCATCCTCCGAAGTAGCCGGAGAGGAGGCCGAGAACCACACCGATGACGGTGGAGATCAGGGTTGCCATGAAGCCGACCAGCAGGGAGATGCGGGTGCCGTAGAGCAGGCGGCTTAAGACGTCGCGCCCGGACTGATCGGTGCCCAGCCAGTGCTCTGCACTGGGAGCCTGGGAAAATCCGCCGGTGATCCGGTTGGGGTCATAGGGGGCAATCAGCGGAGCCAGCACAGACAGCAGGATGATCACACAGAGGAAGATCAGACTGATGACGGCCAGCTTGTGCTTGAAAAAACGGCGCATAATTTGCTGATTGTAGGTGCTTGAGGGTGAGGAGGGTGTGTTAACCGGTTTGAGTTTGATCATTTCAAGCCCTCCTTATTGGTACGTGATGGTGGGGTCCACCAGCGCGTACAGAATGTCAGTGATCAGATTGCCGGCCAGAACCACCACTGCGGACAGCAGGCAGACACCCATGATCACCGGGTAGTCACGGCCCAGAATGGCGTTCATGGTCATGAGACCGAGGCCGGGCCAGGAAAAAATCTTTTCTACGATAATAGAGCCGCCGAACAGGGTGGGGATCTGCATACCGATGACGGTAATGATCGGAATCAGTGCATTGCGAAGCGCGTGCTTGTTGATGACGCGCCTGCGTCCGATACCCTTTGCCGTGGCGGTGCGCAGGTAGTCAGACTGGAGGATTTCCAGCATGGCGCTGCGGACGTAGCGGATATTGGAACCGGCCACGGAGACCGCCAGAACGGTCACCGGCATGATCATATGCTTGACCACATCCCAGAAGCCGCCGTCCGTACCCAGGGTGGTCATGCCGCTGGAGGGCAGCCAGCCAAGCTTTACGGTGAACAGATAGATCAGCATCAGGGCCAGAAAAAATCCCGGGATACTGAGCCCCACGAAGGACAGGGTCACAACGGCGTAATCTCTCTTTTTATATTGATGGATCGCGGAAAAGATACCTGCGGGGACCGCGATAGCCAGACCGACGATCAGCGAGGTGCCCATTAACAGCAGGGTGGGACCGATGTGGGAGCCGATCATGTCGGACACCTGGAGATAGCTCTTCATGGAGGTACCCATATTGCCCTGCAAAAGCTGGCCCAGCCACACGAAATACTGGACGTAAAACGGTTTGTCCAGGCCCAACAGGATAGCCTTATTTTCCAGTGCCTCCATGGAGACACGGGGACCGGCAATCATTTCCAGCGGACTTCCCGCGAGACACATGATGCCGTAGTCGATGATAGTGATGCCGATCAGGACGGGGATGGCGATCAGAATGCGCTTGATAATATATTTAAACATGTGCTGCGCCTCCCTTTTCCTGTCGGTCAGAGTTACTTGTATCGGACTTATCTGAGCCGGACACAGACTGTGTGTCGGCCATAAACTGCGTGCCGGACATGGTTGAAGTTCCGGATACGCCCTGTGTGTTAATTGCTGTGTAGGGGCATGCCACGAAGTGTCCCGGCTCGGCCTCGATCAACGCCATCTCCACACTGCCGCATTCGGGGCGGGCATAAGGACAACGGTTTTGGAAACGGCAGCCGACGGGAATATCCATCACACTGCCGACCTCGCCGGACAGTGCCTCGTGAACCGCGTCGCGCAGGGTGGGATCCGGCACGGGAGCCGCATCCCGCAATGCCTTGGTGTAGGGGTGAAGGGGATGAGAGAACAGTGTGTCCGCGTCCGCCATCTCTACGATCTTGCCCATGTACATCACGGCAATCCGGTCGCTGATGTAGCGCACCGCGCCGAGGCCGTGACCGATGAACAGATAGGTGAGTCCCAGCTTGGTCTTCAGATCTTTTAACAGATTTAATATCTGAGCCTGAATGGAGACATCCAGTGCGCTGACCGGCTCGTCCAGCACGATCAGGCTGGGATTCAATGCCAGTGCCCGGGCGATGCCGATGCGCTGGCGCTGACCGCCGGAGAACTCATGGGGGAATCGATCCTTGGCGGAGCGATGCAGTCCCACCATATCCAGAAGCTCGTCCACCTTCGCGGGGGCATCCTCTTTCGTGCAGATATGGTGATGGATCATGGGGTCAGCCAGTATGTGAAATACCTTCTTGCGGGGATTTAAGGATGAATAGGGATCCTGAAAAACCATCTGAAGGCGGGTGCGTTTTTTCTGAAGCTGGTCGGAGGACAGGTTGGTGATATCCTCGCCGTCAAAAATGATACTGCCGGAGGTGGGCTTTTCCAACGCCACGATCTGCCGTCCGATGGTGGATTTTCCGCAGCCGGACTCGCCGACCAGACCGAGGGTAGTGCCGCCCTCAATGGTGAAGCTGACACCGTCCACCGCCTTGATCTGTGCGACGGTGTGGGGGATGATACCGCCCTTCACGGGATAATATTTGACCAGATTTTCGACGATAAGCTGCTCAGTCATGGGATGTCACCTCCTCCTTGCAGGATGTACAGTGGCCGGAGGTGTTTGGCCGTGTATTATCAGCGGAAAACAATATACAGCGAACGGAGTGATTCTCCCCCGCGGAGTACATCGTCTTTCCGGCAGCAGCCTCCCGGCAATTATCGCAGACGCTGTCACAGCGGTCCGCAAAGCGGCAGCCGGTCAGAAACTCATAATTCTCAGGAACAGTTCCGCGGATGGAAACCAGCTGGCGGTCAGGCTCGTCGTAGATGCTGGGAACAGCACCCAGAAGGGCCCGTGTGTAAGGGTGTGCCGGTGAGCGAAACAGGGTATATACATCAGCTGTCTCCACGATCTGACCGGCGTACATGACCATCACACGGTCAGCCATCTCCGCCACCAACCCTAAGTCGTGGGTAATCAGGATCATGGACATATTTAATTCATGGATCAGGTTTTTCGTCAGAGCCATAATCTGGGACTGGATCGTCACGTCGAGGGCCGTGGTGGGCTCATCGGCGATCAGGAGCTTCGGGTTGCAGGAAAGGGCGATAGCGATCATCACGCGCTGACGCTGGCCGCCGGAGAGCTGATGGGGATATTTCCTCATCATAGTTTCCGGGTCAGGAAGCCCAACCTTTTCCAACAGCTCGACAGCCCGTTTGACGGACTCGTCCTTCGCCATACCAAGATGAATGCGCAGGGACTCCATGACCTGCTTTCCCACGGTGAACACCGGATTTAAGCTGGTCAGAGCATCCTGAAAGATCATGGTCATCTTGCTGCCGCGGATCTTATCCAGCTCTTTGGCAGACAGCTTGGTCAGGTCCTGGCCGTCGAAAAGGACGGTACCCTCCGTGATATGACCGTTGCGGCTCAGCAGATTCATAATCGCCAGAGAGGTCACGCTCTTACCGCAGCCGGACTCGCCCACGATACAGAGAATCTCTCCGGGATTTACCTGAAAGGAGACGTGGTCAACGACGGTGCGTTCCCGGTGATCGTCGCCGCGGAAGGCGACGCATAAATTTTGTACATCTAAGAGATGTTCCAAGGCAGTTCCTCCTTGATGAAGCGAATTGGAATAAAGATAGCGTTATTTTGTGTGAGGGATTCGCGAAATCATCGTTGATTTTATAGCAGGCGACCCAGCCCTTTATTTTTGGATAAGGGCGAGGAATATAAACGAAAGAAAAACCCTCTCCGGCCGCCGGTACTTAGCGAATCCGAGCCATCAGGCGATGGATGAGGTTAGTATCCGCTGCGAGACGGAGCGGAACGGGAGTGAGTTTTTCGGGTTTATATTCCTTGACCTGTTCATACTATGGAGGGGTCGCCGCGGGCGTTTTATTTCGCGATTTCCCACAGATGCACATTGTTGAAGCTTCCGTAGGCGTCGGGGGTGGCATTTACCAGCCGGCTGCTCACCGCGCCCAGCGCTCTGATCACATAGAGGGAGATCAGCGGAACATCCTCCTGTACAGCCAGATCCACGATCTCGTAGCAGTCTGCGATCTCAGCAATATCGCTGGTCAGCTGGGTCTGTGCCAGTGCATTGTCAACGGCATCGTTCTGGTACTGAGTCCAGCCGTCGGCCGTCAGGATCCAGGAAGCGTCCGGATAAGGATCAACAGGTGCGTATGAATACTGTACAACGAACATATCACACTCATGGCTTCCGGCTGCAGTCAGCAGGGAGGACAGATCCATGGGAGTGATTTTGGTCTTGATGCCCACGTCATTTAATTGTTGCTGAATCACTGCGGCGATATTGTTAAAGGTAGTATCTCCACTGTTGATATTGAGTATAAGTTCTTTGTCCGCATCCCAGCCGTCAGCCACAGCCTGAGCCACCAGATCTTTGGCCTTCTCGGGATCGTAGGAAACGGGGACCACATCCTCGCTGTAGAAAGGACTTGCAGTGGAGAGGAAACCGTCAACCACCTCGCCGGCACCGCCTAAGAGCTGAGATACAATCATTTCGCGGTCGATGGCGCAAAGGATCGCCTGGCGGATGCGCTTATCAACCCGCTCGGAATTGATGTACATGGCCTGATGGGTCACAGGCTTTCCGAAGGAAGCGGTAACGCCCGCCAGATTCTGGATCGCCTCATAATCCTCCTGCAGGACAGCCGCCATGGTGGGAGGCAGGAAGTCGATCTCTCCGGTGGTAAGGCCGGTCAGCAGCTGGCTGGCAGCGACCACGCGGATATTCAGCTTCTCAATCTTGGGAGCGCCTTTAAAATAGCTCTCGTTTGCGGTATAGGAGAGGTAATGGTTCAGGTCGTAGCTCTCCAGTTTGTAGGGACCGTTCACGGCGGTGGGAGCATTGAACCACTCATAGGAAGCCAGCTCTGCCTCGGGAACATCGCCCAGAATGTGCTTCGGAACGGTCAGGATGTAGCGCCCGTAGGAGTTCTGGAAGGTGGTCAGAGACATGGGATACTTGGCGGTGAACTGCACGGTCTTCTCGTCCAGAGCCACAACGCCGGAGATTTCAGTAGCGCCCTCCTCGACCCAGCCGTCATCGCCCACGCCCTCGAATGCGTAGAGCAGCATGGAGGTGTTTGCGAGCAGGGGGCTGGCATAGCGCAGGACAGTGAACACCAGGTCGTCAGCGGTAACGGGAGTTCCGTCGGACCAGTTTGCATTCTCATCGATCTTGACGATGAAGTGGATATTGTCCTCGGTGGTGATGGAGGAAGCCAGCATAGGCTCAAACTCCAGATCGGAATTCAGCTCGCACAGAGGAAGAAACTGCAGTGCGCTGGAATATTTTACAATCTCGGTGGCATCCATCAGCAGAGGATTGATAGTGCCGACAGGGTCGGTGATCGCGATATTGACAATGTTGTTATTTCCGGTCTGTGTGCCGGAGGTCTCGCCGGAAAGATCCTTGGTGCCTGAAGAGGAGCATCCGACTGCGGAAAATACCATTGCCATGGCGAGGATGAGACCAAAAAGTCTTTTGAGAGATACTTTTTTCATGAGAAATTCCTCCTGTAAATGTACCGTCGCAGATGTATGAGTAAATATGACACAACAGGGCAGACAAAACGTATCCCTGTCAATCTATTTTCCTCATCGACAGTAAGTCTGAGTGGAATAAAAAAGGCAGAAGGTGTATGCTGCCTCCTGCCTGCTTTTACTGATCTTGTTGCCTTGGCTTATGACTGAATGTTTCGCCTCTCTTGCCAGCCCTGAAATGAGCCGCGTCGTTTAACAAAGTATTCGCTGAAGCGTCCGGTTTTAGTTCACAGTTACCCAGGTAAAGAAGTAGCCTGCCAAACGATTACAACATAACGTCATAATCGTGTTAATACACATTAATACCTGTTTATATAACTGGTACATAAGAGCACTCCTTTCCTTTAGTAGTATGCATTCCATTCGAGAAATAAGTATAGAAAATTTTTGCGGTTTTGTCAATAAGTTACACGAATAATCAATGGCGATTCGCGAAAATACTGCAATTATTGACAGAGCTCCGCAACGATCTGGTTGATCACCTTTCCGTCGGCCTTTCCCTTCAGTTCCGCCATGACCGATTTCATGATCATGCCCTTATTTTTGGTGGCGATCACGTCGGCAAATTTGGTCTGAAGCACGGAGCGGACCTCATCCGCGGACATCAGTGTGGGAGCGTATTCCTTCATAATATTATAGGTGGCGGTGTACTCAGCCTTCAGCTCGGGACGGCTGTCCGGGCAGCTGTCGACCTGCTCCTTGACGGTTTTCAGTTCCTTTAGGATCACGGCATCGACCAGATCCTCGGGAATATTGTCGCGGCAGCCCTTGTCGATGGCAGCCTTCTTCACGGCGGCGATCATGGAGGAGATGGCCTCCTTGCGCACTTTGTCTCTGGCCTTCATGGCGGCGATCATATCCTTCTGAAGCTGTTCTAATTGCATAGTGGGACCTCCTTTTTATTTAGATGAATATTCAATGGCGATGTGGGGATATTACGAGTTATTCTCGCCTGTATTCAGTATAATTTCAAAATCCGCGCTTGTCTATACCGAAAGAATGGTTTTACAGCGTTTTTGCTTTACATCCCCCCGAGAATGAGATACAATTTTGATATAAAGCACACAATGAAAAGGAGACTGACCATGGCAACTGCATATTCACCCAACGAGGAATTTCACTTAAAGATCCGTCCCGGCGATATCGGCCGCTATGTGATCCTGCCCGGCGATCCGGGCCGCTGCGAGAAGATCGCAAAATATTTTGACGACGCGAAATTAGTTTCGGCAAACCGTGAATATACTATCTATACCGGCACTCTTGAGGGTGTACCGGTCAGTGTCTGCAGCACCGGCATCGGCGGTCCCAGCGCGGCCATCGCCATTGAGGAGTGTATCCACTGCGGAGCGGACACCTTCATTCGCGTGGGCACCAGCGGCGGTATGCAGCCTGAGGTGCTGGGCGGTGATATCGTGGTGGCCACCGGAGCGATCCGTCTGGACGGCACGACCAAGGAGTACGCGCCCATCGAGTACCCCGCCGTTGCGGATTTTGATGTGGTTGCGGCGCTCAGAACCGCGGCGAAGAAAAAAGGCTGCCGTGTCCATACCGGAGTGGTTCAGTGTAAGGATAATTTCTACGGACAGCATGATCCGGACACCATGCCGGTGGGTTACGAGCTGAAAGCTAAGTGGGATGCCTGGATCAAGTGCGGAGCCCTGACCAGTGAGATGGAGAGTTCCACCCTGTTCATCGTGGGCTCGGTTCGCCGTGTTCGCACCGGGGCCGTTCTCGCGGTGCTGGGCAATCAGACCCGACGCGCCATGGGGCTGGAGGACATCCAGGTCCATGACACCGAGACAGCGATCCAGGTGGCGGTGGAGGCCGTGCGGGAGCTGATCCACGGTGATAAAGAAAGATAATAAGTAGATTGTGCAGATGGAATCACAGTGACTGTTTTCTTATGGTTTTAGTGGTGGTTAATCTGTACATGCGAAGTGAAACATAGCAGCGCTTGGCGAGAATCAGAGGACAATTTATTCATAAGCAGACGATAGGCAGATTTTTACAGGCGACGCGAGTCGGTCAAAGAACTGAACCTGAGTAAACTCGTTCAGTCTTTGCCGCCAATTACTCGCACTGCATTTTGCCATCGTGTAAATCAACGTGTCTGCGATGAAAAATTGTCCCATCCATTATGCCAAGCGCGGAAAGGTGCAACAAGCATGAGCAAACGTGTATTTTTATTTGTTTTGGACAGTTTTGGCATTGGAGCCGCCCCTGACGCCGCCGCATTCGGCGACGCGGGGACGAATACCTTAGGTTCCTGTGCCACCAGCGACAAGCTGGACACTCCCAACATGAAAAAGCTGGGGCTTTACAATATCGACGGTGTGACCTGCCGCGAAGGAGTGGCGGAGCCTGCGGGCGCATACGGCCGTCTGCAGGAGATCAGCATGGGAAAGGACACCACCACCGGCCATTGGGAGATCGGCGGCATTATCGCAGAACATCCGATGCCCACCTTCCCGGAAGGCTTCCCGGCGGAGTTTATCGCGGAGTTTGAGAAGGCCACCGGCAGAAAGACGCTCTGTAATCTCCCCTATTCCGGCACCCAGGCGCTGGTGGACTACGGGATGGAGCATATGGAGACGGGTGCGCTGATCGTCTACACCAGCGCGGACAGCGTGTTCCAGATTGCTGCCCACGAGGAGATCGTTCCCGTTCCCCAGCTCTATGAGTACTGCGAGATCGCCAGAAGGATGCTGGTGGGTGAGCTGGGCGTGGGAAGAGTCATTGCCAGACCATTTGTGGGAGACCGTCCGGAGAATTTCAAGCGCACCTCCAACCGCCACGATTACGCCATTGATCCGCCCCGGAAGACGATACTGGATCTGATCAAAGAGAAGGGCATGGAGACCATCAGTGTGGGCAAGATCTACGATATTTTCAACGGCGTTGGCCTGACCGAGTGCAACCGCACCAAGGGCAATGCAAACGGCATGGAGATCGCATACCAGATGCTTGACCGCGACTTTGAGGGCCTCTGCTTTATCAATCTGGTGGATTTCGACACCGATTTCGGTCATCGCAGAGATATTGACGGATACGCGCAGGCATTGACGGAGTTTGATCGGTATCTGGAGAAGTTCATGGCGGCCATGAAGCCGGAGGATGTGCTGATGATCACCGCGGACCATGGCTGTGACCCCGGATATATGGAGACCACGGACCACACCAGGGAGTATGTGCCCTGGCTGATCTATGGAGCGCCGGTGAAGGCGGGAGTAAATCTGGGCACAGTGAAGAGCTTTTCTGCCATTGGTTCCACGGTCTGCGAGTATCTGGGCGTGGAGTCGGACTTTTATGGGGAGAGCTGTGTGGAGAAAGTGCTTCGTTAATATGAGATGGTAGATGTCGTGCAGAGCGATCTCACATAGATTACGAGAATACGGATTAGGAAAATTCGGCAATTGAAACCAAGGAGGAATGACAGTGAAGATACTGATTGTAAATGATGACGGCATACAGGCACCCGGTATTTTGGAACTGGCGAAATGGGCCCGGAAACTGGGTGAGGTCACTGTGGCGGCACCCAAGGTGGAGCAGAGCGGAAAGAGCCAGAGCATTCAGCTTCATGAAGCTTTCGAGGTTCAGAAGCGAGACTTGGCCCCCGGGATCACCGGTTATGCGGTAAATTCTTCGCCGGCGGACTGCGTGCGCTACGCGCTGACTGTTCTGAATGAAAAATTTGATCTGGTGCTCTCCGGCGTTAACCGGGGACTGAATATCGGACCGGAGCTCATGTACTCCGGCACGGCGGGCGCAGCCACTGAGGCCGCTTTTCACGGGATCAACACGCTGGCCATTTCATCAAAGATGGCTTATTACGACAGGGCAGTGTCACACATGGATGACATCTACGATTTTGTCGTGAGAAATGAGCTGTTTTCCCTGAACAATTTTTATAATATTAACATTCCTAACGACACGAACGGAAAGATTCGTGTCACCCGGCAGGGCGAATTCCGCTATGAGGATGTGTTCACGGAGGAAGCACCGGGCAAGGTGGCGATTCCGCTGGGACCGCGAGTGTATGACGGTGCCGGAAACGGAGAATATGATATTGATGCGATGATGGCAGGCGATATTTCCATTACACCGATAACGCTGGAGCGGACACAGATGGATGTTTACAGGAAACTCCGCGAGGCGATTCAGTGACCAACGGTTCTGATCGGTTCTGCGGAAAACAGGAATCACAATTTGGATGAAACCAGCAAATAACAGCAGTTGTAAACAATCATGAATAACGGAGGAATTTACGATGTCTACACCACACAACGAAGCGAAAAAAGGACAGATAGCAAAGACCGTTCTGATGCCCGGCGATCCGCTGCGCGCGAAATTTATTGCTGAGAATTTTCTGGAGAATGCGGTGCTGGTAAACGATGTGCGCGGCATGTTGGCCTACACCGGAACCTACAAGGGAAAGCCTGTCACCGTCATGGGACACGGCATGGGCATTCCCAGTGTGGGTATCTATACCTACGAGCTGTATTCTCAGTACGATGTGGAGAATATCATTCGCGTCGGCAGTGCAGGCAGCTACACCAGGGACGCAAAGGTTTACGATGTGATCCTGGTGACCGGTGCGGTCAGCGAGTCCACCTATGCCAAGGTGCAGAATGGCTACGACAAGGATATCACCTATCCCGATGCAGGGCTGGTGGAGAATCTGCGAAATGCGGCCAAAGAACTGAATATCCCCGTACTCGAGGGCAATACCCACTCCAGCGATGTGTTTTACCGCGAGGACAATGGCGAGCGCCCCACCTACTGGGAGAAGCTGCGCGATGAGAGAGGATGCCTGTGCGTGGAGATGGAGAGCTTCGCGCTGTTCCACAATGCAAATGTGCTGGGCAAGAAGGCGGCTTGTATTCTGACCATCTCCGACAGCTTTGTGGCACCGGAGATCACCACGCCGGAGGAGAGACAGACCTGCTTCACCAATATGATGAAGATCGCGCTGGAGGCAGTTTAATTAACCATTCGGTTATTAAGGATAAACCCGAAAAACGCGCTCTCGCTCCGCTCCGTCTCGTAGCGGACACTAAACTCATCCTTCGCTAGGGAGCTCGGATTCGTTAAGTGCCGACGGCCGGAGAGGGTTTTTCTTTCGTTTATCCTTAGTAACCTCTGTAATGGTTATTGTAACTGCGCAACCAGCGCTAAAGAGAACTAGCCGCCTGCGGCGGCAAAGAATAAATAGTGGAGTTTCTATGGATAATTATAAAGAACTTGTCCGCGCGGCGATCCGTGCCCGCCGCATGGCCTATGCACCCTACTCGAGATTTTATGTGGGAGCGGCGATTCTGTCCACAGACGGACGGATTTTTACCGGCTGCAATGTGGAAAACGCGGCCTATGGCGCGGGAATTTGTGGAGAACGGACCGCGGTGTTTAAGGCGGTCAGCGAGGGTGCACAGGAATTTGAGGCCATCGCGGTGTGTGGCGGAAGTGCGGAGATTGATGTGATGCTGGCCGGGGAAACTGTGACGGGGCGGTCTGACAGGGACTTAACGTCGGTTGGGCAGTCGGATGAAAAACGTCCCGGGGGCATGGTAGACCGTGCAGGTTGCCCGGAACTTCCAGGCCGATGCGTGGAGCATGCAACTATCGTGGATGAACTTCCCCTCACCTCCCCGTGCGGCATCTGCCGCCAGGCCCTATATGAGTTTGGAGGAGATGATCTGAACGTACTTCTTGTTCAGGGCGAGGACAGGTGGACGGAGATGAGGCTGGGAGAGCTGCTGAAGCTGGGCTTCGGGCCGAAAAATCTGGCATAATACGGAGGTTTTGATAATATGGAAGTAAAGGAAGCACTGTTAAAGCGGAGAAGTGTCCGCAAATTCACCGACGAGCCGGTTTTAAAGGAGCAGATTGAGGAGTTGCTGCATGCGGCCATGAGCGGTCCCAGCGCCTGCAACCGACAACCCTGGGAGTTCTATGTGATTACCAACGAGTCGGTTCTGGAGGAGTTAAAGACGGCGTCCAAGTTTTCCAAAATGTCGGCCAAGCTGGCGATTATTGTCTGTGGAAATGTGGACAGAGCGCTGCCGGATCCGATTTCCAGCTACTGGATTCAGGACTGTAGCGCTGCCACGGAGAATATCCTGCTCAGAGCGGTGGATCTGGGACTGGGAGCCGTGTGGTGCGGGCTTCACCCCCAGAGGAGACCGGAGGAGAAGGTGCGCGGGCTTCTGGGTATTGACGAAAAGCAGATTCCGATGAATATTATTTATATCGGTCATCCGGCGGAAGAGCCGGGGGCGCGGGATCAGTACGATGAGGAGAGAGTGCATTATATCGGGTGAGTCCGAAAAGTGCAGCCGCATCATGCGAGGTTGGAAAAATGTCGCAAGACAGATACAAAAGTCGAGGAAAAATGTCGCAAATAATTTGACAAAGGGGCCGCTGCACAACTGATATGCTCCCTTCTAGGTAGACAAGTGAAATAATAAAACTTGTCACTTAGAAGGGAGCATGTTTTATGTCCGCAAAAAAGATACCCGCTGGAGAAAAAATAACTGCAGTTCATTATTTTTGGGATGGTCAAAAAAACCA
>JAFTXG010000032.1 GCA_017461725.1 Lachnospiraceae bacterium
AATCCACCTTCCGGCCCTGAGCATCAGTAATGTGACCGTCATCCAGCACCTGAAGCAGAATATTAAACACATCAGGGTGGGCCTTCTCCACCTCATCAAACAGAATCACGGCGTAAGGATTACGGCGCACCCGTTCGCTGAGCTGTCCGCCCTCCTCGTAGCCCACATATCCGGGCGGTGAGCCGACCAGCTTGGACACGCTGTGCTTCTCCATATATTCGGACATATCGACGCGAATCATGGCATTTTCCGTGCCGAACATAGCCTCAGCCAGAGCCTTGCAGAGCTCTGTCTTGCCCACACCGGTGGGACCAAGAAACAGGAAGGAGCCGATGGGCCGCCTGGGATCTTTGAGTCCCACTCGGCTTCTGCGGATCGCCTTTGACACCGCGGTCACCGCCTCATCCTGACCGACAACCCGCTGATGGAGAATGCTCTCCAGGGATTTCAGCCGCTCGGCCTCGCCCTCGGTCAGCTTCTGGACAGGGATCTTGGTCCAGGCGGATACCACGTCGGCAATATCCTGCTCACCCAGCACCGCTTTTTCTTTCTCCGCTGCATTGATTTCGCTTTCCAGCTTATCCAGACGACGTCTCAATCTGTCTCTCTGCTTTTTCAAATCGTCCAACATATCCGGAGTCCCCTCACTGAGTGCATCCAGCATCCTGTACTCCAGCTCAGATATCTCCTCCTTAAGCGCCGCCGCTTTTATCTCCTTCACTGACATCCGCTGACCGGAAAGTCTCAGGTGAGATGCCGCCTCATCCATCAGATCAATGGCTTTATCCGGCAGGAATCGGTCGTTGATATAGCGGGCTGACAGCTTTACTGCCGCCTCCAGTGCTTCATCACTGATCCGAATCTGATGATGTTCCTCATATCGGCTGCGAAGCCCCTTAAGAATCTCCACCGTCTGTTCCTCCGATGGTTCTTCAACCATCACCTGCTGGAACCGGCGCTCCAGCGCTGTATCCTTCTCGATCCGTTTCCGATACTCATCCACAGTGGTGGCTCCGATCACCTGTATCTCACCTCTGGCCAGCGCAGGCTTTAAAATATTGGAGGCATCCATGGACCCCTCTGCTCCACCGGCCCCGATGATCGTATGCAATTCGTCAATAAACAGGATCACATCTCCAGCGTCACGAACCTCATTGATTACATTTTTAATGCGTTCCTCAAACTCACCCCGATATTTGGATCCGGCCACCATGGCGGACAGATCCAGACTCAGAAGCCGCATATCCCGCAGATCGTCCGGAACAGCCCCCTCCGCCATCCTGATCGCCAGTCCCTCTGCGATGGCTGTCTTACCCACACCGGACTCACCAATCAGGCAGGGATTATTTTTGGTACGACGGCTCAATATACGGATCACGCGCTCAGTTTCCGCCTCACGGCCAATCACCGGATCCAGCTTTCCCTGCCTCGCCATCTCTGTCATATCGCGGCTGTATACGTCCAGCGCAGAGCCGCCTGAGCGTCCGCGCATGCCGACCAAACCTCTAGACTCCAGCTCCTCCCGGATCTGATCCTGCGATAATCCCATATTCCCCAAAAGTTCCACATAAACCTTCTGCAGATTTACATTCAATGTGTTAATGATACGCGCCGCACAGCTATCCTGATCCGCCAGAATCGCCAGCAAAATATGCTCTGTTCCAATCTTATTTGCCTGAAAATGAACTGCCTCCTCCGCAGCATAGCCCAATACCTTCTGTGCTCTGGGCGAAAAACCGTCCTTTTCCTTCGTAAGCACAGGAGTCTCCGGCGCGATCAGGTCCTTTACCATCTGCTCCACCGCCTCAAGCGCAACGCCATTTGCCGCCAGTATCCGGCCTGCCACACCGCTGCCATCCCGAAGCATACCGATCAAAATGTGCTCTGTCCCCACGTATCCCTGACCAAACCGGGCCGCAATCTCAGCCGCGATGCTGATCGCTCTGCCAGCACCAGCTGTATATCCTTCAACCATCTGTCATCATCCTCCAAAGTCATTCATAATCTCATCGATCAGCTGATGGATCTCCTCCCTGCTGATCCGCTTGCAAACTGCCCGGGCAATGATTACCCGCAATGCTCCATCTATCTCCCTCAGTGTGCGCAGTTTATCCAGGTCAAGAGCGATCACTGCTCCCCTGTGGCGATCAAGCGTCAGAAATCCTTCCTCGCGCAAAACCGCGTACGCCTTGTTCACTGTATGCATATTAATGCCGATGTTTTCCGCCAACGCCCGAACCGACGGCAGGGAATCTCCCTCGCGCAGTTCCTCCGTCGCAATTCCCAAAATAATCTGATTGCGCAGCTGAATATATAATGCCTCATCGCTGTCAAAATCGATCTTCAGCAACATCCCATCATCGTCCTTTTCTTTTGGCTTTTGTTATATCCATATTATAACAAAACCATACATCTGTCAATTCACATTTCATTACAATATCCTTCCATGCGGTCCTAAACAAAAGGGCCGGACTCCACAGGGAATCCGGCTTTACTGTGTATTTGCTTATTTTACTTCTCTGCATCTGCCGTTTCGAGATCATCCAGATCAATATCCTCTAACTCAAGGTCATCCAGATCAAAATCATCCACCTCGAAATCATCCACTTCCGGATCTGCTTCTTTCGGATCGTCCACGTCCAATTCGTCCACTTCCAGGTCATCCACTTCCAGGTCGTCCACTTCCAGATCGTCCACTTCCAGATCGTCCGCCTTCGAATCTGCTTCTTCCGAAACTGGAGCATCCAAATTCTCCGGCTCCCCGGTTTCCGTCTTTAACGCTTCACTCTCCATGTTCTCTGCCGCAAGGTTCTCCGCAGCAGCTTCCTCCAGTTCAAAGGATGCCACAATTCCAGCCATTCCAAGCTGAATATCCTCCAGCTCCTTTTCCAGCTGTTCCGCCTGATCCGCCTGCACATGATCCGAGACCTCCGATCCATCATCCAGGCTGTCCAAAAGTGCTTCTATGTCATATCCTTCGGAATCATCATCCTCATCGGTATCATCGTAATCGGCATCATCCTCATCAACCTCATCATCCGGATCGCTGTCAGGATTCTCTTTCTTTCCGGAGGAAAAAATAAGATACATAGCAATCAGACAAAGCAGCAATACTACCATAACGATGAACATGATCGTATCACGGCGATTGATCTTTTCCAGCTGCTCCTCATAATAAGCAATATACTGGCTGTTCACCTCTGATCCGCTCTGATTTCCAGAGTTCGCCCCGGTAATCGTTTCAGTCCCCTCATCAGTATTCTCCGTGGAACACTCTGCCGACTCCTCCGTCGTGGGGACTGCGATTTCATCCTTGTTCACTCTCTGCAGAGTCTTTTCCTCCGCGTCATAGCGATAGAGGGCCGACGTTCCCTCCCAGTTCATGGCATAGAACAGAACGTAGTTTCCAGTCTCCGCATCTTCTCTGATCCACGCATCAATCAAACTTCCATTAAACTCTACCACCGTCCGCTTATAGCCATTCGGCATCTGCTCATCCTCCGCAAAAGGAAGAACCGTATACAGTGCGGAGGTAATCTGGATTCCCACATAGGGATATAATCCACCGTTGCTCTCATTGTAAATATACAGACTAGTCTTCGTACCATCCGATATGGGAATCAATACCAATCCGTTGGCAAGCCCTTTCAACGCCTCAATCTCCACGCCATTGAAGGAATACTTCTTCTTTTCGTAACCTTCAGGGCTGTCCACACCGTTTAAGGATTCCTGTACGCGGCCGGTGATTGATCCAATTACCACCTCCAGCGGATCAGCCGGTGTAGTCGCCTCGGTAGCAGGCTCCTCTGTCTGCGCTTCAGTGGTAGGCGCTCCGGTGGTCGCCTCAGTGGTATCGGCCTCCGTAGTCTCCGCCGACTCTCTGGTAACCCGGATCGCATACCAGCGAACCGTGCCATCCTGTGCGGTGACCTTGATATCGATTACATTTTTTCCCACCTTGAGGTTTGTGTCAGTAATGATGTAGGTTGCATCCTCATCCTCTGTAGCTGCGGAAACAGACAGCTTTGTCACCTCATTCCCTACCGTAGCCTCATAAATCGTCGTTCCACGATCAAAAGCCGGGCTCATCTTTCCGGGATAAATACTCAGCGCTTCCAAATAGGCATTATCAGAAAGGGCCTCCGTCGTAGGTGCCTCCGTGGTTGGCGGATCAGTGGGTGCCTGAGTCGGTGCCTGAGTAGGTGCCTGGGTAGGTGCCTGGGTAGGCGCCTGGGTGGGTGCCTGGGTGGGCGCCTGGGTAGGTGCCTGGGTAGGCGCCTGGGTGGGTGCCTGGGTCGGGGCCTGGGTAGGCGCCTGGGTGGGGGCTTCGGTAGGGGCAGTGATTGTAATCGTACCTGCCGAAGAACTGCAAGGCATCGCTACAATGGGCTCTGTCTCCGTCTCACCGTAGGCATCTCCGCCCGGATTATACTGTACAGTCGTGGTACCGGCCTTCAACGCCTTAAACGTAAAGCTCTGCGTTTTAAATCCTTCACTTTCGGCAATATTCAGATCGCCGCTGACCAGCTCCAGATAAGAACCGTCATAAGAAACCGAACCACTATAGGTAAGCAGAGTGGCTCCTTCCCATGTGCAGGTCAATGTGACAGTAAAAGTATCTCCCACATTTACACTTGCTCCGGACATGGAAAAGGAACAGCTGGCCGCTTTTCCCACCAGAGATGCCAGCGGACTGATCAGTCCAATCAGCATAACAAGAGCAACGCTTATGCTCATCAATCTTTTTTTAAGTTTATTCACATTCATCCTCCCACTTACTGCTCAATTACTAAGCGCAGTTTCAGATGCTGCCGCAGCATCATCAAATCAAGGGCATCAATCTTGCCATCTCGACTCACATCGGCTGCCACTGCATATACTCCGGACAGTTCAACCTTTTTCTTTAAGTACTGACGGACAGTCATCAGATCAAGGGCATCAATCTTACCATCTCCGCTGACATCCCCATAAACCACCACGGTGTACACATCACAAATCACTCCCGATTCGTCATATACTTTCACCAGTGTTCCGGTTCCCACAGTGGTCACCTGGCTCACACCGTCAGCCGCCGTGATCTTCAGTGTGCCTCCTGTCACAGTCAGCCCCGCCTCAAATGTCTCCGCGTTCACGGGCTGTTCCTTCAGTCCGGTAATATATTTATCCTCACCGACAGTATAAACCTCGGAACTGAGGGTCACGCCCACATTTGCCACAGGTCTCTCCACCGTGATATGATATTCGCTTACAGCAGTCTCATTTCCTGACGTTACCTTGATCGTAATCACACTCTGACCCACAGGGATCTCCTCCGCTCCGGTGATCTCCACCTTCGCCAGAGAACTGGTCGCTGCCGCCGTAATCTCCAGAGCTGTCTGTTCTGCGGGAATCAGCACGCTATATTCGCTGACAGCAGGATCAAATCCCGGTACCAGCTGAATGCCTGTCACACTGAGTGCAGACAGTGTAGTATCCGTAGCCTCCGGTCTGGTCACTCTGATCAGGTATTCCAATACGGTCTCACCGTCTCCGGCAGTCACTTTGACGGTAATCACACTCTCACCTACAGGGATCTCCTCCGCTCCGGTGATCTCCACCTTCGCCAGAGAACTGGTCGCCTTCGCAGTGATCTCCAGTGCGGCCTGATCCTCGGGGATCGCCACACTGTATTCCTTGACCTCAGGATCAAATGCGGCAGACAGTTCAAAGCCTGCCACACTGAGTTCAGACAGCGTAGCATCCGTAGCCGCCTGACGCGTCACTTTGACCTTATATTCGGAGACAGTCACTCCGTCTCCGGCAGTCACCTTGACCGTGATCACATTTTCTCCGAACGCAAGGTTTTCGCCGTTTCCAACCTCCACCTTGGCCAGCTTACTGGTTGCTGTCGCCTTGATCTCAACCTTATCCGCCTCTGCGGGAATCGTCACACTGTACTCATAAACACCACTGCCGAATGCCGGTGTCAACTCATAGCCCGTCACAGACAATGCGGACAGGGACGCATCCTTATCCACCTTGCGAACAATCGTCACCGTATAAGTTCTCACATCCCCGTTCTGAGCGGTCACAATGACAGTGAACTTGTTCTCACCCATAGCAAGCACCTTTTCTCCGGTGCCGGCAATCGCTGCCGTACTGTCCTTTGCCGCTGCAGTGAGCTTGATCTTCTGAACATCGGCCTCCACCTCGATCCGGTAATCGCTCTTGTCCATATCAAAATCAGCCAGTGCAGTACCGTCCACGGAAATACTGTCAAGCTTATTATTCGGACTTCCGGTCTTGGTCGGCTTTGCCGCCGGTGTCTCAGGCATATTGTTATAAACCGGTATATAGAATACCAGGTTCTGCTGCTTTGCCTCTGCGTTATACGCCAGCGAGTATACATTTGCCTCCGACGACGCACCCTGAATATTTGTCATATACTGGTGGGTATACGGATTTTCCGTCATGACATTAAATCGCTTCAGGTACAGGGTATTCTGTCCGCCGTTCACATAGTTGGTCGCATAGAACTCCGCTCCACCCAGCAATGCCTTATATCGTGTGTTCCACGGACGACCATAAGAGGTATTTCCTACCCCCTCACCGCCAGCATACCAGAGTCCTCTCTGAATCGCAGACATCGTAGCGGTCTTATATGCGCCCACATTATAATAATTGTATAATCCTTCGTAGCCGGCCTCTGTGCCGGAAACACTGCCGCTTCCATTATAACCCAATTCAATACGAATCATGGCGGCCAAGACATATGGACTGACCCCATAGGTCCTGCCTGCCTCCAGCAGCACAGATGCATACTCGTACTCAGTATTTCCCTCTACAAAATTATTTGCCATAAAGGATTTACCGATGATGGCGCGCACTCCGTCAAGAGTCTGATCCGCCTCATCATACCCGTGGGTAATAAACGCAAAAATCATGGAGCCATCCAGATAATTTCGGGGATCCAGATAATGGGCAACAATCTCTCTGGATGCAGTCACCCATTTGTCACCGTCCATGCCCTTCCATGTACTGGTATTCCAGTTGTAGGCCTCTCCCTCGGTGGATTTCCAGGAAGAGATCGCCCCGGTGGACACCAGACTGCGCCCTTTCGTGCTCTCCGCCTCCAGCGCATCGCTCCACTCAAGTCCGGTCTTTTGGGCAACAAATTTCCAGTTAGGGTACATATCGTGGAGAATCAACAAGCGCGTCCTATAGCTCTCCGGGAACTCAGCCAGCAGTTCCTCGAAGGTCATCTTTTCCACTTCATCCAAACCGGAATAGTCCTTGTATATCACATATGTACTGTGCATAAACCCGGTCTTGGTCTCCCCATTTACCGTAAACCGAAGTTCATACCACTTAGCGCCGTCGGAAGCCAGCGTTTCACCGATGATCGTGACCTCCGTCTTATCTGCCAGCGTAGCAACCACATCATATCCGGTACCTGCATCCGAACGCACATTTACATTATCCCCATCGGAGGATACCATCGCGGCGCGCTCATCATATGCCGTCGCAGATATGTATATCCCACCACAAATAAGCAGTACCATCAGCACTGCTATCATCAGAATCGTTATCTGTTTTCTTCCGCTTTTGTTTTTCATCCACTCATCCTTTACGAATACTGCACTCCAACAGAACCATTACCTTTAATTATACTGTATAGTTCGACAAATTGCAATATATTTCCCCATCAACCCCGTTGCTTTTTCCTGCCATTTACTGGCAATCTGCAGATCTGTTTTCCCCCTTGTCTTTCGGCTGTCGTTTAAGGGCACGGCTCAGCAATCCAGACAGTTTCCCGGAGATCAGACTCACCGGATAAGCCGCCAGAAATGACATGATCATGACCGGCACACAGACCACAAAATAGTGGTACAGATAATTTCCCGGACCAATCTGACCGTTAAACCGTGCATACATGGGCACATCAAATACCCAGGAGATCAGATAGGCATCAAAGGAAACCGCCGCAATAAATTTGACAATCCCAGTCACGATTCTGCCCGGACCGTTTTGCAGACACCGGTCGGAAATCGGATAAACTCCCAGAAAGATCAACACACTGATGATACAGACGAGCCAGTCCGAATAACCGCCGCCCAGTCCGTCTCCAAACAGCTTTCCGTCAGCGGTGATATAGGTATAAACGCCCTTAAACATGCAAAGGATCACCGCCAGCCCGATGCAGAACCAGGATGCCGGTCTCGGACGATATTTGCGGATATAGCAGCCGATCACATAGTATCCGAAGGGATACAGATAGGTCCAGTAATTCGGCACCAGATTCCAGGTACTTCCGTCGATCACCCACCCGTTCAGCATGGAGGGCAAAAATGTGATCGCACAGACGGAGGCCACCATGAGAAGATGTCCCTTACGGGTCTCCAGACTGTGAAAAGCCAGATTGATATACGGAATCACCAGAAACATACCGATATACATCTCCACATACCAGGAATAGTTAGCCGCCTTATAATCCAGAATATCACCGATCCACTGGAGTACACTTTTTTCGGTCCCGTAATATCCGATGCGGAAGGCAATGTTAATCAATGAAATGATCAGCCACGAAATGATCACCCGAAAAACACCGCAGTAATATTTTCGGCAGGGCTTATCGTTGGCCCTCAGATAGCCGGTGATCAGCAGAAACAGCGGCACACAGGTATAGAAAAGCCAGCGGCAGCTCCCCGCAGCCCACATGGACATGCCAGTCATCTCCTGATAATAAAATCCGTTATTCAAGTAAAAATGAACACTGATCACAAAGATCACAGCCACTGCCCGGATGAGATCCAGACCAAATTCTCTCTTTTTCATCACATTCCCCCATTTTTTGACAAGATAATTCTATTGTACCCACTCCGCCTTTTCTGTCAAGGGAAACATTTTCCTCTCCCGACAAACATTTTCTTCTCCCGAAAAACCGATAGGCACCTGCCCTCGATTTTTCACTGCCAGGCCTTGGCAAACGCCGAAAAAATGCGCTCTCAGCCGCAAAGCCGAAAGCGCATCCAGATCATATCGGTTATTTATTTGATACCTGCACTGTATTTCTGATAATTGCCCGCACTGTTCCACAGAATCCACTCATCATATCCTGCATCATATACCGCATCCAGCTGAAGGGAAAGCTCATATCCGGCATACTCGATATAGCGGCCCGCGCCCAGCCAATCAGCCGTAAAGGTCTGCATCCAGGGCCGTACAATGGCACAGTGTTCACCCGCATCCGTCAAAACGGAAAGCTCCGTCTTTGAGTCGGTCATGGCACCATTTACGATGGCGTAGGGATTCGTATCCGGATACTGCACACCGTAAATCGGGCTGGTGTAATGGGAAGGATATACCATGGGGCAGATGTAGTCCAGCCACTTGGAAAGCTCCACATAGTCCTGTCCAACATTTCCGCCGTCCTCCTCGCTGCCGATAATGATGCCGTAAACATCGGCGGAGACAAACACACCATGAGGAACCAGCTCCCGGCACGCATACTCCACAAAGGAAGTGATGGCCTCCTTGCGGACAGCTGCCGCCTCCAGATTATAGGTCACCCCGTCCTCCAGATAATATCCGGTGCCTCCGTAGTGGGCCACCTGACCGATATAGGTGGTGGGGAAACGAATATAGTCGTACTGGATCTCATCAAAGCCCAGATTCACAGCAGCCTGACTCACATCCAGCAGATACTGGCGAACCGTCTCGTTTGCGGGATCAAGCCAGCGATAGCCCTGGGAATCGATATAGGGACCGGTTCCTCTGGGCGATCCCTCTTTCCACCAAAGGCTGCAATCGGTGTCCGCCTTTGCCAGCACACCGTCGCGGAACGCCGCGATACGAGCGATCAGATATGCTCCATGAGACTTCAACTCATCGAGAATCGCCTTCAGATCATCAGCGGACTTAAAGGTCAGCTGACTCTCTATCTCTTTGATCTCCTCCGCAAGCGGGATATCCAGATCAACGGTCAGAAATCCTTCATCATCCTTGATATCGATGACCACCGCATTGATTACGGTAGTGTCAAGCAGCTGGATCACATAATCCAGTGTGCTCCGTCTGGCTGCCGCTGTCGCACTTAAGTACACTGCCTTCGCCTCTACCGGGGTACGTGGATCATTTTCCCAGATATCCTCAAGGGTCAGGACTGCCGGTGCATCGGTGGGTGCCTCAGTAGATTCCTCGGTACTCTCCTCCGGCTGTTCGCCGCTCTCACCGGTCTCATCACCGGACTGCGCTCCGGTCTCACCGTCATCACCCTCAGTGCTGTTTTCCGAGGATGAAGGATCCTTTTTGAACCAGTTAAACTCGCCGCTTCCCTGCAGCATATACAGCAAGCCTGTACACACCAGGAAGAATGCCAGCACCGTACTGATCACCAGAATGATCCGTCTCTGTCTTCTTTTTCTCGCCCGATAACTCAGGCGTGAACTGCCTCTGCTCATTTCAAAAACCTCCCGGACAACTATTTACTCGTCCTCTTTCGCCAACGCTTTTTTTACCACGTCGCAGCTTTTACTGTGAACGCAGCGCTCAAAATCACAATCTATATGATCCAGACTCCACCCATCCTCGCTTACCGTATATTCGCAGCTGATGACCTGCGTCATATTGTGCGCCTTGCAGTAACCGGTGAAAAACAACTCTTCTGTCTGGTCCATAACGCCTCCTCTGTATGCCTCTCTCCAACATCGATGGAGCCTCTTCAGATGCGCATACAAAGCTATTCTACCTTATTTTTGCCAACTATGCAAGTTTTTCCTTATCATTCCCGGCTTTTCCTTGACATTTGACGGTTTTCACCTGGCTTTTCCCGATTTTCTCCCGCTTCCTTCCGCATTTTCTTAATTCGCAGTGGTTTCCGTGTATTATTTATTTCAAAAAGAAATGCAGCCGGGAGCACCCAACCGCATTTCGTGTTTTAATCACCTTCAATTTACTTGTTTCTTCACCCTTTTTCCGCCAGATAATCCAGGATGCTGTGGGCTGCCACATTGCCCTCGCCGATGGCCTTGGCATATTGGTAAGGCCGTCCGGTACAGTCTCCGGCAGCGAAACAGCCGGACATATTCGTCTCCATCTTCCGGTCAACGGCAATATGTCCGTCAACCGTCTCCAGTCCCGGAAGCAGCGTATTTAACCGGATCGCCGTTCTCAAACAGAACACACCATCCACCGCATATTTGGTCCCATCAGCGCAGCCCACTGCCTCCACCCGGTTTTCACCCTTGATGGCTCTGGGGATTTCCCTTACAATCTCCACATTGGGCAGGTCCACGCCGCAGTTTTTGTACCGTGCAAACAGATATACCTTCTCCGCCAACCCGGCCAGATACTCCACCTCCGCCTCGAATCGCGGTGAGGTGCTGATGACACCGATGGTCCGCCCCCGGTAGAGCAGACCGTCGCAAGTCGCACAATAGCTGACACCGCGGCCCAAAAGCTCGGTCTCACGCTCCAACGTTCCCACGCGAGTGATACCGGTAGTCAGCAAAATCGTCTTCGCTTCGACAAACTCACTTCCGGCCATCAGCGCATAGTAATCGCCCATAGAGACAATACTATTGACCATCAGATCCGTGGCCTCCAGCTCCATCTCCCGTGCCTGCCGGCGAAATGCCTCGGTAAGCTCGGATCCCGTGCTCCCGGGAAAGCCCGGATAGTTCATGATCTGCTCAGCCTTTTCCACCTTCTCGCAGATTTCTTTGCTGCCAAGCCAGATAATTTTTTTTCCATGTATTTTCAAATTCAGCGCTGCAGATAACCCCGCAGGTCCGGTACCGATAATCGCCGCATCGTACATACGATTGCACTTCCCTTCGTTTTTCTCATTATGTCCGCTTTTGCCAAAAATATTTCATCTGTTTCTCCGGGAACCTTTCTGCTTGCCAAATCACACTGCACGCCTGATCACATCAGCAGTTTCTCGAAGGCCAGCCGTTTCGCACCGCTCTCCAGATAGATGGTGCCACAGTGCTGATATCCGTTTTTGGCGAACAGCCTCTGCATGGAATGATTGTCCTCATGGGTGTCTCCCCGCAGCGAGCAGACCGGCGGGTCCTGAGCCAGACAGCGGTCCACCATAAACTGAACCACCGCTCCGCCATAACCCTTACCTTTCGCCCGGTTATCCATCGCCACCCGGTGAATCACGCCGCAGGGACCATCGGTCAGCCATTGACCGTCATATATTTTTTCATAAGTAGGCTCATCCCGGAACGAGCACATAAATGTGCCGACCACCTGTCCGTCATCCTCCACCACAAAGCTCTCCTGCATCGCCATGTCCGCAAGGATTGCCTCCGCATTCGGATAATTATTCTGCCACTGATCGATCCCGGCACCGCGGAAATACTCCTGCGCCTGATGGATGATCTCCATGATTCTCGGCAAATCGCCGTTTTCTGCCAAACGTATCTTCATGTATTTTCCTCATGCTGTCATTTTTTCGTCTGTTCTGCCGCCGACAGCCCAAATCACTCATCCGCTAAAAACCTGTCAGCGCCTCTTCTGTCAAAGTCAAGTCTCAATCCGATCCGTAATCAATATCCAAACGTCCCCTCCAGGGACTCATCATTGTCGATCCACTCCTGAACCAGCACCATGCGGTACTCGTCCTTACTGTCGCGGATATATACCTTCTCAATACCGGCATTGATCACCATGCGCTTGCACATGGAGCAGCAGCTGGAATTGCGGATATACTCATCGGTATCCATCTCCAGACCGCAGAGAAACAGCGAACTGCCGATCATCTTATCTCTCGGCGCACTGATGATGGCATTTGCCTCCGCGTGCACACTGCGGCACAGCTCATAGCGCTCGCCCCTGGGAATATTTAACTGAACACGCACACAGGTCCCCAGATCGGTACAGTTTTTCCGTCCGCGGGGGGCTCCCACATAACCGGTGGAAATCACCTCATCATTTTTCACGATGACTGCTCCGTATCGTCTGCGCAGACAGGTACCCCGGTTGGATACCACCTCCGCCAGATCCAGGTAATAGTTGATCTTATCGCGTCTCTCCATATGCTCCTCCTTCTCCTGCCGGTGAAGCTCACATCCCGACAGCTATTTTTCTGATTGTATCACGATTTCCGATTACTTTCTCGTGGGAATGATCTCCAGCCAGTATCCGTCAGGATCGGTAATAAAATAAATACCCATCTTCGGATTCTCAAACACGATACAGCCCATGTCCTCATGGAGCTTGTGAGCGGCCTCAAAATCGTCCACACGGAACGCCAGATGAAACTCCTCATCGCCCAGATTATAAGGCTCTTTTTTGTCTGCCAGCCAGGTCAGCTCCAGTTCAAAATCACTGGCATCATTTCCCACATACACAATAATAAACGAGCCGTCAGAAGCCTCCTTGCGGCGCTTCTCGGTGAGCCCCAGCGCTTTCTCATAAAACGCCAGAGATTTCCCCAAATTAAACACATTATAATTTTCATGAACCATTGCAAATTTCATCTTCAATACCGTCCTTCTTCATTTTATAATTGATTTGACATTTCATTTAATATCAACTTTTTCGAATCACACCCGGACCTGATACCGAAAAAGCTATCGGCACACAATCAATGCTCCCTGGCTGCCCCGCACTCCACGAGTGTAGCGATGAGACCAGAACCGATCGTGCTGACACATGGTGCAGTCGGTGCTGAGTTCGATCTGTTTAACGCCCGCCCGGCGCAGTGCCAGCGCATTGATCGCTTTCAGATCCGAATAGTATTTTTCACCGTCGAAGCGGACAAACCGCTCCACTTCTGATCCGAAGGCTTTGATCATAGCCTCCGGCACATCAGCGTCCGTCTGAAAACAGCAGGCTCCGATGTTTGGACCGATGGCGGCGCAGATATCCTTCGGTCTGCATCCGAAGTTTTCCACCATGGCATCCACCGTCTTCGCAGCAATTCCGTCAGCAGTTCCCCTCCAGCCTGCATGGGCCGCACCAACAGCGCCAGTGACCGGATCCCAAAGCAAAACAGGCGTACAGTCAGCGGTAAAAATCACCAGCCCGGTGCCCGGATCCTGTGTAATCAGCGCATCACACTCCGGATAACCCCGGTGATCCAGCCCGGCGTGATCCGCTTTGGTGACCACACGGA
Organism: Lachnospiraceae bacterium; assembly: GCA_017461725.1. Classification (GTDB taxonomy): domain Bacteria; phylum Bacillota; class Clostridia; order Lachnospirales; family Lachnospiraceae; genus RGIG423. Next base: position 14,108 of record JAFTXG010000032.1, read on the forward strand.
CAATATTCGAGTGAGTCTGGCGGGTAAGCACCAGAGATTCCCATGAGACCCCCAGCGCGCCGGCCAGAATATGGAAATTTTTGTTCACATTATCCTCGCTGTCTCCGCGCCCCTGTCCCAGATTCATACTGTCAAAATGCCCGGTACTGACACCGCCGTATCGGGTGGTGAAGCAATGCGGCACCAAAATCCCTTCTGCGGTCAGATACTCCAGCGAGCCGAAATGATTGGCGAAAACAGCCATCGAAGGTAACCTCCTGACATCATCGTTCTATTTTCCAAATATCCTTGACTTACCGATCATTGTATCAAAGATTTTGCTGTTTTACCAGATATATCTGCGCAAATTCGTCCCAAACAGGCATGTTTTTTCAAAATTGCCGGATACTATCTTCAGGACAGCGACCGACCTGCTGTCCGAATATCAAGCAGACCGGCAAATTCTCAAACAGAAAACTATCCTGTTTGTCCGGCAATCGTATCACAGAAAGGAGTTTCCATGAAAACCATTCTCCACTATGATGATCCAGCAGCCTACCCTTCGATCAAAAACGGCGAGGTAACCGAGTACCCCGCCGCCGACATTAAAGACGATTATGACTATCTCGGAAAATCCGCCTCCACCACCGACTGCACCGGTCTGATCACCCACGGTCCGGTCAATGATGCTGCGCTGAATTCCTACCAGGACGTATATCCGTTTCTGGTTCCGCCGGTCACTGAGGATGACCCGGAGGAGTAAATCGCATCTGCCCTTCGGTTAATCAGTCCGACAGATCACTATCCGGTCAGTCGTTGGTCAGATCTCCGTCACCGCTGACGGGGATCACATCGCCCAGATAGGTGGGCTCTGGCTTGAACACCGTGATCACAGCATCCTTCACCCTTGCCAGGATTTCTCTGAGGTCACGGTAGGTCTGGCCGCGATAAGTGTGGTAATCCGCCGCCACACCGTAGGCATCAACGCCCAGTTTCTCCGCAATATACAGCGCCCGGTACAGATGGTACCCCTGAGATACGATAATGATCCTGTCCGCCGCAAATACATCCCGCGCGCGATACACGCTGTCGTAGGTGGAAAATCCGGCATGGTCCATGAACACATCGGAGGAAACAATCCCCCTGTCCGTGGCAAAATCTTTCATGGCCTGAACCTCGTTGTAATCGGTGCGGCCGTGATCTCCGGTCATCAAAAGCTTAGGGGCCGCTCCCAGCTCGTAAAGCTCCACGCCCCGGGTCAGGCGATCCGTCAGCATATCGCTGGGAACACCGTTGCTTTTCACCAGACATCCCAGAACCATAATGCAGTCCACATCGTCAAGCGCCGCCGCTTCCTCCGCGGTAAGCATCCGTTTCCCGCCCACATGCTTCACATAGGCATTGATCCCAAACAAAACTCCCGTCCCGACAATCGCCAGACACAATAATACTGCCAACACTTTTTTCCACAACCCTTTTCTCTTTTTCATCACTCATTTTCCCCCATATTTTTTTAATTATGTATCACAAAACCGGCCCCTTCCGGTCATCATGATCGTTCTTATGTCACACCAGCTTATGGGCAAGCCATCTTCCGCTGCGATAACGGATCGTAAAAATAATAGCCCGCACAAACCAGTCAGAAAACATACCCAGCCACACCGCCATCGGCCCATGCCGGTACAAAGAAACAGCTGAAATAGCCGCACTCCCCACCCGGCTGACCATCATGGAGTCCATCATACCCATCAGCGAATTGAGCCGCTGTTCACACATCATCGCGTGTACTTTTTGTTCAGCAGATAAGCGTCCTTATAACGTCTGGTCGCCTGATAAACCTCCTCCAGATAAGGCACATGGAATAGTGCAAATCCCTCGGGGAGTTCATTCTCAATGTGGGCAAAACAGGTCTGCAGCAGCTCGTCGTATGCCTCCTCGTGGAGATAATCCTCGTGCTCCAGGCGATATCTGACCACATCAAGCATCTCTTTGTAAACCGGGCTTTCCTCCACCAGCGCATCCTGATAGCCTAACATCAGCTCTGCCAGTGCCTGAAGCTTCTGCCCCAGCTTTTCCATACAGATAGCAAATTTATGGTGGAACAGCACATCCCGCTCCACGCAGCGGTCAAAGCAGTCGTAAGCCTCCCTGATCATCCCCCAGTCCAGATAAGTAGCACCCAGATTGTAGTAAATCAAATCGATCATCTCCTGCTCGCCCAGCGCCGCCGCGATCCGCTCAGCCGCCTGATAGTGCCTGGTCATCAGCGGATTGTTGCGCAGATTGGAATAACAGGTGCCCAAAAGCACTTTGCCGTTGAGAAGTGCGCGGATATTTCCCTCATCGCAGCTGATGGCACAGCCCCGGGTCAAAAGCTCGATGGCCTCCTGATAGGCTCCCTGATAGCACTTGAGCACCCCCAGGCTCACGGTATAAAACGCATTGGAATTCAGCTTCAGCAGCTCCGTATATTTATCTCTGCCCCACATACACTGCTCATACAGATACAGCTCATACTGGCGCTGATTCATACAGGAAGCGTATTCGTCCAGCATGGTATTTTCCTTCTGATTCACAAACGCGGACAGCAGCAGGGTGTCCAGCATGCAACGACTGGACAGACAGTCCAGACGATGCTTATCCAGATAACCCATCTCCCTGGAGATCGACTCCATCAGATAGATTTTTTCATAAGCCCGGTCAATGATCTCCTCCGTCTCCTTCAAAAACTCCGGATCATTTTTGTAATGAACCTGCAGGCGCTTCAGCAGCGCGCGGATAATGTCCTCTCTGGCCTCCACCTGCCCCTGCTCGATCTTGGACAGGTAAGACACTGCACAGATCCCCTTGCACAGACTCTCCTGCGAATAATTGCGGTTCAATCTCTCCCTGCGAATCATAAAGCCAATCAGCTTGTCCATGACTTACATCCCTCTTCTTTTTGTAATTCTTCCCCCGTTTTACTCCGCAGCCTTTCCACTTTTCCCACATTTTCGGCCGGGTTTCTGTTCCAAACCAATCCGGCCATTTCCTGCCTGACCATTTTCAAAAAAGGCACCGGCTGTCTGCACAACCGATGCCATGACGCGCTATCATATAGCATATATCTTTTCCGGCAAATTTCAAGTACTTTTGACAAAATTTTTGCTTTAACCGGTCTTTTTGAAGCGATATTTCCTTGTTTTTTACTGTTTTACCTCATTTACCAAAGGCAATCCATGTTCAAAGGCGTACACATTTTCCATGGTGGTCACTGCGATGGCCTGCAGCGCCTCTCTGGTAAAAAATGCCTGATGGGAGGTAATCACCACCTGGGGGAACATCAGAAGTCTTGCCACCGTCTCGTTGGTGATGATATCACTGAAGTGATTCTCATACACCAGCTCATCCTCGTCCTCATACACATCCAGCCCCACCGCAGAGAATTTCTTTGCCTTCAGCGCCTCGATCAGTGCCTCCGTATCGATCAGACCGCCTCTGGAGGTATTGACCAGAATGGCAGTATCCTTCATCAGTGCAATGGTATCACGATTGATCATGTGGTAGGTTGACGGGAACAGCGGACAGTGAAGGGAAACCAGATCGGACCGCTTCAACAGTTCCTCCAACGACACATAAGTCACCAGATCCCTCAGATCAGGGTTTTCGTAGGTGTCATAAGCCAACACATTCATGCCAAAGCCCTTGCAGATCCGGGCCATAGCCACGCCGATCTTTCCGGTTCCGATGATGCCTGCAGTTCCGTGGAACAGATTCCAACCCAGCAGACCACTTAAGGAAAAGTCATTGTTGCGGACCTTGGAGTAGGCCTTGTGGATGCGGCGGTTGGCAGAGAGGGCCAGCGCCATGGCATGCTCGGCAACTGCCTCCGGACTGTAACCAGGAACACGCAGCACTGTGATCCCGTACTCCTTGGCCGCATTCAGATCCACCTGATTGAAGCCGGCACATCTGAGCAGAAGCAGTTTGATCCCCAGCTCCTGGAAGGTTTTCAGCACCGGGCGGCTGCAGTCAGAGTTAACAAAGGCACAGACCGCATCGTATCCCTTGGCCAGAATGGCCGTCTCTTTCGTCAAATTTGCCTCAAAAAAGTAAATATCACTGTTGTAGGTTCCCTCACCCTTATCTCGGGTCAGGGGCTCAAACCATAATTTATCGTAATCCTTGGTTCCAAAGAATGCTATTTTCACCTATATGCTCCTTTCTGCCACCTTCACAGCAGCACAGAAATTTAAAATCTCCCGGTCTTTTTATGACCACTGTAAACCAGCTTTCTCACTCGAAATCATCCTTCACCCAAACAATTTAGGCAAAAGCCCTGCCAGGCTCTGGATCGCCTCAGCCTCATCGACACCCTCGACCTGAATAATCACCTCGTCGCCGCAGAGAACACTCAGATCAAGAATATCCAGCACCTGCTTTCCGTTCACAGATCGGTCTTTACAGGTCATGGTCACTGCACTCTTCCACTCTACTGCAGTCTGGGCGAACAGACTGGCACAACGGGCGTGTATTCCAAGGGGGTTAGTCACTTGATAACGGATTTCTTTCATGGTATGGTCTCCTTTGCTCTCTATTTATAAGTTTTCTTAATTCCTTTGTTGCTTCTGCATTATAACTCCAGGCAAAAACTTTGTCAATACTTTAACAATATTTTCGTTAATTATTTATCAATATGCATTTTGGGATCGCTTATTTTTAGTGAAATCCACAATAGTTTTTGTAGCAGAAAGTGAAAATATACGATATTTTTTGAATTAAAGCGCGAGACGGAGCGCACGACGTCCAGTGGACGTCGGTTTTACGCCAACCGGAGTGAAGCGAAGACTTCGAACCCATGCATGTTTGCATGGATTTGTGAGCACTCGTGCTCACAAAAAATAAGGACCGGTCTTTCGACCGATCCTTATTTTTCATGAGAGCGCGAGACGGGATTCGAACCCGCGACCCTCGCCTTGGCAAGGCGATACTCCACCACTGAGCCACTCGCGCACATCTGTCCGCTTCAGCGGACAAACGATATAATACTACATACAAATCAATTTGTCAACCACTTTTTTAATTTTTTTCAACTTTGGAACATCATACTCATCACATAGGTATTGCCCCGCACACTGCGCCCCGCCAGCTGCTCCTGGTAAACCAGACCGGCATCCAGCCACAGTTCCTCCGCAGTAAGTGCCATATGATAGAGGACGATACCCATATCCACATCTCTCATCTCCCGGGTAATCGGAAGCTTTGTTATCAGATTATCTCTGGCAAAGATGTGAACACGGTTGCGGTACACCACAAACCGCCAGGGCTGACTGTTCACCGATGAGGGTGCCAGACGCGCAGCTGCCAGCAGTCGGCTCATCTCCGCCGTGGGTTCCTCCTTAAAGATGCAGATGTCCGTGATATTGTGGCGCTTCGCATTGCCAGACTCCCGGTACAGATCACCCTCCGGATAGCCGAAGGCCACTACGATCCGCTGCCCCATGCCCTCCGGAGCCTCATCCAACACTGCCCGCGCTCCGCCCTGATAGCAGGTGCCGATGCCGTGGGCGGTCAGGTACAATACCACCTGTTCTGTCAGATATCCGGCCTGCTTCCAGGCATTTTTATCATTTTCCGTAAAACAAACCAGGTAGTAGGGGGCTTTCACACGGAAAAGCCCCTTCGTACTGCCCTCGTCATCCATTGCGTTGAATAGTACAAACTTCCAGTCTATGTCCGGATACAGCGGGGAAAGCCCCTCCAGGAATTTGTTCAGCTTTTTGAAAAAATCCGCAGGGATCAGCTCCATTTTGTATTTCCGCACCGAACATCGGTTAAAAACCGCCTCATAATTCGTCAATGTCTACCTCCGCTATTTTGCTCAAAAACTGTCTCGTTCTCCTCTGTGCAAACACAATTGACTCGTGATATCCACCCCGATTGAACGATCAGCCCAACAACTCCTCCAGCTCGTTCAGATAGCGCTCAAATGTTTTCATTGCCGACACGATCGGCTCCTTGGTACGCATATCCACGCCTGCGTCGATCAACAGATCGATGGGATCCTTGCTGCCGCCGCCGGACAAAAACTTCAGATAATCATTTACTGCCGGCTCACCCACAGTCAGGATGCGGTTCGCCAGTGCCGCCGCTGCAGAAAATCCTGTCGCATACTGATATACATAGAAAGGAGTATAGAAGTGAGGAATACGCGCCCACTCCATATCGATACCGCTGTCCACGGTGATATCCTCACCGAAGTACAGCACGTTCAGATCATGATAAATCTTACACAGTGCGTCGGCAGTCAGCGGAACACCGCTCTCCAGCTTGCTGTGTACAATCTTCTCGAACTCCGCAAACATGGTCTGGCGGAATACGGTGCCCTTGAAACCATCCAGGAAATGATTCAGAATGTACATGCGCTCCTGCTTATCCTGTGCCTGGTTCAGCAAATACTCATTCAGCAGATTCTCGTTGCAGGTGGATGCCACCTCCGCCACGAAAATCTTATAGTGCGCGTTAGACAGGGTCTGATTCTTGTTGGAGAACCAGGAATGCATCGCGTGCCCCATCTCGTGAGCCAGCGTGAATACATTGTCCAGCGTGTTCTTATAGGTCATCAGCACATAAGGATGCACGCCATAAACGCTGCCGCAGTAAGCGCCGCTGCGCTTTCCAACATTTTCCACAGAGTCGATCCAGTTACTCTCGAAACCGTTCTTCAGCGCAGACAGATACTCCTCACCCATGGGCTTAAGTGCCTTCAGAATAGTCTCCTTCGCCTCCTCCAGAGACACATTCGCCTCGTAGTCAGGCACGATGGGGGTGTAGAGGTCATACATATGAAGCTCATCCACGCCCAACATCTTCTTTCGCAGCGCCACATAGCGGTACATCAGGGGCATGTACTCGTGAACGGTGTCGATCAGGGTGTCGTAAACGCTCTCGGGAATATTTGATCCGGCCAGATACATCGCTCTGGTGCTGGGGTACTTTCTCGCCTTTGCATAGAATTTCGCCTGCTTAATATTGTTGGAGAAAGTGGCTGCCAGCGTGTTTCTGTGCTTGCCGAAGGTGTCATACATCGCCTCGAAGGCTGCCTTTCTCACTGCCTGATCACGGTTCTCCAGAAGGCCTACATAACGGCCGTGGGTCAGCTCAATCATGCCTCCCTTTCCGTCGGGAACCTCAGGGAATTTGGTGTCAGCATTGTTAAACATACTGAAAATTTCAGAGGAAGCTCTGCTCATCTCTCTGGTATCCGCCAGCAGTGCCTCGATCTCTGCGCTGCGGGTGTGCTCGCGCTCCCGGGCGATCAGCTCCAGTGTGCGGTCAAAGCTGCGGTCAGCTGCGTCAGACTGCTTAAACTCCTCCAGCTTTTCCTCGGGGATCGCCAGAATCTCAGAAGAAATATATGCAGCTGCACCGGAAACCTGAATGTGCAGGCTCATCATGCGGCTGTTCATCACCTGATAGTTGGTGTTGGTCATATCCTCATTTGCGTGATGGCTGGCATAGCCGTGAAGTCTCTCCAGAAGCAGGGAAGCCTCCTCCTCAGCCTTCAGACAGCCGTAAAGCTGCTCAGCGGAATCGCCGAGAGTGCCCTTGAATGCCGCAATCTTCGCCGGAATCGCCTGTGCCTCCTCGAAAGCCTTCTCCCACGCAGCATCGTCAGCAAAGATATCGGACAGCGCCCAAGTCAAGCTCTTGTCAACTTCTTCACGTTTCAAAACTCTGTTTTCGCTCATTTGTATCCTCCCAGAAAGTCAGTTATAATAAGATTGTAAGGTTTTTTCCCAGTATTGTCCAGTAAAAAATAATTAATTTCTGGATACCTTTTCGTTGCAATTCTTCCAAAACTGTACTATGCTAACTGTACTATGTTAACTGTACTATGCTGTACATCATCTTATTCTCAGTATGGACCACCCAGGAGCTTTTTAGGCAATGAGACGCTTGATTATCGATAAACTTAATGCAAAACAGAGAGAAAATATTATCACCCTGTGCGCTGTCTGCGGTCAGACTGAACCGATCAAACTCTCTCTCCCGCTCCCTTCCCCCGGCAAAAGGCTGGCGGATGAGCGTTTTTTTCTGCTGTACGACAAAGGGCAGCTGATGAGCGTAATCCATCTGTTTTATCCGGATGGGATAGCTGGCGAGCTGATCGGCTTCACCCACCCGAATTTTCGGAGCAATGGCTATTTTAAACAACTCCTCTCCCTTGCAGCGGATTACGCCGAGGAAATCGGGCTTGAGCAGGTGTATGTGATCAGCGACGGAAACAGTCCCGATGCGGATAAAGCTCTGGCCGCCTTGGGACTGGAGGCGGAATACGCGGAATATATGCTGGGGAAATCTCTGGGTATCCCCCCGGTGCAGGGTTCTCCGTCCACCATCCCTTCGGACAGTTTTTCCGTAAACGGTTCTGACTCCGCAGCACTTTCAAACACAGCTGTCTGTACAGCCACCCGGATTTCTGTACAGGAAACCTCCGCCACCCTCCTGACTGCAGGTCTCTTCGCTGAAATATTTCAGGCGGATATCGCACAGTGCGAAGCCTATCTGGAAGAAATTTCCTCCGACAGCCGCATCCACACCTGTGTGCTCGATCTGGCAGGCAAGCCCATCGGTCAGACGCAGCTGACCTTCATGGGGGATATGGCTTACCTCTCCGGCTTCGGCATTCTGCCGGAATACCGCAGACAGGGATTCGGACTTATGTTTTTGAACGAACTGGAGATGCTGCTGAAAAAACAGTCCATCACCCAATTGACGCTGCAGGTCAGCAGCCAAAATAAAACCGCCCTCTCACTTTACCGAAAGGACGGCTTTGAAACACTGGAAGCACTCCACTATTATCCTCTGTTCGAGGAGGAATGATTCTATGCAGGCAAAGTATTGCTTCGCCTCATACCATATCATTTTACAAGGATATTTTTATGAAAAACACTCCAAAGCGTGCAGGCAGTGATTTCACCGCCCACGAATTAACCTATATCGCGCTGGCAGCTGCACTATTAACAATCTGCGCCTGGATCGCCATCCCCTTCGGCGATGTCCCGATTACGCTGCAAACCTTCGCCGTCCTCGTGATCGCCGGACTTTTTGGCACACGATCCGGTCTGTTGGCCCTCGGTGTCTATCTGTTGATGGGCATGGTCGGTCTCCCTGTATTCTCCGGCATGACGGGTGGTCTGGGTCGACTGCTCGGCCCCACCGGCGGCTATCTCATCGGATTTTTCTTCACGATACCCATCGTCAGCGAAATGGCTGCGCGATTTGGCAGAAAACCGTTTCCGCTGGCCCTCTCCATGGCACTGGGGCTCCTGGCCTGCTATTGCTTCGGTACGATCTGGTTCGCAGGCGTTTACATGGGCAGTCTCGATATGGCAGGGATAGGGACAGCACTGGTAAAGTGCGTGGTTCCGTTTCTGCTGCCAGACGGAGTCAAATTGACCATGGCAATGTGGATAGTGCGACGACTGTCTTTCCTCTGTGACCTCACTTAAATTCGGTCAGTATCCATTCCAACGCTTGGCGTACTTCACTTTCCTGCCCCAGGCTGCCGACAATATGTATCCGATAAAGCAGTCCATCCTGCACAAAATAAGACTCTGCTGACGAATAATTCCCTGCTCCCTGCGGAGTTACCAGCTGAGCTATATTGCCATTTTTCATTCCATATTCCTCAATCTCGAAAACTGTCCCGTCGTTCCAGTCGATACCGAACCGATACCCTCCGTCATCATCGCTGTCCAATGTCACCCTGATCATCACACGCAGATCCCCATACCGATATCCGGAACCGACATTCACATAAGAGATATCCCCATCGGATGACCCCTGGTAAGTTATCTCGATATGCTTTCTCTCCCCAAAGGCAACCGGAGTATCCAACGCAATTCCCAGATGATCCGCGGTTTCCAGCCAGTCATACGTTTCCAACGGATTATCAATCGAAACTCCTATGGCAGCCTCACACGCTTCCCAGGTATCAAAATTCAGTACACAATAGCCCGGCAAAGAGCTGGACAGCGCCTGCTGCATCCCATCCAGAGAATTCCACCACTGCCATTCCTCGTCCAGTCCGCCACGAATGTCAGCACCAAACTCCTCATCCCCGATCACTGTAAGTTCAGCTTCGATCCAGCAATCGGTTCCGCTGTCCCCCTGCTCCGCCCGGATTATTTTTACAGTACCAAATCGCTCCGAATCGGCAGCTGTGTCCGCACCTTCGGTGCAAGCGGCCAGTAAACACGACAATGCCGCCAGTGTCATGAGAACCAGATTCTTTTTCCCGGCACCGATCAGTTGTTTTGCACTCATCATTTTCCCTCCTCAGGCAGACTATTACTATCGTCTATATACTATCACAATAGTCTACATGAGTCAAGTACTACGATATTTTCATCCGTTTGGACGAATCTTGCCTGAACGAATCCTATCGGGTTTTTATTAGACAATAGACCTCTGCTTCCCAAGGCAAAAGAAAATCTCTATTTCCGATGAAAGGAAGCATTCCTGCCTGATTGGTTATAAGCCGTTGCCAAATACCGGAATCAACTACATCAGAAGGCGACAGGATTGCTTTCTCATTGGAATAGTTGGCAATGATTAACAACGTTTCCTGTTCACATTCTCTGAGATACATAATAATCTGAGGATGATTCTCCATCAAGAATCGCAGTTCCCCTTCAATAATCGCAGGATGCTCCTGACGCATTTTTATCATTTCCTGATAATAATTAAAAATCGAATCCTCTGATGCAAGGTCATTTTCCAGATTAATCGCTGGATATCTGGGATTAAGCTTCATCCATGGTTTTCCGGTGGTAAAGCCTGCATTCTCACTTGCATCCCACTGATAGGGGGTACGCGCATTGTCACGGCTTCGCGGACCAACAAATTTTAAGGCCTCTTCTGGTGAAACCCCTGATTTAATCATGGAGTTATAATCACCAATGGTATAACAGCAATTATAGTCTTTGATGTCGTCAAATTTCACATTGACCATACCAATCTCTTCGCCTTGATAAATAATCGGTGTGCCGGGGGTGGTATGTATCAATGTAGCAAGCAATTTGGCCGACGAAACACGGAATTTTTCATCATTGCCGTAACAGGATACCTGTCTTGCACTGTCATGATTTGACATATGCTGAACCGCCCACCCATTGTGACGGATTACATCAGCCCAATTTGTCTGGATTCTTCGAAAATGTTCTGGCGTGATTGAGTGAATATGGCGACTCGCGAGTTCAAAATGATAGACCATATTTATTTCTTCCCGCTCTCTGTCAACATATCCAAGAGCATTTTGAGATGTTACGCCAGCTCCCTCGCCTACAGTCACGCACTCCCTGACGCCGAACACCTCTGTATATAATTCATGAAGTATGTCATGAATCCCTTCAACATTTGTACACATGGCGGTATCGACAACAAAACCATTGCGGTCAAGGATCACATTAGGCGCTTTTTCTGTATTCGGAAAGCCTTTCGGTTTTTTTAATCTCGTAAAAATATCAAGACGGAATCCATCAACGCCAAAATCAAGCCACCAGTGCAGCATCTTATAAATTTCTTTACGAAGTGGTTCATATTCCCAATTGAGATCTGGCATCTTGATTGAATATTGATGGAGATAGTATTCTTCTGTCAGCTCATCGTATTCCCAAGCAGAACCGCTTCCTTCGCGGAAATAGTTTCCCCAGTTATTAGGCTCAGATCCATCGGATTTCGGAGGCTGCCAGATATAATAATTACGGTAAGGACTGTCCTTTGCTTTTCGCGCTTCCTGAAACCATCTGTGTTCATCGGAAGAATGATTCAGCACCATATCCATAATCACGCGTATTCCCATCCCGTGTGCCAGATCAAGCAGTTCTTTGAAATCTGCAAGAGTACCGTAATCCGGTTCAATATCCTGATAATCAGATACGTCGTATCCATTGTCAATCTGTGGTGATTTGTATATGGGCGCAAACCAAATACAATTAATGCCCAGTTCTTTTAAAACAGGAAGCTTTGAGATAACTCCTCTCAAATCCCCGATACCATCACCATTTGAATCACAAAAGCTCCTGCAATATATTTCATATATTACAGCTTCATGCCACCATTTCTTTTTCATATGCAGTGCTCTCCCATTCGCTAATCACATTCTCTCGTTATATCCACATGTTCCCTCAGCTATTTCCAACGGTTTATTCGACTTACTTTGACATACGAACAGCCATTTTAATTGCATCTACCATGCTCTGTTCGTTGGCCCGTCCTTCCCCCGCTCGATCATATGCAGTTCCGTGATCCACAGAAGTCCGAACAATCGGAAGACCTATGGTAGAGTTCACACCGCTTACTGATAGAAATTTATCTGTTTTGCCATCCATTTGGAAACCACTCAATTTTAACGGAATATGACCCTGATCATGATACATGGCCACTACCACATCGTATTTTCCTGCCATCGCTTTCACAAACACTGTATCCGGCGGAATCGGACCTTCTACATCAATACCATTTTCGCGTGCTGCTTCTATCGCCGGTATAATTGAAACCATTTCTTCGTCTCCAAATAATCCGTTTTCTGATGCATGCGCATTCAACCCGGCCACGCCAATCCTCGGTCGTTCAATTCCAATCTGTCTCATCGCATATTGTGCCAACTGAATTGTATTTTTTACTTTTTCGGGATTATTTCGAATAATATCGCAGGCTTCTCTCATTGACACATGAGTTGTCACATGAATAACTCTCAGTCGCCCGGAAGTCAAAAGCATGCCATAATTTTTAGTCTTTGTGTAATCGGCAAATATCTCTGTATGCCCTGCATATAAATGCCCTGCCATATGTATTGCCTCTTTGCTGATCGGCCCAGTCACTACCGCAGCAACTTTATGCTCCTCTGCCAACTTTATTGCATTCACAATATATTGAAATGCAGCTTCTCCGGAACGTTTACCATTTTTCTTGTACTCCCAACTTCCGGGAGACAACAACCCGAGGTTAAGTAACGAAATTGTCCCATACCCAGGTATGTCATCCTCTGCATTTTCGATACATTTTGCTCGCACAGAAGAACCGGTAAACCGGATCGCATCTGCTATTGGCTCATAATCTCCAATCACAATCGGACAACAAATATCGTAAATTTCCTTTCGCGCCAACGCTTTCACAACAATTTCCGCACCAATTCCTGAAGGATCGCCCATTGTAATGGCTATTTTTTTCTTTGACATTTGAACACCCCATTTCTTAAGTATAAGTGAATATTTATGTAATCATAAAATCTCACAGATCGCATCTATATTTCCTGACCCTCCCGCTTTTGAAATCAGCCTTTTTGACTGTCCCATCACAACAATCTCTGAAACAACAACGCCAATATTTCTCATCTGCAGCGGAATCACCTCCCGAATTTCTGATACAGCCATAAACCCAAACAAGGTATCACCGCCAATAATATACAGATTTCGAACTGACTCCTCGCTGATCAATCTCAAACTGATTTCCCCTAGTTGCCTTGTAATCATCCCAGACTGGTTTGTCTTAATCCGGATATTCTCTGTATGCAGGACGACAGAAACTCCGCTCCTTATTGTAAAAAGGATTTCTCCTTTCAGCTTTTCCCACTGTGTGGATTGAAAAAATGTTCCATCCAATATAGCCGATATCCCCAAAGTAAAAACTTTACATCCTTTTTTCTTTGCATATTCAATCTGCTCCATACTTTTCCCATTTAGGCTCCCGCAAATCACAACTGCGGGTTTCGTTATCATTTCCGGTGCTTCGATCATGCTATCTTCAAACAGGAAGTATGATAGTTCTTGCGCAAATCCCGCACATCCGGCCATAACCTTCAATTTCCCTTTTTCATGCAGTTTTTGAGTAATACGCCTGATTTCTTCCTGAGTCTCTGCATTATAGACAAACAATTTTATTGACTCTTCGTCCTCAATATCCTCCTCTTCCTCCATCAATTTTACGGAAATGTCGGTTTGACTTTCCAAAATTCGCTGAATCTCTGACACATGCATAGGATTTAATATATCTCTGGCAAATATACTTTCACTCAGGATGGTCTCATCAACATAGTATATCCCACCTCTCAGCACACGATTCATTTCCGGGTAAGACGGTATAAACACCACTTCCGATATATAGGCATTTGCTACTGCCTCCAATTCCGCCCCTACATTACCGCGTAATGCTGAATCCGTTTTTTTGTACACTTGATGAACCCCTTTTTCAAAAGCATAACGGGCTATCTCATATACAATACGATAAGCAGTTTTTTCATCGACATGTCTTGTTTCAGTATCATAAACTAAAACATCCAAATCAGACTCCACAATATATAAATAAAGGGAGGCCTGAATATTTGCGATCTCATCTTCTCTGTTGCCAGTTTCACTGCGGTGTATAACTTTCACCCTGCATTTTTTCGCAGCAAATTGAACACCTGTATCCAAAGCTCCTGTATAGTCATCTGCCAACACCAAAAGCTTTATCATTGCTTTCCCCTTTAATCATTTTTCTCTCATCATTCCCCTGTACTCAGAGACAGACACGCCAAATATTTTCTTAAATTTTCTGCGAAAACTGGACACATCAATATATCCAACCTCATTACAGATATCTGCAACTGACTTGTCGGTCTCCTCCAGCAGTATCTTAACATGGTTCATTCTGATATTCGTCAGATAATCCATATAGGATATATTCATCTTCTGTTTGAACAGACGGCTTAAGTAGGTTTTATTCAAATTAACGTGATTCGCCACATGTTCCGCCGTCAGATTACAGTCCGAATAGTTTTCATCGATATAGGAAAGTATTTCGGCAAAACGCTCTTGATCCAACACATTTTCGTCTGTTTTGCACGAACTGTCCGCAATCCGATTTTCCTTACTCCCTTTCGCACATTTGACCTCCCACTCTCTGGAATCGGAACAAAAACGAACCTCATCTTCTTTTTCCACAGCTGCACTCATCGTCCATGTCTCGTCCTGAATCAGGCGAGACACTTCCTCATATCCGCTGTGAGCCTTTGTAATATCATCATAAACTCTGCTTATGGCAACCAATACATTTCCCGCATTCAAATTTTTCAAGGCAACCACTTTTTCTTTTACAAACTGCTCCCGTAACTTCTTGCCCAGATCCCAGTTAGGTAATTCTATCAGCGAATAATAAATTATACCTTTTTCTACCTCCTGACTATAACTGAGATCTCCTATAATTGTCGAACACAGTCCTTTTGACTTTTTGGATGTCATAAATGCACAGACACAATAGTATTCCTCACACAATTCCACACCGGACATTCTCAAGAATACTGCTATTTCCTCCTCACTGTCGATACCTCCTACAAAAATCAAACGGGCACTTTGCTGCAATATCGTTTGCTTGTAAATATTTTCATTTGTGAGAAGCTTGTCTGATTCCTGCACAACATTACGAATCAAAGTCCTTAAATATTGATACTCGTCCTGATAATCCTGAATCTGGCTGCCATTTTCAAAGGCTTTTTCCAATGTTTTAATTCTGCTGGCCTTTTTTCCGCTCAAAAAGATAGTAAGCCCTATTGATACAAGACTTCCCAAAATGATTGCAATATAATTCAACGACTTAATTCGTTCAATATCTTCAAAAGAAATATCTGTTCGATAGCGTATAATCAGATTTCCATTGCGCTGATATTCTAAAGGAACTTTTATCTCTCTCAAACCATCTTCATATAACGTATTCTGATATTTCTGTATTTCCAGCTGCTCTCCATCCCGGTACAAACATAGTACACTGTTGGCAATAAACTGTAATTCAGCTATACCGTCATCACAGTGCAGCTTTAACAGTTCCAAAAAATGATCTGCGGAATAGACAAATGCAACCGATTGTTTTTTCTGATCAGAATTACTAATCGGGATACTGTAACACAAATATCCATTACCGGAAACTGTATCCAGATAGTGTACACCTCCTTGGTCTTCCAACATTTTAATCGCAGTTTCCATGCCTTTTGCTGAACAGCCCAAATTTTTCTCAAAATATACAGATACCTTTGAGAGACCTTTCGCCGAATAAATTTCATTGCCACCATAATATATATAGATATCATTAACATCCATATTATATTGCCTGATGTTCCTTAATATAGTACTTCCAACATAGCGGGACATGTCTGTATCAAAAAATGTATCCGGCCTTAACTCTCTCGTATTGGAAAGAGAAACACCATTTGCATAGCATTTCTCATATTCTTCCACCATATTCAGGAGCATCTGTTCAACTTGTTTTTGTATTTTCTCCTCCTCTTTCTTTTTAAAATTGTATAGCGTGTATTCCGAAATAACCAAACAAACCATTAACACCGGGAGCCAGACAATAATATATGACCATATCAGGTTTTTGATAACATTTCTGTCTTTCATTCTTCCTCCCAATTCTTCGTCTTTATTCTCTAGTAGTCTGACTTACTCACAATTGTCAATTTGAACTCATACTGTTCATCCATAATATCCTCTTCTGTAAAACTTGTGAAAAGAATTTCTCTTGCGGCCCCTTCCCCTGATCTTTCACGGTCATAGACAAGATAAATTCTTCCCCCATAAAAATCTACATCCGGATAGGATATGCGCGTACGCTCATCTATACATCGTTTATATTTCCATGTCGCACCGTCATCCTCGGACAAATAAATCGTCATATTACAGCGCACAGATGCATGATCATTGTTCACCAGCAAGATACGGCCTGATGGCGTTCTGGAAACGTAGATACGTGTATCCGGTGTAATGATTCCGGAAAGTTTTGTTTCGCTCCAGGATTTTGCATAATCGTTGGAGGTTGATTCTGCCAATTCTCCCTTCTTACATCTCGCCAGCATACGAATGCTTCCGTCCAACTTTTCATAAGCCATGCACTCGTCATGTTCAACCTCGATCTTTTTTGCACCATAGTGACGAACGAATGTCTGTCCCCGATCAGAAGAAATACTGTATCCGTAACGATCATTTAACTGATCGTAGTTCCACAACAGCCATTCACCGTTGCTCATCACTAACGGCTTACAGCGAAGAAAACCGCCTCCAATACACCTCCCCTGCGAAAACATGGGGGTTACCGCATCAGGGTCCTCGCATACACATAACCATTGTGCATGCTCCGTATCACCGAAACTATACCCATCAACAACAAATTTGTCTGTTATTCCATTTTGTATTTCGGCATTGTCCTGCACCCAGAATACAAACAGTTTCCCTTCCGGTGACAGCCACAATTGGATGTCCAAGGCCTGTACCAATCGCTCTTTGTTACTCGGGATGATTAAAACAGGGTTTGACCAGCTCACGCCAAAATCATCGCTGTATACCACAAGATTATAATTTTCAATATGTGGTTCACGAGTTCCTCCTGAATACCACCCCATATATATCCTGCCATTCCGTGTAATGGCGATTGTAGGACATCCCTGAAATTTTCTGATATTTTCCGCATATTTAGCATCTGTCGGATTTACTAGCATCTCACACATATATTCTCTTGCGTTATTCATCTTCATCCCTCTTCCATTGATTTTCTTTTACACTCTGCCGCCTGATTATCCCCTCTGACTTTTCCAGCGCTCTGTAAATAATTCTCACCGACTTTACTTCATTAAAATATATTTATGGATGCACCGGGAAAACACCGGTGCATCCAAATAACCAGAATTATTTGCCCATAAACGTGTTATATGCGTTTGTCTGAATCTTTATATATTCCTGCATTCCCGCTGCTTCCAAATCACTCTGGAATTTCTCCCAGTTTTCTTCCACATCCAGTTCACCAAGAATAAAAGAAGCTTTATAAGATATGATTACATTGGTCAAATCAGATTCCAACGCCGCACGTCTTGTATTATCATCAGCCGGATATACAAGGTCAGGGAATGGATATACCAGTTTGTCCATTCTTCTCAATTCCTTTTCAAACTGAGCCTGACTGGAATATAACATTGCCTCGTCACTTATCATGGCATCCAACGTCGCATCATCCGCAGCTTCTACGACTCGATTGACAGCAGAAGTACGAATCATGTTAAATTGCTCGTCAAGCTTTACTGTAGCCCCTTTATAATCTCCGATGTAGTTGGGTACTTTATTTCCAAACGCATCCTCTACATACTCAAATGTAACGCCTTCTTCACCAAATTCCGCAGCAATTTGATTCTCATCAGCATAGAAGAAATCTATAATCTGACAGATAAGCTCCGGATGCTCGGTCTTTGCACTGATATATGTTCTGGATCCACTGGAGTATCCACAGTTGCCAAACGGATGAACCAATTCGCCGTTATATTCCGAAGTCAATGCGCCAATTAATGAATACTTCTCAAACGGATTGCCCTCTACTGTACCGCCGGTAGCTGTTACCAAACCAGAATAGTCGGAAAATACTCCGTATTTATCGTTTATGGTTTTGTCAACCCGTTCTTCGTTTGTAATAATAAACGCATTGGGCTCCATAAGTCCTTCTTTGTAGAGCTTGTTCATAAATTTCAAATACTCTTTGTATTCTTCTGTCGTTTCCGCCACGCCGACTGTTCCTGTTTCATCCACATACGAAATTAAATTCTGCTTGTTCGTAACAAAACCATACGCTGACAAAAGAATTGGCTGCGTTCTCCAACCGCGAGCTCCATTTACATCAATCTGCATACACAGCGGAATCTCGTCTGTGGGATCACCATTACCGTTTGCATCCTGTTCTTTAAACGCTTTTAATACCTCGTATAATTCATCCAGTGTCTGAGGAACCTCCATGTTCACATTTTCCAGCCACTCATTGTTAATCCAGGTATTCATTTCTGTCGCAACACCGATTCTGGAGGGAAATACTCGCTGCAAACCGTAAATCGCACCATCATCCGTCATCTGATATTTTGCCCAGTTAGCATACGTTTCATCATTCAGCCAGCCTTTTAAATTTGGCATATAATCGATGTAATCCATTATGTTGAGGAAATAGCCATCTGCGCCATAGTCATTAACTGCATTCTTGTCCAGATTGGCACCTAAAATCATGTCAGGAAGATTATCTGTAGTGAGCATTAAAGAAAACTGATTCTTCCACGCATCATTTGCATATTCTTCCCAAATAATATCAACATTAAATTTCTCTTCGAGATACTGTGTCATATAAATATCATCCATAGGCACACTGCCTCGGGTGATTGTTGCAAATCTAAGCTGCACTTTTTCTGATGTTTTGTCTGTCTCCCCGGCCTCTGACGACTGAACCTCGTTTCCGCCGGAACTGGGAACACCCGGTTGCGATTGACCACATGCCGTAACAGTAACCAAAACTGCCAACAGTAACGCAAATACTCTAAACATTTTTTTCATAATATGCTTCCTTTCGTAATAATATTTTATCCCTTCACAGCCCCTATCATCACACCTTTTGCGAAAAACTTCTGTAAGAATGGATAAAAGATCATCATTGGCACTACGGAAACTACGATTACACAGTACTTAATCAAGTTTGCCGTGTCCATGGCCTTTACCATTTCCATCATCTGTTCTACGCTATAACCTCCTTCCTCCATAGCTTGTGCCTGATATTGGCTTAATGTAAGTATCTCTCGCAAGATTACCTGCAACGGAAATTTACTTCTGTCCGACAAATAAAGCATTTCATTAAAATAGCTGTTCCAGTGTGCCACCGCATAATACAGTGCCTGCACTGCAATGATTGCTTTGGACAACGGCAATACCACTTGACCAAAGATCTGAAAATGGCTTGCTCCGTCCAAAATTGCGGCTTCATGAAGCTCCCAAGGAATTGAAGAGGAAAAGAAGGTTCTCGCCACGATCAAATTATACGTAGATACCAGTCCCATTACCAAAACAATCGTTCTCGTATTCAATAATCCAAGATCCATGACATTCAGATAGTTTGGAATCATCCCACCATTGAAATACATGGTAATAATGAACAACGTCATCAGTAACCCTCTTCCCTTCAATTTTCTGTGTGAAAGAGCGTAGGCGCATGGCAGCGTTACAATCAGATTCAATATGGTTCCAACAACGGTATAAAATATCGTATTTGCATAACCCGACCAAATTTCACGATACTGCAAAATATATTTGTAACCATCCAATGTGATATCCACCGGGAACAAATGCACTTTTCCAGTCATTACCGCCTGCGGATCACTGAATGATGCACTAAGAACAAATATCATTGGATAAAGAGTCACCACAAGTGATAATGTCAATACAGCGCAGACGACAAATTGAAAAAACAAATCTCCGCCTTTTCTTCTTACATTCTCCTCTTTTTCCGCTCTTCTGCTTTTCTCTTTTTTCATACGATATCTCCTTACCAAAGACCCGAGTGATTGACCTTTTTCGCTATTGCATTGACAGTAACCAACATAATTGTATTCACTACAGAATTCAGCATACCAACCGCTGTTGCAAAGGAGAAATCTCTATTCTCCAGACCAATTTTATACACATAGGTTGATATCACCTCTGCTCCCGTCAAATTGGCTGCATTCTGCAACGCAAACGCCTTCTCATACCCTACATTCATTATTGATCCGCACTGCATAATCAGCAAAATAACAATCGTAGGTACCAATGCCGGAAAATAAATATGAATCATTCTCTGAAATCTGGAAGCACCATCTATTTCCGCTGCTTCAATCAAAACCGGATCCACACTTGACAATGCCGCTATGTAGATAATCGCACTCCAACCTGTATTCTGCCATACAGTGCTAAGCACATATATCCATTTAAATGCCTTAGGCTTCTGCATAAATGCAATGGGTTCAACACCAAACATCTTTAAAAATGTATTAATAATTCCGCCATCTGGGCTCAACATTAATATAACCATACCGCACATCACAATAACAGAAATAAAATGCGGCGCATAGGACACAGTCTGAACTATCTTTCTAACTCTTTGATTTTTTACTTCATTCACAAAAAGAGCAAAAATAATCGGAAGTGGAAAACTGATGAGTAATCCCAAAAAACTCACAGTCAATGTGTTTTTTAATATAATGGGAAACCAATAGGAACGGAATAAACGTTCAAAATGATCAAAGCCAACCCATTCACTCCCCCATATTCCCTGCCTGAAATTGTAATTCTTAAAAGCAATAATCAACCCATACATGGGCTTATATGCAAAAAAGATCAGCCATACCAAAGCCGGAAGTACCATAATATACAATTGCCAATTGGTTACAAACTCTCTTGATTTTTTATGCTGTTTTGTGTTCAAATCATTTCTACCTCCTGCTTTTTTCTCAATATATCATGGTTCTTTTTTTTGATGAAGATGGTCATTTTTTACAACAGGATGCCATTTTTTACTTATTCTTTATAGAAATACAACAATAACCATCCGCCCGCATAGCGGGCGGTTTTTCTTTTTCGGGCATAGCCCTTCTCTACTAGCCACGCATAAATGCGTCTTTCGTTTGGCCTGCCAGCCACGCGTTTGATTACTTGCTACCCGTAAACGGGTCTCTTGGA
>JAFTXG010000006.1 GCA_017461725.1 Lachnospiraceae bacterium
TTACTGTCCTCCTAATGTGTTAATTCGGCGTAACTGGCAGGTCACGCCTTCATTATACACATTAGGAGTTTTTTGTCTTAATACATCGCTAAAGCTCTACGGAACCACGCGACTATCGCGTGGTTTTCGATAGACAAAAAAGCCGATTCAGTGTCTCCGAATCGGCGTATAATTCTCTTGGTCATAAACTCTTGAAATGTTTCTCACTTCGCCGGTCACTGCATCCACATTGACCGCCACCGTGTAATTTGGCTCCTGAAAAAAGCCCTCACCTCTCACTTCCCAGCAGGGAAATACCTCGCCCTCAATCTGCCCGTCTCCATTCAGATACAGGCCATAGGAAAACTTTATTTCGGTTACGATAAACTCCATATCAACATCCGACAGGTGATATTTCGCTTTTTCTTTCACCGTGTAATCCTCCACCGCCCGAATCGCCTGCTCCTGTGTAATCAGCGCACACGCTTCCGACTGACCGGCAACGTCCATAATCCAACGAATTTCCAAATAACGAAGACCTTCCTGTCCCACCATCGCATAGGCAAAGCAGCCCTCTCTCATCAATATGCTCCCGCCCACCGACAGATGGATCCGGTCAACAGCTGTCAACGGATGCCCTTCCAATGCCAGCGGAATGCGCATGATATAGACATCATCCTCCTCATCGTATGTTTTTGTCCACGGTCCGGTTCCCGCATAATAAACTTCCACCGTCTCTCCCGGATATTCATAATCTGGGTATGCCTGATGCATGGCTGCCGTCATGTTTTCTCCGCTGACGCCGAAGGTGATCCAATCGCTGCCATATTCCACACCCAGCTTATCCAGATATCCGGCCACCAGATTCTTCGCCTGCTGCATCGTCGCATAATCCCAGTCAGTCTTGGTCAGCACCTCATCCTGACCGTCGGGAAATATCTTTTTCAGAAAAACCTCCTCCATAAACAAACCGGGTACAGGCCAACATTCGGCCTCGGGTGTCACAAACAGAAATTGCCCAAATTGATTTTCCACATAAGTGCCATCCTGACAATAGTAAAACTCATCGATCTGATCCTCAAACCACCCGTCTTTTTCTACTTCCTTGATACTGACGGATCGGTCTTTTAACAATACTTCCTTCACCAATTCACCGGACAGTTGACCGATTTTTATCTGATAGGTGGGATAACTTCCTTTTCCGTCTTCGGCAGTGACCCCCAACCCTTCACTCGGATCAGTGGAGATCGGCTCCCAGTTAATTTCCGGAGGATACTCTCCCTCCGTAGGAGCCCCCGTGACCGCCTGGTCACCCGTACTGTCCGTATTATCAGAAGTTCCCGAAGAGATATCGCTCAACTGCAAATCCGTTTTCGTCTCCCCTTTCTGCACCGCCGCCTGACCACAGCCGCCGCACAGCAGCATAAGAATTAATAACGCAGTCCATTTTCCCATCCTACTGAGTCTTTTCATTCCACTCACCGTTTTCCTCATTTGGCCCCCAGATTATCTGTACTCTTTTGCAGACACTCACATTGTCTGACTTTATTCCAAACTTACTTCCATTCCAGGTCATAGAATCCCATTGAGACGCTTACCATCTCCCCTGTCACCGCATTCACATTGAATCCTCTGACCGTGCTCGGCTCAGTCTCTTCCCCATAATAAGCCTCACAGCGCACTTCCCAGCAGGGAATGATTTCGCCCTTGATGCTCATATCCTTCTCAATGGATGGAATATAGGAAAAATTCACTTCGACCACCTTATAGGTATAGTAGGTCTTTATGGCCGGATTCAGCGCATCGAGCTGCTCTATCTGATAGTCCTTCGCCACCTGGATCGCCTGCTCCTGCGTGATCGTCTGCAGGCTCTCAGACTGCCCGG
Source organism: Lachnospiraceae bacterium (assembly GCA_017461725.1). Taxonomy (GTDB): domain Bacteria; phylum Bacillota; class Clostridia; order Lachnospirales; family Lachnospiraceae; genus RGIG423. Next base: position 1,865 of record JAFTXG010000006.1, read on the forward strand.
TGGTCTCGTAGATATGGTGGATTTCCAGATAGCAGATGCCCTCTCTGCCTACCATCACATCAATATAGCAGCCCTCACCGAGTACATTCCCTTTCTCCTTTGACTCGATCGACCAGGCTTCCGTCAGCAGATGCCCATTGATCCCCTGAGGAATGCGGAAGATATAGACGTCTTCCCCATCGTCATAGGTCTTTTTCCACGTCGGTTTTCCCAGCCGTGAAAGCCCTTCCACCAGATCCTCCGGATATCGACTGTCCGGGTACGCATCATGCATGGCCGCTGTCATCTTTTCTCCGCTGACAGCGAAGGCGATCCATTCATCACCATATTCGATCCCCAGCTTATCCAGCGTCCCCGCCGCCAGTGCCCTGGCCTGCTCCATGGTCGCATAATCCCAATCCGTCTGGGTCAGCACCACGTCCTGCCCGTCCGGAAAGAGCAGTTCCCGGAAATCCGACTGAAAGAAAGCAAAGGGCTCCGGCCAGTATTGTGCCTCCGCCGCCACAAACTTCAGCTCACCGAAACGATTCTCCACATAGGAACCGTCCTGACAGGTATAAAACTCGTTGGTCTGATCAGCATACCAGCTGTCTGCTTCCGACTCCTTGATACTGATGGCCCTGTTCGCCAGAAGAACACTCTTGACCAGCTCACCGGACATCTGACCGATCTCCACCTGATAAGTAGGATAGGTTCCCTGACCGTCCTCCGCCAGAACTCCTTCCACAGTCGAATCTGCGGCCAGCTCTCCCCAGACACCGGCAGCTCCGGTCTCTGCTTCATCGTCCTGCCGGATGCTCTCCTCATCGGATCCGTCCGTCTTTGAACCCACTGTCACCTGACCGGCAGCGGAATCCCCTGCACCGGTCTCCGTCAACGGATTATCCGTCCCCGCTCCGGTCAAACCGCTGCCACAACCGCCAAGCATACATAAAACCCAGACAACTGCCAAACATCTCCGTAACTTTTTCATTCCGCTCACCTCTTATTTTTATTCATCCTGATTTTTGACGCACGTTACAATCTGCAATTCATTTTAAATGCTAATCATTCTTTGCTTCCAAAAACGCAATTATCCCCTCTGCCAACGCCTCCGCCATCTCCTGCCTCCAGCTCTCGGAGAGCATCAGCCTCGCGTCCGCTGCGTTGGTGATAAATCCGGTCTCCACCAACACCGACGGCGCATCCACCAGCCGATTCACCACATAGGAGTCATTCTCCGGGTTGGCGATCACCTGCGGCCTAACCCCAAAGACCGCCTCCAGACTGTCCGCCATCTGCTCTGCATACTCCGGATTGTCCGGCGTATGACCGTCCGTGTAGTACAGCTGCATCCCCCTTGCAGATGGGCTGGATGGCAACGCATTACAGTGGATGGAGACAAACAGATCAGCCTCCGCCTCGTTGGTGATGTCGCACCGGTCGTAGGGGTCCATCACGTACAGCCCCCGCGCATCCTGCTCCATCCAAAGCGGAATCTCATCCGAATCTCTGGTCATCAGCACCGGATGGCCTTTCTCCACCAAAATGTCCTTCACCCGAAGAGCGATGTCCAGCGTAATGTCCTTCTCATCCAGTCCGTTCAGGTTTGCGTGCATGGCTCCCGGATCATCGTAGCCGTGACCTGCATCCACACAGATCAGTGGAAGTCCGCTCTGTAGGGTTCCGTACAGCACTCCGCGGTGGTCTGCTGTTTCACGGTGATCTGCTGTCTCACGTTTCTCTCCATCCCCGTGGTATCCGGCATTCGAGCCGTTCTTGTTCTCCGCACCGTTTTCTCCGCCTGCAGCATTCCCACCGTTCAGTTTTCCAATCCATGAAGTCCCGGAAAAGCCCCCCAGTTCTCCGGACTCCATGGACTTTAGCTGCGCCAGCAGAAATCCCAGTGTGACCACACCGATGATCAGCATCAGCAAAATCACCCAGCTGCCATTTGACCACACCATTTTTCCGGCCTCCTGTGTAATCCTTCGTTTCGTTCGTCCTCTATCTTTCATCACTCACCCCTCCCGGCTTTTGCTGCATTTGCTCTGTCTGCGATCCCCCAACCGCGTTTAAAACAATCCTGCATCCACAGGCGCTCTTGCGTCATTCTCATGAAGCAAAAGCGGCTTTCACCGGTGTCTATAGCATAACCCGGCGAAAGCCAAAAAGTCCTCAAAAAAATGCAAAAAATTTGCAAAAACTCACTTGCTCAGCTGACCAATGCGCACACTGAGCCCGCTGACCTCCTTCTGAACCGGATCATAAAATACAACAATCCTGTTTTCAAAATCATCAGCAAAAATCGCAAGCAGTTCTCCCTGATAGACTACCAGTTCCACATTTCCGCCGCCCTGCGCCGCCTGATACAGAACGTAAGCCATTCCCGTCAGAATATCTGCCATAAAGTCCATTTCCATCCCCTGACTCATAACCACCATGCGATACCAGGCTCTGATCATGGGATTCTCCCTCATCAGCTCTGACAACTGACCTCCATCTATCACAAACTTGTATTCATACACCATCCACTGCTGATACAGTTCTCCGATCTCTTCAATGGAACGCTTTATTGTCTCCTGCGCCTCATTAATCTGTGTACTGCTGACCCGCTCTGCATCCACATTTTGATAATGATAGAAAAATCCCCTGTTTTCCACATCGAAGAACAGACCTGCCAGATACTCCTCTCCGCTGCTGTCGATGGCAAAATCCTTGAGATAATACTGCGCGACCTCTCCCGCGACCTCACAGGTCACCGACTGTATCAGGCCGTCCATGTCACCGTCCTCGATGATCACCCAGGGAGCCAGAAAGTCGGACATCTCCCGAAAAACCGTCTTCACCTTCTCACTGTCCGGTACTTCCCGGTCTGCTCCTTCCGGGTCTGATACGCCCGGACGCGACTGCTCCGTCGCCTGAAGCAGATACTCCTCCAGCGTGATCAGCTCGGCTTCGTCATATTCATTCCATGGATAGATCGCAATACTGTCATTCCCCTGCAGATAGATGGGGCTGTTCCGCTCCGCTTTCTCAAAGCTCACCACTTCATCGCGATAATCCGGCAGCAGCGGCTTGATCAGACTGACACTCATATATCCGCCCACCAAAATCAGTACAGCGGCTGCCCAGGGAAGGACCGCTCTATAGTTTGTATTTATTTTACCCGATCTCATCGTCCTCGCTCCCCACTATCTCCGGATGACAGTCTATGTAAACAAACACTGTCGTTCCCTTTCCCTGCTGGCTCTCAATCTCCAGAACGGCTCCGTGGCGCTTGGCCACCTCCACGCAGAGGGACAGGCCCAGACCGGCACCACCCTCCTTGCGGCTCCGGGACTTATCCACCATGTAGAAGGGTTCCGTCACCCGCTTTGCCTGCTCATTGCTCATGCCGATACCGAAGTCGGTCACCGATATCCGCGCCTTGTTGTCCCGGTTTACGGCCTTTAATATAATCTTGCTTCCGTCGGCGGAAGCCTTGATGCTGTTGTCAATCAGATTATACAGAAGAGATTTGAACAGTTCACGGTCACAGTTGATGGCAATGTGGGTGCTGGCCATCTCCATGGTCATGTGCCGCCTGGACAGGATCGGTGCCACCGTCAAGTGTACCTCCCTGAACAGTTCACGCAGGTTGACTGAGACCAGTTCCAGCTCCGCACCCTCGTTGGTGGCAAGCTCCAAAAGCTTTCCGGACAGTGTCCGAAGCCGTTTGGCATCCTCCACGATGATCTCCGCATACTCCCTCCGCTGTTTCTCACTCATCTCACGCTTGATCCGCATAATATCACCAAAGCCCATGATGGAGGTGAGAGGTGTCTTCATCTCATGGGCCAGATTATCGATAAAGCGCTTTCTGCTCTCCGCGATCTCGCTGATCCGCTGTACATTTTCCTCCACCGACTCGCTCATCCGGTTGATATTTCCGGCCAGCTCACGAAACTCCGGACTGCCCTGCTCCTTGATCCGCAGAGAATAATTGCCGCCGGCAATCTGGCGCAGGCTGGCATTCAGTCGGGTCAGCGGCCCCAGAAGGGTAAACAATACTGCCACCAGAACAGCAGAAATCACTACTGCCAGAACCATGCCCAGATTGCGCACAAACAACAGCTGCTCATCGTAATCCCGATAAATATCGCCCATATCGGTCACCGTATACAGCTGATAAGCCGTACCCTCCAGCGTAAGCCCGGAGGTCACGTACAGTCTGGTATTTTCTCCCTCGCCGGTAATCAGCGTCAGACACTCCTCGCTGTGGAGTGCTTCACGTTGAAATTCACTCATCTCCTGCAGCTCATCCATCCGATATATCCGGATCGGGTCAGACTGCCGGAACACTGCCGCTCCATCCACCGAGACCGTGGTCGCCGAAAGCACCTCGTCGATGACCTCCTCAATCTCCTCCTCAGAGAGCAATATCTTATCGCCCAAAAGCCGGGAGTACACTACCTGGTTGGCGATGGTCGCTGCCAGGTAATTGTGCTCAGTCACTCCCTGTTCCCGCTCACGCTCCACGGTCATGGAGAAGTCCCGGGACAATACAATAAAGGCAGTAGTTTCTACTGCCCCTAGTACAAAAATCAATGAAATTAGTAAGATCTTCTGCCACAGCTTCATTACTGTCTCTCCAATCGCCAGCCCAGCTTGGGGATGGTCACCAGCCTGCCCTGCAGTCCCAGCTTTCGCCGCACCTGCTGTACATGAATATCCACCGTCCTGCTCTCACCCTCGAAGGAGTAATCCCAGACGGCGGAAAGCAGCCGCTCTCTGGTCAGCGCAATGTCCACATGCTGCAGGAAGAACACCAGTACCTCAAACTCTCTCGGTGTCAGACTGATCTCTGCCCCGCCTTTCGTCACCCGGTGTTTCTGGATGTCCACGGTGATATCCTCGTAGCTCAGCACGCTGCTGGATTTATTTACCCGGCGGAGCACCACCTCGATCCGGGCAAGCAGCTCCACCGCCTCAAAGGGCTTTACGATATAGTCCTCCGCCCCAAGGCGAAGACCACGCACCTTGTCGGCCACATCCAGTCTGGCCGTCAGAAAGATCACCGGCACCTCGCGGCCCTGAATTCCCTCCAGAATCTCAAAGCCGTCCAGACCGGGCAGCATCACATCCAACAGTGCCAGATCAAAGCTTTCGGTCAGAAGCTTGTGAAGCGCCTGCGCCCCGTCATTGCAGACTATCCCCTCATAGCCGCCAATGGAGAGCACCGCCTCGATCATCTTCGCAATATTCTCGTCATCTTCCACAATCAGAATACGTATCATCATTTCCCCCGGTATACGGTCGGCAGATAAGTCTCATCTCCCGGCTCTCCGACCGCCTTATCTGCCGACTTACTCAGCCAGCAGCTTCTTCACGCCTGCCAGCTTTACACACAGACAGAACAGTCTCATGGCCTGCTCCAGCTCATCCAGCGGAGGGTAGGAGGGTGCCAGACGAATGTTTGTATCGCGAGGATCCTTTCCGTAAGGATAGGTCGCTCCCGCTCCAGTCAGCACGACACCGGCCGCCTTCGCCAATGCTACCGTCTCCTTCGCGCAGCCGGGAAGGGTGTCCACGGTGATGAAGTAACCTCCCTCGGGCTTGTGCCAGGACAACAGGCCTGTGCCGCCCAGCTCCTCGTCCAGAATATCCAGTACCAGCTGGTACTTGGGAACCATATGTCTCGCCAGATCCCTCATCCGGGCGCGAACACCGTCCGCATCCTTGAAATACCGTGCATGGCGCAGCTGATTTACCTTGTCAGGGCCGATGGTCTGGATACTGATCTGCCCCCGCACCTCCGCCGCAGTCGCCTCGTCCGCCGCCATCATGGCGATACCGCCGCCGGGCAGGGATATCTTGGAGGTGGAGAAATAGTACAGAACACGGTCCGCATGACCCGCTTCCTTACACAGTGCCAGAATATCAGCGATCTTATTCTCGCTGAACAGATGATGGATACCGTAGGCGTTATCCCAGAAAATACGGAAGTCAGGAGCTGCAGTCTCCATGTAAGCCAGCCGCTTCACAGTCTCATCGCTATAGATGATACCCTGAGGGTTGGAGTACAGCGGGATACACCACATACCGCGGATCGCGGGATCCTCAGCCACCAATTTCTCGATCATATCCATATCAGGACCCGTAGGAGTCATGGGAATGGTGATCATCTCCACACCCAGCGTCTCGGTGATGGCAAAATGACGGTCATATCCGGGACTGGGGCAGATCCACTTCACCTTATCCAGCTTTTTCCAGGGCTCATGTCCGCCAAGGCCCAGCATAAACAGACGCATCATGGTGTCATACATCATATTCAGACTGGAGTTTCCTCCGATGATGATCTGAGCGGTGGGAATGCCCAACAGATCGGAGAAAATACGCTTCATCTCCGGAATACCATCCACGCCGCCGTAGTTGCGCACATCCAGGCCGTTCTCCAGCGTGAACTCGGTGATCGGCATCTTTAACATCTCGTTATTTACATTTAACTGCAGAGAAGAGGGCTTTCCTCTGGACATATCCAGCTTAAGGCCCAGTTTCTGATAACGCTTATACTCTTCCTTCAGCTCAGCCTCCAGCTGAACCAGTGCTTCCTTTGACATGGTCGTGTAATTCATGTGCTCTCCCTCCTGTGGTGTCTCACCGTTGATGTCTTTCCTGTGGTGTCATGTGTACTACTATTGCTAATCGGTCAATGCATACATCGTCCGATTAATCTCAATTCTGTAAGCAGCAGAATGTCAGTCCGGAAAGCTCAGCTCCAGCTGAACCTCCTCCGCTGCCTCCTCCTTAAACTCCTCCAACTGTGTGGCGCCCAGTGTGGGCAGTTCCTCCAGGGAGGGAAGTCCAAAGCTTCTCAAAAAGTTTTCTGTGGTACGGAACAGAATGGGACGTCCGGGGGCATTTAACCTGCCTGCCTCCTCAATCAGCCCGTACTCAATCAGTTTATTGACTGCGTGATCGGATTTGACTCCGCGGATCTGCTCGATCTCCGTCCTGGTGATGGGCTGCTTGTAGGCGATGATGGACAGCGTCTCCAGAACCACATCCGACAACACATGGCGCTTCGGCTGGGAAGCCACCCGAATCAGCGGCTCGTAATATTCTTTTCTGGTGCACATCTGGTAGCTGCCTTCCAACTCGATGATCTTCATGCCACGCATCTGCTCATCGTACTCTGCGGCCAGTTCCTCCACCAATTCCTTTGCAGCCGCAGTCTCATCCTCTATGGCTGCTGCCAGTAACTTAAGTTCCACCGCACCGCCCATGGTAAACAGTACCGCCTCAATGGCTGACTTTGCCTGTTCTCTCTCCACGTCTGTTCCTCTTTCTATGTATCTCTGCGCCGGTGAGTTTCCGACACACTTACTTCCCATTTTGTCGCAGATTTTATTTGACCGATCAACTCATCATGCCGGCAATCACGCCTCAAGCGCTGCCTCCAGTTCTCTCTCCTGCTCCTCGGTCAGTTCCATGTTCACCGGCTCAATGATAATATCATCATGGATATGCTCCTGGGTGAGATGGATATATCCCATCTTCATCAGTTCCAGCACTGCAAGGAAGGTGACCACCACCTCGGTCTTGGATGCCTGAGACTCCAGAAGATTTCGGAAACTGTACCGGGAATGGGCATGTGAAAAATCCAGAATATGCCGGATCTTATCCGACACGCGGAATTTCTCCCGCTCAATCTTTCCGAATTTGCTTCGGATCGGGTCAATCTTGTCGGTCTGCCTGCGCATAATCGACTTAAATATCTCATTCAGCTTCTCCAGCGTCAGACCGTTCAGCAGTTCCTCCAGCGAAACCGGCGGCTCATACTCCGCCACCTCCTTCGGAACACTGCCCTCACGGTACATGGACTGGGAAGCCTCCGTCTCCAGCTCGCGAAGCTCGCCGGAAATGTACTTATACATCTTATACTCCAGCAATCGCTCAACCAGCTCCTGTCTGGGATCCTCGATCTCCTCCTCCGTTTCCTCCACAGGAAGAAGCATCCGGGACTTGATATCCAGAAGTGTCGCTGCCATTACCAGAAAATCACTGACCAGATTTAAATCCGTCCGATCCATGGTCTCCACATACTCAAGATACTGACTCGTGATCTGCACAATGGGTATATCATAAATATTTACTTTATTTTTATCAATCAGGTGGAGCAGCAGATCGAGAGGACCCTCAAATGCCTCCAGCTTTACGGATAAGCTCATGTATCTCTACCAACTTTTCGCAATTTCCATTTGTCTGCACAGTCCCCATGTCTTCTGCACAGATCGCTGACTTCAATCTCGTTTTAATACAAGCAGCACCACTTCCGGCTTGTTTCCAAATCGAATATTGATGGAGTGGGTGCCAAGGCCGCCACTCAGAATCATCGTCTTTTCGCCCGTCTCATATCGTCCCCGGTAAACCCGCGGAAACAAATGATAGTCCGGACTCATCACTCCGCCCAAAAACGGCAGAATAATCGTTCCTCCATGATAATGGCCGCATAGGGTCAGATCAGCGCCCCAGGCTGCATACTCCTCCTGATAGAGGGGATTGTGTGCCATCAGAATACGCACATCGTTTTCCTGAACACAGCCTATACGCTTTTCGATATACCCACGTTCCAGCGCTTTTTTCACAACATGATGATATGTCTCCCGGGTAAGCGTCAAACCGCTGATCGTCAGACTGCCCTTCTCCCCGTGAAAGGTCACGCCGGTATCATCCAGAATACGCACGCCGGCATTTCGCAGTTCACGCAAAAACTGCCTATACGTTTCCTTATATACCGGAAGGGTCTTCAGACGCAGCTCATGATTTCCAAATCCGTAATATACCGGATATTTCTCTGTCAGCGCAGACACCAGTTCCAGCGTCACCTCAAGCGGACACTTCTCCTGCCCTCTGGCTACCATCGTATCACCGCCGATCAACACCATGTCCGGGGATGCCGCATCAATGGCTTTAAGCAGCCGCTGGTTCTCCTCGCCGAAGGATTTATTATGGAGATCTGTCAAAAAGACAATCCGCTTTCCCTCGAACTCGGGGGACAATTTCGGCGAACAAATCGTATATTCGGTTGTAGTCAGGCAATCCCGCTCATAGGAGGATCTGACCAGCCCCAGCACGGCGGCGATCAGCATCACAGCCAAAATAATCCATCCCATCATCAGCTGATAATCGCTCCCAACAATCCATATGAAACGATCGCCATAATCACCGTTGCGATAGCAACGCCCAGCAGACATGCCAGACTGGCTTTGCGGATATCAATATCCAACAGCGATGCGATCAGGGATCCGGTCCATGCTCCGGTTCCCGGAAGGGGAATGCCCACAAACAATACCAGTCCCCAGAACTCATATTTTTTAATCTGGTCACTCTTGCCCATAGCCTTTTTTTCCAGCCACAGAGCCACAGGCGCAAATAATTTTACCTTCTTCATCCACTGCAGAATCTTTTTGATGAACAGCAGGATAAAGGGAATCGGAATGATATTTCCGATCACACAGATCGGAACCGCCGTCAAAATGCTCACATCCAGTAAGGATGCCGCCAATAAACCGCCCCTGAGCTCAAGGATGGGCATCATGGAAATCAGGAAAATCACCATCTCTCTGGAAATATAGTCAGACAGGGTAGCTGTAAACCACTCAACAAGTGATGTCATATAAGTACTCCTTCAACACATAATTATATCTATTATAAAGGTTTATCGCAACGGTGTCAACGCACGAATCTTGCAATCTTCCGGTATTTACACATAACTTTTTTGCGTTTTTTACCAAAGAATATTCAAGGTTACACGAATCAGTAAAGCGCGAACAGATTTCCCATAGAAATAAGCACGCCGGACACCTGCCACGGTGCCCGGCTGTACAATCCCTGATCTTTTTTTTCGGTAGAATATTTGAAAAACAAAGCCTTATTTGACATCTGACGTCAATCAGAAACAACAGATCGGCATACTGCCTCCCATGCAGCAGCAGTTACACAGCGTATACGCCAGACATAGTCTGCTGCAGCAGCTCTGGTCCATCTGCATAGTGTGTCCGTACATACTGCCCATGTCACTGTACCAGCTGCCCAGACCCTCCAGTCGGTTCACCAGATTCTGGTACTCCCAGTTATCCGGCTCCAATGAGAGCGCCTGTCTCGCCTGTTCCTTTGCCAGCACATTATTTCCCAGACCTGCGTTAGCCAGAGCGCTGAAGAAATACCATCTGCCGTCATGAACGGCTACCTGAGACAGTACATTCAGCGCCTCCCGATAATAACGGTTGTTGATATAATTTGCTGCAGCCTGCATCTTCACCGCATCATCGCCGGTACCCTGATAACTGTAGCCGCGATTTTCATAGCTGTAGCCGTAACCGCCTCGTCCACCGCCCTCGCGCTCCCGGACAATCTGCTCATAGGCCTGCTGAACTTCCTTAAACTTCATCTCCGCCTGAGCCGCATTTGGATTGTTAATATTTGCATCCGGGTGATACTTGCGGCTCAGCTTTCGGTATGCTTTTTTTATCTCATCGTCAGTGGCACTGCGCTCTACGCCCAGCACCTGATAAGGATCAATCATTCATGTACCCTCTCTTTTTGTCTCTTCTCCTTCTGAACAGCTCCGAAGCGCACCCACACGCCGGAGTACAGGATATTTCGCAGAATATCGACCTCCTCCACAATCGGAAGCGCCTCAAACTGCAGTGCACACTCTGCCATCATGGATTTCAGGACGGCAAGACAGCTTTCGTCAAAATCATCCCGGCCTCGCAGTGAGGAAAACGGATTATAAAGTCCCTTTTCCGCATCTTTGTCCACATCCTCCCAGGCATCACAGAGATAGATGAACTTTCCCAAATAAAACCCCATCTTTCTGATCCGTTCCGCCCACATATCCTCATGACAAACAAAAATCTCCGCCAATAGCTCTCCGGTACAGCGCGCAGCCTCGTCAATGGAGGCTTCCCTTCCCTTCTCAATCTCCGCCAATCGCTCCAGCGATGTTTTTATCGCTTGCGCCTGCCTCGGATAGCGGTTCTCAACTGATCTGCATTTGCATTGTATCACCTTTGAAGCCAAAAGTCCACCGAGTTGTCGTTCATCATTCCACTTATCCAGACAATTGTAGTAGGCCAGCAACAGGTTCATCTCTGCGCAGTACGTGCTGTACTTATTTACCGCGATCGGGTGTTTTCCCACCGGGTGTACCACGCAGCGGCAAGTGCCCATCTCCGTCTCCGGCTCATACAACCCGGTCAGCAGAATCACCAGAAACGTCATATCATAGGTAAGCGTAGCCTGACCGGCAGGCCCATATAGTCTTTTCAATTCATGACACAAACCGCAATAAAAGGCATGATATCGTTCAAAATCCTTCACCTTCATCTCCGGTTTGTTTACTGTAACATATCCAAACAATTTTCTCTCCTCAACCGCACCGTTCTTTCTGTCGATTGCTTTACCCTCGCCGATCCGTCAGACCCTTTTAGGAAACTGTTCTCGCCGATCCGGCAGGCCCTTTTGGAAACTGTTCTCGCCGATCCGGCAGGCCCTTTTGGGAAACCGTTCTCGCCGGTCTGTCAAGTCCTTTTCTGGAACTGTGCCTTACACTTGGGGCAGGTGATCAGAATGGTGCCCTTTCCTCTGGGCACACGCACTTTCTGCCTGCAGCCCGGACACTTAAAAATCTTTTTTGTGGGATCCTGTTTGGTCCGTGCAGCGCCAAAGCCTCTGGTTCGGAAAAATCCAACCACTCTGTTTTTCAATTCCAGATACTTCAGGTTTTCCCGATAGCGCTGATTCGTATTCCTGGAAAACATACGAAAATACGCATAAATCAATACCGCAAGGGCAAGCCAGTACAGAACAGAACTATTCGCAAACAAATTGATGATCATCAACGCCAAGCTGAGATATACCAGAAATCTTCCCAGATAATCCATGCCGTAACGGCCTACCATAAAACGGGCAAAGCTCTCTCTCATTCTCTGAAACATAAGTTTCTCTCCTTCGATCTCATCTTTAGCTGTGCAATGCTGCCGCAGTGAACGCGTTCTGTTTCAACAAGCCTTTCCTGCCGCCGCCCAGCCATTGTTACACAGTATAACAGGCTTTCCGCGCAAAATAAAGGCTTTTCACAAATTCTTCATGCAAAGCATAAAAAGTTTATGATTCAAATTCTCCTTCACATATCCTTCAGCTATGAGTCTGCGCGAGTACCGGACAGCCTCCAGCCATCCAAAAACCATTTGAAATAATCCCAAAATCCGGCCTCTGCAACCTCTCCGGCCGACAATACATCCACCGAACCGATAGTCCTTCCGTTCAGGATATAATTCAGACTGCCCACCTTTTGCCCCTCTGCCACCGGCGCCTGAATGCTTTCCTCCAACACAAGCTGTGTCTCCACCTGACCGCTGCTGTCCCCGCCAAACATCAGGTATGTAAACTCGCCGCCATACTTCAACGGTACCTGGAGTTCCACGCCATTCTTTACCGGCATGGCGGACAATGCATTTCGCTTGCTGTCGTCATCACGGTACAAGCTGCAATTACTGTACCCATAATTTAATAATGTCTGGGCCTCCGAAAATCTCAATTTATAATTCTCCGATGCCATAATCACGGCAATCATCTCCACACCGTCCTTCTCTGCGGTTGCGGACAGACAATATTTCGCCAACGATGTAGATCCGGTCTTCAAACCGGTCACCTTAAACGAATTTGACATTTTCAACAATTTGTTGGTGTTGGCCAAGCCAAACTCGCTGCTTCCTCTGGCCGTCACATGGGTAATATTCTCCATCCAAATGGTCGCATACTGTTTCACCTCCGGATGTCCGGTGATCAGTTCCCGGCTCATGATCGCCACATCTCTGGCTGTTGTCAGATGGGTAGGCGAATCCGTCAATCCGCAGCAGTCTTCAAAATTTGTCCCCGTCATCCCCAATTTCTTTGCTTTTTCATTCATCTGCCGGACAAACTCCGACTCGCTGCCCGCCAGATGTTCTGCCATGGCGACGCTGGCATCATTCCCGGAGGCGATCACAATGCACTTAATCATGGTCTCTACCGACTGGACCTCACCCTCCTCCAGAAACACCTGACTTCCTCCCATGGACTTTGCATGTGCACTGGTAGTCACCGAATCCGTCAGCGAAATCCGTCCCTCATCCAACGCTTCAAAAATCAGAATCAACGTCATGATCTTGGTGATACTGGCCGGGCTCAGCTGTTCATCCGCATTCAACTCATAGATCACCGTGCCGGTGGAGGCTTCCATGAGGACGGCTGAACGGGCAGTCAGACCAAACTCTGCCGCAGCCGATACATCCGCTTCAGCATCACTCTCCCTTAATCCATCTGCATTTTGTGTATTTGCGGAAACTGCTTTCACCAGCCCCTCCAACTCTCCCGTATCCAGCTGCTCTGCCCTGAGAACTGCCGTCTGTAAACCGCTCTCACTCGCCATCGCATGCAGGCCGGAAGGCTGCCCCCATAAAAGGATCAGCACTATCACACCTGCCATTAACCGCCAATATCTCTTTCTTTCCATCAAAAACAAAACCCCTGAACTGCTGTCATTATCAATGTAAGCAGTCCAGAGGAATTTTATACCACCAAGAAAGCCATTCTCAGGATTATGGGATTCAAATATGTCTCCAACAAAACACCGGCGAGAAACAGCACTGCGATTACCAGCAGAAATCCAATCTCCTCAGAAAGCTTCAGTGCCTGCCCATGTCTTGTCCGGGATTTCAGCTCAAATTTATTGATCAGCTGCATAAAGATCAGAAAATAGCAAATGTATTGCGGAAATATCGCCGCCAGAAACAGAAAAAGACCTCCGATCCCGTAAATCAGTACCGCTCCACTGAGAACCGCTCCGCAGCACAGCCCATACCATAGCGCTGACAAGCAGAGTCCTTCTGCCCCATAAGCACCGAACAGGCAGAGCCAGATCACCAGCATCGGCAATAGCCTCACTCTCATCAGATATCCAAAATACCCACGGTAAGCTGCTGATGGCCCACGCAATATCCCATCAAGCTCATCCAAAAGCTCTGCCGCAGCAGGGAGATAGAGCTTGGGCAGTACATTAGCCAGCACAGTACCAAGCAGCACGCCGCCGCAAAACACATATAAGATCAACTGCCGTTCAGTTACTTTTTTCAATCCTCGTCCTCCTGAAGCATATCTGCTCCAGTAATATATATGAACGACCCTGCTTATAAAATCACTGTTTTGAAACCATACATTCGACTAAATTCAAATTTTTCTTCCCGACCATATCGTTCGTCTACCGTCTCCGCTCGCAGGCCAAAATACCGGCGATCGTTTTACCATCAGTATGTCATCCGCCTCATTGAGTGCGCCGGCCGGAAGTTCCGGTGTGCAGCGTTCCAATGCATTGCAGTACTTTCAATCGCTTGATTTCTTCCACAACCTAACGTCTTTCCTGTCAGAGGCATTTTACGCAGATTCACACATCTTTCTCGGATTAAATCAAAAGCCCCGGATATTCCGGGGCTTTTGATTTAATCATTATTTCGCGTAATCGGTTACTCGTGACTCTCTGATCACATTTACCTTAATCTGACCGGGATACTCAAGTTCATTTTCAATGCGCTTAGATACCTCTCTGGCCAGTAATACCATAGCATCGTCGTTAATCTGCTCAGGTACTACCATAATACGGACTTCACGTCCAGCCTGAATTGCAAAAGATTTTTCAACACCCTTGAAGGAATTTGTAATCTCCTCCAACTGCTTCAGACGGTTAGTGTAGGTCTCAATGGTCTCACGGCGCGCGCCGGGTCTCGCTGCGGAAATCGCATCAGCAGCCTGTACGATACAAGCGACCAACGACTGAGGCTCTACATCACCGTGATGGGCCTCCACTGCATTGATGACGATCGCAGACTCCTTATGCTTACGGCACAGATCCACACCAATCTGAATATGGGAACCTTCCACCTCGTGGTCAACTGATTTACCGATATCATGTAACAGACCAGCACGCTTAGCGATTCGCACGTCAGCACCAATCTCAGCGGCAAGTAAGCCGGACAGATGTGCAACTTCGATGGAATGCTTCAGCGCATTCTGTCCATAACTGGTACGGAAACGCATCCGTCCCAGCAGACGAACCAACTCGGGGTGAATACCATGAACACCAACCTCAAGAAGTGCAGACTCACCTTCCTCGCGGATCACCATCTCAACCTCACGCTGTGCCTTCTCCACCATCTCCTCAATACGGGCGGGATGGATACGGCCATCCAGAATCAGCTTTTCAAGAGCGATTCTGGCAACCTCGCGACGGATCGGATCAAATCCGGACAAAATGACAGCTTCAGGAGTATCATCAATAATCAGATCAACACCAGTCATCGTCTCCAACGTACGGATGTTACGACCTTCGCGTCCGATAATTCTACCCTTCATCTCATCGTTGGGCAGCTGTACAACCGAAATCGTAGCCTCAGCCACGTGATCAGCCGCACATTTCTGGATCGCAGTAACAATGTACTCTTTGGCCTTCTTACCAGCCTCTTCCTTCGCTCTCGCTTCCATTTCCTTGATCATCTTGGCAGTGTCATGCTTGACATCGTCTTCGACCGTTTTCAGCAGGTACTCTTTTGCCTGTTCGGAGGTATACCCTGAAATTTTTTCCAGTTCCTGAATTTCCTTAGCGTACAGTGCCTCAATCTCTTTGTGTTTCTTGTTGAGACTGTCCTCCTTGGATGCCAGACTGGCTTCCTTCTTTTCCAGTGCTTCAGACTTTTTCTCTACGTTCTCTTCTTTGTTTAAAACTCTGCGCTCATAACGTTGAAGTTCTGCTCTCCGCTCTCTTGTTTCTTTTTCCAGCTCATTCTTAGTCTTGATGGACTCTTCCTTCGCTTCCAAAAGAGCTTCTCTCTTCTTAGTCTCGGCAACTTTCAGTGCTTCATCTATGATTTCCCTGGATTTTTCTTCTGCCTTGCCAATCTTTGTCTCGTAGACACGCTTCCGATAGGCGATAGCGACAACCCAGGTGATGGGAGCAACAATAACCGCAGCCACTGCTGCAGCAATTATATATTCTACCAACAGGAGCACCTCCTTCTATTTAGTTTTCATTGTACGAGCATACAACAGTAAAATTTTAATCTTTTTTGGTGTTCTTGTCAAGTAGTATCTGCCGAAGAACTATATTTTCGTAAAAATAACTAAACTGAACTTCACTCTTCTGTAGAAACTGCCCCACCAAGACCATAATACTCCCTGACCTTAGCATCCAGCAAATCACAGATGTCCGGATGGCTCTGCAGGAACAGCTTCGCATTCTCCCGACCCTGACCAATCTTATCACCATTGTAAGAATACCAGGCACCGCTCTTATCCACCGCACCGATCTTTACTGACAGATCAAGGATGTCTCCCTCCTTGGAGATACCCTTTCCGAACATAATATCAAACTCTGCCTCCTTAAAGGGAGGTGCCACCTTATTCTTAACAACTTTAACACGGACATGATTACCAACCATCTCGCCGCCCTGCTTTAAGGTCTCAACTCTGCGCACATCCAGACGAACGGAGGAATAGAACTTCAGCGCACGGCCACCGGTAGTGGTCTCGGGATTTCCATACATCACGCCGATCTTTTCACGGAGCTGATTGATAAAGATTACCACACAGTTAGACTTGCTGATGATGGCTGTCAGCTTTCTCAACGCCTGAGACATCAGTCTGGCCTGCTGACCCACATGGCTCTCTCCCATCTCGCCGTCGATCTCAGATTTGGGCACCAGCGCCGCAACCGAGTCGATGATCACGATATCCATCGCACCGGAGCGAACCATCGTCTCCGCGATCTCCAAGGCCTGCTCACCGTTATCGGGCTGGGAAATATAAAGATTTTCGATATCCACACCGATCTTTTTTGCGTAGGAGGGATCCAGCGCATGCTCCGCGTCGATAAAGCCGGCGATACCGTCTCTTTTCTGCACCTCAGCTACCATATGAAGAGCAACGGTAGTCTTACCGCTGGACTCAGGACCGTAAATCTCGATAATACGTCCCTTCGGCACACCGCCCAGACCAAGTGCAAGATCAAGGCTCAGGGAGCCGGTGGGAACCACCTCAATATTCATATTTGCATTAGAATCGCCCAGCTTCATCACAGAGCCCTTACCAAAGTTTTTCTCGATCTGAACCAGAGCCGCATCCAATGCTTTCAGTTTTTCTTCTTTTACCATAAATTACCTCCGCCTGTTTAACGAACAAGTGTTCTGTTATTACTATAACTGATAACTCCACGATTGTCAATGAGGAATTACATTTTTCTGATCGTATTCTCTCAGTCAATCATACACACCACCTCTTTCACTGCACAAATTACCGCACAGTGCGCATTTTCCCCAAACTACACACACTCTGCCGTCTGATTATCTCTTTATCTACGGAAAAAATCGGGCGAACGCCCAAGTAAAAAGACTGCCGGTCACCGGAAAAGTGACCCGACAGCCTGATTATAGCATATATCCTATCAAATAGCAAGTTCCAAAATCCAGACTTCCTCTTCTTCTATTTGACCTCTGTTGTATCTTTTTGAACACCATCTCCGTCAGAACGGTACTCAGCAACAAATCCTACGATACCTCTTTTATAAATCATCTATGGAGGAGTCCATCAGGCTTCATTTCCGTACAACAGCTCCTCTGCCTGTTTTAACCACTGCTCGTCTGTGCCCGAATGGCAGATTGTTACCTTTCCGGTACGCTCCTCCCCGCGAAGCCACCCTCTGCGCTCCAGCTGTCTGGCCGCCTCCCTCACGGTGCCCTCCGCGCCGTCAAAGATTACCGGCCGCTCACCGACCACGCGCCGGATCTGCCTTTTTGCAAAGGGAAAATGGGTACACCCCAGCACGACCGCATCCAGTCCCAGCGCAGTCCAGGGTGCCAGCACCTCATTGAGATATGCGTCAAGCTCCGGACTCTCCAGCCGGCCCCCCTCGACAAACTCCACGATCCGCCCGAGAGGCTGCACATAAATATTAGCCTTCCCCTCATAACAGTGTAGCTGATGTCGGAATTTCCCCTCACGCAGGGTAAGCTCGGTGGCCGTCACCAGGATATTGCCGCCAGGAAACCCCAGCGCCGCAGGCTTCAGTGCGGGCTCAATCCCGATAATCGGGAGTTCAGGGTACTTCTCCCGCAGTATGCTCACCGACGCGCTGGTAGCGGTATTGCAGGCGATGATAATCTCCTTCACCTCCCGCTCCAGGAAATACTGTATGCAGTTTTCCGTCAGCTGTCGGATCTCCCCGGTGCTTTTCGTCCCGTAGGGAGCATTTGCCGAATCTCCGTAATAGATAAACTCCTCCTGGGGCATCAGCTTAAGCGCCTCTCTCAGTACACTCAGTCCGCCCAGCCCGGAGTCCATGACTCCGATCGGCAATTCGCGCTTGTCCATTTCCTCGCACCTTCCTTTCGGCTTTTTGAGACAACGTGTGTGCCTGCGAAACATTAGTTCCCGCAGAAACATCGCTTTTCCGCAAAGCGAAAACACGGCACGACAAAATACTCTGCCGTGCCGTTTATCATGCTGTTTACTCGTTTACGCTGTAGTTCGGCGCCTCTTTGGTAATGTGGATATCATGAGGATGACTTTCCTTTAAGGATGCTGCGGAAATCTTTACAAACTTTCCGGTCTGCTGAAGGGTCGGGATATCCTTAGCTCCACAGTAGCCCATACCGGAACGAAGACCGCCAAGCAGCTGGAAGATGGTGTCCTCTACGCTGCCCTTGTACGCCACACGGCCCTCAACGCCCTCGGGTACCAGCTTCTTCGCATTTTCCTGGAAGTAACGGTCCTTACTGCCGTTCTCCATCGCCGCGATGGAGCCCATGCCTCTGTATACCTTATACTTTCTGCCCTGATACAGCTCGTACTCTCCGGGGCTCTCCTCGCATCCTGCGAACATACTTCCCATCATACAAACGTCTGCACCTGCGGCAATCGCCTTGGTGATGTCGCCGGAGTACTTGATACCGCCGTCTGCGATCAGAGGGATATTGTACTTGCTGCTCACCTCATATACATCCATGATCGCGGAGATCTGAGGAACACCGATACCTGCCACAATACGTGTGGTACAGATGGATCCAGGTCCGATACCGACCTTGACACAGTCAGCACCCGCCTTGATCAATGCCTCAGCAGCCTCGCCGGTCGCAATATTACCTGCGATCACCTGCAGCTCGGGGAACTTGTCCTTGATCATGCCTACGGAACGGATAATGTTTGCGGAATGTCCGTGAGCGGAATCCACAACGATAACGTCCACGTGTGCGTCCACCAGGGCGCCCACGCGATCCAGAATATTCGCAGTGACACCGACACCTGCACCGCAGAGCAGTCTGCCCTTCTCGTCGTGTGCGGAGTTCGGATATTTGATCTGCTTCTCGATATCCTTAATGGTGATCAGACCCTTAAGGTTGAAATCCTCATCGACGATCGGCAGTTTTTCCTTGCGCGCTCTCGCCAGGATCTTCTTCGCCTCCTCAAGGGTAACCCCCTCGCGCGCGGTCACCAGATTTTCACTGGTCATGCACTCGGTAACCAGCTTGGTGAAATCCTCCTCAAACTTTAAGTCACGGTTGGTGATAATACCCACCAACTTTTTGCCCTCGGTGATCGGAACACCGGAAATGCGGAACTTCGCCATCAGGTTATCTGCGTCGCGAAGCGTCGCAGTAGGAGGCAATGAAAAAGGGTCGGTAATTACACCATTCTCGGAACGCTTAACCTTATCGACCTCCTCTGCCTGCGCATCGATCGACATGTTCTTGTGAATAATGCCAAGACCGCCCTGTCTAGCCATAGCAATCGCCATACGGTGTTCAGTAACCGTATCCATACTCGCGCTGATCATCGGAATGTTCAGCATGATCTTATTTGTCAGTCTGGTTTTCAGTGATACCTGATTAGGAATAACCTCGGAATAACTGGGAACCAATAATACATCGTCAAAAGTAATACCATCTCCAATAATTCTGCCCATTGTAGCTCTCTCCTCCTTCTTCATATGAAACGATTCGAAATTTTTTGGTGATTTGGTAAAGCGTATCACATTTTTCAGCAAATGTCAATCACTCCGGATTCGGAACTTTATTCCACTTTGCTCCGCCACGTCACTTAAGCGGCGGCAGCCCCAGCTCATCCCGGAAATACCCTCTGGTGTCCGCCTTTTTACCCTCATGGTCCTCAACGGTCACGCGGATGTATCTGGAGGGCTCATCGATCACAATGTCCGCGCCGATAATCGTCTGTCCCACCGGGGCAAACACTCGTCTCGGCGACTTGCTGCCGCAGAACACGTAGATGGCTTTCACCTCGGAGCACTCCACATGCACCTGCTTTCCGTCGAAGGAGACCTCATGGAAAACGGGGCCCATGGAGGAATACATCTCTCCGGTCTCCAGCGCATTGATAACGGCTCCGTACTCCAGCTCGTCCGCCAGCACCATGGTGAACGCACCGCAGGAATCCCACTCTGGGTGTCCCTCCGGGAATTTGTTGTGATTGTCATCTGCTGCGTGACAGAATATCCGCTTGCCGGCGCAGAGCATCTTGTCATAGATCACCCCGCTGTACTCCAGCCCGCTGATCACATGACAGCCATAGTTGCACATTTCCATGCTGAAATAGCCCTCGTAGGACCGGATGCGCTCCTCCGTCTCCATGGACCACCAGGGATGATTGTAAGTCACCAGATAGCCGTTTTCTCTGGCGGTCTGAATATATTTATTAATATACTCTGTCGTGTACGCTCTCGTCTCCTCAGACCCCGCCCGCCTCAGCTGAGCCAGTCGATCATCGGGAATAAACCTGCCGTAGGGTTTATTGTAACAGATCAGCGTCTCATTGTCCGGGTGGCGTGCAAGCAGATTCAGATGTACCTCCGGGCCGAACCGGTCCGACCCATTGTTTGGCTGTGAACGGATATACCCCTCATAGCCGGTAATCATCAGAAAATCATCCTCACCCAGCTCACTGTGGTCACATGGATACTCGTGGTCGGTGATGGCCAGAATATCATATCCATGGCGGCGATATACCTCCTTCAGCTGCTCCGGTGTCAGCCTGCCGTCGGAGTTTGTACTGTGACAGTGAAGGTTTGCCTTATACTGCTTTTTCTTTGGTGATATCAGATACATGCTCGTCTCCTCCATTTGCGCTCAATTTATACTAATTAAGCGGCGGTAATCCCAGCTCATCCCGGAAATACCCTCTGGTATCCGCGACCCTTCCCTCCCGGTCAGCAATGGATACACGAACATAGAGGGCCCGTTCATCAATGGTGAAATCGGCGCCGGTCAGCGCCTCTCCTTTAGCCGCATATTTTCTGACGGTCTTCTTTCCGCCGGTGAACACGTGGATCGAAGCGACCTCCGAGCACTCCACGTGCAGCTGATCTCCCACAATGGAAACCTCCTTAAACACAGGCCCCATGGAGGAATACATCTCTCCGGTCTCCAGCGCCCGGAATACACTGTCGTAGGTCAATTCATCGGAGAGGATCATCGTGAAAGCTCCGCCGGAATCCCACTCCGGATCACTCTCCGGTGCTTTATTATGGTTATCATCTCCGCTGTGACAGAACACCCGCTTTCCGGCGCGGAGCATCTTATCATAGAGAACTCCGTTGTACTCAAGCCGATTTGAGAGCCATGAGCCGTAATTGCACATTTCCAGGCTGAAACAACCCTCACAGGCCAGAATATCTTCCTCCGTCTCCATGGACCAGGCCGGGTGATTATAGGCAACGATATATCCATTTTCCTGTGCAGTGCGGATATATTCATTGATATATGCTCTGCTGTACTCTCTGGGGCGCTGGGAGCCGGCCTTTTTTAAGCTGTCGTGAAGCGATATGTCCAGATATTTACAACAGCTCGGGTTATAGCAGATCATCGTCTCATTCTTCGGATCTCTGGCAAACAGATTCAGATGTATCTCCGGGAGATACGAATCATATTTGCAGTTTTCCGTAGGGCGAATATAGCATTCGTATCCGGTCAGCATGAGAAACTCCGGATCACTGAGCTCACAGTGACTTTTCGCACTCTCATGGTCAGTGATCGCCAAAATATCATAACCGTATCCGCGGTACAACTCCTTCAACTGTTCGGGAGTCAGCTGCCCGTCAGACACGGTACTGTGACAATGCAAATTTGCTTTATGCTGTTTTTTATGCGGTGAAATAAGATACATGGTTTTTCCCTCTCATTTCTTTTTTCCGGCAACAACCGCGAAACATCCGCTTCCATTGCCGCCTCTCTGATTATACCGCAAATCATCGACAATTGAAATAGAAAACTTGAAGTAATTTCCCTTTTCTGATATAGTAATCTTTGTTGATTGTTTTTGTAAATATTGCACATATGGAGACGACTATGATTCGATTTGCATCCGACTACACTGAGGGCGCTCATCCCTCGATCCTCTCTGCTCTGGCAGAGACCAACTACGAACAAAATCCCGGCTACGGCGAGGATACCCACTGCGCTCACGCGGCTGAGCTGATCCGTGAGGCCTGCGGCACTCCCGAGGCGGCTGTCCATTTTCTGGTGGGCGGCACCCAGACCAATACCATCGTCATCGCTTCTATCTTAAAGCCCTATCAGGGAGCCCTCTGTGCCGAGAGCGGGCACATCAATGTCCATGAGACCGGCGCGGTGGAGGCCACCGGCCACAAGGTCCTTCCCCTGCCTGCGGTAAATGGAAAAATCACCGCTGCACAGGTTCAGAATGCCTGTGAAGCCCACATTCACGATGCCAGCTTTGAGCACATCGTTCAGCCGGGCCTGGTCTATATCTCCCATCCCACCGAGTACGGCACACTGTACACGCTGGAGGAGTTGACCGCGTTAAGCGAGGTCTGCCACCGGTACGGTCTTCCTCTGTTCCTGGACGGTGCTCGCCTGGGCTACGGTCTGGCCTCCCCGGAGACCGATGTGACCCTGAAGGACATTGCCCGTCTCTGCGACGTTTTCTACATCGGTGGAACTAAGGTGGGCGCACTGTTCGGCGAGGCGGTGGTGATCACTGCTCCCTCCCTCCAGAAGGATTTCCGCTACATGATCAAGCGGGGCGGCGGCATGTTGGCCAAGGGTTGGCTTTTGGGTCTCCAGTTTGAGACGCTGTTCCAGAATGACCTGTATATGGACCTTGGAAAACACGCGGTTACACTGGCATACCGCATTCGGGATGCCTTCCGCGAAAAGGGCTTCTCCTTCATCATGGAGTCCCCCACCAACCAGCAGTTCCCCATTCTTACCGATGAACAGCTGGACAAACTGAGCAGCGAGTTCTCCTTCACCCTCTGGGAAAAGGTGGACGAGACCAGAAGTGCGGTGCGGTTCTGCACCAGCTGGGCGACAAAGGAGGAGCAGGTGGCGCAGCTTATTGAGGCAATCAAGAAACTGTAATGTTCCGTACAATCGCCGTACTGCGATTACCCATCCGGAAATATAAAAATGCCGCCGTACAACTAAGTCGCATTAGTTGTACGGCGGCTATTAGATTATATTAATATCAATGATAATCCCTATGTAGGCGAATTACTTAGCAGCGCGCTTAGCCTCCAGATCAGCGTTCATCTGAGCCAGAGTCTTCTTGTCCAGGTTGAAGATCACGCCGATACCAACGAACTGCATTACAGCGGAGAACAGGTACAGACCTGCAACCAGCCAGCAAGCTCTGTAAGCAACCTCGGGAGACTGTCCGGTAGTGCCCAGATCAGAAACATAACCCAACAGACCCAGCAGTGCGATAACGATGGAAGGTCCAACGCCCTGAGCCAGCTTACGGAAGAAGGAATGCAGAGAGTAAACAGTACCTTCCTCACGGGTACCGAACTTCCACTCGCTGTAATCGATAGCATCAGCCATCAGTGCCCAGGAAACACAGGTGTAAACGCCCATGCCAAGACCGAACAGAAGCAGACCAACCATGTATACAGGCAATGCCATGCTCTGGGAAACCATGGGGAATACCATCATAATCAGACCGCCAACTACGGAAACGATGGAACCAGCAGTAGCAGCTTCCTTCTTTCCGAACTTGTTAACCAGCTTCTTGATGAAAGGCATGAACAGGAACATGGGCAGGAAACCAACCATCATAACAACGCCGGACAGCTGTGCCTGCTTGAAGTAAGTAGCAAACATGATCGCATTTGCGGTGGTAGCAGACTGCATACCGAGGAACATACCCATAGCAGCAACGGTAGCACCTACTGCGGGACGGTTCTTCATGAAGTTGCCAAATGCCTTTACAACGTTGAACTTAGGAGCCTCCTCACCGGTCTTTACGGAATACTCGTCAACACGGAGAGTGATCTTGTTGATCATGAACATGAATGCGACGAAGCCGAGAACACCCATGAGCAGAGCAGCCCAGAATACTACAGAACCCTTCAGCTCCTGACCAAGCAGATTGCCGCTTGCGTCATAGATGTTTTCCCAAATCAGCATAGGAAGGATGATACCGGGCAGCATACCGCCGACCATACCACCGAGGGATCGCCAGGTAGAGAGCTGTGCACGCTCACCTGCATCCTCGGTAACCAGGCTAAGCATGGAACCGTAAGGAACGTTTGCCATGGTGTAAGCAGCATCCCAAATAACATAACCAGCGATGAACAGAATCGCCTTAACGAAGGTAGAGGCACCGGGGAAGGGAAGGAATACAGCTGCGCCGCCAACGATCAGGCCGATAGCGCCAACCAGGATGTAAGTTTTAAACTTACCTCTCTTGTACTTTCTGGTGTCTGCGTCGATCATTGCTCCGATGATCGGGTCATTGACAGCGTCCCAAATCTGCACAAGCAACAGGAGAATGGACAACAGACCGGTCTCCATCATCATATACACCAGCCAGAAGGTCTGTACAGTACCTTTCAGACCGAAACTCATGTTGCAACCGAAATCGCCGGCTGCGTAGGCCACCTTATCCACGAAACCAAACTTAGGGTATTCGTTGGCGTCCAATTTTCTTTCTTTAGACATAAATAGTCCTCCTTTTTCCTTCAGTGATTGTCATTTCGCACAAATCACCAATGTTAATAAATATTATATCGGAAAAGTGTCACAACTGGCAAGGTCCAAAACGCCACTTTTGTGACACCCTTAGCCAAATTACAGCACCATTTTTTAAACATTTTCACCAAAAAGATTGCTTTTGTGAGCGATTATGATATACTAAACGATAAAGGAGGAGAGTTCCATGTATAAAAAATGTGTCACAGAACAGTCTGCCAGGAGACAGCGGGAGTTAGAAAACGGCCTGCTGGCCGCCATGGCCGCCCAGCGCTACGAGGACATCACCATCAGTTCTCTCTGCGAGGATATGGGTATCCCCCGCAAGTGTTTTTACCGCTACTTTTCCAGCAAGGACGGTGCCCTCTACGCGCTGATCGATCACACGCTGATGGATTTCTCCGGCGAGATGTTCACCGGCGAGATACAGGCCACACTGGAGACACTGGAGCGTTTCTTCCAGTTCTGGCAGGACCAGCATTTGCTTCTGACAGCCATGGAGCGCAACGGTCTGACCGGCCTTCTGATCCAGCGTTCGATCAACTATACCCTGATGCATGACATGCTTCCCAAGCGCATTCTGCACACGGACTCCTACTTGTCTCAGGAACACATGGTTATCTTTCTGATCTCCGGTCTTCTCTCCCTGGTGTTCCAGTGGTATTATAATGATTTTCAGACCTCACCCAAGCAGCTGGCGTTCACTGCGGCCCATCTGCTGACTCAGCCGATGATCGCGATGCCTTCGCCGATGGCACTCACCTAGCTATCACAGATGTCAAAAGACCTTTTGACACCCACATTATTATATTTTTATTTATCACTGTATATGTCGAAAGGCAGTCTCATCACTGAGGCTGCCTTCGTATATGTATTCTTTTTATTTTTTGACAATCAAATCTTCCTTCGGGATCGCATCGCGCTGAAACTCTCCCAGATGGCTGTCACATCCTGCCGAAACCACCCGCATCTTACCATCCTCATAGCAAAACGTAGTGACCGACGCGTTTGACACCCAGGAAACACTGTTCATCTCATCCAATGTTTTTCCCTCAAACAGACACATCACTGCCCGGATCAGTGTAGCGTGAGTAGCAACCACAATGGTTTTTCCCTCGTTTTCTTTGGCAATCCGCAAAAGAGCCTCGGAGCCTCGCTTCTGAAGATACTCAATCGACTCTCCTCCCGGGCATACAACCCGTCCCAGGTTACTCTCCCAGTCCAGGAAAAACTGCTCACCCTTTTCATAATTTTCCTTAAAGCTGACATTTTCCCAGATACCGCAATGAAGCTCCCTCAGATCTTTATCCGTGATTATCTCCATTCCTAAACGGTCAGCAACCGCCTTTCCGGTCCGGTAAGCGCGCTTAAGATCGCTGGCATACACCTTATCCACCGCATAGGTGTTCACAACGTACTCCGCCGTCTTCTCCGCCTGCGCTATACCCAGCTCGGAAAGCGGACTGTCGGTCTGTCCAATGAACATATGCGTCATGTTTGCCATGCTCTCTCCATGGCGAATCAGCAGTAGTGTGGTCATATCCTATCCTCCCGTATGATCAGCCGCCCAGATATGCCTTTCTCACCGAATCATTGTGTAGCAGATTCTTCGCATCGTCGGCCAGAACCACCTGTCCTGTCTCCAGAACATATCCTCTGTCCGCAATGGAAAGTGCCATCTGTGCATTCTGCTCTACCAGCAGAATGGTCGTGCCGGCTTTGTTCAACGTGGTGATTATATCAAAAATTTCCTCAACAAGCAAGGGGGCAAGACCCATGGAAGGCTCATCCAGCATCAACAATTTGGGCTTTGACATCATCGCACGGCCCATGGCAAGCATCTGCTGCTCACCGCCGGACAGCGTACCCGCCACCTGATGGCGGCGCTCCTTCAGTCTGGGAAAACGCTCATATACCAGCTCCATACTATCCTTGATGGTGGAATTGGGCTGGGTGTAAGCACCCATCTCCAGATTTTCCTCAACGTCCATATGCAGGAACACGCGTCGACCCTCAGGGACCTGCGCCAGACCGAGGGATACAATCTTATGCGCGGGAACGTGAGCCAGATTCTGTCCCATAAAGGAGACGGAACCGGTGGTGCTCTTTAACAGACCGGAAATGGTGTGCAGGGTGGTGGTCTTACCTGCGCCGTTAGCACCGATCAGAGAGATGATCTCCCCCTCATTTACCTCAAAGCTTACGCCCTTGATGGCATGGATACTTCCATAATATACATTAATATCATTTACTTCAAGCATTGCCATGGTTTCAGCCCTCCTTCTTCTTGCCCAGGTACGCCTCGATTACCGCGGGGTTATTCTGAATCTCCTCGGCGGTTCCCTTGGCGATGATCTTACCATAGTTCAGCACGGCGATACCCTCGCAGATACCCATGACCAGATTCATATCGTGCTCGATCAGGAGAACAGCGATCTGGAAGGTGTCACGGATCTTGATGATATTGTCCATCAGCTCGGAGGTCTCGGAAGGGTTCATGCCGGCTGCGGGCTCATCCAGCAGGAGGAGCTTCGGGTTGGTCGCCAATGCGCGGACGATCTCCAGACGGCGCTGCGCACCGTAGGGAAGGTTTCCTGCCTTGTAGTCCGCCAGGTCCTGCATATCGAAGATGGACAGCAGCTCCAGCGCTCTCTCGTGGGCCTCCTTCTCCGCCTTCCAGTAGCGGGGCATGCGGAGAACACCCTCGAGGGTGGTATAATTGATGGAGTTGTGCAGACCAAGCTTTACGTTCTCCTCCACCGTCAGATTGTTGAACAGACGGATATTCTGGAAGGTACGGGCGATACCGGCCTTATTTACCTCCACGGTGGACATATTGTGAGTATCACGGCCATTGATCAGAATGGTTCCATGGGTGGGCTCATACACCTTGGTCAGCAGGTTAAATACTGTGGTCTTTCCCGCGCCGTTGGGACCGATCAGACCTGCGATCTCGGTGGGGCCGACGGAAATATTGAAATCGTCTACCGCCTTCAGTCCGCCGAAGGTGATTCCCAGATGGGCAGCCACCAGGACGGGCATCTTGCCGGAGTCACGCTCCGGAACAATACCGGCGCTGGGAATGGGGACCATCTTTGTGTCAAGTCTTGTCGCCATTTATTTGCCCTCCTTCTTCGCGGTTTGCCTTACCATTTTCTTTTCCATAGCTGCAGCTTTTCGGTCTGCAGACTTTTTGTACTGTTTGATTTTGATCTGCTTCAGCCTATCTGCAATAGCAGGATTGTGAGTAACCAGCATGATACCGATCAGAACGATAGCATAGGCCAGCATACGGTAATCGCTGAATGCGCGCAGCAGCTCAGGCAACACAGTCAGCAGTGCCGCCGCAATGACGGAACCTCTCATATTGCCAAGACCGCCCAGAACAACAAATACCAGCACCAGAATAGAGGTATTGAAATCAAACTTGCTGGCCTGCAGTGCGGAATAGTTGGATGCAAACAGTGCTCCAGCCGCTCCTGCCATGGCTGCGGAAATGACAAATCCCATCATCTTATATTTGGTCACGTTGATGCCGACAGACTCAGCTGCAATACGGTTGTCGCGGAGAGCCATGATGGCACGTCCGGACTTACTGTTTACCAGATGGAAAATAATCATCAGGCACAGCAGGATCAGCACGATACCGATGGCAAAGGAATCCACCTTCCTCATTCCGGAGAGACCGATGGGGCCGTCAATGAGCATTTTTCCGCCTTCTGCCAGCTCAAACTTTTGCTTGATCATGCTGAAATGCAGACCATTTTCATCCAGACCGATATACATATTGGTGATCAAACTCTTGATAATCTCGCCAAACGCCAGCGTAACGATGGCAAGGTAGTCACCGTTCAGACGAAGAACAGGGATACCGACCAGCACACCGACGATAGCGGCAAAAATTGCTCCCACCACCAGTGAGATCAGCAGTCGGGGAATCGCGTCAGGGATCACACTCTGAAGCATCATGGAAACCACCGCACCTGAGAATGCACCGACGCTCATAAATCCGGCATGACCCAGACTCAGCTCACCCAGAACACCTACGGTCAGGTTCAGGGAGATCGCCATGATCACGTACACACAGATGGGAACCAGCAGGCCCTTCAGCAGACTGGATACCATACCTGCCGCCATCAGAATCTCCATGATCACAAATGCAGCGATCACGATACCGTATGTAACGAAATTACTTTTTGTTGTCTTATTCAGTGAGATTTTTCTCTGTACATTTTTCATCGCCGTCACCTTACACTTTCTCACTGATCTTCTTGCCCAGAAGTCCGGTAGGCTTCACCAGAAGGACAACGACTAGGACCATAAACACTACCGCGTCGGAAAGCTCAGTGGAAATATATGCAGCCGCCAGAATCTCGATCACACCCAGCAGAAGGCCGCCAACAAAGGCCCCGGGAATGGAACCGATACCGCCGAATACCGCTGCCGTGAACGCCTTGATACCGGGCATGGAGCCGGTGGTCGGAGTCAGATTCGGGTATGCGGAGCAGAGCAGAAAGCCTGCGATGGCCGCCAGCGCGGAACCGATGGCAAAGGTCATAGAGATCGTCGTGTTGACATTGATACCCATGAGCTGTGCCGCACCCTTATCCTCGGAGCAGGCGCGCATGGCCTTACCCATCTTACTGTTTCCGGTAAACAGAGACAGCATCAGCATGATCACTACACAGGCACCCATGGTGATCAGCGCGATGTAGGAAATCGTCAACTGCCCGTCAAACAGCTTGATCGCGCCGTTTCCAACGACGGAGGGGAACACCTTGATATTGGGGGTCCACAGAAGCTGCGCCATATTCTGCAGGAAGTAGCTCATACCGATCGCGGTGATCAGCACAGCCAGTGACGGAGCCTGACGAAGGGGCTTGTAGGCAAACCGCTCAATGGTCATACCCAGAACCGTACAAACAACCATCGCCAGCAAAATACCGATGATCGGGTTAAGATTAAAACGTGCAATTGCAAAAAAGCAGATATACGCTCCCACCATGATGACGTCACCGTGGGCAAAATTCAGCATTTTCGCAATTCCGTACACCATCGTATAGCCCAGCGCAATGATCGCATAGATGCTGCCAAGACTAAGTCCGTTTATCACATTGGAAAGAAAAAGCATGGGATACACCTCATCTTATATTTACTGTGAAAGAGGACTGCCGTTTCGCAGCAGTCCTCTCTGAATGCCTTATTGTGTATGATGTTCAGATCAGTCCAGACCAACGTATACGCCGTTCTGAATTACCATACCCTTAGGGGACTTGGTAACATAACCGCCAGCCCAGGTCATGTTCTCACCGGTCAGACCGGAGAAGGTCATGGTGTTGAACTGCTCCATCAGCAGGTCATTGATCTGCTCTGCAGTCATATCTGCGGTAACGCCTGCAGCGGTACAAGCCTGGTAGATCGCATAGATACAGTCATAAGCATCTGCTGCAAACTGGTTGGGAATCTCGTTGTACTTCTCCTGATACTTCTTAACAAAGTTAACCGTCTTCTCATCCTGAGCATCTGCGGAGAAGGGAGTCAGCAGCATAACGCCCTCAGCCAGGCTGGTATCAAAGCCTTCCAGTGCAAGGATACCGTCCATACCGTCTACACCAAAGAATTTAGGTGCGTAATCGATGTCTGCACACTGTCTAAGGATCAACGCTGCAGACTGATAATAAATAGGCAGGAACACCAGATCAGCGCCGCTGTTCTTCGCCTCGTTGATCTGTACACTGAAATCGTTCGCCCCCTTGATGAAAGTGGTCTTAGAAACAACCTCAAGACCAAGCTCTGCTGCCTTAGCCATGAAGGTGTCATAGATACCCTTGGAATAGTCGATATCGCTCTGGTAGATAACCGCGATCTTGGTGCCCAGCTTCTGCTCGTAAATATACTGTGCGGATGCAGCACCCTGATTGGAATCTGCGAAGCACATCTGATATACATTATCTTTTCCCTCAGGATAAAGATCGGTAGATGCGGAAGGGGTCAGTGCGAAAATACGGTCAACGTAGTTCTCGGTGGAAGTAGCCTTACCGGGGTCAGAGGTTACAGAACCCATGGAAATCTGCATGCCCCAGTCTTTCAGCGCATTGTAAGCGTTAACTGCCTTCTCTGCATCGTGAGCATCATCCTCATACTTAACAACGAGCTGCAGACCACCCAGAGCGTTAACTTCCTCGACAGCGATCTCAGCCGCACGCTTAACCGCATTACCATAGATCGCAGCATCACCGGTCAGAGGGCCGGTACCGCCGATCTTGATCTTTCCTGCGTCGGGATCAGCCTTACCGCAGCCGGCCAAACAGCCAAGGCACATCATCAGTGCCATCATCAGTGCAACAAACTTTTTCATCTTTCTTTCCTCCATATTTTACAGATAAAACACAAATCGGTATATTCAACCTTATTTGTATGGAGGCTATTGTAACGTTTTGCTCACAAAATGTCAATGACGATTCCGCCAATTTTTTACATAAATTTAGTAATTTTATCGTCATTTTAGCGAAAATGTGCAAAACACCGTTAATTTTTCGCTTTTTTTACTCCTTAAGCAAAATTTTCATTCTCATTTTCACAGTCACCGTCAGTCTTAGACCATACAATAGGCTCAGTGTTGAATTTTCTTCTGCTATCAGCGGTTTTTCCGTCATTTTTTGCAGCGAAGCCGGTTACAGGCCTCAGCCAGTTTCTCTACACACTCTCCCATCACAAAATAATAATCCAACACCTCGGCATTCTCCACCAGCAAATGACCGCCATATCCGGGAATATCGCAGCAGCACACCGGACCATCGGACGCAATCAGGACAGCATATCCTTTTTCAGAAATCACTGCCGGCAGCATTGCCCGATTTCCATAGGAAATATAGCGGGCTGCACCTTTGAGCGAAAGCTCGGCCTTCGCTCCCGCGCTCAGCGCATAGAGTTCTTCACTCTTTGGCCACTCAAAATACTGCCTCATCTGCGAATTTCCCCCCGCTGCTTTCTCCGCCAGCCTGCATTCCTTTGCCCGTTCAGCCAAAAGATGGGCCTTATCCCTGGACATATAGTAAATGCTTCCGCTGGCCTTGTCCACCTGTATACAGAGTTCGTCTGTCTTTAACTCCAACAGTTTGGGGGATTCCCGGTACATCCACTCACGAATCGGCTTTGTGAGCGCGATCTGAGGATGTGCCACCTCAGGGATCAGGTTCCCTCTGGTAAAGGTGACGCGCATGATGCGGCTGTCCACCGGACTGAGCCGCAGTGTTCCGTATGCACTTTTCAAATACAATCCATCCGGTCCCTTGGTCACCCAGCGGATCGTCTGATCGGTCTTCGCATGGCCCTGTGCGCGCAGAACTGCCGTGTCCGGCATGCTGCCAAAGGATTTGTCGGACATTTCTGCTTTTCTTCCGCTTCCGGAATCTGTCATTCCCACGGTCTTATCGTTTCCAGTCTGTGTCCTCGCCGCTTTCCGCATCAGTTCAGATTCATTTTGCCGCTCCGCCGCTCTCCGAATCATCCTGGGCCTCGTCACCTGCTGCACGCGCTGTCCCGGTGAACTTTCCTTCCCGCCCGCCGGTCCGATTACTTTCCCATCTGTCCGTCCCGATCCGTCTTCCATTCCATCCGCCGGTCCGGCCGCCCCCGGCAGCCTCACACTCTCCTCGGACACCTGGTCCGCAGTCTGCCCGATCAGCTTCACATACTCTGACTGCACCGGATCTGCGATCAGCCCGGTCAGATCGCCGGTATGCAGCACACACAGCTCGTGGAGGGCACGAGTCGCCGCCACATAGAGTAACTTGGCATGTCCGTCGTTCACCGGATATTCCTCCCGTGTGGGATCGAGGATCAGCACCGCGTCAAACTCCAGGCCCTTGGTGTACTCCACCGGCAGAACCATGATGCCGCTTCCGAACGTCGCGGTCTCCGGATCATTCCCCAGTACTTTAACAAATTCTGCCAATTCTTCTGCGGTTTTGTGCGCAGACTCCCCGTCACGGCAAATCACCGCGATGGTCTCAAGTCCTTTCCGCTGCCATTTCCGGCAAACGGAAGCAGCCTTTTCCACCAGTTTCCGGCGATCTTTAATTTCGCAGACAACCGGCGCGTCCCCATGACGGATGATCGGCTCCACCGGATACACCGCAAACCGACCGTGATGAAGGATCTCCGTGGCAAACCTGGAAATCTCCACCGTATTCCGGTAACTCTTTTTCAGAATGCCAAAGCTGGCATTATTGTCGTTTATATACAGCTGTTTTAGCTCTTCCCAGTCATTGAGTCCGTAGCCAAAATGAATATTCTGGGACACGTCACCCATGATGGTGTAGGTACAATCCTTGATACAGTATTTCAGCACCGAGTAGACCATCATGCCGAAATCCTGGGCCTCATCGATGACGATGTGGTGCGCCTCACTGATCTCTTCCGTCTCCTTCACCCGCTTATACAGGTATGCCAGCGCTGCCAGATCGTACACGTCAAAGGCGTTATCCGGAATGTCCACCGGCATGCCCCTGTCGGCCTGCTCCAATAAAAACTCCCGGTAAATCATATAGATGGATTTCTTCCAGCTGCCGGGACCGTACTTCCCCCGAAATGCCTTCAGGATCGCTCTGCGCTCCGCTGCCGTATACTTGACACCCTTCCCCAGAAATTCATCCTTGATTCTGGTCGTCAGCTTGTCATTGAGCAGATCAATCTTACTCTGGATGGACAAGGTCGAGTATTGATCAAGATACTCATCCATCCCATTGCCGTCCATGAGAAGGACCATCTGCTCCGGGTCACCGGGCTTTCCACCGGTCATATCATGGACACCGGTCTTCCCATCCACATACCCTTCCACAAACTGCCTCGGGTTCAGGTAGACCGACTCTCTGGAGATCGTCGTTCTCTCCAGCCTGCGGCAATACGCTTCCAAATCCTCGAACCACCGCTGACTTCCCTTCACCATGTTCCGGGGATTTTTCGTGTCAGTGGTCTTAATCCGATATTTCAACTTATCCCAGTCCTCGTACAACAGGCGGACAAACAGCTGCTCCATGGTCATCTGGCGCACGCCGTACACATCCAGATCTGGCAGCACACCGGTAATGTAATTCAGCAAAAGCTGGTTGCTGCCCACGATATAGAAATCCTCGGGCTTAAACCGCTCCGCATAGTTATATAAAATGTAGGAAATACGATGCATGGCAACGGTGGTCTTTCCTGAGCCGGCCACACCCTGCACCAGACAATTGTACAGCGGCGATTTTCGGATGATCTCGTTCTGCTCCTTCTGGATCGTGGCAACAATCTCGCCCAGCACCGCCTGCTTATTCTTAGACAGATACTTGGTCAGAATGTCATCGTTGGCAATGGTCTCCGTGTCGAAAATATTCTGAAGCTTTCCATTCTCGATCTCGTAGGTGCGCTTCAGCTTCAGATCGATCCCGATGTTCTCCCCCTTCGGCGAACGGTAGCCTGACTTTCCAAGTCCGTTCTCATAGTAGACATTTGCCACCGGTGCCCGCCAGTCGATGACCATGGGATGGATCACATCCTTAAAGATGCCGCTTCTGCCGATGTAATAGGTCTCCTCGGTGTCCGTCGTCTCATCGTGAAAATCAATCCGCCCGAAGTAAGGCTTTTTCAGAGCCCTCTCGTTGCGCGCCAGCGTACTGCTCAGGAAATCATGCATGGTGTAGGCGTTTTCCAGCTCGTTGATCAGCTCCGGGTTATCGTCATGAAAATGAGCCAGCATGGACTCAATGCTGGTTCTCAATTCGGAGACATCCTCGCTGTACTTGTTTAAATTGTCCTGAACAACGGTCAGAGTGTCCTTTAGCCGCTGCTCCTCCGCCTCCCGGGATGTCCCGGGCAATCCGTTTATCGTCTCAGCACCCATGATCTCACCTTCCTTCCCTATGATTATCTGCAAAAAGCTCCCATCTTTCAGACATCAAAAACAGAGCTTCGCTCCCTGTCTTCAAGACAGGACGAACCTCTTTTCCCAACATTTCTTTCGGTTGCTTTGATCGCTCCGGATAATTCACAGATAAAACAGAATCGTTTTCACTCAGATTTCTGACACTGATCTTGCGGGCAGCTCTCATACCCGCCTCACGCTGTGCAACACGGTACGACTTTCCCCTTTGCTTCATCGTAATCACGGTTACTTCCTCCTGGTAGTTATATTTTTTAACAGTTCTTCGAATGGTGCGCCTGAACTGTTAAAGCGTCATATCTTGCCAAGTCGGTCTGGCTTTGCCGGATGTTGCCGGCAAATACCGAAGGTAAAATATTAAGTTAAAATCTTTTTCATTTTAGCATCATGTCTCAATAAAATCAATCAATTTCCGCTTGAATTTTATTGATCTTAACTTTTATTGATCTTGAACTTTATTAATTTGTTCTCTGACGATACGTCCGTCGATTTCCGCCAGCACATAGGCAGCAAACTGCACCGCAATTCTCGAATCAGCCCAAATCTTATCCTCTGATGCTTGGACATTCGCTGTCTGGTCCCCAGATGCTTGACTCTCCAGCGATTGACCCTTCATCGTCTCATCTTCTGTCCCATAGCAATTCAGCGCACTCCGTACAATCCCCCGATATTTTTCCGGCAATGACTTTACTCCCCACTCTCCGCCCGTCTTTTTGGACAGAACCAGTCCCTCTTTCAGATATGCAAGTACCCGGCAGAGATTCAGGGTCACATAAACAGGATTCTCCAAAATATCCTCACGGGCATTCTCCACATCGTACCAGATGCTGTCAATATAATCGGCTTCTCTGACCGCCCCAAAAACTTCCGCGATCTCATCACCGTACAGCGTTTTTCCGAAGGTTCGGGTGATCATCACATGGGCAGCCAGATCCCTGTCAGTGCCATTCATTTTGCTTATGTAATCAACGGGATCTTTCTTAAACCAGTTCAGATGTGTCACAGAAAAATGAAGTTCAAAGGGAGTTGGATACACAAATGGATCACAGACTTCCTTTTTGATGATACTCAGTTCCAGACCCTTCGCAGGCGCATCCACATTGAGCCGCACCACATTCTCCATAAACTCCAGCTTCACTGAATCGGGGATATCTCGTTTTACCACCAACAGAAGATCCAGATCGCTCTTTGCCGGATGAAAACAGCCCATCACCGCAGAGCCGTGAAGATAAACGCCGACCAGATTATTTCCCAGCACTCGCTTGCTCATCTCGGTAAAACGGGAGAGCAGTGCCTCGTATTCGATGGGCAAACGATTCATGATACACCCCTCCCTGTGATAATTTTGTATCGTCAATACACTTGTTGCACGATGTAAATACAGTCTGTGAGCATATCATTACCGATGATATACAGACAGATGCCAGTGAATCCGCATACGCTCTGCACATTCATATATACTTAAGGATATCGCTCATCGTCTCCGCAATATAAGTCGCCCCGGCCGTTTCCAGCTCCTCGCGGCTTCCGTAGCCAAACAGCACGCCGATGGAATCCAATCCATTCTCCCTTGCGCCCAGCACATCGTGCTCCCGGTCACCGACCATCAGCACCTGAGATTTGTCGGTGATCCCAAGACTCTCCAGCGCATAGGCGATCACCTGCCCCTTTTTGTTTCTGGACTCGTCCATGGACGCGCCGGCCTTAAAGTCAAAATAGCCATCCAGATGAAAATGCTCCAGTATCTGAAACGCAAAGTGCTCCGGCTTCGAGGTCGCCAGAACGATCTTTTTTCCTGCCGCCTTCAGCGCAGACAACATCTCCTCCACACCTTCATACGCCTCGTTCTCATACAGGCCCCTGTCCCGGAAATATTCCCGGTAATACTCCACTGCCCTGAGACTATCCTCCTTGGAAAAACCGTAATACCGCTGGAAGGAATCACTCAAAGGCGGGCCGATAAAGGGATACAGCGCAGTTCTGTCCTCCACCTCAATGCCCCACTTTTTCAGCGCGTAGGCCACCGAGTTGGTAATGCCGACGCCGGGGTCAGTCAAGGTTCCGTCCAGATCGAAGAAAATAATATTATACATGGTTACCTCCATAACCGTTTCTCATCTCAAAAATCACAGAATCAGCTCCATGCCCACCTTCTGGGGTACCAGCCCGCACTTCTCGTAAAACTTCATGGCTCCGGGATTGCAGGACCACACATTCAAGGTCAGATTGTAACACCCCTCCGCCCTCGCGAACTCCACCACATAATCGTAGAGCTGCTTGCCGATGTGCATGCCGCGCTTGTCCTCGTCCACACAGAGGTCATCGACGTACAAGGTCTTGATGTCCGTCAGAATATTGTCGTTTGGCAGCTGCTTGAAGATGCAGAACGCATAGCCCAGGACCTCATCCCGCTCGTCCACCGCCACAAAAATCGGAGTGTGGTCATCTGCGATGATCGCCGTCAGCTCCTCATCGGTGTATTTCTTCGCATGGGGCTTAAACAGGTCCGGTCTGCCGTTGTGGTGAACCATCAAAACCTGAAGTAAAAGCTTGTTGATCCCATCCATGTCTGTGTTTGCTGCGCGTCTGATCGTCATTTCGTCATACCTCTTTCGTCTGTGTAGTCTCAATCGGAGCGTTACCAATATGTTTTCTTATTCTACCGCGAAAAAACAGGAATTTCAACTTCTAAATCGCTCCCTTATCCCCCTTGATGCAATATTACTCAGACAGATCGCCCCGATACAGCAAACAAAATGTGATCCCCACCCCATAATGTCCGGACGCTCCATCATAACAAAAAACAGCATCACTAAAAAGCAACCAATCAAAATATTTATCACAAGAACGGCTTTATCAGCAATGTATTGCTTCAGTTCTTTTACCGAGCTCATACTGAATTCGGCACTGTCAATGGAGACAAAGGCATTCGATGCACTGATCATCTGATGTATGGCTGCCCCCAGCATAATGATAACCCCGATTACAATCCCCAACATACTCACCGAAAATTCTGCCACTAAGCCGAGCGAGAGCAAACCCGCGCTCACTCCGGCAAAGGCAGAAATTATGCAGTGCGTGCGATATTTTTCCTTTGTAGTAATCAGAATCCGTTGGAGCTGCTTCTCTCTCCGCTTTCCTGCCGATTCATCGGCTGTTTTCCCAGCCCCTTCCGCCTTCGCTTGCCCGGTATTTTCTGCGTAATCAGGGACTTTCACCATTTTGCGCTCTCCCCGCAGCAGTTCATCCGATGTGACCCCGAAAATCTCTGCGATCACCGGGATCAACGTCAGGTCCGGCAGGGTCTCGTCCCGCTCCCAACGGCTGACCGTCTTATCCGTCACCATGAGCATCTCCGCCAGCTGCTTCTGTGTCAAGCCCTTTTCTTTTCGCAGAACCGCAATCAAACCGCCGATTGTTTTCTTTTCCATTCCACAATCTCCTTTTGTTCACTCATGGTTTCCGGTTATGAAATATACCCTTCTTCCGAAACCTTGCCTTCACAATCCCCGCCAACATCAGACACACCACGATCATCACCGCTTCCCATATACAGGTCAGGAGCAGCCATTCCCAATCTCCGAATCCAACGGCGACAATCACCAACGCCTCCGTAAACAGACAGACAACCAAACTGATCAGTAACAGCGCACGGCTCACAATATGCTTTTTCAGTTTTTCCACGGCCTCTTTACCGAACTCATCGCTGTCGATGGCCATGTAGGCATTCATGGCATACACGATCTGATGGGCAATGGCCGACAAATGGATAATCAGTCCCACAGCCAGCCCCAGACTTCCCCGGTCGATCCCATGGCCGGAAGTAAAACCCTCAATACATCCAATCACTGCCACCAGACCAATCACCGCCAGAAACAGGGTGATGATACAATGTATCTGATATTTTGTCCGTGTGTTGGACAGTATCCGCTGAATCTGTTTTTCTCCGCGGAGGGTTGCTGAAGGAGAAGGCTTACCTTTCGTATCGCCACCATGGCTCATCGTATCCATGATGTCGATTTTCTCCACACTCCAACCATTATACTCCGCATCCTTGTTATCGTCATCCACCGATGCCTCACTGATAACTTTGCTCTCCCTCATGCCAGGACTTATCACAGTTCTCCGCTCTCCCCGCAGCAGTTCATCGGATGTGACCCCGAAAATCTCTGCGATCACCGGAATCAGGGTCAGATCCGGCAGCGTCTCATCCCGCTCCCAGCGGCTGACCGTTTTGTCTGTCACCTGCAGCATCTCCGCCAACTGTTTTTGCGTCAGGCCGTTGGCCTTGCGCAGCACTGCGATAAAGCTTCCAATTGTTTTCTTTTCCATTTTCATTCTCCCCTTCGATTTATAGGCCCGCACAGTCAAATCCTTATTTTCGCCAATAGTCTATGTCCGTAAGCAACTCTCTGCGAGCCTTACAAGTCCACTCTACAAAACTGCGAGATAAAATGGAACCCCAGAGAGTGTCAATCACTCACGAAATCTGGGCAATTGCAAAAATGTGACGCCAAATTCATTCGTTTCCCTTGACCATTTTGTAACACTCCTGCGTATACCCTACAAATGCTTGAATGTCATTTCTACATCCTACACCAATTCCCTCGCTCCTGTCAATGAAAACACTCTGCCCCTTCCGGCGTCCTGATAAACTAGCAAACCACCAGCAAAAAGGCAGGTACATGGTCATTCCACATACCTGCCTATCGCAACCTTTAATTTAAACTGTCAGCCGTCCACTAACGCCGCCAGCCGCTTCGCCGCGCTCGCCGCTCTCTCCAGATACACCTCAGCGGGCATTTCATCATATATATGGCTTTTTTTTGCTGCCAACTCCAGCATCAATGACCCCGTAAAACCGGAATTACGAATGTGTTCAGCCACCCGTTTATAGTCCATAACTCCGTCAAATGGAATCAAATGATCGTCCTGATTGTACACCCCGAAATTATCGTGAATGTGGGTGCAGATCAGTCGTTTCCCAAACATCTGCATATACTCTGTCCCCGGAGTAAAGCAGGCCTCATGTCCACAGTCCCAGCAAAATCCCACCGGTGCATCTTCCCCGAAGGATTCCATTGCCCACGCAACATTTGACAACATC
Organism: Lachnospiraceae bacterium; assembly: GCA_017461725.1. GTDB lineage: Bacteria > Bacillota > Clostridia > Lachnospirales > Lachnospiraceae > RGIG423. Next base: position 41,952 of record JAFTXG010000006.1, read on the forward strand.
CGTTGATTCTCAAAGGCAATACGGATGTTTTTTCGACCAGCATATTCCACCAGTTTTGTGAATCGCTCCCTTCCGATATCAGTGACCGGAGGAGGATTCTGTCCCGACGAGAGATGAACGACCATGATGGGCGCACCAGACAGCACACAACAGTCAATGCAGTCTGTCAGCTCCTGATACATAGTTTCCCCGCCCTCGCAGTCCAGCCACATATCATTGATATGGCCAAAGGGCGCATGAATGGTCTCATATTCTATTCCTTTTTTTGCCAGCAGTTCAGCCACCCGCACGTGCCGCTTTTTCTCCATCATCACCGTAAACGTCGCACAAAAGCCCTGATCAGCGATTATGTTGATGTACTCCTCATCCGGCAGCTTAATTGCATGCAGAAATATTCCGATTTTTCTCATCGTTTTGTGACTCCCAGCTTTCATTGTATAGTGTCATCCCTTCACGCCGGAAGAAGCAATTCCCTCAATAAAATGCCTCTGACCGGCAACAAACACAATCAAAATCGGTATCAGAGAGATACATGAGGCTGTCATTACCAACTCATATTGTGCCCCCGCATTCAGCAAATACCAACGAATCACCTGTGAAATCGTATAATTTTCTTTTGCCCTCGTCAAGAAAATCAGCGGCGCCAGATACTCATTCCATAAACTAATAAAAGAAAGAATGACTAGCGAAACTAATGCTGGTTTAGTCAACGGCATCATAATCTGCGAAAAAATACGTGGATGTCCGGCACCATCAATTTTTGCTGCTTCCATCAATTCATCGGGAAGGCCCATGTAAAACTGGCGGAGCAAAAATATCGCTGACACGCCGAACCAATGGGGCAAAATAACAGACCACAAGGTATTGTACAAGCCAACACTTTTAAACAGCATAAATCGTGGAATAATCGTCACCTGTGCAGGAATCATCATGGATGCCATGTACAACATGAAAATGATATTCTTTCCTTTAAAATTAATTTTTGCGAAAGCATATGCCGCAATAGATGCAACCAACAACTGACCCACAATACCAAACAATGCAATCCAAACCGAATTCAAAAATGCCCGATACATCGGAACTTCTGCATTGATCCAAACTTCCATATAGTTTTTCCATTGCGCCACCTCGGGCAGCCAGCGGAAGGGTCTGCCAAATACCTCCAGGGGCGTTTTCAACGATGTTCCCACCATCCAGAAGAGAGGAACGCAAAATAAAACAGCAATTGCTCCAATCAACAGCGTTCTGACCAGAGCCATTATTTTCTGACGTGTTGTAATCATAAAGCTCCTCCTCTTTAATAGTGAACCCACTTTTTTTGTCCCCAGAATTGGAACAGTGTCACAAGCAGAATAATTACGAACATAATAAGCGACTCTGCCGACGCATATCCAAATTGATATCGTTCAAACGCGCTGACATAAATTTCCGAAACCATGGAGGTATTGCTGTATGCCGTCGTTCCCATGGTCATAATATTGACGGAAGAAAAGATTTTGAACGAAAAAATACATCTAACGATCATTAAATAAAATGTGGTGGGCGAAATCAACGGAAAAGTTACTTTCCAAAATTTTTTCCATCCACTGGCTCCGTCAATTTCTGCCGCCTCATACAAACTTGAGGGAACATTCTGCAAAGCTGCCATATAGATAACCAACTCATATCCAATGGCCGTCCATACTACCAGCAAAATAATCGGTACTTTATTCAAATGAACATGAGAAAACCATGAGGGCGGATCAGCCACCTTAAACACATCTGTCAAGACTGTGTTGACGATACCATCACTACGAAACAGATATTTGAACACAGCAGCCAATGCTACTGTATTGGAAATATACGGAATAAAGAATGCCATCCTCAAGGTTTTTTTGAAAAACACCTTGTTATTCAGTACATAGGCCAATCCCAATGCAATAATGATTGATGTGGGAACAGTAGATATCGCATAGACAAAGGTGTTTTTCATAGCCTGCCCGAACCGCACATCTTTGATCAGATCTCTAAAATTGTCAAGACCGACAAATTTCAGCTTTTCCCATCCCCCGATAAAGTTCCACTCGGTAAAAGCAAGTCCGATGGATGCGAAAAAGGGAAAGGCTATAAACACCACAAAAGCAATAAATGATGGTGCCATAAACAGATAGCCTATCATATTTTCTTTTCGTTTATTCATAAACAGACCCCATTTCTTTTTAGCTCCTGATACCCGATATTGCCTGAGGGAATATCCGCTCAGGCAATATCGAGTAAAATCAAATCCGAATACTTAAGATTAATTCATCTTACTGTGCCTCTTTAATCTTCGCATCTGCCAGTTCCTTAGCAGTCTGCATTGCATCCTCTGGAGTCATTTCACCGCGGTGTGCAAGCATAACATATTCTTTTAAAAGATTCAGAACATCGGTATATGCCAACAGGGAATGTTCCTCAAAAATAGGTGCATCCATCAAATACATGGTGCTTTTCCAACTATCAATATCGATCAATTCTGCAGCTCTCTCTTCAGAGTCAAAAACCATGCAAAGCAGTTCAGAATCAGAGATATCGGCGCCAAGCCACTTAGGCGCATTGCCGGACAATAACATATACTGTGAACCATAAGTTGAAAACCAAGAAAGGAAGGTCCATGCTGCATCTTCGTCCTGTACACCGTTAGTGATACCTACATGGTAGTTTGTTGCTACACCGGACATATAATTGGTCTGACCTTTTTCCTCCACCGGATAGGGTGCAAATGCCGCCTTAAAATCACGGGGATAGGTCTCCGTATCACGCAGATACTTGACAAAATTGTTGGAGATAAATGAAGCAATATCTCCATTCAGGAAAAGCGCATAATCATCCACATCTTCATCTCTGTAGGTAAGCAGAGGGAACCAAATACCGTCCTCCTGCTCGGCCTTAATTTCACGTTTCAACATGTTAAGCACAATGGGATCAGTAAAGTTGGCTGCCTGTCCATCCTCTGTGTACAGAAAATGTTTTCCAGTCACCTGCATCCAAGGGTATGCCGCAAACTCAATGGAATGGAAGTCTGATCCACCGTACACAATCGTCTTTCCCTTCTCATCTCTCTTCGTCATCGCTTCAGATGCAGCCAGGTACTCATCCCATGTCCACTCTGTAGGAATCTCTCCAAGACCGGCCTCATCCCATGCCGTTTTATTTATCACTATGTAATAAATATTGCCGCCAACCGGGAAGGTATAGTAAACACCATCGAGATTATAGCTATCCGTTCCCCACTCTTTCTTAACATCAATCCCATACTCTTCAATGTAATCTGTTAAAGGAAGATACAGATTATTATTCCAGCGGTTATAGGCATGCTGCAAGGTACTGCTCATAAGAACGTCAATCTCTCCACCCATAATTGCCGCGTTTGCCTGTGCATTTCCATCCGCGTTATTACTGTAGGATGTGAACTCAACTGTAATATTAGGATATGCCTCGTTAAATGCATCAAGTATTCCCTGCATGCCCTGCTTCAAAGTCAAGTTAGACCAGAAACGTACTGTTCCTGTCTTGGATGCAGGATCATCAACCAATGCCCAACTACCCAACTCATACTCTTTAGGTGCCTCTGTCTCGTCAGCAGGCGCCTCTGTCTTGTCGTCCGGTTCAGGTGCATCCGTCTTCTTTGATGCTTCAGTCGGTTTCTCGGCCGGCTGACAAGCAGCCAGTGACATGACCATGGTCAGAGCAAGCAGTAATGCCAACAGTTGCCTAAGTTTCTTTCTCATATTGATTCCTCCTTGTGAATATAATTTCGGACACCTTTGCGGCCCACGTTCATCTAAACAATCCATTTTAGCTATTGTTCCAACCGCCAATTTGCAAAACATTAAATTGTTTTATGGATTGTTGATAATCAGATTATATATTCCGCATTAATTTTAGTCAATATGTTGCGATTTTATTGAAAACTCTTCACATTATTTCATAATATCTTGCAAATCTCTTCATTGCGGAGACAAATATATTTGCGTTTAAACTCAAGAATCATATTCGAAGAGAGCAAGAAGTTCTTCAATATGAATCTCCTTGCTCTCTTACTGGATCACCAGGTATACATTATGCTTTAATCTTTATACATCGTTTTTCTTCCTGTAATATTCAAAGGTTTCCAACGTTGTATCGTATGCCCCTTCGGGCCGCATTTCAAAAACAAATGGTGCCTTATTAATGATTCCTTCCTTCCAACATTTAAACAAAGACGCAAAACTCAGCACTTTATCATAAACGCTGGTTATCGCCACATGGTTTGAAAAGGTCCCATTCTCCGATATCACCTGATGAATATGATAGCCCACAATATGTTTTCCAAGCAATGCAAACCAGGTACTTGTTTGATAACTTTGACTAAAGGGTTTATTATTACGTGCGTGCCCAATATCAAAGTTAATTCCTACCTTATGCTTACATTTCGACTGTAATATCTGCATAAACTCAATGCATTCTTCCGGTATATATCCGAAACGCCGGCTCTCATCTGGCTTTTCTTTTGACTTCATATGCATGTTTTCAATTCCCACAACTATCTGATTCTCGAACCCATTGAATCTTTCTGCCATATAATCAGCTATGGTTTCAAGTGCCCCTGTCTGTTCTCTTGCTTCTCTCACAGTAATTTTAGGAACATGCTGTGTAAATCTATCCACATGAAGTTTTTTTGCCAAGTCTATTAATTCATCATAACCAGGATCTGGAATAAGTTCTCCATTTTTATACTGCACATCCGGCAAATGTAAAGAAAGGTTTTCCCCACCGAAATTTCTCCACGCTCCTATCAATTGCTTTAATTTCATGAAATCAAAGCTGAGCACATCCCACCTTAACTCCAAATACTTCAATCTGTTTTTAATCGCAAACTGTATTTCTCTTTCAACCTGACGACATGAAACGCCAAAATATTCATACAAATCTTCCGGCACAGGGCATTTATATATCATTTGCTCCAAACATTCTTTCTCCGTATCATAAAATGTAATGACCGGAGAGCCACCAATTGTCTTATCAGGGTCCAAAGCCCGAAGGCCAACACAATTACCCTGAAATATATCCTTATGTAAATGCCCATAAAAAACAGGCACTTGGGGAAACCGTGTCATCCATGCTTGCATCTTTTCCTGATGTTCAACTTCCAGCGCACTTATCGGATGATGCATGAAGACAATACTCTTATCTCCTATTTTATCCAATATCAAATATTGATCTTCTCGAATTTTTCTATCACAGTCATTCAAGGCAATTATTTCTACCCCATCAATTACCGTCCTGCTGGGAGACGCCATTTGATAAAGAATGGAGGCACTCTTTTCACAACGCAAATCGGAGTTGCCGGGAATGTACAAAAACGGCAGTCCTGTTTCATTTATCTTTTCAATTGCTTCGCAATAAACATTTACATCTCCATCGCAGGTGATATCACCGGCAAATACAATACAATCGGGCTTATTTTTCAAAATTTCGCTCACTGCCCAATCCAACACGTTGTATTGCAATGCTTGTCTTTCTTTCGGAAGATGGAGATCACACATAAATACTATTCTCATTACTATCCCTCCCTCTATTCAAATTGTACATTATTTCAATATATTGACTTTTTGTACAAAATGATTATAATCGGATTATAAGATACACATATATTTTAGTCAATATATTGTAACTTTTTTGCAAACTATTCATTATCCCCCAAAAAATCTTTCATATTTCTTCATTTTAGGAGGACTGTCATGTTTGAGTATAACCGTAAAAAACAGATTATTGCCTATTTGGATAATAATTCAGGTGCAAAAATCACTGAACTCGCCAAAGAACTTTATTGCAGTGAAGCTACAATTCGACGAGATCTCATTGCTTTGGAACAAGAAGGTTTAGTTAAACGTGTCCACGGCGGTGCAGTTTTATCCCAACACCAAAAAGCAATTTTCCCCTATGACGTACGCGAATCAGCAAATATACAAGCTAAAGAAACCATCGCTTATAAAGCAGCCGAATTAGTCCATAATGGTGATACCGTTATGCTTGATGGTTTTTCATCTACTACGCGTCGTATGTGTAAATACATCAAAACTCGTAAAAATGTTAAACTGATCACCAACAACTATCAAATTTATGACTTTTTTAAAGGTACGAGTGTCACTGTTTTTTGCACCGGTGGTAATTATAGCATGCAGAGTGATTGTTTTGAGGGCTTTTATACAGAATCCTTTATTCATCGTTTCAATGCAGACCTCCATTTTTTCTCTGCTACCGGAATATCGGAAGATGGTTTTGTTGCAGGAAAATCAATACCGGTCGCAGGAATAAATACAGCTATGATTCACCAATCCGAACGAAACTATTTGCTATTGGATTCTTCCAAGATAAACGTAAAAGCCCCCCTTGTTATTTGTCACGCAAATGATCTGACTGGTATCATTTGCGACGAACCGATTCCGGAGTTTAAAAAGAATACAAAATCCTTCTTTACTGTCTAAACCAACTTTATTCCGTAAACTTCAAAAGGATCGACATACCGTTCTGTATGCCGATCCTTTTTTTATGCATATTCTTTAACTACTTTCTCAACCACTTCGCGATCCCCCAGGTCACTCCCCCTGCCACCAGAATAATCGCAATATCACACAGCGAAAACGGGACCACTCCCACTCGCTCAAAGAAAAATCCCTTACCAAACCGGAACAGTTCTCCGCCCATCAGCACCAGTTCTCCGATGTACATGGCGATGGTGGTGAGCATTGCAATCCCTGCGGGCAGCCATACTCGCCATTTCCCCTTGCCGGCCGCATGTCCACGCCCTGACCAGATTGCCTCCGCCCCTTTATCTCCGTTCACTTCCTCCACTGACACATTTCCACCAGACACCTTCTCGGATTCCTGTGCTGATTCCGGCGCATACATCAATGTCGCCCCATACACGCCAAAGGTCACGCCGAACAGTACGAAAAACATGCCTGTCAGAACCGATGACAGCGGTGAAATATAGATCGTTCCGTTCCGGAAAAAGGCGGTAAAGCAGGCCAGAATACAGAACCCGATAAACAGCACCACGCACACGGTCTGCACCAGCAGAGGGCGCTTCTTCGCAGTGTCATTCTCCCTGATCATGTGGGTATATCCGTGCAGAACACCGGTCACTGTCAAGATGATCACGATGACGATCAGATAAAAATGTACCTTGAATGCCGGATTCTGCTCGGCGTAGATCGGCTGGCCGATGGACTGCAGCACCTCCGGTGTCGCCATGCACAGCGAAAGCTGCCAGGACTCCAGCGGCACAGACTTGTACCCCTCCAGCACCGGTATCCGTTCAAAGCTCCACTCTCCAATCAGGAAGATGATAGTCCCCAACACAGATGCCGCCAACAGTGCTTTTCCACATAACCATCGGTACAACAGTGGATAGACCGCCGTCACAAAAATCAGCGCGATACACATGGGTGTGTAGGGAATGATGTATTTCGGATAGTCCTCCACCGGGATCACACCGTTTTCCAGGTAGAGCAGAATGATTTTTCCACCCATATAAATGGGATATATAGATGCTGCAATGATAATTAGCAAAGAACACAGATAGAACCTGCGATATTTTGTTTCAAGCATATGCTCTCCTTTCCGTGCCGTAAGATTTAGGCGGAAATACTCCGTTTATAACGGTTTCTTCTGTCACACGCTCAATCTTGCTGCTCTCACGATCTGTCATCTCACCACGACTTACTGAAACTCCTCCCGCATATAGATGGTGAATCCCAGCCACTGAAACCGGATTTTCGTGACCGTTTCCAGATTGCTGGACAGAAAACTCCACTCCACGTCATCGTAGGTCAGTTCCAGGCTGTCGGTCAGCACATACATGTTCCGCTCCTTCGCCGGATTTCCCGACACCCCGGTCAGTTCCCGCAGGTAGGTATAAGGCCCATCCGCCCGGATATCGTCGGCTCCATTGTAGCAGAAATAATAATATTTCCCCTCATAATAATACAGGTCATCGTAAAACATGGTTCCCTCGCCGCTCACACTGTCCATGTCCACCTCATCCGGATAAATCTTAATGGCTACGCGCAGGAAAGCATTCTCTCCGGCCTCGGCCTTTGCCACAAAATTCTCCCATGCTTCGCTTCCACCGTACAGCTTGCTGTGATCGACCACATAGCAACCGCGCGCCAACGCCTTATCCGGGTCACCATCCTCCGCAATGTCCGCAAACCCGATATAGTTTCCCTTCTCATCGTAGGTCGGAATCTTCACCTGCGTCTCCGTCTGCTCAGGTTTTCCGCAAGCGGTCAGACACCCCACCGTCAAAATCACCGCCGCAAGCAGGCCGACCAGCCGATAGGCAAGACCGCTCCGACCGTTTCTCTTCTGTTTTCCGCTTGATCCATCAATTATGTTCATCACTTTCCCCCTATTATCTCTTCTCCACCGACACCAACGCTCCCTCGAAAAAACAGCGTCCCAACAGACTAAAATACACTTGACTCACCCCGCCGCATTCGTCAACAGGGTAATCACTATCACAGCCAACAACACCAGAAAACCGATGGCAGAAATCACCGTCAGCCTCCGATAGGACAATATCTCTTTGATCCGCACCCGAATCCCCGCGCCGCCAAAAGCAGAGGCAAACAAAGTCTTTTGCTCCTCGTAGTCCAGCAGCGCTGACGCATATTCCTTTCGTTTTTCCTCGCCGCAGATACTGATCACCTTCTCATCGCAGGCCAGCTCCATATCGGCCAGAAACTGCTTCAGAAACAGCCAGATCAGCGGATTGAACCAGTGCAGACAGCAGGTCAAAACAGCTATCATCCGCCAGAGATTATCCATTCTGCGAATATGGGTCTGCTCATGGAGCAGCACGTAGGACTGCTCATCCTCCGCACCAGAAACTTCCGTCAACTCGCCAGCTGCGCCAATCGCCGGGATCTCCGGCAATAAAATCCTCGGTCTGATCACGCCGAACACCATGGGCGACGTGACCTTGTCCGACCGATAAACACGATCCCTTATCCGCTTAGCCGACTTCAGCTCCGCCGCAGTGCTCAGATAAATGGCCACTCCGGCCAGCACCGCCGCCAGAGCCACGATCAGCCAGATCGCCTCCGCCGTTCCAAAGATGGTCCGATACACATTCTGTTTGTACACGATGGGAAAATAAGACTCCGCCGCACCGATGGTATTCATCATGGACATTTCAGCCCAGAACGGTGTAAAATATTGTTCTGACTGTAGCTGCTCCATATATTCCACCGGACGAACCGTCACTTTGCGGATCAGACCCATCAGGCTGTATTTTGACTCCGCGCCAAAGGGCAGCCACAGGCGAACCAGAGGCACGAACCACAGGACAAAGGTCAGCCGTTTCGACAGGCGCAGCATCCTCTGCAGCAGCCACACGACACCTCCCACCACAGTCCCCGCAATGCTCATATTCAACACCCAGTAAAATATCTCACCGTTCATGGTGTCACCTCTTTTCCAGAAGCTGCCTCAGCTCATCGATATCCTCCGCGGAGAGCTTTTCATCCTCCAGAAGTGCCGAGAATAACGCCTTTCTGGAGCCATGGTAAAGCCGATCAATCAAGCTCTCCGTCTCCGCTCTGCGGGCATCCTCACGTTTGACCAGCGAGGTGCACATAAAGCCCGGCTCACTGCGGTTGATCACCCCCTTGTCCACCAGCTTTTTGATCACCGTGTAGGTGGTGTTTTTATTCCAACCGATCTCCTCTGCCGCCACCAGACTCAGTTCCTTGGCGCTGACCGGCTCCCGGTCCCAGAGCATTTCCATCAATTTCCATTCGCTGTCAAATAATTTTATCTGCATTTCCGCCTCCTCAAATTCCTGTCTATCCGGATTGATGTATCTTCAGATTGATGTACTTTTAGATTAATACCCGCCCGCAGACTATTACTATCGTCTATATACTATCACAATAGTCTGCAAAAGTCAAGTAAAATAAAAAGCCACTACTCAAACAAGTAATGGCCCGCATCTCTTAATCTTTGACAATATAGTTTTTACTCTTTTCTAATATCCCTCTGTACCTTCTTACTGAAGCTCGCAAGCACCGTATCATAGGCCATATCGATCATATTCAGCAGTTCCTCATCAGGAAACTCATCCAGATAGATCGTATTCCAGTAGGGCTGCTGTACCGGCGGACAATGATAGCCCCGCACAACCACACCGGGGTACACCTGGCGGAAAAACTGCCCCGCATCCGCTGTACACTTCAGCGTGATCTTGTAATCCTCCGGGTAGGGATAGAGTTGGGCAAAAATCTTACCGTTCAGCTTATAGCAAACAGGAACATCACCAAAGGGATGTTCCTCGACTGCTTTCCATTTATTCAGACAATATTCTTTGATTTCTTCCGGTCTCATCACTGCTCCCCCACCTTAAATTCAACCATGCATTCGGCAACCAGTGCTTTTCTCCCCGTTCAACCGTAGCCCACTCAACCGCAACCCGCTCGACCGCAGCCCAGTCAGTGCGTCCAAATCCTGCCCGCTCATAGAATATCTCGCAGAATTCCCCACAGCCATCAGCCGCAGATCAGCGCATACGCCAGCACCGCCAACCCAATCTGAATGATCGTGAACCGCACGACCACCTGCGTGTCGGACCAGTGATGATTCTTTCTCATGTGATCGTGGATGGGCATACGGATGTCCTTCCAGATGGAGATCTTCAGGAATCGCTTCAGGAAAATCTTAACCAGACCCAGACCGCCGTCGATAATCAGCACACCGGCCAGCAATATGTACGCAAAGGGCTGTCCCGACTTCATCGCAATGATCGCCAGATAGAATCCCAGCGCGCGTGAGCCTGCATCACCCATCAGCATACTGCTGGGCGAGGAATTGAAGCACAGATAGGCCACCAGCACCGCCACCAGCAGATAATTCGCAAACGCATACTGTCCCAGCGCATCCTTGAAGATCACCGCAAACGCCACCAGCACCACATTGCAGACGTTTGCGCACAGTCCGTCCACACCGTCGGTACAGTTGGTCACATTGACGGACAGCCACAGCAATACGATACCCAGCACGAAATAAACCGCCTTGGGAAGCATCAGCTGCCAGGGTCCAATGGCAATCTCCGTGGAATTAGAGCTCACAAAGGTCCACATGGTCACCGCAGAAATCACCAGGTCAATCAGGCCCTTCTTATAGTCGCTCCAGGGCTTGTCGGAGGCATCGTCCAGATAGCCACTGAGCATCATACAGAACATCAAAATCAGATAGATCACATACTCGCGATCAATGGGCAGGAAAATCACACTGCCCACGATAAAGCAGATTGTCAGCAGAAGTCCCACACCTCTGACCTTTCCCTTGGACAGCTCACCATTTACCGCAAACTCGCGGCCCTTGTCCACCGGCAGAAAGGGCAACGGAAACTTACACGCCAAAAAGGTAATGGCGAAGGTGACCAGAAGTCCCACACCCCACAACTGCTCTGTATTTAAAAACTGATTCAATAAAGTACCCATCATTTCTCTCCTGTCTCATTTGTATTTTACTATCTCACTCGCTTTTTACTGCCTCATTTGTAGTTTACTGTCTCATTTGCATTTTACCATTTGGTTCATTAATACACGTATGCTCTCATGTTAACTAATCCGTTTTCATGATCTAAAACAAATATACCCTTAAAATTCGTCAAGCACCGTAAACACAACGCCTGCCTCAGTGGCCGATCCGCCGTAGAGTTTATCGGTATATCGTCCCTCTCTCCGGAAATGCTCACAGACATACTTGGCCGTGTAGGGCATCTCACAGCTGAGAGCGCTGTCCCAATCGAACCATCGAAGCACACCTTCCGTGCTCTTTAATTCCACCGACGGATCCTTCAACTCAGCAAAAAAGTAATAATTCTGCCGGATCTCACCATTCTTCAGCCGAAGCGTCACATACCGCAGGGCAAGATGTTCGACATCCGCCTCAGTAAGTCCCAGCTCCTCATTCATCTCCCGCAGAACACACGCTCTGGCATCGCTCACCTCATCCGGCTCAAAATGGCCACCGGCGGAGCCGGTATACAGCTGATCGACGATCCTGGAACCGATGCGGTACAACAGGAGAACCTGATCACCGCTCAACAGGTAGATCGATGTCATACTGCGAAGCTTTCCATCCATATCGCTTATTCACTTTCCAATAATCTCATATATTTTCGGTATTCTCTCTCCGGGATTTCCATTGCAGCCATCGCCTGTTCGACCGTCAAATTCAAATTTTTCATTAGTTTTTTGATCGTTCGTACTCTTTCTTCATCCTTCAGAATAATTTCTTCTTCCCAACGCTGCATATACTTCACCCCCACTTTCTCGCTGGCTTTTATGCGGCTGACACAGCTATGTATCTTCTTAATCCGTTCGCTATCTGTCTTGTTTGCAAACTCCTCGTCTGTGCATTGAATATAATGCAGAAAGTCCACCAGCTCCTTGCTGACCTCGCTGTCGTTTTTTCCCTGCGTATTCAGAAAAATCCGCACAGCACCGTCATTTAAGGCCAGTGAATTTACCTCATCGCACCGTTCCCGGAATGTGTAGCGATATTTCTCCTGACCAAACAAATCAAACGGTGTGATCATGATGACGCAGGCACCATTCAAGAGATTAAAATCCGTAACTCCCGGCTCCAGCAGAGAAGCATCAATCAATCCCTGATAATACCGACTTCGCTTTGGCAAGTCGGTGCGGTATCCCGCCTGCATTTCCGTATCATAAACCGTGCCATCATCACCAATCGCGTACACATCCAGCCGGATAGAACGCAGCCAGGGCGTTGTCCGTACTTCCTTCTCCGTCTGGCTCTCCGTCAATAATTTCAGCTCTTCCTGCCCAAGGATAATCTGAAGTGCCGCTTGATGGGCCTCGGGACAATCCATGGTCTCATCAAACAAGAATTTGTCCAACAGTGTCAGTTCGCTTAATGGTTTCTTTTTCATTATCTTCCTCCTTTATTTTATACCATAAGTCGCAAAGCCGCAACCCGGTATTTTGACAAATCCGGTTGTATTTGTTCACGTTGTCCCCGGTTGATTGATTTTCCTCTCGCCAAAAAAATACAACGCAAAATAGAAGCATCACTCGCTTTTTCAATGCCATCTTTCCTCTTTTGGAATTAACCTGTGAAATCAATTAGAACTACAAGAAATGATTGCGACAAATACGACTGCCGAAAGCAATCGTACTTGAAAGTGGACTTATTATATCAGATTATACGCGAACTGCCAAGCACCAATTTTCCCTCTGCCAGTGTTCTCAAGCGTCATTTACTGTCGCACCTCTTCCTCGTCGGCATGCACAGCCATATATGCGCTGCCAGACACCCGGTAAACACCACCGCGCCAAGCTTATGTACCATCAGTACCGTTATCACCTCTCCAAAAGGCTTCAACAAAAATCCAGAGACAGTAACTGCGATCAATGCGGCCCACAGCCCGATCTCCACCGCTTTTTTGACACCGCGGCGATTTTTCCACACCTTTCGGAATTTGACTGTGTGGCTGATCCCGGCAATTAAAACAGCCAATCCAAGAATCGCATGCACGCCCATACCGGTGAACCGCTGCAAAAATAACCAAACGCATGCTGCCAGCATCGATACCATAAATATCATTCGTTTTTTCATCATCAAGGACCTTTCCTTTACTGTTCTTTAGTTAGTTCTAACTAACCTTCAAATATAATAACAGAGCTGAAAGAAAAGTCAATCACCATTTTTTCCCATTCAGCTCTGCATTCCGGCTATGCTGTAATCATATGAAACCGCAATTTTCGGGATGTTAACCTTCATTGCTTGAAGCAACGCCCCCGATCCTGTATAATCAATCCTCAAAAGGGGGACTTTGATATGCTCAACGAAAATCTAAAACACCTGCGGAAAGCCAAAGGACTTTCCCAGGAGGAATTAGCCATAAAACTGAATGTGGTCAGACAGACCGTCTCAAAGTGGGAAAACGGCCTGTCGGTGCCGGATTCGGAGATGCTGATCAAACTGGCCGATGCGCTGGACACCTCGGTCAATGTCATTCTGGGAGAATCGGTGACACCCGATGAGCCGGACGAAAACACCGAACTGAAAATGATCGCCGCCAAGCTGGAGCTGCTGAACGAACAATTTGCCCGGCAGAACGAGGCGAGGCGCAAGCGCCGTCGGATCGCGTTCATCGTCATCGGAGTCCTGGCAATCGGCTCGCTGCTCTTCGATCTGGTGATCTGGCTCCACCAAAACCACATCCTCGATACCATGGCGGAAAAAGAGGCTATCAGCGCCATCGGCGGATACGACGGCCCTACCGCCATCATGGTCGCAACCATGCAGCCGACCAGCTTCACGCTCCCGGCAATAGTGGCTTTGATTGTCGCTGGCATCGGTATTTATAAAACCAAACGAGAATGATTTTAAATTGAAAAAAGGGATTGAAAAATGAATACTCACAGGAACAGAGAATTAAACATGAAACGAATTTTGATGACCGCACTGCTGCTCACCTTTCTTTTGACTGGGTGCAGCAAAAATGCAGTCCCCAAAATTGACGAATACAGTTGGACAATGAGTACCGTGCAAACCACAGAAAATAACGGTCAAATCGTCGCCCACGGCCCTGACAATACTTATACGCCGGAGGATTCCGTGGTGATCCGGATGACCTGTGAAGCCAAGGGCGGTGTGCTGACCATCACCGACCATACCACTGGACAGACCTACACCGGAACATACAAAACCGCCGGCACCATTCCTGAGTCTGCGACCTATGAGATCACGGTGGACGGGGCCGACGGAATGGCGGTTGTCGCTATGACAAGTTATCACAACGGAGAGCAAACACCGACGCTGGTGATGAGTGTCGGGGAATGGGCTATCAGTTTCGTTTTAGCATATGCTGCTCAATGAACCTGGCCACCCCATCCTCATCGTTACTGCCGGTGACCACATCCGCCACCGCCAATACCGCTGGGATGGCATTGGACACGGCTACACCCGTCCCGCACATCCGGATCGCCTCAATATCATCATTGTCGTCCCCGAAGTAAACCGCCTCCTCCGGCGACACGTTAAGCGCCTCAAGCATCGTCCTGACACCGTTCCATTTTGTAGCGCGCTTGCTCATGATCTGAATCAGGCTTCCGCCCGCAACCGTATAATAGGCATCACCCGTCATCGCCGCTTCCACCGCCGGAAAGATACTGTCATGCATACTGCTCACCAGTATTTTATAGATGTCACCTGCGGTCGGAAGCTCCGGAAAATCGCGGTAAACGATGGGGCTCCACCCGGGAATATCCTCGCTGGCGTAAAAGCCGTCACCGGTCTCCACGGAGAGAATAATATCCGGATGTTTGCAGATCTCCGTCAGAATCTTCTTCCCACTGTCCTGCGAGAGCCCATTTACTACCACGCGATCCGGGAGAATGATCCTCGCGCCGTTGGTCACGGTAATCGCGTCAAAGTGGATCAGGTCATGGTATTCCATGACGGACCGCTCCGGTCTGGCGGTGGCCGCCAGAATGTAAATACCGGCCCCGTGGCAGGCGTTCAGCACGTCGAGGGTATAGGCGGATATGGATTTGTCAGTGTGAAGCAGGGTGCGGTCAAGGTCGGTGATGATGGCTTTCATGGGTGGGACTCCTTTTGAAAAAGTTCACTTGATATATTCTATTATGCAAAATAATATTATCCTAACAAGCCACTATCATTCTTACATTTCACTATTATGAACTTCTCGATCCCTAATTCGAACAAGATAATCTTCGAACTGCTCAGAATGATGTCTGATCAACATACTAGGACGCCCAATTTCTCTTAATGCATCCAGTATTAATTCTTTGGTCTTTTCAGTTAACTTTTTAAAGGAATCCCACTCATTTTTCAACTCAAACAGAACCTCTTTAATTAGCTTACTATCATAGAAAGTTCCATCCTTCAATAAATAGATTGTTCTGGGGTATATTACCCGTCTATTATCGACAGGAAAAACATCATTAAAATCTATTACATCCACAATATTTTGTTCTTTTAAAATTTCATCGAAAGTTCCAGTAAAGGAACTAATTTGATTCTGTTCGCATTTTATTCCAAACAAGAATTCTGATAACCTTCTGTATCTTACAATTCCGTTCGCAACCGCTCTCTGATCTACATTTTCTATAGATGTTATAATTGCTGTTTTTAAATCTTCAAACTGTTCATTTAGACGAGCGATTTGCTTCAACTCTTCATCGCGGTTTCTCTGTTCATATAATAATTGATGAAAATAAGCTGACCATTGTTTCTTCAATACATCTTCTATATCTTGAAGTTTCTCAAACTGGAAGAATTGATTCCCTGTTTTTCTTAATCTTATATAATTTAGAAATTCAAAAATATACGGTGCTGTTTCACGTTTATCAATCCCAGGAAATTCTATATTATTTATCACTTCAGGCTTATTCTTATTCTTCTCATAAACTTCATGTTCAAAATAAACTTTCTTTTCTACAAAAGTATATATTGGAATATTGTTTTCTATCGCCTTCAAAACCTCCAACTGAGTAATAGAAAACACTTTGTCCTCAGAGATAAAATCTGCCTTCTTCGATGCATCGTGTAACAAAGACAAGTCAATTTGGTCAAAAGCTTGAGGAACACTCTTTCCTCCAAATCGCGATCCAATTATAACTACCATAATATCGCAATTATTAACTTCATTGACACAGCTTGCATGTGTATGAATCCGAGGATCATATAAAACATCCGCGTATTCACTCATCACCGGCTCATGTCCCAATGATAAAACAAAATTTCTAAGTTCAGCTCTCAAAATTGACAAATCATAACATGTAGATGAAATAAAAACTTTAACCCCTGCCATGCCTTCATCCCTTTCGTAAAAAATATTCCACTATTTGTCACTGCAAAATGCATTTGAACGCATCAATTCATCTTAATAAGCTAGCCAGAATCTCTTATGCCAATTCAGCCATATCATTTTGCTCTCCAGATTTTTATAGTCATGCAATTCTTTATACGCTTTGCACAAATAATAGCCAACTGTAAATTCTCCTTTGTCCGTGACGCCATCACCTCTATGCCCACAGATTATTAATGCCAAAAATCCTCAAAATAGGTAATGATGAACGAATTTCCAAATTCCCTATATGAGACTTTTCAAAATCAACTTTGTGGTGGAATCGGTGGCATAGTATTTGCAAACAAACCCTTCAGTTCATCAACCGTCCCAGCCTTTGCCCACTGTGCCATCCCATTTTTCCATACTAAGCTATCAGCAGTAAACTGTCCACTTGCAACCATCTGTGACAACACAGACACCTCAAACGGTCCCACAGCCTGTCCACTCACAGCTACATGATATGCTACTGTCGGAATTGGAGGAGGTGTCATTCCATTCTGCATTGGCTGGTTGATACCACCCATCATGTTATTCATAGCACCGGCGATATTCTGACCTACTGCACCGCCGACAGCCATGCTTGCCATCATAGCAGCCATATTGAATCCTGTTCCATCACTGCTACCAATATTCACATTACCGGCTCCATTTGCTCCCATTTGCCCCAAGGCATTAGCTCCTGCAACTCCGACTTCTGCCTGCTTTTCAACTTGATATGCACCGAAATTTGCTGTGCGTGTATGCATATGCTGTGCATACTGTCCCTCTTCACGCTGAATACGCAGAGTTTCCTCGTAATTCACAGACTCTATGCGCTGTTTATCTGCAATATCTTTGATCCGTGCCGCTGACTCAGCCTTAACTGTTGCAGTGGTAATATCCTTGGTCACACTCATGAGCTGGCGATATCCCTCACTAGCCTTGTCAATTTCAATCGTACCAATATCAATACCGGAAACCTCAACACCAAATGTCTCCTTCAATCGTTCACTGAGATCGTACTCAACCGCATCATTGATCTGTGCAGTTTTGCTCTCAATCTGAATGATTGGAATATTGTGTGCTGCAGGAGCATTGGCAACCGCATCTTTCACATAACGGCTGACTGCATCCCTGATCTGACGCTGAAAATCGTCCAAATCAAAATTGCTAAGTCTATGTAATTTGATGAACTCTCTGTAATCAGTAATTCCAAAGCTCACTGTGCCTCTAACTGCAACAGGTACACCAAAGTCATCAAATCTCGGATCGTAAACATCAAAAAATGGTACACCAAATTTCACTTGAATAATACGAGCTAAATTGATGAAGTAAATCTCTGCTTGAAACGGAGTTCCGCCCTCGTATGCCAAGCCGATGATGCTGGACAATACAGGGAAGTTGGCAGTTTTAATTGTCTGATCGAAAGGACCGACAATGAAATCCTGCATCGTTCCATTTTTCTGCTTGTAAACGAAAACGGCAACCTCACCATCTTTTACTCGCAGAGAAGATCCCCAACGAATAGAGTTTTCTCTGACAGTTTCGCCCGGTTGAACGCCAAACGGATGCCACTTCCAAATCAAATATGAAGGCTCGTCACAACGAATTTCGTCCATTAATCCACCTTTACGGTTGTTTCTGTTGAATAATGCCATAATAATACCCCTTTCTATCTTCTTTGCCAATCACTTCTTTTGCGTCGTTTCTGTCTGTCTGGAAAAATCAACATAAGCAAGCCAACAATAAAGGGAATTAAACCAATTGTGGCAATCAGCATGAACGGAACACTATCGTCATATCCGATACCTTGGTAAAACGCCGCTATTAATCCACCAATTATCATCAATAGGCCAACCGCAAAAACGATTGAAGCTTTAAATGCCTTTGATTTTAGTAGCTCATTTCTTGCAGAGGTTTTGTTTGTCTTTTCGTATAACTCTTCAATATATTTGAATTCTTCACTATTGCCGAATGCCAATTTCGCTTTGAGGTATGCTTGCTCTAACTTAACTGACCAAGCTTCTATTCCGTATCCACCGGCAGTAATGTTTGAATATGCTAAAATAAAGAATTCATATATATCCTCTTTAGTATTAGGAATATAAAAATTGCTTATGAGTTCTATTTTCTGTTCATCAGTCTCGGTCTTTTCCAATTTGAGAGACAATTCATGAACACAACTTGTTACTTGTGTCCCGCGAAGTTCATAGTTACAAGCAGGACAAATTGTAACAAAGGCATTTAGTTGTTCACCGCATTTCGGACACTTATGTAAATCACCATCATATACCGTTTTCCTTTGTTCTTTTTCATTTTTATACGGAACATCGACCGCCACTCCACAACTGGCACAGAATTTAGCACCATCTAAAAGTTCTTTGCCACAATTAATGCAAAATGCCATTTATATCCCTCCCTAATTTAGTCATCAATTCGTATGAACATGGTATTATATCCTCGATATTCGACTATCACCCCATATCCTTCATCGTTATCTGCGTGAAAGTGAAACGCTGATCGAGATACATCGTTATCGAAACCTTTTTCCATGCATGCATATACATATTCATTAAAACCATCTATCGTTGTATTGCCAATGTAAACGAGCACACAAGTATCACTTGATGAGGACAAATTACCGTAATCAGATTTAGGAATTGGTAGTAAAGATGCTATTTTAGAATCCGGCCAGATAATTTTTCTCATATCTATTTTATCAGCCACTGTAACATCCATTTTTTTGTCATAGTACCTAACTTGGATATTATATCCATCTTCGTTAAATGCATCAAACAAAGAACCATCGCTTTCACAATCAATGATAAATCCAGCGTCCTTGCACATTAGCTTATATTTCTCAAATTCATCAACAGAAATACTATAGTAATTAACTTTAAAGTAGGAAGAATTGTTAATTGCAATTTCTCCTTTCCCTTCTTCAATCTGAGGCATTAACGTACTAAGTTCTGTTTCAGGAATAACAAGAACGGAATTGCCCAATACAATGTCTTCAAAAGAGCCATTTCTAATACCCCAAGCAAGAATTGCCACAATTAAAATAATGGTATACGCAACGGCTTTGTGTTTTACTGTCCTTGCAACCCGCTCTTTCCACACTATAATTTCTTTATAAGCATCATTAGCAGTTCTATCTCCATGGAACATTATTTCTGCTTTCTGGTAAAGCTGTTCCGCTTTTGCAGACCACAACCGAGTCCAATAAGCATTTTTTTGATTCACTTTTTCTGATGCAAGAAAAGAAATTTTAGCTTTCACAAACAGTAACGCCTCTAAAATAGATTCTCTCTCGTTTGGGAAAGGGAAATTTTCGATTAAAGACGCTTTCCGTTTTTCATGAGGAGTCAACTTGGGTGTACTATCATATCTTGCCAACGATATAACTGTGGAAATAACTTTTACGTACAAATAAATTATCAGTGGAATTCCGAAAGTAAACAGATTTAAAATCACCCATAAAATTCTTTTTGTTTTGCTCCAAGATGCCCAACCCTTCTTATTAGTCATTGGGGTGTTTGCTATAAGCCTATCACATTCGTTAATTTCATCAATAAAATTTGCAAGTGAAGAATTTACCGTTTTGCTGTTAAACTCAAAACCACACGCAGGACAATTCGTTAAAAACGTACTGACAACCTCACCACAGCTAGGACATTTATGAATACTACCTTCAAAAACGATTTTTCTTTGGGTTGTAGTATTTGATTGCATTGTTGCGGTTCCACAAGCAACACAAAATTTTGCTTCCTCACTCAACGCTTGTCCGCAATTAATACAAAATGCCATTGCTCTATCCTCCTCAACAACATTGTCCAAACACTCAAAATCATTCCATATCTGCTCGCACCGCATCACAAATATCACCAATATTACAATCCAAATACTCGCATATGCGTAAAAGAACAGAAAGCGCCACTTCCTCATTCCGCCGCATTTTAGTCATAGTTCCCGTAGCAATGTTCAAATCTTTTCTCAGCGTAGCAGGTGAAATATTCTTTTCAATAAGCAAAATCCACAGCTTTTTATAGCTGATTCTCATTTTTCTTTCTCCTTAATGGTAAATCTATTATCAGTATAGATATTCCTCTCTCAAAAGTCAATATATTTAGGCTTTTCTTGTCCAATTTTCTCAACTTCTTGCGACTTTTTCAATTCAACAGAGCGGGATCTCACGATCCCGCTCCGCCTATCTTACCTATCTTCTATTACTTAAAATACTTCACCGCTCCATCGAACATGCCCATCTCATAAGCACCCTCGACGTTCTTGTACAGCCCATATCCGATTCTCTCGGAATGGCCCATCTTACCGAACACTCTTCCATCGGGTGAGGTGATACCCTCGATGGCGAACGCGGAGTTATTGGGATTAAACCGTACATCTGTGGTAGGAACCCCAGCCAGATCCACGTACTGAGTCGCGATCTGACCGTTCTTTGCCAGCTCCATCACCAGCGCGTCGCTTGCCAGGAAGCGGCCCTCGCCGTGGGAGATCGGCACGCTGTAAACATCGCCCACCTGGGTATTCATCAGCCAAGGGGACTTGTTGGAAGCGATTCTGGTCTGAACCATTCTGGACTGATGGCGGCTGATGGTGTTGAAGGTCAGGGTAGGGCAATTCTCATCGGTGTCGATGATCTTGCCGTAGGGTACCAGACCCAACTTGATCAGCGCCTGGAAACCGTTGCAGATACCGGCCATCAGACCGTCTCTCTGCTCCAGGAGCTCGGTTACGCCGTCCTTCACCGCACCGTTACGGAAGAATGCGGTAATGAACTTGCCGGAGCCGTCGGGCTCGTCACCGCCGGAGAATCCGCCGGGGATGAATACGATCTGCGCCTGCTTCAGGCGGTCTGCGAAGTAGTCCACAGACTGGGAAATACCGGAAGCGGTCAGGTTGTTGATGACGATGATCTCGGCCTCTGCGCCTGCTCTCTCCAGCGCCTTTGCGGTGTCGAACTCGCAGTTGGTGCCGGGGAAAACGGGGATCAGCACGCGGGGCTTAGCCACCTTGATGGCGGGCGCTGCCCACTGAGTTGCCTTGTGCTCGAATGCGGGGATCTCCTTCTCATCCTGAGCGATATTGCAGGAGTAGATGGGCTCCAGCTTGTCCTCGTAGATCTTCTGCAGACCGCCGAGACAAAGCTTCTCGTCCTTCCAGCTGATGCTCTCCTCCTCGGTGGTCCAGCCAAGGAGCTTGCCTTCCATCAGATCGCCGCACTTCGCCAGGATCTTCTTCG
This sequence comes from Lachnospiraceae bacterium, assembly GCA_017461725.1. Lineage (GTDB taxonomy): Bacteria > Bacillota > Clostridia > Lachnospirales > Lachnospiraceae > RGIG423. Next base: position 64,106 of record JAFTXG010000006.1, read on the forward strand.
CGCAGTTCACGCAGCCGTCAACCTCCAGAATGAAGCCGCCGTAAGCGTAGCCGAACATTTCCTCCATAGAAACTGCCTCGTCGTAGGCGAAGCCGACACGGTTACCGATGGCCATCTTCAGCACAGCCTCAGCCACACCGCCGTAGGTGGGGGTGTACGCAGCCACGATCTTGCCGCAGCGCATCTGTGCAGTCACCAGATCAAATACTGCCTTCAGAGACTCCACCTTGGGCAGATGATTCTCGTCGTAGACAGGTTTTACCAGAACTACCGGATGTCCGGCAGACTTAAACTCGTTGGATACCACGTCGTCCACACACTCGGTGGTCACCGCGAAGGATACCAGTGTGGGCGGAACATCCAGCTTCTCGAAGGAGCCGCTCATGGAGTCCTTGCCGCCGATGGCAGCGATCTCCAGATCCTTCTGCGCCTTGAATGCGCCCAGCAGAGCCGCCATGGGCTTGCCCCAGCGTCTGCTGTCCTTCAGAGGCTTCTCGAAATACTCCTGGAAGGTCAGGTATACGTCCTCGAACTTCGCGCCGGTGGCGATCAGCTTCGCCACAGACTCCACTACCGCCAGATATGCGCCGTGGTAGGGGCTCTTCTCGGTGATGAAGGGATTGTAACCCCAGCTCATCAGGGAGCAGGTCTTGGTCTCCTTCTTCTCCATGGATATCTTGTGAGCCATGGCCTGGATGGGGGTCTGCTGATACGTTCCGCCGAAGGGCATCAGGACGGTGCCTGCGCCGATGGTAGCATCGAAGCGCTCGGAAAGACCGCGCTTGGAGCAGACATTGAGGTCGCCTGCCAGCGACTTGTAGCCCTCGCCGAAGTCAGTGGGAACATCTTTTTTATAACAGGTCGGTGCGGTGGGGATCACATCGATGTGCTTCTCTGCACCGTTGGAATTCAAAAATTCGCGGGAAATATCGACAATATTTTTGCCGTTCCACTTCATCACCAGACGGGGCTCCTCGGTAACGGTAGCAACCACCGTCGCCTCCAGGTTTTCGCTGCCGGCCAGCTCGAGGAATCGCGCTGCGTCCTTGGCCTCAACCACAACAGCCATACGCTCCTGGGACTCGCTGATCGCCAACTCGGTGCCGTCCAGACCGTCGTATTTTTTGGGAACTGCGTTCAGATCGATCACCAGACCGTCTGCCAGCTCGCCGATGGCTACGGACACGCCGCCTGCGCCGAAGTCGTTGCAGCGCTTGATCAGGCGGGAAGCCTCCGCGTTGCGGAACAGTCTCTGCAGCTTGCGCTCCTCAGGTGCATTACCCTTCTGAACCTCTGCGCCGCAGGTCTCAATGGATTTCAGATTGTGAGCCTTGGAGGAACCGGTAGCTCCGCCGCAGCCGTCACGGCCGGTACGTCCACCCAGCAGGATAACGATGTCGCCATCCTCGGGACGCTCACGGCGCACATTCTCCGCGGGAGCCGCTGCGATCACCGCACCGATCTCCATGCGTTTCGCCGCATAGCCGTCATGGTAAAGCTCATCCACCTGTCCGGTTGCCAGACCGATCTGGTTTCCGTAGGAGCTGTAGCCAGCAGCAGCGGTGGTCACCAGCTTGCGCTGAGGCAGCTTGCCCTCGATGGTCTCGCTGACGGGCTTTAAGGGGTCCGCCGCACCGGTCACGCGCATCGCTGCGTATACATAGGAACGTCCGGACAACGGGTCACGGATCGCGCCGCCGATACAGGTAGCCGCGCCGCCGAAAGGCTCGATCTCGGTGGGATGATTGTGGGTCTCATTCTTGAACAGTAACAGCCACTGCTCCTTCTCGCCGTTTGCATCCACCTCGATCTTTACGGTGCAGGCATTGATCTCCTCGGACTCGTCCAGCTTGTCCAGTTTTCCGTTGGCCTTCAGATATTTCGCTGCCAGCGTACCGATGTCCATCAGGTTGACGGGCTTGGTGCGGCCCAGGGACTTTCTGGTCTCCAGATACTCCTCGTAGGTCTTCTGCAGCAGCTCATCCTCGAAGGTCACATTGTCGATGGTGGTCAGGAACGTGGTGTGACGGCAATGATCGGACCAGTAGGTGTCGATCATCTTGATCTCGGTAATGGTGGGATTTCTCTTCTCCTGAATGAAATAGCTCTGGCAGAACTTGATGTCGTCCAGATCCATCGCCAGGCCTTTCTCTGCGATAAACGCAGCCAGACCCTGCTCGTCCAGGTCCACAAATCCCTCAACGGTAGCAACCTCGGTGGGGATCACGTAATCCATAGCCAGTGTCTCCACCGGCTCCAGGGATGCCTCCCGGGCCTCCACGGGGTTGATCACATACTTCTTGATCTGAGCGATCTCCGCCTCAGTCAGATCGCCGTAAAGGAGGTAAACCTTCGCCGTGCGAACGGTGGGACGCTCCTTCTGGGAGATGATCTGGATACACTGAGCCGCAGAATCCGCTCTCTGGTCAAACTGTCCGGGCAGATACTCCACTGCGAAGACAGTCGCGCCCTCTGCGTCCAGTTCCTTGGTCACCATGTCCAGCTGAGGCTCGGAGAATACCACCTTGGAGCAGTACTCAAACAGATCCGCCTCGATGTTCTCCACGTCGTAGCGGTTCAGGAGACGCAGGTCAGTCAAACCGGTGATCTGAAGCAAAGAAACGATGTCATTCTTCAGCGCGGTGGCCTCGTGTGCAAGGCCCTCTTTTTTCTCTACATAAATTCTGTATACCATAATTATGTATTTTCCTTCCGTATTTCGTCGGTGCGAGCCGATTTCGGGGGTAACCGAATCCTCCGGCCCGCAAGCAACTTTGTTCATCTAGGCTGCTGCAAAATCCCATATCCTAATCTTTAAAATTTTGCAGCACCCAGTACATTCTCAATATATTCTACTGCATCTTCCACGAATTTGTCCATCTGTTTTTCATTCAGATAAGGATATTCGCGATCCAGATCCTCTCGCCCCTTGCGATAAAATCCGGTAATATATTTTCTGCGATCATCGAATGCATCCCCGGCAAAGATGTCCAGATAGCCGTTCTCAAATCCGATTGCCTGTTCATAGATCTGGAATGCCCGAAAATCAGGGTGCTCACGAAGATAGCGAAAATCCAGATCGTACCAGTCTCTCTTCCATTTCCGGATCATCTCCTGAGGATCCGCTTCATAGGCTGCCCGGTATGCATTGACAGCTGGATACCAGACCTCCTGCTTCCACAGTACATCGGTCAGCAGATGAACATAATATCCCAGATAGAAAGAGTATTGTTTCCGGTTGTAACCCGCCCGCATCTCCTTCGTAAAATACTGATCGGCAAAGGCTTCCGGACTGATCTCCGTCTTTCCGGTTTTATCCGGTCTTTTGAAGTGAGACGTGTTTTTATCCGGCACATATGCACGCCCGTCCGGTGTGGGTACACCGCTGTCCGGTGCAATATTTCCCACCACAAACGCCGTCTCCGTCAATCCATTAAACTTATCAAGCAATGCATCAGCGACACGCAGATGAACCATCCATGATGCCATAAGCTTATCCTCTTGTTACTTCAACGCCTTCAGTGCTCTCTGGCCGATATCGCTGCGGTAGAAGCTGTTGTCCATATGTACTTTTTTGGTGTGTGCATACGCCTTTTCAATCGCCATCTCCAGGTTTTCTGCGATCGCGGTCACGCCCAGCACACGTCCGCCGTCGGAGAGCAGTTCTCCGCCAGCGCCCAGCCTTGCTCCGGCCACAAAGATCTCCTTATCCTCCTCCGCTGCGGGCAGAGTGATCTCGAAGCCCTTCTTGTAAGCGGTGGGGTAGCCCTCGGAAGCCACGATGACGCAGCAAGCGGACTTCTCGCTGAATTTTACCTCAGTCTCAGCCAGAGTTCCGTTTGCGGTAGCTTCCATGATGGTCAGCAGATCACTCTCCAGAAGAGGAAGCACCACCTGGGTCTCGGGATCGCCGAAACGACAGTTGTACTCGATCACCTTGGGACCGTCGGGAGTGATCATCAGACCGAAATACAGACAGCCTCTGAACTCGCGGCCCTCAGCCTTCATAGCCTTGATGGTGGGCAGGAAAATGGTTTCCATACACTCAGCTGCCACCGCCTCAGTGTAATAGGGGTTGGGTGCAATGGTACCCATACCGCCGGTGTTCAGTCCCTCGTCATTGTCGTGGGCGCGCTTGTGGTCCATGGAGGAAACCATGGGGATCACCACATTGCCGTCGGTGAAGGACAGCACGGAAACCTCGGGTCCGGTCAGGAACTCCTCGATCACAATCTGGGAGCCGCTGGCGCCGAAGATCTTGTCCTCCATCATGGAGTGGACAGCTTCCTTTGCCTCCTCGCGGGTCTGGGCAATGATTACGCCCTTGCCCAGCGCCAGTCCGTCAGCCTTGATTACCGTGGGGATCGGAGCCGTCTCCAGATACTCCAGAGCCGCGCTCATCTCGGTGAACACCTCGTAGGCCGCGGTGGGAATACCATACTTTTTCATCAGATTCTTGGAGAATACCTTACTGCCCTCGATAATCGCTGCATTAGCCTTGGGGCCAAAGCAGGGAATGCCCACTGCATTCAGCGCGTCAACAGCGCCGAGTACCAGCGGGTCATCGGGAGCAACCACAGCAAAATCAATGGCATTCTCTGTCGCAAATGCTACAATGCCCTCGATATCCTTCGCGCCGACCGGCACGCAGGTCGCATCGGCGGCGATACCGCCGTTTCCGGGCAGAGCGTAGATTTCCGTCACACGCTCATTTTTCTTCAAACTCTTAATTATCGCATGCTCGCGGCCGCCGCCGCCAACCACCATAATTTTCATCGTCGCAATACCTTTCTCTGATTCTTTTTCCGGTAGAGCCAGAATGGTTTCCTATCAAAATCAGAGAAATGATTTTGCACGGAAATCCATTCTGTCCCTACCTGCTAATTGATAAAGTGCAGCTAATCGATTGCATCAAATGAAATCGCATAATACGGTACTGCGACTTCCTTAGCCCCAGCACCTGCGACTTATCTACGGTAATGCGATTTTCCACCTCGCACTTCCATTTACAGGCAGACACAGAATGGATTTCCGTGCAAAATGCCGATTCCCGATTGTCCCGTTAAGCTCAGCCCGCGGTAACGCCCGCGGGTGAGTAGGGTCAAGTTCGGGGCGGCTTTTGATAGGAAACCATTCTGGGGCTGCCGTTAAAATCAAATCAATGGTGGAACAATCTCATTCCGGTGAACGCCATGGCGATTCCGTACTTGTCGCATGCCTCGATCACCAGGTCATCGCGCACGGAGCCGCCGGGCTGTGCGATGTAGGACACACCGCTCTTTCTCGCGCGCTCGATGTTGTCGCTGAAGGGGAAGAATGCATCGCTGCCCACTGCAACACCGGTGAGTGAACTCAGGTACGCCTTCTTCTCCTCGCGGGTGAAGGGTGCAGGCTGCTCGGTGAAGTACTGCTGCCATGCGCCGTCAGCCAGTACGTCCTCATAGTCATCGGAAATATATACGTCGATCACATTGTCTCTGTCGGGTCTGCCCAGAGTGCTCTTGAAGGGCAGGTTCAGCACCTTCTCGGTCTGACGCAGATGCCAGTTGTCAGCCTTCTGTCCGGCCAGTCTGGTACAGTGGATACGGGACTGCTGTCCTGCACCTACACCGATTGCCTGTCCGTCTACTGCGTAGCATACGGAGTTGGACTGAGTGTACTTCAGGGTGATCAGCGCGATGATCAGGTCACGTTTTGCGCTGTCGGGCAGTTCCTTGTTGGAAGTCACCAGATTTGACAGCAGCTCCTCGTCGATCTTGAAGTTGTTTCTTCCCTGCTCGAAGGTGATGCCGTAAACCTGCTTGTGCTCGATGGGATCGGGAACGAAGTTCTCATCGATCTTGATCACATTGTAATTACCTTTGCGCTTCTGCTTCAGGATAGCCAGCGCCTCGTCGGTGTAGCCGGGAGCAATCACGCCGTCGGAAACCTCGCGCTTGATCAGCTTTGCGGTGGTAGCGTCGCAGACGTCACTCAGTGCAATGAAGTCGCCGAAGGAGCTCATACGGTCAGTTCCTCTCGCTCTCGCGTATGCGCAAGCCAGGGGAGACTCGTCAAGACCCTCAACATCGTCCACGAAGCAAGCCTTCTTCAATGCGTCAGACAGGGGAAGGCCCACTGCCGCGGAGGTGGGGCTTACGTGCTTGAAGGAGGTAGCTACGGGCATATTCAGTGCTGCCTTTACTTCTTTAACCAGCTGCCAGCTGTTAAATGCGTCCATGAAGTTGATATAACCAGGACGGCCGCTCAGGATCTCGATAGGCAGGTCGCTGCCGTCATGCATAAAGATTTTAGAGGGCTTCTGGTTGGGGTTACATCCATATTTCAGTGCAAGTTCTTTCATTTTCGTTATTCCTCCTGCGTGATATTATTGATAGAACAGTTCACACGCACAGATTCATTCATGCAAGCATGATTCATCTGTGATTCGAACATGGCTGAACTGTTACTGCAAGTGTTTATTGATCATACGATTTTCCACGGTGCCGTCCGCAAGGTCTACAAAGCGTACATACAGGGAAATCTTATTGTTCTCGTTCAGGTTGTTCCAGATCATCTCGGTGAACTCGTCGATGCAGTTGGGGATCGCCACGCGCTCAGGCTCGCCCTGGAAGGTGGGAATCGGGTTTCCATCGCACACATAGGTGTGGATGAAATGGCCCAGACCACTCTTCGGTGCGTAGGAATAGGTGAAGCGATTGCAAGCGGTTCCTTCCGCATCTGCACTCTTCAAGATGCTCATCTGGTAGGTGAAATCGCCGTCAGCGAAGTCCAGCATACCACTGATACGGGGAGTCCAGTTGGGACCGTCGGGCTCAAACTCGCGGGTCTCCAGCGCTGCTGAGAAGGTCTTGCCCTCCTTCAGGCCGTTGTAGATGGTGTCGGTCTGATCTCCGTTGGTCACGATCAGGTGATTATCCAGCTTGCGAACCGGATAGTAGATGATCAGGGAGGGATCCTCCATCTTGGAAGGATCGAAAGCCTCCGTCTTCATATCCTCACCGACCTCCACAAACACGCGGTTGCGGCTGTTCACGCTACGGCCCATGATGAAATAAGCCACTGCTGCCTTCTTTCCGTCTGCGGTCTTACCAATCACGATACCGCGGCCGGGATAAGTATTGCTGCTCAACAAATCACTCAACTGGTTTACTGCGTAAATATCCATGTTTACTCCATTCTGCCGTCAGCATCGGCGGCGCTCACTTTTCTATAAATCATTGTTTCTTCGGAAGCATCTCAGGATAAACCCTAAATGCCAATCGGTTTTTTGATGTGCAGAACTTCTCTATACTCCAGTTCTTCATCAATATCAAGTGCCGGGAGAAGATAGGAAAGTACCTGCTCCGTAAAGCATTTCGTCCCCATAGAGGTATAGTAATGCACCGGATCCGAGTGGGCTTCAGCCGGAAGCGTGATCGATGCCGCATAAAGGTCATTGACCTGAAAGCCATATTTTGATACCACCTCTACCGCTGCCGCGTTATAGGCCTCAATTTCCTCGTTGTAACGCTTGAAATCAGGCTCCATCAGCTCAGACTGTACACTTGTGGAGGTTGCAAAAATCACCTTAGCACCGGGGAAGAGCTTCTGAATACGCATACAGATGCGATCAATATAGTAGGCATAGACATCTATCGGTGTCTGCGGTTCCTCTCCAAACAAACGCAGGCAATCCCAAAGTCCAGCGTTCCAGTGAAGTACATCCACCGGATGATCTCCCAGTATTCCCTTGTACTCGTGAAGATAACGCAAGACATATGAGGCAAATCGACAGTTTTCCTCCGGAAAATATACATTTGCCCTGTTACCTATCGTGTTTTTGACTGCTTTATCGTAACCGATGCGAATCGAATCTCCAATCAGCAGCACATTTTTCATCTTCTCCTCCGTTCCGAAGCGAAACCGCTTCATATCACTCTGCTCTCACTAGTTCCGCACAGACTTTCTCGGTGGACGCGGGCAGAATGATCCACTCTGCCTGCTCCATGACTCTGCGCTGCAGTACCTCGGGGGTGTCCCCATCCTCCACATTCACTGCCTTCTGCATGATGATCTTTCCGCCGTCGGGAATCTCGTTGACATAGTGCACCGTCGCACCGGTCACCTTCACGCCGTAGGACAATGCAGCCTCGTGAACGTGAAGTCCGTACATGCCCTTTCCGCAGAAGGAAGGGATCAGCGCCGGATGAATATTGATGATCCGGTTTGCATAATGGCTGGTGAACTTTTCGGTGAGGATGCTCAGGAATCCGGCCAGAACGATCAGATCAATGCTTCTCTCCTCGAAAAGCTCGATCAGCTTATCCTCGAAGGCCTCCTGGCCGCCGCATTCCTTGCGGAGCACAGTCATGCCCTCGATGCCGGCCTTGGCCGCACGCTCCAGTGCGTAGGCATCCTTCACGTTGGCCACCACGAAGACGATCTCGCCGCTCGCCAGGACACCGCTCTTCTGCGCGTCGATCAGCGCCTGCAGGTTGGTGCCGCCGCCGGACACCAGCACGGCTATTCTTGCTTTTAACATATGGTCACGCCCTCTTCAGACTCTACGATCTCGCCGATCACGTAAGCGTCAATGTCGTTTGCCTTGAGTACCTCAACTGCCTTATCAGCATCCTCCTTCGCCACAACAACGCTCATACCGACACCCATGTTGTAAGTATTGAACATGTCTCGCTCCGGAATGTTTCCGGTCTTTGCGATCAGATCAAAGATGGGCAGCACCTTGATGGCACTCCTGTCAATCTTTGCGCCCAGGCCCTTGGGGATACTTCTCGGAATATTCTCATAGAAGCCGCCGCCGGTGATATGGGAAATACCCTTGACGGTCACTGCCTCAAGCAGCGCCAGCACAGGCTTTACATAAATCTTGGTGGGGGTCAGCAGGGTCTCCCCGATGGTCTTGCCGCCCAGCTCCTCGCGGGGAACGTACAGCTCGGGGTTGTTATTATCGATATCAAATACCTTGCGGATCAGGGAGAATCCGTTGGAGTGGATACCGGTGGAGGGCAGTGCGATCACCACATCACCTGCTGCCATCTTGGAATTGTCCAGAATTTTCTTCTTATCCACGATGCCGACTGCAAATCCGGCCAGATCGTAATCGTCCACGGGCATCATGCCGGGATGCTCAGCGGTCTCACCGCCGATCAGCGCTGCGCCGGACTGTACACAGCCCTCTGCCACACCGCCAACAATCTGAGCGATCTTCTCGGGAACGTTCTTGCCGCAGGCAATGTAGTCCAGGAAGAACAGGGGTTTTGCGCCGACACAGATAATGTCATTGACACACATCGCAACCGCGTCGATGCCGATGGTGTCGTGCTTATCCATCAGGATGGCCAGCTTAACCTTGGTGCCGCAGCCGTCGGTACCGGAAACCAGAACGGGCTCCTCCATACCGGCAATGGGCAGACCAAAACAGCCGCCAAAACCGCCCACGTCATCCAGGCAACCCTCGTTGCGGGTGCGGGCAATATGCTTCTTCATCAGTTCCACTGCCTTGTAACCGGCGGTAATATCAACACCGGCCTCTTTGTAGCTTTCACTGTAACTTTTCATTTGTTTCTCCTTTCAATACCTCTAATCCATCCATAGAAGGTTTTCACCGTGATACCGATAACCAAGATTTTCATTTTACTACTATTGGGTTCTTGTTCCATCACTCTTTTTATTCTTCGACCTTTTATCGCTTTTTTTAAAACTACTGGAATCTCTTCTCAATCTCTGCATTCTTTTCCAGCACCTTCTCTGCCGCCTTCGCTCTGGCAACCATCAGCTTCTCCGCCAGCTCCTCATCGGATACGGCAAGGATCTGGATGGCCAGCAGTGCCGCATTTGCAGCGCCGTCGATGGCTACGGTAGCTACAGGAATACCGGAGGGCATCTGTACGGTGGAAAGCAGTGCATCCAGACCGTCCAGTGTGGAAGACTTGACGGGGATACCGATGACCGGCAGTGTACTGTTGGCAGCGATAGCGCCCGCCAGATGTGCAGCCTTGCCAGCCGCTGCGATCAGCGCGCCAAAACCGTTTGCTCTGGCGTTTGCTGCAAACTCCTTCGCCTCCACCGGGGTGCGATGAGCAGAGTATACATGTACCTCGGTGGGCACACCATACTCCTTCAGCGTGGTGATCGCTTTTTCTACAACGGGAAGATCACTGTCACTTCCCATGATGATTCCGACTTTTTTCATGTTCTTCTCCTTCTTTTCCGTACGATAAAAACCGATTGTTTCGTTTAATCCGTCCGGTGTATGCCATTCAAGAGTACAGGCACAGCTTCATGGCATCGCGTCCGGAGTTTTCATCGTTAAATAGTTATGGGCAGTCCTACCCCTATGGATAGAACTGCCCAGACGGTCGACATCCATATTCACTCCTGCTCCCACGTGGTAAACTCCACTTCTCCGTCAGTTGCAGGAATGTCTTACGCAACGAGCTTTATTTTAACTCATCCGCTCAGGTCAGTCAAGAGGTTCATCTAGGGTATTTTCTCGGCCTTTTTATAAGCCACGCTTATTTATCAGCCTTTGTCTCGCAGTAAATACAGCGATAAACCTGATTTTCTGCATCCGTCAGCTTAAACACATGGGGCAGTTCCTGCTCCGTGGTGGTGATGCAGCGGGGATTCTTGCAGCGAACAACATTGATGATCTTCGCCGGAAGCTCCGGATGATATTTTTCTACTCGCACGCCATCCTTGATCACGTTGATGGTGATGTTGGGGTCGATGTAGCCCAGCGCATTCAGGTCGATAAAGGAATCCACCTTGATAATGTCCTTGCGGCCCATCTGCTTGCTGGTCGCGTTTTTGATGATCGCAACCGTGCAATCCTGCTTGTCCAGGTTAAGGAAGTGGTAGATCTTCATTCCCTCCCCTGCCTTGATATGGTCAATTACAACACCATTCTTAATGGAATCTATATTCATGAGTTCTCCTCCAGCAGCTTCAGAATCAGTGCCATTCTCACAAACTTTCCGTTCAGAACCTGGCGGAAATAGCAGGCTCTGGGATCGTCGTCGATGGCAACCGCGATCTCGTTTACACGGGGCAGCGGGTGAAGGATCGCCAAATCAGACTTTGCTGTCTTTAACTTCTCCGGTGTCAGAATATAGCTGTCCTTCAAACGGAGATAATCCTCCTCGTTGAAGAAACGCTCTCTCTGCACTCTGGTCATGTACAGGATATCCAGCTCGGGCATCACTGCCTCCAGGTCGGTGGTCTGTACATACTCAATGTTATGCTTCTTCAGAACATCCTGCTTCACATAGCTGGGAAGCTTCAGCTCATCGGGGGAGATCAGGATGATCTTGATGCCGGTGTACCGGGACAGTGCCTCGATCAGGGAGTGCACGGTGCGGCCAAACTTCAAGTCACCGCAGAAACCAACAGTCAAATTATTCAGTCTGCCCTTCTCACGCTGAATGGTCAGCAGATCGGTCAGGGTCTGGGTGGGGTGATTGTGTCCGCCGTCGCCTGCGTTGATGATCGGCACAGTCGCCTTCATGGAGGCAACCAGAGGTGCGCCCTCCTTGGGATGACGCATCGCAATAATATCTGCATAACAGCTCACGGTGCGAACCGTGTCAGCTACGCTCTCGCCCTTGGCCGCAGAACTGCTCTGCGCCTCGGAAAAGCCCAGAACATTTCCGCCCAGCTCGTACATCGCCGCCTCAAAGCTTAAGCGGGTACGGGTGGAGGGCTCAAAAAACAGAGTGGCCAGCTTCTTGCCGTGGCACTTCTCTGCATACTTTTTCGGATTGTCGATGATGTCGTTGGCCACTGCAATCAGCTCATCGATCTCCTCGACAGACAGATCCAGAATACTGATCAGGCTTCTCATTTATTTATTGCCTCCAATCCAGCTCTCATCGGAAGGGTTGTTGCGGAATGCGATCAGACGCTCAATGTCCTCAGGCTTGATGTAGCCCTCCTCCGCTGCAACCTCTGCGATCACGTCAAAGTTGGTCAGGCTGTGGTTTTCAACGTTTGCTGCTGCCAGACGGTCAAGGCCCTTCTTCATGCCGTAGGTAAAGATACTGATGATACCCAGAACCTCTGCACCTGCCTCGCGAAGTACGTTTACTACCTCGATGGCACTGCCTGCGGTGGAGATCAGGTCCTCGATGACCACAACCTTCTGACCGGGCTCCAGACGACCCTCGATCTGGTTCTGACGTCCGTGATCCTTAGCGCCGGAACGAACATAACCCATGGGCATGCCCAGCATATGTCCAACAATAGCAGCGTGAGCGATACCTGCGGTGCTGGTTCCCATCAGAACGTCACACTCGGGGTAGAGCTTCTTTACCTGCTCTGCCAGAGCGCTCTCAACGTCGTTTCTCACTGCGGGAGCGGTCAGGATCAGACGGTTGTCACAGTAAACGGGGCTCTTGATTCCGCTCGCCCAGGTAAAGGGCTTGTCGGGGCTGAAAAATACAGCCTTGATCGATAACAAATCTTTTGCAATTAATCTCTCCATGGTAAAATCCCTCCAAAATGTATATTTATTAACCTACAAACTCAGCTACGCATCTTCTGTATGCTGCTACGGGATCTGCCGCAGCGGTGATGGGTCTGCCAACTACGATGTAATCGGAGCCGATCTCCTTCGCCTTCGCGGGAGTGGTCACACGAACCTGATCGCCAACCTCGCCGTCAGCGAAGCGCACGCCGGGAGTTACAGTCACGAAGTTCTCGCCGCAGCGGTCATGAACCTTGCCTGCCTCCAGGGGTGAGCAAACGATTCCGTCCAGTCCTGCCTTCTTTGCGCAGGAAGCATAGTGCATAACTACCTCGTCCAGAGGCTTCTCGATCAGCAGGTCGCTTTCCATGCGCTCCTGGCTGGTGGAAGTCAGCTGGGTAACCGCGATCAGCATCGGTCTGGTTCCGTCGGGACGGGTCAGGCCCTCAACAGCAGCCTCCATCATGGCAACGGTACCTGCCGCATGCAGGTTGGTCATATCCACATCCAGTCTGGACAGTACAGACATGGACTTCTTTACGGTGTTGGGGATGTCGTGAAGCTTCAGGTCGAGGAAGATCTTGTGTCCTCTCTCCTTGATCTCACGAACGATGGCAGGACCTTCTGCGTAGTACAGCTCCATGCCAATCTTCACGAAAGGCTTCTCCTCCGTGAATTTATCCAAAAAACTCATCACTTCTGCTTTGCTGCTGAAATCGCAGGCTACAATAACATCTTTTCCCATTAGTGGGCACCTCCTATGATCTCGGATAAGGAATTTATCCGGTATTTACTCATTACTTCCGGCAGTTTTTCCACGATGTCGCGGCAAACATAGGGATTCACCAGATTGGCTGCACCGATCTCCACCGCCGTCGCACCTGCCAGCATCATCTCAATCACTTCCTCAGCTGTGGACACACCGCCGATTCCCACGATCGGGATCTTTACAGTCTCATACACCTGATACACCATGCGAAGTGCCACCGGCAGGATCGCATGTCCGGAGAATCCGCCCATCTTGTTGGCGATCACCGGTCTCTTGGTCTTTAAGTCAATGCGCATGCCCAGCAGAGTGTTGATCAGACTGATACCGTCCGCTCCCGCCGACTCCACCGCCGCCGCAATGTCAGTGATGGAAGTTACATTAGGGCTCAGCTTCACAATGACAGGCTTGGTGGTCACCGCCTTCACGGCTCTGGTCACCTCTGCAGCCGCGTCAGGGCTGGTTCCGAAGGCCATTCCGCCTCCGTGAACATTGGGACAGCTGATGTTTACCTCCAGCCAGCCCACCTGCTCCTCTTTGTCCAGCTTTTCGCAGGTGTATACATAATCCTCCACGGAGAATCCGCTGATGTTTGCCATCACCGGCTTGTGGAAGCACTGCTTTAATTTGGGAAGTTCCTCGGCGATAACCCTCTCCACGCCAGGATTCTGCAGTCCCACCGCGTTGATCATGCCGTCAGGGCACTCCGCGATACGGGGGGTGGGATTTCCGAAACGGGGATCCTTTGTGGTTCCCTTGAAGGAAAAGGTTCCCAGACAATTGATATCATAAAGTTCTGCAAACTCGTAGCCGTAGCCGAAGGTACCGCTGGCCGGGATCACCGGGTTGTCCAGCGTGAGTCCACATAAATTTACCTTTGTGTTTACCATATGATTTCCTCCCTCTCCAGCACAGGGCCATCCTTGCAGATACGCTTGTTGCCGTATTTGGTCTTGCAGCTGCAGCCCATGCACGCGCCGAAACCGCAGCCCATGCGCTCCTCGAAGCTGTACTGGCCGCTGGTCACTGCCACACGCTCAATAGCCTTGAACATGGGACAGGGGCCGCAGGTAAAGAAATAGGTATAGTCGCTGATGTCCTTCATCACATCAGTGACGAATCCCTTCACACCCACACTGCCGTCAGCAGTCGCGATATGTACGGGGCCTGTCGCCGCGTCCGCGCCCTCAGCCAGAAGGCCTGCCTCGGCGAACAATGCTCTGAACTCCTCATAGTAGAAAATCTCTTCCGGGGTATTAAAGCCGAGGATCACTCTGGGGTGCTTGCCCTCGGCGATCAGCTCCTTGCACAGTCTGTACATGGGAGGCACACCCACGCCGCCGCCGATCAGCAGAGGCCGATCTCCGCTCTTCGCGGTATTGTAGCCATTGCCAAGACCGGTCAGCACGTCCAGAACGGTGCCGACGGGCAGCTCGCTCATGGCCTCGGTGCCCATTCCCACAGTCTTGTAGATCAGGGTGATGGTTGTGTCGCTGTAATCGCACACCGAAATCGGACGGCGAAGGAACATGCCATCCAGCTTAAGATTCACAAACTGGCCCGGCGCAGTGATGGCGGAGGTGTCTCCCTCCAGTACCATGCGGTACACACTGCTGGTCAGGGCTTCGTTGGATACGATTTTGTATAATCCCTGTTTCATCTATCTCTCTCCTGTTAATTTATTCTTCTCTGTACTTCAAACCGACGCTTTCAAGTAAATCAATACTTCTCCGCCCTTCCGGTTTATGTACACATATCCGTCGGTTTCAAAGCCCAATGACTGATATGGCGCAATACCTGCCACATTTGACCTTACCGCCGTCCCATAAATGCCGCCTGCCATACGATCTCGCCGTCCACCATGGTCAGCACACAGTCACCGTGAACCTCATCACCGGCAAAAGGAGTGCTTCTGCCCTTCGTCATGAAGGACTCCGGGTCGATCACATACTTGCGCTCAAGGTCGAACACCGCCAGATCGGCAGGCTCTCCCACCGCGATCTCGGTGCCAAGCCCGAAACGCTTCTTTGGATTGTCATGCATCAGCTCGATCAGCTTTTCCAGCGTGATCACATTTTTCTTTACCAGCTCGGTATAACACTTGGCGAAGGCAGTCTCCAGACCAACCACGCCCATCAGGCTCTTCTCCAGCCCCTTGCCCTTCTCCTCAGCGGAATGGGGCGCATGGTCGGTGGCGATCATATCCACCGTGCCGTCCTTGATGCCCTCGATCAGAGCCAGGCGGTCCTCCTCGCCGCGGATCGGAGGATTCATCTTAAATCTGCCGTCCTCCTGCAGCATGGAATCGTTCATCGTCAGGTAATGGGGGCCGGTCTCGCAGGTGATATTCACGCCCGCAGCTTTCGCCTTGCGGATCACCTCCACGCTCTCCTTCGCGGACACGTGGCAAACGTGATAATCCACACCGATCTCCTCCACCAGCTTCACATCTCTGGCAATGGGGCCCCACTCACTCTCGGAGCAGATGCCTCTATGGCCGTGGGTCTTCGCATACTCGCCGTCGTGAATGTAGCCGCCGTGGAGCAGGGAATTGTCCTCGCAGTGTGCCACGATGGGCATGCCCAGCGCCTTGGCTCTCTTCATAGCCACACGCATCATCTCCTCATCCTGCACACCCCGGCCGTCGTCGGAGAAGCCCACCACATAAGGTGCCATGGCCTCCAGGTCAGCCAGCTCCTCGCCCTTCTCGCCCTTGGTGATGGCTCCGTAGGGCGAAACGTAGATCAGCGCCTTCTCCTCGATGGCATCCAGCTCCAGTTGCAGCGTCTCCATATCATCCGGCACCGGATTTAAGTTCGGCATGGCGCAGACGCAGGTGTAACCGCCGCGGGCCGCCGCACGGGTGCCGCTCTCCACGTCCTCCTTATACAAAAATCCCGGCTCTCTCAAATGCACATGTACATCAATGAGTCCGGGAACGATCAATTTATCAGAACAATCAATTATAAAAAAATCTCCTGCAGAAGATGTGATCTCGGGAGAAATAGAAATAATATGTCCGTTTTCAATACAAATATCAGCCTTGGTGATCTGGTGGTTCATATAAACCTGTCCATTTTTCAGTAAATACGTCATGTCGTTCCTCCATTTTTATGCCCTGCAGGGCAGACATCAACACATAAACCTATCTATATAAGCATACCACGATTCACTGCCTTTTGTCAATTTGCCGAGACGACAAATCGACAAAAAATTACAGTGAATATTCTGTTAAAATACACAAACCTGTATTTCGCAACACATACTGCCACGTCAAACGTGTCAACCGCGTTCCATTTTTACAATTTTATTCCCACTGGAATCACTTCACCCGCTCATATGTCGTGAAGGTATAAGTGAAGTCGTCCTGCGAGAATGTAGCTCCGGTCTCGGTCAATTTCCACTCACTGTCCTCCGAAAGATTCGGGAACCAGGTGTCCGCGTCGTCGAATGCTTTGTGTACGTGGGTCACATAGGCCTTTGTGCAGTAAGGCAGCATCTCCTTATACACGCGGCCGCCGCCGATCACAAACAGTTCCTCGGCAGGATACTTCTTCGCCTCAGCAAGCAATTCCTCAATGCTGTGCACTACGATCACGCCCTCCCGCTGAAAATCGGGATTCGCTGTCAGAACGATATTCGTGCGATTCTTTAAGGGATTTCCGCCGGGGAAGCTGTCCAGGGTTTTGCGTCCCATCAGCACCACATGATCCTTAGTGGTGGCGCGGAAAAACTTCATATCTTCTTTCATGTGGGCTAACAGGTCGCCGTTTCTTCCGATAGCCCAGTTCTCGTCTACCGCTACAATTAAGTTCATATTGATACACCTCTTTTTCTCTTGATAAAAGTCTGTCACACCGTGCAAGCACAGTGTTCACACAGCCGCATGGCTTACTTAAAAGCGGGTCGCTACGTGCTTCGCACTCTCTCGACCCACTGCCCAATATTCGCAATCCGGACTGGCGTCCTTCTTGCTCATACCGTTCAGGCGCCATATGTCTGTATGAACATCTGTGCAAGCACAGTGTTCACACAGCCGCATGGCTTACTTTTATCGCTAAATCGCTACAGGAATTTTTTGATCAAATTTGTGATACTTGTAATCGCTCAGCTTGAAGCTGTCCACGGTAAATTTATAGAAATCGTCGATGGTCTTGTCCATCTCAAATTTAGGAGCATCGTAGGGATCTCTCTTCAACAGCTCCTCCACCATGGGAATATGTCTGTCGTAGATATGGCAGTCCGCGATCACATGCACCAGCTCACCGGGCTCAAAACCGGACACCTGCGCAAACATGCACAGCAACACAGCGTACTGGAGCACATTCCAGTTGTTTGCGGTCAGCATATCCTGGGAGCGCTGATTCAGAATACCGTTCAACTTGTTTCCGGTCACGTTGAAGGTCATGCTGTAAGCGCAGGGGTACAGCCCCATCTCGCTCAGATCATGGTGATTGTAAATATTGGTCATAATGCGGCGGCTGGCAGGATTGTTCTTCAGGTCGTAGAGAACACGGTCAACCTGATCGAACTCGCCCTCTTTATAATGATGCTTCACGCCCAGCTGATAGCCGTAGGCCTTCCCGATGGTACCGTTTTCGTCGGTCCAGGAATCCCACACATGACTGTTCAGCTCTGCCACACGGTTGGACTTTTTCTGCCAGATCCACAGCATCTCGTCGATGGCGGACTTAAACGCAGTGCGGCGGATCGTCACAGCAGGAAACTCCTTGCTCAGATCATAGCGGTTTACTACACCAAATTTCTTAACGGTGTGGGCGGGAGTGCCGTCCTCCCAGCGGGGGCGCACCTCCAGATCAGTGTCCCAAAAACCGTTCTCCAAAATATCCTTACATGTTGTGATAAACATCTCATCTGCGTAGCTCATGGCAATCCTCCGTGTACTCTTTCTAATATAATAAATATATCAATGATGTCGTCATCAAAAACAGATTGACCCAATATCATTATCCACTCATTTCCTGCACAAACCGGTCAACTGTATCAACCTTCAACGCCAGTTTAAACCATATCTCTAATTTATTCAGATCCCTCTCTGACATAATTTCCCGAACCAACTCCTGCGACACTTCTCCACGTTCACGCAGAATATAAACGATCATCTCTGCTTTTCCTTCAGCTTTTCCAACCGCCCGACCATCATTCCAGCCCTCAGAACGACTATCCTCCGCTATCTGACGAAAATGCTTCTCCTGATCATATTCATATATACTCATGCTCATCACCTCTGCCCGACGTTTTGACAAGAAGTTTTTCAAGATACCTTCTCTAATACAAGAATCTATGGCCAACTCCACTGCAAGCTCCAGCGAATATTTCTTTGCGTTTTCCCTCACTCTGTCCACATAGATCATATATCCATACAGATCCTGACAGTTTTTCTTCAGTTCCTCATTACAACCCTTATTTATATTGATAAACAGTGTCTTCAGTTCCACATCCGGTGGTGTCGGTTCATTCGCTTCCAACGGCAAAAATGCCTCTGACAATTTCAACGTCTGTCTCTCCGGCTGCCTGTCTGTGCCATTATAAAACACAATAAAATGGGGCCTTGGCACAAAGACTTTCCTGCTACCGTGCAGATTCTCCTCGTCCGTCATCCTTGTGTACAATTCTGCCAGATAAAACAAATTTCTCAAGGGCATATTCGGATTTGCCGTGGACTGATGCTCATATAAATACAGCTGACTCTGTATAATGAAAGAAATATCATTTTTTCTGCCCAAATAAATCGCATTTTTCAGTGTGTTGATCTCCAACTCATCCGGGTCAGCATATTCCGTACCATTCAACGCATTGTACAGTCCAAGCAAGGTATGCTTCTCACTGAACAGCATCCGAAATACTGAATCCTTATAATTGCGCACAGGAACTCCAATTTCTTCTCCTACCATAAACTACCTCCTTTAATATGACGCAGGATGCAGTTCTCACAAACTCCTGTCATTTGCTCAAGAACCTTCCTGCTTTTGTGGATATCCAAGCATTGAATGTTCTTGTTGAAATGACTTATAGAAAAAATCAGAATGGCTGTACGCCGAGAATATGAAGAACAAATGCTTTGATGGTAGTATACCACAGACTTAACCGTTTGGGAAGTCCATTTTTCCGGTCACACCCAAAAAGGTGCAGCAATTCAGCCCGAAATATTGATGCGGTTGTCTCAAAAAGGGTTTGGTTCTCATATCATAGACTTAATAAGAAAAGGAAAAAAACAGTTGCTTTATCGCGTTACAAGGTGTATACTTTAACGCAATACATTTAATTTCTCAGGAGGTTCCCTTATGTATAACCGAATTTTCAATTTCAGCGCCGGCCCCTCCATGCTCCCCGTTCCTGTGCTGGAAAAAGCGCAGGCTGAAATGATGAACTATGAGGGTAGCGGCATGAGAGTCATGGAGATGAGCCACCGTTCCCCCGTTTATGATGCCATTATCAAGGGCGCTGAGGCTGCGATGCGCCGCGTGATGAATATTCCGGACAATTACCGGGTGCTCTTCCTTCAGGGCGGAGCCTCCCTTCAGTTTGCCATGATCCCCATGAACCTGATGAAGACCGGCAAAGCTGACTACATTGTGACCGGCCAGTTCTCCGGAAAAGCCTACGAGGAGGCTCAGAAGTACGGTCAGGCCAATCTGGCAGCCACCACCAAGGCAGAGAATTTCACCCGCATTCCCCGTCAGGAGGAATTAAAGCTGGATCCCGAGGCAGATTATGTGCACATCTGCTTTAACAATACCATCTTCGGCACCAAGTGGGATTACATCCCCGACACCGGCAATGTTCCGCTGGTGGCTGACTTGAGCTCCTGCATCGCGTCGGAGCCCATCGATGTGACCAAGTTCGGCGTAATCTACGCCGGCGCGCAGAAAAACATCGCCCCCGCCGGTCTGACTATCGTGATCATCCGCGACGATCTGATCCGCACCGATCTGCCCGCCTACGTTCCCACCATGTGCAACTATTCCATCATGGCGAAGAACGAGTCCATGTACAACACACCGCCCTGCTATCCCATCTACATGTGCAAGCTGGTGTTTGAGTGGATCGAGTCTCTGGGCGGCCTCGAGGTGATGGCCGAGATGAACCGGAAGAAAGCAGATCTGCTGTATCAGTGTCTGGAGGAGAGCAAGATTTTCAAAAATCCCAACTCTCCCGAGAGCCGTTCCATGATGAATGTGACCTTCCGCGCGGAGGACGATGCCGTAAATGCCAAGTTTGCCAAGGAGAGCGCTGCGGCAGGATTTGCCAATCTGAAGGGCCACCGCTCTGTCGGCGGCATGAGAGCTTCCATCTACAACGCGATGCCCTATGAGGGCGTTGAGGCGCTGGTGAAGTTTATTAAGGAGTTTGAGCAGGGGCTGTAAGGCCTCTGCTTTTTTAATCAGCACCCATTGATTACCCACCATTTTCGCCCCTTGTCGATATCACACCAAGATCTGTCCGTCTTACCCACGTCAGTTCTTTCGCCGGAACCACAATGTAATTCTCAGCTCCCTCTCCCACTCTGATATAGACGTTGTTAATTCCCGCCTGAATGATCAGCCTTGCACACAGCGGACATGGTTTCGATTCATTGATGGAATTATCCTTCGGATTTATACTCACCAGATACAGATCCGCTCCCATGGTCTGCTGGCGGGAACAGTTGAGCAATGCATTTTCCTCCGCATGGATGGCTCTGCATATTCCATACCCCTCTCCCTGATGCATATTTTGATCGATCCGGGGACAAACGCCCAGATCAGAACAGTGTTCAAATCCCCTGGGGGCTCCGTTATAACCGGTGGAGATAACCACATCGTCTTTCACCACAACCGCACCGTATTTTCGCTTCAGACAGGTACTTCTGTAGGCAAAAACCTCCGCGCAATTCAGGTAGGTATCAATCTTTGAGACGCGCTGCGTATTTTCTGATCTTACCATATGACATCTCTCCGAGAACAGATAGTCCAAAGAAACATTCAATTCTCTGGAAATGATCAGCAATTTCTCCGTTTCCGGGAATCCAAACCCCGACTCCCACTTGGAGATGGCTTGTCTTGACACAGATAATATGTCTGCCAGTTGTTCCTGGGTAATGTTGCGTTTTTTTCTGATGTGTTTTAAGTTTTCAGCAAAGCTCATGTGATTTCCTTTCCGATGACATCTGCAATATACGGATTGACCGTATTGTGTAACTGTTTAACCTTAATACAATCATATCAGTTTTTGAAGAAAACGCAACCAACCTGGCTTTGCATCTGCGCAACCTGAAGTGTCTTTGGTTATCCCAGCAAATAAAAACCTCCCAACTTTGTGCATGATATTTTCTCTGAATAAAACGCACTTCATCAGGAGGTCGTATTTTCGGTATTTAATTATAACTTTGTGAACACATTCACCTTAAAGGTATAGCACTTACTTTCTCCCGGTGCTAAAAATTTTAGCATGCCGCTTTCGCGCATGGCCTTGCGACCATCTGGATAGCAATTGCCACACTCCAACCCAAGAACATAATCTCTGATGCCCATCATTTTCCACTCGACAAATCCATCCAGTTCTTCCGCATTAAACTGAATAGAAAGCCCGACGTCACATTTCGGCTGATATATCTCTGCGACACCATTTTTATCCGCAAATTTATGATAATAGCATCGTTCCTTATATCCAGGCGTTGGTTTCTGCATATGCATCCAGTTTACGATATCCTCCGCTGCATGTTCATCTCTCGGCACAACTTTTTCTGCCGAAATTGCAATCACGCTGTCTTCGTCTAATAAAGGATACCCCATATTCATATGATACAGTATTTCTATCGGCTCCGTTGTGTCACCAGTATTGATTATGTTATCACAAATTTGAAACTCATTTACTTTCTTGGACACTTTGATTGTGCGCTCCAAGCGAAGTTTGCGTGCAAATATAACTTCATCCTTCACCAGTGTATGAACCTTTAGGTACTCTTCATCTTCAGTCCAATAGGCGATCTCACAGGGCTGGTTGGCAATTGATCCATGCAATGGAAAGTTTTCTCCCTCATCCATACTTGGTGTTCCCACTGTTTCCAATCCACAGGTAGTCAAAAAGCCTGCGGTAAAAGACTTCAGCCAATGATTATCCACGCGGTCATAATAAGACGGTGCCACATACCCGCATGGTGACATATAGCTTAAATTGATTCCTTTAAACTTCAACCTGGTAATATCCCCGCAACGATCCGGGGACACGACCAATTCCAGTCCTCTGCCATTGTTGACTTCAAACAAACGCATACCATTGCCCTTACCGCCAACGAGCCTGTGTTCTTCCACTCCGTAATATTGCGTATCATGTCCAATATAAGGATTCATTCTTCCATTCTCCTACATCTCTTTCATCGCGAATAAAATCATTGCCTTCTTGCAGTTCTCTTTCATCGCCTGCGTTCCCCAAGACACAATATCGTGATACATGACAGGCTTGTTCGATTTTCCTTCAGCCAATGAAGATTCACCCTTACACTCCTGTTCAGTCAGAGCACTTCCCAAACAGAGTTTCTCCGCAATGATTCCCCCTCCTGCCATAGCCATGTATGTATAATAATTTATCTTGCGGACACCGCTTGTTATCGCTTTTCTGAAATCCTCTTCACTGACACCGGAACCGCCATGCATGACTACTGGAATATTCACTTCCTTTCTGACATTTTCTACCACGCTAAAATCCAGCTTTGGTTTCGTCAAATACACCCCATGAGTAGTTCCGAACGAACACGCCAACGCATCGATTCCTGTCTCTTCCACAAAAATTCTCGCCTGCTCCGGATTAGTATACACTTTATCCGGATCCAGTCCATTTCCCACACTTCCGCTGCCGTTCTCACGCTTGCCCATGCAACCGATTTCTGCTTCTACCGAAGCACCTGTCTGTTTTGCAAAAGCAACCACCATCTTTGTATTGGCCAAATTTTCCTCAAAAGGCAAAACAGAACCATCATACATAACAGAAGTAAATCCCAGATCCAATGCCCTGCAAACATAGTCCAGATTTTCACCATGATCCAAATGAACACATACCGGCACCTTTGCCCGCTTTGCCATCTCAATCATAATCGGACCTATGATGCCGATTGGCATAAGCTCCTCATGCACTTCAGCATGCTGGATAATGACAGGTACGTCCAGTTCTTCCGCCGCACTGATCACTGCCATAACGGACTCTAAATTTGGTGTATTAAACGAACCAACCGCACACCTTTTTGCCTCACACAAATTCATTATCTGCTTTAAAGTCACTAACATTTTTTATCTCCTCTTATTATACCAGCGGACGCACCGCATGATACAACTGCTTGTAACGTGCATAAACATTCATATACTTTCTATGAACTTCCGGTCTCGGATAATAAGTTTCCATTTCCTCCACCATGTGTTCTGCCGCATCGTCCAAATCCCGGAAACACCCGATTGCGATTCCTGTCAGCATAGCACTTCCCACCGTTCCGGCATCCACCGTTGCAAGTGCTGTGATAGGCATATTCAGTACGTCTGCTTTCATCTGCATCCACACCTTAGACTTTGCCCCTCCTCCGGTCGCATGCATCTTTTCAAAACAAACACCGGACTCTTTTAGGTAATCCATATTAATCTGCATTTCATAGACCACACCTTCCATACAAGCGCGGTAAATATCACTCACATTATGTGCAGCTGTCAGTCCCACGATTGCTCCTTTGGAACCGGTATCCATGTATGGCGTGGCGGCTCCTGCAAAATGAGGAAGCACCAATATCCCGGTAGGCTCTGTTTCCTCTCTCTCTAACAGCAAATTAACTGAAACGCCTTTTTCCGCTGCAATTTCCTTTTCCTTTTTCGCTAAAGTATCCACACACCATTGAATCAACGCGCCGCCGGTATACGAAAACGCATAAGCGATATACTTTCCGGGAATCACATACGGAACCACGGCATAATTCCCTTCGCGCATCACCTTCAGATCAGGAAGTTCATCATAAATTGGAATTACACACTCTACCGTTCCGGCACCTTCCGCAGCTTTATCCGAAGTAAATACCCCCGCTCCTACGGTAGCAGATAACTGGTCATGACTGACAGACACGATCTGCGTGCCCTTCGATAACCCGGTCTTTTTTGCAATCCTCTCTAAAATAGTTCCGGCAGAAGTTCCGGTGGGAACTGTTTCAGACATTAGGGACATATCTATATCCGCCAATTTAAAAATTTCTCCACTCCACTTCAAAGAAGAAATATCAAATGCCATGGTACGAGCAGCCAAAGAATAGTCTACCTGAGCCGTTCCGGTCAAATGAAACACCACAAAATCTTCCATCAAAAAAATGTGCCTTGCCTGCCTGTAGATTTCCGGACGATGCTTTTTGATCCACATCATTTTGGAAATACTGTACATCTCGTGAGGCTTCACACCGGTAATGGAGGTCAAGGTCAAACTGTCCATGTTATGCAGCAACTGCTCACATTCCTCTTTCCCCCTCGGATCTGTATACAGCATGACAGGATGCAGGGGGATCCCCTGCTCATCCGTCATGACAAAACTTTCTCCAAAGCTGGTTACTCCTATTCCTTCAATGTCCGGGTATTTTGCGGCCATCTCCCGGATTACCAACATTACTTTCTCAAGAATCGCCTGAGCATCTACTTCATGCTCGCTATGCCCTCTTTTTACCGGGTAGTCCTGATATGCTCTGTCCAGGTATTTTCCGGAAACATCAAACACACTCAGCTTGCAGCCGGTAGTTCCAATATCAAGTCCTGCGATCTTCATTATCCATCATCCCTTATACTTCTTAATCAATATCTACCCAGTCGTAACCCAAATAAGTAACAAGCGCCTCCTTTAAAATCTCTTTCATATGCCCTACCCCAACGGAAGTATGATGTTTAAATCCGCCTCTTGCCAGTTTGATCAGCTTGTTCTGCAGATCAGGGATCTCGCATACACCACCGCATCCGAAGAAACCTTCCTCGATCGGGTCCTCCGTAAACTGTGCTTCGCTGGCATATACAATGATTTTCCCATCTTTTGTCTGGCAGTTTGAGATTGTAGTCGGGAAAGCCTTAATTCTGCCCTCATTACACCCCCAGCCGGAACCTGGGTCATTCTTAGCAAACATCTTATGCTCGGTAACGGTTCCCTTCCCGGTCATCAACTTCTGGGCTACCGGTCCGCAATGGAACAGAATCACTTTGTTTTCATCATCACCATAATTATTGTTCCAATCCAGAACAGCAGTCGGCGCTTCACTGGCCAGATTCATCGCACGCATAGTGAGTGCGGAACACATATCAATTTCACAGGAAGCCACAATGCCTCTGTCATTTAATTCACTTAATAATACACATGGACATACACGCAGATAAGTTTCCATTTCATTCCAGCAACGAAGAGTCAATGCATCCAAGTGATATTCTTCTATGTACTCATCCAGCACAACAGATATCTTGGCCAACATAACCTTGTTGGCTTCCGGCACTCTTGTAAAATCGGTATAATTCTCTAAGACTTTGATTTTATCCACAACCACTTCGTCACAATCTGCCTTTTTTGAAACTTTGTACATTAACTCAGAGAGATCAAAACTCTCCACATTAATGCCATACTTCTGTAAAGTAATTTCATCAAAACGGACGGTCTTAAACGCAGTAGTCCTTGCACCGATACAGCCCACATTAAATCGCTTCATTCCATTTACCACACGGCAGATTGCGGCAAAATCCTTTAAGTTCTGCGCAAACGCCGCTGACAGCGGATGTACCACATGAGGCTTCATCACCGTAAAAGGTACATTATACTGAGTAAATACATCCGTTACGGAGAACTTTCCGCAATATGCATCTCGCCTATGCGCAAAGTCCATTTTCCCAATCTCATCCGGATATGCCTGCATCAAAATAGGTACGCCTGCATCCTGGAGTGCTGTAATCGCACCGTTTTCGTCTGCAAAAATCGGCATCGAAAAAATAACTCCGTCATACTGTCCGTCATGCTCTTTTAACCACTTTGCATATAGAAGCCCTTCATCTCTGGTCTCTATGCCGCCATATCTGGTCAACTCCGCATCCATGGCAATATAGTCATATCCGGCATCTGTAACCGCCTTAATCATATCCTCTCTCGCACCGTAAATCAGTTCTCCCGGCATAAAACCACGATTACAGAACGCCAAAGCAAATGTCATTTTCTTCATCCCTTTTCTCTCCTCTTTCCGATTATTCAAAAATATACGTTGCGATGGAATGGCCTTGCGCAACCGTTTCCACCAATTCTCCGTTAATGCTAAAGCAGAATGGAATATCATTGTCGGTCCGATTCAATACCACCGAAACAATATCCCCATTGGGATTCTTAAAGGAAACTGTCTCCAAATCACCTGTCCACTTACTGCTTCCGATCCGCTTAGCACCCTTTTTGATATACTTGCTGAAATGGCCGATATAATAATAGGATTCGTGTAAATACACTTTGTCCGTTTCCGTATCAGCCATAATCGGAGCATCACAGAAATTTCCCACATGATTGGGTCCTCCCTGATCATTGAGCAGCAAATTCCAGTCACAGAACATGGTACAATAGTGATTAAAATTACCGATCATATCATGTGCATACGTTTCGCCAATGCGATAGGTATCCTCTTGTCCTCTGCTGTACTCATAACATCCTTCGGTAAACACCAATTTCTTACCCGGATATAAATCGTTGAACATCTCAAGCTGCTCAAAATGATCTCCGCTGTACCAGTGAAAGGCAATTCCATCAACATATTCTCTCACTGTCTCATCGCCAAGCATAACCCTGGCCCGCTCTATGATCCGCTCCTTGTTATGGTCCCAGAATAAAACTTTCACTCCCAGATCATTCATCTTCCTGCCAAGATAATTTCTGACAAATTCCATTTCTTCTTCTGCAGTATAGATACAGGAATCCCATTTCTGAACAGCTTTCGGCTCATTCTGAACCGTAATCCCCCAAATATTGATTCCCTCTTTTCGATATGCCTCAATAAATTTTACATAGTATTGTGACCAAAGTTCTCGATACTCATCTTTCAGCTTACCGCCTCGATTCATCTCTCCGCTGGTTTTCATGTACGCTGGCGGACTCCAGGGTGACATAATGATTTGAAGCTCCCCGTACTTCATGGCCTCATGAATCATTGGAATCACAGCCCTTTTATCTCGATCAATCTGAAAACTCTCCAGTGTCTGATCATTTTCCTCAACACAGGTATAGTTGCCTTCAGAAAAATCACAACTATTCATATGGACACGCCCCACATTGTATCCCAGTCCATCCGTCTCACTGAAATATAGCCTAAGAATTTCATCTCTGTTTTTCTTGCTGAGTTTATTTAAGGTCACAGCCGCCGCCTCAGTAAATGCACCGCCAAATCCCTCTATTTCCTGATACTCCAGCTCCGGAACAAGACAGAGCAATTCATGCTCCCTCCCATTCTTATCCGGCACCGAGTACAGTACGCTTTCCTGCATAGGTATATGGTCTTTTACTGTTTTTACCACCCTTATCTTCATAGTTCCCTTATCTCCAATATCCTTGCGTTTTTTTCTTCCGGAAGAACAAGTTTGATGACACCTTTTTCCCTATCCCACAAAACACTGCTCACATTGTCCTGCTTAGGGAACACAATATCTATCGACAGATTTTTCCCTTTATATTGCTGAAGTGACAGTTCACAGACATCATCTCCTTTGATTCTCCAGACAGCCAATACCTTTCTGTTCTCCCAACTGAGGCCCATTGCCATCCAGTCATCTCCATCTTTTGCCAATCCCAGAGGCCAGAATGGCACTGCCTTCGGAATGTCCTGCCGAATCGATCGATAAAATGCAAATTCCTCACGTACAATATCCTTTTTATCTTCAGCGAGAGCTTCCATGTTTCCGCTTTGGTGTATCCGCATCAGACAAGAATTGACACAGTTAAATATGGTCTGCTCTCTTGTTGCATTACTGAGTGGATATGACCATATTGCTGACTGCTCCGGAGTCACCGCCGTTGGTGCATTTGCTGCTATGGATGCGTACTTCAAATAATCGGTCTGATCACTGGTGGACTGAATACTGTGCCGAGAAAGCAGGGCATAATCCATCCGCATTCCTCCGCTGCTACAGTTTTCAATCACCAACTCCGGATATGCCACAAATATCTCGTCCAACCACTGCAAATACGCACGGTTATGCTCTAAAAGACCGTCTCCGAAACTGTCCGACTGATAGCCTGTTCCCATAAAGGCATTGGTGTTGTAATCAATCTTAAAATAGCCGATACCATAATTCTGTACAAGCCGATCGATAACTCCTCGGGTATACTCCCTAACCTCAGGATTACGAAAATCCAATTGATAACGATCTCTGTCGATGACCGGCTTGCCGTGACGTTGAAAGAACCAACTTCTATCGACCTTGCGAGCCATAGGACATTGCGTTCCCATAAACTCTATCTCCAGCCAGATTCCGGGAACCATCCCCTTTTTGCGAATATATGCAGTTACCTCCTCCATTCCTCCGGGAAACCTTTTCTCTGACGGCTGCCATTCTCCGACATTGGGCCACCAGTCATCATCCGTGTACCAACCGGCATCTATACAATAGTACTCACACCCGATTTCTGCAGCCGCATCGATCATAGGCAGTTCCTTTTCCGTCGTCGGATCTGCCCAAAGACAATTCATATAATCATTAAAGATAATCGGCAGATTTTGATTGTCTGCATTTTTTCTGCGAATAGCGCGCCGATATGTTGTCAATACCGCAAAGGCTTCATCAATATCTCCCGTCACTATTCCTATCGCCGCAGGCACTGTCTCGAATGTCTCCCCCGGCTTCAAGCACTTCCACCAATGATGATCCATCTCATTTGGTCCGGTTATGATGAGCGACAATTTCCCCATACATTCCTGAAGTTCCCAGTTCCATCCCCCATTATGCTCGATCTGCCAGAACTGCAGGGTGCCTTTTGTCACATTGCGCATACATGCCAAAGGCAGATACTCACCCGTGGACCAGGAGCCTGCACTGCGAATTTGAACTCGTTTATTGGAACAGCTTTCCGAAAAGATGTGACAGCCCAATTCACTTAATGAATTCTCCGTCCACTGTAACTCTTCCATCCAGGCATTGTGAGGGATCAAAAGCTGTATCTCATCCTTGATTTCATCCGCAGCGGCAGGCTGAACAAAAGTAGTGACCACTTCCAGACCAAGATCCTGCGCTCCGTCATTTTTCAGGATATTGCAGCATCGAATCACCGGAAGACCATCATAAAACTGATAAACCATGGTGCCCGCAAGTCCTGTCTTTTCATCTTTTGTATGAATTTTCAGTATACGACCAAGTGTATTTCTCTCATCCGTATGCCCTGTATAATTCATTCTGTGCCCGGGCAGTGTGCCAATGGGACTCACTCCCATGTGATTGCACCGACTTTCCCCTGTCACTTGAATTTCCTGAATATGACAGCCATCCTTTACTGTCTCATCCGGTGCCTCAGTCATCGGCTCTACACCCATGTGCAGCAAATAAGCCGGTTGCCCTTCTGTCAATTCAAACACCAGATTCAAGCCGTTTTCCTGTACATACAGCAACATATGTTACACCTTTCTTTCCTCCGGCATCCTTAACAGATGCCGGCTGTTGTTATTTATTTCCCCGTGATTTGTCCTTATATAAGAAAAGAGCAAGGATTACTGCGCAAACTCCCGAAACAAGTTTTCCAACAATCATAGGCGCAACATAACTGCTGTCAAACGCCATGGTAAACGCCAGATGGCTACCAAATACAAATGATGCCGAGACTGCAAATGCTGAGTTCAGCACAGTACCCTTTTTATCCATCTTGTCCATGATTCCGAAAGTAGATGCGTTGGTAACCAAGGTTCCAAGAAAAGCAAGTGCGGAGACACCATTTATCCCGATCAACGCACCCAGCTTATTCAGCGGCTTGTTTAACACCTTGGTTATGATAAACATGAAAGGCAGCGCCCCGGAAAGAGTCACGCAGGCGTTAGCGCATATAAAAGCAGCGTTTTCAAAGGTATCGAAATACGGACTGATCTCGATCTTTGTCAGAAAGGTAAACACCGCGCAGACAAGACCGCTGATAGCCAGGATTTTCATAAAAAAGCCAAAAATCTCAAGGCACTTTATGCAGATTTTTGGAAAGAAGATCAATATTGCTCCGACGATAACAGAAAAAATTATCAGAGGAAGCATACTTATAAACAGTTCCTGTGGAGTCAATCCGCAGAGAAGTCCGGCGACAAAGCTGCCTATCGGAATAGTAACGATACCACAAAGCAACCCCCAAAAAAGTTCTTTGTGCTGCGTTTGTCTGACGATGCCAAGGGAAAACGGAATCGTAAAGGATATCACGCATCCCATCATAGAGGATATTATGAAAGCGTTAAAGCTACCGATCATCTCCGTTTTACAAATACTTTGTGCAAGAATCATGCCTCCCATATCATTTGCAAAGAGCGACGCGGGAATCACTGAAGGATCTATACCAAAAATATCATAAAATCCATCAAAAACAGGTGAAAGCCACGCCCCCACCGCCGGCGCGATAACAAGCATTCCGAGCATTGACAATGCCATCGGAGCAAACAGTAAGAATGCTTTTTCAAATTCCTTACCAACACCGATTTTGTTCCCGAAAAGATAGTCTGCTGCGCCGAAAACTGAAAATATCAACACGACCATTGCTATCGGGTTCATAAGCCAACCTCCTCAAAACCACCGTCAGTAAGAATATATTTAGAAGCAAATCCAGCTGCCAAAAGAAGTTCTTTCGCTTCCTCGAAATGGTCATCAATAAAGTTTTTGTCGTGGCAATCCGAGGTTATAACAGCACCAAAACCGCATTTTCCAAATTCCTTCAGGAATTCAATTTGGGGATAGGGCAGAGACCTGTAACCACGTGAGATTGCTCCCGTGTTAACCTCAAAAAACGGAATTTTTCCTTTAAGTGAATGAATTGCTTCATATCCCAAATCAAGATATTGCTTATCGGAAGTATCTATTATTTTTCCAACCTCATTAGTTTTCGTAATAAGGTCAAAATGCCCGATGATATCAATTTTTTTCCGTTCGGCTAGACACGCTACAGTCTCAAAATATTTTTTCGCAAAAGTAAGCCCACTGCTGCCGAAATTTTCCCTGACGTAATCACAAGTTTCTTTCAGCCCACGATCAAAGGTTAGAATATCTCCGTTACAATCAAGATAATGAACAGAACCGATAAGATAATCGAAACCGTTGGTATCAACGTCAGAGTAAAAATCATATTCCAATCCACAAAATATATCAATTTTACCTTTATATTTTCGCTTCAATTCTCTTATTTCTCTTTTGTATCGCTCCATTTTATTGACTGTAAGCTGATTCGGATATGTCGAATAACAAAGATAGGAATGCTCGGAAAAGCCTATTGAAGCAAGGTTCTTTTCAATCGCTTTGAGAACTAACTCTTCCGGCGTATCCTTCCCATCGGCATAAGTTGTATGAGTATGCAGATTTTGCTTATTATTCAAAATGGCACTCCGTAGCATTCCTTTTTCCATCTCCTATCAACTAATCCGCAAGCAATATTTCAAAAATACCATCCTTCGCCCGATCCGGTATGTTCATCTCATTTACAAAACTTACCATACGGTTGATGGGTGTTTTCTTTTTGATCAAGCTTTCCATATTCAGCATATCGTCATAGGGCATCATCTGTACCTGACGGAACAATTCTACCATCTGCTCCTGAATGTGATTACCCGCAAACTGAACATCAACAGATAAGGCGACACAAATCTCCTCCGTGATGGCTTTTTCACCGATTTTCACCGTCAGAATATTACGTTCCCTGTCATAGGTAAAGGACTGATTTTTCTGTCCATTTACCCACACCTCTGCCGCATCGTTCCACTCTACGCCATAGAAGTCCAGCGTCCACGTTCTCTTCTCCGGCACAGACTGCACTGCTCCAACGGCTGCCTTAATGCGAAATTCTTTTCTTTCCCAGTCCCATGCAAACTCGGTATCTGCCCATGCTTCATTGTCGTCCAGATCCTCGTACATATGGAAGCATCCGTTATCCCCTGCGAAAATCTTGATGTTAAGTTCTTCCGGGTTTTCTACTCCATTTACCCCTTCCTGCAGAACTCCATAGGGAACAATGGCTCCGGCCTTTGCCAGTACAGGCATCTCCCGAATACATCTGACCATGGTGATTTTTCGATCACCATCGTATATTCTTCCGTTAAAGATATCGATCCACTTTCCTTCCGGAAGCCATGCATGGAAGCATGCCATACCACTTTCATCTGTTTTTTGGGTAATCGGACACACCAACAGTTCCGTACCGAAATAAAACTCATTGGGCACTTTATAAGCTTCTCTTTTCTCCGGATTCAGATAATACATTGGCCGTACAAGGGGCTGTCCTTCTCTTGCCGCAATAACATTCATGCTATACAAGTATGGAAGCATTTCATGGCGCATCCGAAGATAATGACAAATAATATCCGAATAAGGTTGCTGAAGCATCCATGGCTCCTTATGGATAAACGAATTGTTACTGCTGTGCAAGCGCATGATCGGAGAAAATATTCCCAGCTGAACCCATCTGGTAAGCAGCTCCTCATCCTTGTAGCCGAGCATATGTCCGCCAATATCATGACTCCACCATCCGTAACCACAGTTGCTTGCGGTGGCCGTAAAGTATGGCTGAAAATCAAGAGATTCCCATGTGACAATCGTATCCCCGGAAAATCCAATGGGATAACGATGACTGCCGATTCCGGCATATCGGGAAAAGGTTATTCCTCTCTTCCCATTTCGTTTACTGTCCAGATAATAGCAGTGATTCAACATCCACAACGGATCCAGATCCGGCATTTTTGAGATACCGCCCTGCTGCCAGTCCAGCCACCAGAAATCCACACCATCTTCTTCATAGGGATGGCACATGATTTCAAAATAGGCCTTCATGAATTCAGGGTTTGTCAAATCAAATTCCACAGGTTCTTCTTTTTCCCAATCCACCTGCATCCGTTTCGCCATCTCCGGATACTGCTTCTCAAAGCCTCTGATGCCATCCGCAGGATGCACATTTAGACTCACCTTTAACCCACGATCATGCAGCCAAGCCAAAAACCGCTTATAGTTCGGGAATAAATCTTCATTCCATGTATATCCGGTCCATCCGGTTCCATATTTGGGATCAATATCTACCAGATGCCAGTCCATATCGATAACGGCCACCGATAGCGGTACCCTTGCTTTTTCGAACGCTCTCACCAGTTCCTGATAGCTCACTTCCGTGTATGGATAATAACGGCTCCACCAATTCCCAAGGGCAAAGCGGGGGATCAGTGGTGTCGGCCCGGTCAGCCGGTAAAAATCCTTCAGACACCTTTCGTAAGCATGGCCATAGCCGAAGAAATAAAGATCGATTCCCTTCCTTTCTCTGGGCGTGATCCAACCGTTATCTTCCAAAATGACCGAAGAGCTGTCATCCAGCACAGTGAATCCCTGGCTTGAAAGAACACCATGCTCCAAGGCTATCGGCCCATTTACACCATCTAATGTACGGGCAGTTCCTTTCAGATCATATATTTCATCTCCATAGTTCCACTTTGCATAGCAACCATTTCCATTTACCAAAATCGCTAATCCACTGGAGGAAAACTGCTTTTTGTTGTATCTCAAATGCAGGAATTCCGTGATAATCTCCAACTGGTCTTCCGTATGCTTTACTGTAAATTCCGGCACTTCGAAGTTTCTGTTTACCACTCTCTGGGTCATTCTGTCCTCAAAGATGCCATCTTCCTGATATTCCAACCTGAGCAGTCCGGACGTCAATACCGTAAAACGATATTTATCTCCACGCACCATTGCGCGATCATTGCTGTAGTTATTCATTCCTCTTCCTCCTGAAATAAAGATATATGGTCTTTAGCCCGGCCCATTATATTTCAAAGCAATCTCCGTCCTTAGGATACGCTAAGCCGAATGGAAGCTCCTCAGCATGGCTCTTGATGGTATCATATTTATCTAAGGTCCAAACATGAACAGGCATCACAAATTTCGCTTTACAGCTTCTCAATTTTTCCACCAGAGCCTCTGCGGGGAAATGCGCACATTCTACCACAAACCCATCTACCGGTTCCTCATTCAAAAATTCCGGATAGTCGATCCGTGCACCGTTCAAGTCACCGGAAATATACAGCCGTTTCCCCTCCGCCTCCAACAGATAACCGTATGCAGGGCGCTGATAATGCTCCATATGTCCCGTGGGGAAAGCGGTGATTTTCATTCCGTTGTTTTCGTAGATAACCCCTTCTTCTACCAGATGCATATGTATTCTGTCATTGGGATAATTCGGAGAATTTTTGAACACTGCGGACAAATACGCGCCCACTCCATCAATGCCTCCCTGCTCCGGCATGAACACATCAAATTTCATTTCTTTATAATACCAGTTTGCCAGAGAAATCAGTCCCAGCAGACCATCGGTATGGTCACTATGCAAATGAGAAATAAATACTCCTTTTATTTTCTTTAAGTCATAGGACAATCTGATCAGACAATCCATTACCGGCGCACCGGCATCAATGATATAGCTTCCCTGCTCCGTCTCGATCAGCATACTCTGACAATAACGGTCTGCCGCCTGCACACCATGACTGGTTCCCAAAAATATAATTTTCATACGAATTATCCCCTCCATATTGAATGATTTTATTAATACTGGTTCTCTTTTTTTCGGTAATCAGATGCACTGATTCCATATTTCATCTTAAATGCCCTGCGGAAGCTTGCTGCATTTGCATACCCAACCATTTCTGCCACTGCAGCAATCTTCTCGTCAGTGGTTCGAAGCAGCGAGCAAGCCTTTTCTAATCTTACCAATGTAATATACTCTATATAGGACATTCCCAACCTTGTGCGGAACATCTTACTGATATAATTCTTACTGATTCCACCGGCCTCAGCCACCTCTTCATAAGTCAAATCGCTATTTTGATAGTTTTGATCAATATACTTGAGAATACGCCCAAAACTGTCACTCTCTTTTTGCGGCAGTGCCTTCTGTAAAATATTGATCACCGCATTTGTAAATTCCCGTTCCTGATCCACACGAATATTGATACACTCCTTCAACAGGATCTGCTTATCTGTGGTTTTTTCTTCGTTTAAGTACTGTACCAGCTTTTGTAAAATCTCGTATCGAAGATAATTTTTATTCTGCTGCGTACTTCCCTTGATCATGCCGCTGTGCAGCAATTGGTGAAAAATTTCTACCGCCGCATCATAATCCTGCTCCCGCAATGCCCCACCAAATTGGGTAAGCAGTGTATTATCCGGCAATAACACCATACTCTGCGGTTTG
Organism: Lachnospiraceae bacterium; assembly: GCA_017461725.1. GTDB lineage: Bacteria > Bacillota > Clostridia > Lachnospirales > Lachnospiraceae > RGIG423. Next base: position 99,757 of record JAFTXG010000006.1, read on the forward strand.
CCATTTTCCCAGCAAACAAAATAATCCTTTTCCTCCCCCTTGAAAAGCTGTCCCAACATCTGTATTGCCTCTGTATATGCACAGTCAATAATTGCCGGATTACTGTACACTTGGCTCATTCCGATGCGAATCTTATGAATTCCCTTTTGATAAAGATATCTGCGAATCTCCTCCCCGACTGCTTTTCGCTGGAGCTGATTTTCATCTGCTCTCTGCAGCTCACACAAAAATAAAATAATTCCTCTTTCCTCGTATAACACCGGAAGCCACAGATAATGATCCAAAAGCGCCTCTACATGCTCTCTCTGTAACGATATTTCGGCGCTGACTGCTCCCACAAAAAAACAGTCCGGAACATGTTCAAACCCCACCTCCCGGAAGGCAAGCTCCAGTTTTTCAGGCTCATTAAATAACCCATGAAAAATCATGTTTTTGATTTTTCCCTGAAGTTGCTCCTTATGCTCCATCACACTCTCTTCTAATTTCTGATTCTCATAAACCCCCTGCAGAATCAAGCTCTGCAAATCATGATACACATTCCTTGACGGCAGAGAAATATCCCTCTCTCCTTTTGCCGTGTTTTCCAGCAAGATAATCTCTCTCATCTGCTTTCTGCTGTACAGCCACGAGAAAACAAGAGACCAGGTGAGCCCCACCAGAACCAGCACTATGTTCACTGCTTGAACTTTGTACAGCCACCGTCCCATGGAAACAGCCATTTTATCATAATACAACCGGACAACCATCCCCTGCTTTTCCATGTATTCTGCAAAAGCCGTATACTGTCCAATGTCTGTCTGTGCTCTCCAGGCTTCAGCTTCACAGACTAAGAACTCACTGTTTTCATCACGACCAAATATAATCGCGCTTCCGTCTGCTGTTTCCAATTCAAAGTACTGATTTTTACCAGAAATATGAATCAAATCTTCCAGCTGGGTAAAATCCATCACAAAGTTTACTGATGTGGAGCCGTCTGATAGCCGATATATCTTGTAGCTATACAGCAGTTTCCCTCCTGACCGTTTATCAAAAAGCAAGGTTACCGCATCCTCATTGCTCTCTACGGCTTTGATTCCTCTGGCAACACTTTCCTCATTGCAATTTAGACTATCCCGGAAATACACCGTTTTTCGCGCAACACCGGTTGCAGAATAAACCTTATCTGTTTCGTAAGTCACGAAAACATCCAGAATGTCCCCATCAAAATAGCTTTTCAGTTTCAGGACCTCCAGACCTTCCCGAACACCGCGAAGTTCTCCCAGCATTTTATTTGGATGCAATTCTGTTCTACTTGCGATGACAATTCCCTCATCATAATAATTTGCATATTCGCCCGCAAGTGCATTTTTTACTTCCACTAGCTGACGATATTGCATGTCCTCTTCCATCTTAAACATTTCTTTCAATATGACACCTGTGGCAAAAATACTGACCAATAATACAGGAACTACGATCGTCACATATGTCAAAAAAAATTTCACTAAAACAGTTTTCTTTTTCTCCATATTTGGAATCTCTCCCTTCTCTCCCCAGTATACCACAGTTTTCATTGGAAAGAACAGGCTGTTATCTCAACAATAACAGCCTGTTGTCATACAGATTTATTTTCCAGTCAATCTGCTATAAGCTGCCTGCTCAATTACCAGCAATCTTTCCAGACCCATTTCATTCAGTTTTTCCAGATGTTCATCCCATTCTGCATCAATATCCCATTCTCCGGTTATGAAGTTCGCCTTTGCCGTATTTAAGTAGTTGGTGATGTCAGTAACCAGAGTTGCTCTCTCCTTTGTCTCCTCCTCTGTATAATACAGGTTAGGGAAAGGATTCTCAATAACAAGGCCATCGGTTCTAAGAGCCTCTTCTCTCAAAACGTTAGAGGAAGCAACTGCCCATACCTCGTCAGAGCGCAGGGTCTCATCATCCACCTGCTCCAGCAATGCATAGATCGTACCTTCATTTGCCGCCAATACAGCACATCCTGAGTTGTTGGTTGCAACGGTGTTACGATAGATTTCCTGATTCTCGTACTTATCTTCCCAATAACCGGTATAATCAATAACACCAACGCCTGCGATTTCCTTCATACTAAAGGAAATTCCCTCGTATCCGTTACCGCCTGACAATGCTCCTTCATCGCTAAAGGAATAATCAACAAATTTAACAACAGCCTCAGGATACTTGGTATCAGCACTTGCTGCCAAATTATAGCTTGTGTTAAGCTTGGTATCCAGAACTACAGTTCTCTCAGGGCTGTAATCGCTGGTGAAACCAACCTCTACATACCACTCATTGGTATCGTATGTATAATCCACACAACGATTAGTCCAGGTTGAGCTGAAGCCCAGTCTGTCTTCCTTTGCAATTGCCGCCAGCTCGTCTCCGGAAATTACATAAGCATCCTTGTTGATCAACTCTTCATCGTATAATTTATTCATGTACTTCAGGAAGTCTTTATAATTCTCAGTGGTATCCATCAAGCTAACGGTACCGTTTTCATCTGCCTGAAGATGATAGGTATAGTTCTTAGAGTAAATACCATGCGCCCACAAAATAGGGAATTCATGACCATAGCTGCTGGAACCAGCCATACCCATAGGGATCTCATCGTTAGGATCTCCGTTTCCGTTAGCATCCTGCTCCTTAAATGCCTTCAGAACCTGGTAAAGCTCGTCCAGAGTCTCGGGACGCTCCATGCCTACGTTGTCCAGCCACTTCTGAGACATAAAGTAGTAGCCATGCTTAGAGGATGCAGCTCTCTTGCTGTAGGTGGGGAAGCCGTAAATACTTCCGTCAGGCATAGTGATTGCATTTGCATATGCAGGGTCATTTTCCATGATTGCCTTCAGGTTGGGCATCTGATCCAAATAAGGGCTAAAATCAAAGAGATAGCCATCCTCTGCATACTTCTCCAGATCAGCACGGCTCATCTTGGAGTTTGTCATCGCCAGAATATCCGGAAGCTCATCATTTGCGAACAGCAGTGTCAGCTTGCTTGCCCACTGATCGGTGGTGTAATGAGTCGCATCAAACTTGATTCCCAGACGCTTCTCATACTCTGCAAAGGAAAGGGTATTGTTCCAGTCAGCTCCCTTTGCATTATCAACACCTACCATGGTCAGCTCTACCACCTCGGTGACAGGCTCAGTCTCCTCAGGTGCATCCGTCGCCTTTGGAGCATCTGTCGCCTTGGATGCATCAGTTGCCTTAGGTGCGTCGGTGGGATCCACCTTTTCACCACACGCTGCCATACTGCCGCAAAGCATTACAAACACCAGCAGTACAGCAAACACTTTTGTTGCTCGGTTTCTTAGTTTCATACTAAGTTCCTCCTTAAATTTTTTATTTCAAAACCTCTTTGAGGTTTGAATTCCTCTCTTTAGCCCTTCACCGATCCAATCATAATTCCCTTTTCAAAATACTTTTGCAGTTTGGGATAGATGATGATCATCGGAAGTGTGGATACAATGATCACACAATACTTAATCAAATCTGCTTGTCTTTCGATCTCAGCCAGATATGCTATTTCTTCCGCAGATAACATGGGATTGTTGCTCATCGTCTCTTCCAGCAGCTTACTCTGCAGCAAAACCTCTCTCAAGAAAATCTGCAGCGGAAACTTTGACCGGTCCTCCAGATAGACCAGCGCATTGAAATAGGAATTCCAATGTCCGATTCCGTAATACAGAACCATAACGCCCACCAAAGCCTTCGACAACGGCATTACGATCTTTACAAAATTCGCAAACTCGCTGCAACCATCAATTCTTGCAGCCTCTGTCAACTCATAGGGAATGGAGCCGGAATAAAAGCTACGTGCAACGATCATATTGTATACCGACAATGCACCCAAGATCACCATGATCGCTCTTGTGTTTACCAGGCCAAAGGATTTGATATTTAAATAGCTTGGTATCAACCCACCGCCAATATACATGGTAATCATAAAGAAGATCATGAAGAATTTACTGCCGGCCAGATCCTTTCTGGACAATGCATATGCACAGGGTAATGTCACTATCAGATTTATCAAAGTTCCTACTACCGTATAGAAAATCGTGTTGGCATAGCCGATCCATATATCTTTATATTCCAAAACTCTCTTATAGCCTTCCAGCGTAAAACCAACCGGACCCAAAAATACCTTGCCTGCATTTACCGCCTCCGGATCACTGATGGAACAGCTTATCACATAAATAATCGGGTATAATTCCACAACTAAAAAGACAAAAATAATGATATTAACTATCCATTGAAACAACTGACTTCCACGAAAAAATCTTTTCAGTTTTTCTGCCATTTGTCTATTCCCCCTCCCTTAAAACAACCCTGACTTTGTAACTTTCTTAGATAACCAGTTGGCGCTAATAAGGATCACACAGTTAACTACCGTGTTAAACAATCCCACCGCTGTAGAGAAGGAGAAATCAGACTGCTCCAGACCCACCTTATACACATATGTAGAAATAATCTCAGAACCGATTAAGTTCATATCGTTCTGCAGCAGATACACTTTTTCATAGCCCACACTCAAAATAGATCCACATCGCAGGATAAACATAACAACGACCGTAGGTATAATTTCCGGCAGATTGATATACCATATTTTCTGTAAGCGGCTTGCCCCGTCAATATCCGCCGCCTCCAGCAGTGCGCTGTCTACACTGGATAAAGCAGCATAATAAATGATTGATGACCAACCTATTCCCTGCCAGATTCCGCTGATTTCATTAATCCATTTAAACCAACTGGCTTCCTGCATAAAATAAAGCTTCTCACCCCCAAAAAATGTGATGATCTGATTGATCACACCGTTGGCGGGACTCAAAAACATAGTAATAATACTGCACATTACTACGGTGGAAATGAAATGAGGCATGTACGAAACCGTCTGTACAAACGTCCGGTACTTTTCATTCTTTAATTCATTTAACAATAATGCCAGTATAATTGGAAGCGGAAAACCAATAACCAATCCCAACGTACTCAAGGTAAGTGTATTCTTAAGAATGATTGGAAACCAATAGGAATCAAACAATCGCTCAAAATTTGCGAGGCCAACCCAATCACTTCCCCAGATACCTCTCCTCACTCTAAAATCCTGAAATGCGATCAAAATACCGTACATCGGTTTGTAGCTAAACAGCAAGGTATATAACACGGCAGGGAGCATCAATACATACAGCTGCCATTTAGATAATACTTTTTTTCTGAAGTTGTAACGTTGCTTATATTGTTGTCTTGCTTTTCGTTTCATCCGATCAACCCCTCATTTCCTTTCGTTTTTCGATGCATCGTTATTGTATTACCTTTTTTTATGTAAAAAAAGAGCTAATACTTGCCACCAAATTTGACGTTTTTGTAACTATTGCACGTTTTTCGCTCTCTAATCCTTATTTTTTTGTGTTTTCTGTATTTTTTTTGCGTTTTCATCTCCCCTTTTATAGATAATGTGCTATTTTTAGGCATACAAAAAGACACAAAACGATGCTACGCGGCACCATTTCGTGTCTTCCAATTAAGTATTTAGATTTTACCTTGCGCCAATCTTCTCCAGCTTCTCCCTGCAATCTTTGGGATTGTTTGTGGTAACCAATCTCGCCCCCAGTTTAAAACAATCACCTAGCAACCCGGCGCTGGTGATGGATGCTCCGATCCAGGCCTCAATCCCTCTCGATGCCAAATACTCATAATAATCCCGGTTTCTCGGCTCGCCCCAGATGCACGCACAGTAAAGATATTCGTCCGGGTTGCGCTTCACATTGCGCATCTTGCTGTAGGGATAAAAACCGTGCAGCAGATATTTTCCGGGATAAGTCTCATGGATGTATTCCAATGCGTGAGCGTCAAAGCTGTTAAACACCATCTTGTCAGCCATGTCGTATTTCTCGATCAGTTCCACGCACTTATCGATACAGCGGTGACTTCTCTCCAGACTGGCCTCGTCACCCTCATAGTATTCTTTCAGCTCCAAGTTCAGCAGAACCCCGGTCTCCTTCAGCAATTGCAGAAGCTCCTCCAGGGTCGGAATCTGCAGATACGTCTCACTTCCGCCTGCATTCAGCTTTCGCAGCTGTTCAAAGGTCATGTCCTTCACTGGGCCGCGTCCGTCTGTGGTTCTTTCCACTGTATTATCGTGAATCAACACCAACTGGCCATCCTTTGTCAGATGTACATCGGTCTCGATCATTTCTGCTCCGGCACTGATCGCCGCACGAAAGGCTTCCATGGTATTTTCATAGCAGTTGTAGCTGTCTCCGCGGTGGGCAGCCACCATCATTTTTCCGTCAACGGTTAGTTTCATCTTAACTTTATTCCTCCGTTCCCATTTCCTAAAAGGTAATCGTTCATGTTATCATACTTGGTAACCAAGCTTGTTATCATTATATCAGATAATCAGCAATGCGCAAGCAATGCTCAAAAGCAGGTAAATAATGATGTTTTAATGTGAATTTGAGCAGCAATGCGCAAGAGGCAAGATTAAATCAGGTAATGGCTCTTCGACTTTTTCGCGACGTTATCTGCAATTCTCGTCCTTCGTCCTCGAATCGCAGATACGCGGCATTCGTCGAATGCCGCTATAAACAAAAAGAAGACATTCTGCTCAAGCAAGCTTGACCAGATAATGGTTCCTCGACTTTTTCGCGACGTTATCTGCAATTCTCGTCCTTCGTCCTCGAATCGCAGATACGCGGCATTCGTCGAATGCCGCTATATCTAAAGAAACAGGCCCCGAGCCATCTTCAAGCAAGCTTGAATGGCTCGGGGCCTGTTTCTTCATCTATGACGTCGCTCGACTCATTGCTAACGCGTTACATCATTCCCATGTTTCCGCCTGCGGGCATTGCGGGAGCGGGCTCTTTGATGTTTGCCACTACAGACTCGGTGGTCAGCAGGGTGCTTGCCACGCTGGTTGCGTTCTGCAGTGCGCTTCTGGTTACCTTTGCGGGATCCAGGATACCTGCTGCAACCATATCCACATACTCATCGTTCAGTGCGTCGAAGCCGAATCCTACGGGGGACTCCTTCACCTTGTTGATGATCACGCTGCCCTCAAGGCCTGCGTTTGCTGCGATATGGAACAGAGGAGCCTCCAGAGCCTTCATTACCAGCTCTGCACCGGTCTTCTCATCGCCGGACAGGGTCTTAACCAGTTCAGCCAGCTTTACGGTAGCGTGAACGTATGCGGAACCGCCTCCTGCGATAACACCTTCCTCAACTGCTGCTCTGGTCGCTGCCAGTGCATCCTCCATGCGGAGCTTAGCTTCCTTCATCTCGGTCTCGGTAGCAGCACCTACGCGGATAACTGCAACACCGCCGGACAGCTTAGCCAGTCTCTCCTGCAGCTTTTCCTTATCATACTCGGAAGTGGTCTCAGCCATCTGAGCCTTGATCTGAGTTCTTCTCGCCTCGATATCCTCTGCTGCGCCTGCACCGTCGACGATGATGGAGGACTCCTTGCCTACCTTGATGGACTTAGCGCGTCCCAGGAGACCCAAATGTGCCTCCTTCAGCTCCAGACCTACCTCATCAGAGATCACGGTACCGCCGGTCAGAACAGCGATATCCTTCAGCATTTCTTTTCTTCTGTCGCCGTAGCCAGGTGCCTTAACACCAACTACATTGATAACGCCGCGCAGCTTGTTTACGATCAGGTTGGTCAGGGCCTCACCCTCGATATCCTCTGCGATGATCATCAGCTTTGCGCCTGCCTGAGCGATCTGCTCCAGAACGGGCAGGATCTCCTGCATGTTGGAGATCTTCTTGTCGGTGATCAGGATGTAAGGGTTCTCCATCTCACAGATCATCTTCTCCATGTCGTTGCACATATATGCGGAGATATATCCACGGTCGAACTGCATACCTTCTACCAGATCCAGCTCGGTCTTCATGGTCTTGGACTCCTCGATGGTGATAACGCCATCCTTGGAAACCTTCTCCATTGCGGAAGCTACCATCTCGCCGACCTCGTTGTCGCCTGCGGAGATCGCTGCAACACGTGCGATCTGCTCTCTGCCGCTGATGGGGCTGCTCATCTCACGGATCGCCTCAACTGCTGCGTCAGTAGCCTTCTTCATACCCTTTCTCAGTATGATGGGATTAGCGCCCGCTGCCAGGTTGCGCATACCTGCGTTTACCATAGCCTGTGCCAGAACGGTCGCGGTGGTGGTGCCATCACCTGCTACGTCGTTGGTCTTGCTCGCAACTTCCTTGATCAGCTGTGCACCCATGTTCTCGAATGCATCCTCCAGCTCGATCTCCTTTGCGATAGTCACACCGTCGTTAGTGATCAGGGGAGTGCCGAACTGCTTATCCAGCACTACATTTCTACCCTTAGGTCCAAGGGTCACACGAACGGTATTTGCCAGCTGATTTACACCGGACTCAAGGGCTGCTCTCGCCTCGGCGCCATACTTAATTTCCTTTGCCATGTCAATATTCCTCCAGATTTTCAAATTTGATCCTGCGGTGGTTTAGTCAAAAATCCGCAGGCAGAGAACAATGATCTGTCTGATCAGTCCTCCACGATAGCCAGAACATCGTTCTGCTTTACTACAATATACTCATCTGTACCAAACTTAACGTTGGTTCCTGCGTACTTGGAATAGATCACCTTATCGCCGGGCTTTACTTCCATCTTAACGTCCTCGGTGCCGGGGCCTACTGCGATGACCTCTGCCTCCTGGGGCTTCTCCTGTGCGCTGCTGGTCAGGATGATGCCACCCTTGGACTTCGTCTCCGCTTCAATCTGCTTTAATACTACGCGATCACCTAAAGGTACTAATCTCATGCTTGATTCCTCCTGTTCATAGCTTGTTAGCACTCTTTTGGGTTGAGTGCTAAACACTGTTGATATATTAGCGGTTTTCTCCGCAAATTGCAATTCTCCCTTTTACCTCTTTTTCAAGCTTTTTCTCTTCATTTCTCTTGTTTCCTCGAAGAAACTCGTTTTTCCTTGCATGCGCTGATTTTATATTAAATTTATTTTCTTTATGTCTGGAAAATATTCTTTACGTTTCATTTATTTTCCAACTCTATCTCCCACGCCTCCGCCAGCAATTTCACCGCCTCCCGGATTTCCTCCCCGCTCATCCGGGCAAAGCCCAGAAGAATGGTAGACCGCTCCGTTCTGCCGGAAACATAGTAGTTTTGCAGGCTATACACCTTCACACCCTTCTCCGCTGCCTGGCGAATCAATTGATCTTCCTCCGCAAAGCCTCCACTCCTCTTGACCGTTTTCTCCTCCAGCAGCACATGGATACCCGCATTCTCGCCCCGGATCACAAACCGCTTCTGGAAGGGCTTTAACAATTCCATCAGCAAATCATGCTTTGCCCGGTAAACACCCTTCATTCGATTTAAGTGTCGCTCGTAATACCCTCCACGGATAAAACGAGTCAGGATTTCCTGGTCAATGCGCGAAACGGTGGTCGCATAAAATTTACATTTTTCACGGTATCGCGCAAGCAGCGATTCCGGCAATACCAGAAAGCTGACACGGATTCCCGGCGCGATCGACCGGGAAAATGTACCGATATAAATCACATGGTCGCCCCGATCGTAACCCTGTAGTGCCGGGATCGGCTTTCCCCGGTAACGAAACTCACTGTCGTAATCATCCTCGATGATATATCTGCCTGACCGTTCCTTTGCCCAGGCCAGCAGCTCCATCCGCCGTTTCAGTGGCATGATTTTTCCGGTCGGAAACTGATGGGACGGCATCACATAGACCAGCGAAGCGCCCGATGCATTGAGCCGTTGGATCTCGATACCGTGCTCATCCATCGGCACCGGCATAACCCGGTGCTCCAGCCCGCGGAACACACGATACGCCTGCCGATAGGTGGGGTTTTCCATGGCGATTACCGGCTTGCCATCAATCATCTGACTCAGCAGCATCAGCAGATACTCGCTTCCGGCACCGATAAGGATCTGTTCCGCCCGGCAATGCACACCGCGGGCAGAATACAGATAGTCACAGACTGCCTCACGAAGCCCCAGTTCTCCCTGAGAATCCCCATGGGCAAACAAGGTGTCATTCTCCCCGACCAAAACCTCTCTCGTCAGCTTTTTCCATATGCTGGACGGAAATCCGTCGGGATCAATGCCGCTGGGGGAAAAGTCGTATCTGTATGGAGACTCCTCCTGCGTTTCAACCGGCCGCACAGCCTCCTTCGTCCTGATCTCACAAAGGCCCTCCACCCCTGCGGCAAAATAGCCCTTGCAGGGCCTGGACTCCAGATACCCTTCCGCCGTCAGCTGATCGTAGGCCAGCTGCGTGGTGCTGCGGCTCACCCCCAAATGTTCAGCCAACAGTCTGGTGGACGGTACTTTTGTCCCCGCTGCGATCTTTCCCTGGCGAATCTCATCCCGGATATGCTCATAGATCTGTTCGTACAACGGTATTTTATTATTTTCATCCAGCAGGATCGTCAATTCATACATAATTTCGCGTATCCTCCCCATTCGGAAATACCCTCGTTTTTTTCAGCCAGATTTCGCCAAAAATCCGGCGATTACCCCTTACCGCGTGACACAACCCGTAAAAATCTCTTTTTTCATCCGTTTTTTTGCCGAAATCAGTCTTTCGATTGAAATTGACGGACATTTTTTCCTTTGCTAAACTACACTCACCAAACAGCCTTTTACATAAAGATGATAAATCGACCAAAATAATGCAAATTCTGAAAGGAGAATTATCACATGAACGGATTAAATGTAGCTATCGCCGACCACAATGACCAAATTCGCGCCGCTCTGGCCAGCCAGATGCAGTCAGACAGTGAGCTTCACCTGGTAGGCACCGCAAAAGACGGCTTTGAGGCATATAACCTGATCAAGCAGAAGGAGCCGGATGTCATGGTCATCGACCTGGTCATGCCCCGCTTCGACGGCCTGAGTGTCCTTGATCGGGCAAAATCCGACGCTTCCATCACAAAAGTACCAAAATTTCTCGTTCTGACCAGTATCAACAATGAGCGGATCATCAATGATGCCTTTAATCTGGGCGCCAGCTATTTTATGCTGAAGCCCTGCGACTCCCAGATGGTGATCAAGCGGATCAAACAGATCGGTTCGAAAGCCACCCCCGCCCATACCACATCTCTGGCAGCTCCTATGACCGCCGCCACAGCTGCGGTTGCAAATGATTCCGGCGAGTCCCTGGAGCTTCGGGTCAGTCAGGCACTCCACCAGATGGGTGTCCCTGCCAACATCAAGGGCTACCGCTACCTGATCACCGCCATCGAGCTGTGCATCGGCGATATGGATATGCTGGGCTCCGTCACCAAACAGCTCTATCCCACCATCGCCAAACGCTATGACACCACGCCCAGCCGGGTGGAGCGGGCCATCCGCCATTCCATCGAGGTGGCGTGGAACCGGGGCCAGATTGATGTGCTGGATGCGGTGTTTGGCTACACCATCAACACCCGAAAAGGAAAACCCACTAACTCGGAGTTCATCGCCATGCTCTCAGATAAGCTGAGAATGAGTCACAGCCTGCTCGACTAAAGCAAAAGACTCCGGTTGCTTTTTCCGGCTATGACAGCCGCAAGTAACCGGAGTCTTGTTTTCTCTGCTTGCTTATGCGTTCAGCGCGCCATATATCCGAGACTGTTTGCGTGCGAGCACGCCTTCGTCTCGTCTGCATGGCTTTCTTTCATCGCTCTATTTCGGCAATTTGAAGGAACTCTTCAGCGACACAATGCGGTTAAATACCGGCTTGCCAGGCTCGGAGTCCTTGGTGTCCACACAGAAGAATCCGTTGCGGACAAACTGGAACTTTTCTCCAGCCTCTGCCTTCGCCAGGTCCGGCTCAACCAGACCCTTTGCCACGATCAAAGAGTTGGGCTTCAGATTCAGACTTCCGTCTTCTTTATTATATACACCCTTCTCCTCGTCGATGATATTTTCGTAGAGACGAACCTCCACGGGAACCGCATGTCTCGCGGATACCCAGTGAATGGTACCCTTTACCTTGCGTCCCTCAAAGCCGCTGCCGCTCTTTGTCTCGGGGTCGTAGGTACAATGTACCTCGATCACGTTTCCGGCCTCATCCTTCACCACATCGGTGCACTTCACGAAATAAGCGTTCATCAGGCGAACCTCATTTCCGGGGAAGAGACGGAAATACTTCTTGATCGGAACCTCCATGAAATCCTCCTGCTCGATATACAACTCCTTGCAGAAGGGAAGCTGACGGCTGCCCAGCTCCGGATTCTCCAGATTGTTGGGAGCGTCAAGATACTCAACCTGATCCTCAGGGTAGTTGTCTATCACCAGCTTCAAAGGATTCAGCACTGCCATCATACGAGGCTTCTTCAGTTTCAGATCCTCGCGGATGCAATACTCTAACATTGCCATCTCACAGATGGAATTACTCTTGGAAACTCCGGCCAGCTCAACGAACATCTTGATCGCCTCGGGGGTATATCCGCGGCGGCGAAGTCCGCTGATGGAAACAAGTCTGGGATCATCCCAACCATCTACGATGCCTTCCTCTACCAGCTTCTTGATATAACGCTTTCCGGTAACCACATTGTTCAGATATAATTTCGCAAACTCGATCTGCTTCGGAGGCTGTACGAACTCGCACTCCTGCACAACCCAGTCGTAGAGAGGACGATGGTCCTCGAACTCCAGCGTACAGATAGAATGAGTGATGTGCTCCACCGCATCCTCGATAGGATGAGCAAAGTCATACATGGGATAAATGCACCATGCATCGCCGGTGTTGTGGTGGGTCATATGTGCCACACGGTAGATAACCGGATCACGCATGTTGATGTTCGGGGATGCCATATCGATCTTCGCACGAAGAACCTTGGTGCCATCCTCATACTTACCATCTCTCATCTCTCTGAACAGCTTGAGGTTTTCCTCCACGCTGCGGTCACGGTAAGGGCTGTTCTTTCCGGGCTCGGTCAGTGTACCTCTGTACTCGCGGATCTGCTCCGCGGTGAGATCACAGACAAACGCCTTGCCCTTCATGATCAGCTTCTCCGCGCAATCATACATGATCTGGAAATAGTCAGATGCAAAAAACAGTCTGTCCTCCCAGTCTGCGCCCAGCCAAGCCACATCCTGCTTGATGGACTCAACAAACTCACTCTTTTCCTTCGTCGGGTTAGTGTCATCAAAACGCATGTTGAACTTGCCATGGTACTGCTGTGCCAGGCCGTAGTTCAGCAGAATCGACTTGGCATGTCCAATATGCAGATATCCGTTGGGTTCCGGAGGAAATCTGGTCTGGACATGGTCAAAACGTCCTTCTGCCAAGTCTTTGTCGATAATCTGTTCAATAAAATTCCTACTCTCGCCTTCCATACCTGCTCCTCCATAATTATTTTGGGAAAATACACCAGTTATCATACCACATAAACGGAAAAAGTAAACAAAAACTTTTGAACATTCCCCGATTTTCCGCCAAAAAATCTCTTTTTAAATTTTTTTAAAATTCCTGTTGACAGAAATTGTTTTCTGTAGTATATTATAACGCGTCGGCAGAAAACGCCGAAGAAAATAAGCTGACGTGGCACAGGTGGTAGCGCACCTCATTGGTAATGAGGAGGTCGGCAGTTCGAGTCTGCTCGTCAGCTCTGAAAGAACCCTTGAGACTCAAGGGTTCTTTTTGTATATTCTTTCTCATTTCCATGCCGAGCAATACATCCATGTTTCAGACATATTCCGCGATAGCTCCACAAGCGTTTCAGAGTCATAAATTTTTATAAATAATTCAAAAATATCCTTTCGCTGTTTTTGCAGCCAAAAAATAAGTGCCCTTGCAAGGCACTTATCTTTTAAATGCGTTTTTCCTCAATCATCGAAACAATATGTTTTCCAACTGCCCCCATGAATCCTGTCGCTATCGGAATAAAGCCTTCATCGCAGCCCGTGATCAACTGTCCGTTCACTTCATAAGTGAAATCTCCCTCGTAGTTGATCTCGCCCAGCGCTTTGGCGATCTCCGCCCAATCCAGCTTTCCCAGGTAAGGAAGAACATGCTGGTCGCGAGTATAATCGTTGTCGTGGATATGCAAAGCGCCCAACCGCTCATGTCCCAGCCTGCGAATCACATCTGCCGCCGTCAGATCACTCAGCGGGAGCGCCACATGTCCCACATCAAGACAGGCAGTAATCTGAGGACTGTTCAGTGTATCGATATAGCGAATAAACTCTTCCACATCGGAACAGGTGTCAGCCACAATACAATTTCGCAGCGGATCCTTCTGGAACATATTTTCCACACCGATTTTGATGCCATATTCAGCTGCATAAGGGATCAACCGACGATAATACTCCATATTCAACTGAAAAATTTCCTCTTCATGTCCATGATAAACCATATGGTGGAGAGGATGGATAACAATCACCTTTGCACCTAAAATTGCAGAAATTTCAATACTTCGAACCATACGCGGAAACACCACGCCCTCAAACGTTTTAGGGTCGTTCCACTGATCCAACCGGAAACTAAACGGTGCATGAGTCTGAACGCAGGGAAATCCCTTTTCGTCTGCAGTTGCACGAATAGCTTTCGCCACTGCGCGGTAATCCTCACCGTTGAAAGCTGAATCATCGTCAATCATCTCAAACAGCGGAAAGTCCATTGCAGTAAAACCAGCCGCTTTATAGATTTCAATTGCCTTTGCGAGATCAAAACGCTTGAGCATAGGGCCCATGTTGATGGTAAGTTCCATAATACCGCCTCCTTTTGTCACCCCTTCAGTCTCTGTCTCACGATCTCATAGGCCAGCACACCTGCCGCCACGGACGCATTCAGAGAGTCGATATCACCCTTCATCGGAATGGAGGCGATCATATCACACTTTTCTCTCACCAGACGGCTGACGCCCTGTCCCTCATTACCGATGACCAGACCGATGGGGCCAGTCAGATTCAGATCGTACATGGTCTGTCCACCCATATCCGCACACACAAACCAGAGACCTTCCTTTTTCAGATCCTCGATGGTGTTGGCCAGGTTGGTCACCTTCGCCACCGGGGTATAATTCAGTGCGCCGGCGGAAGTTCTGACCACCACCGCAGTCAGCCCTGCCGCTCTGCGCTTGGGAATGATCACACCGTGAGCGCCCGCCAGGTTAGCGGTACGGATGATCGCACCCAGATTGTGGGGATCCTCGATCTCGTCCAACAGGAAAATGAAGGGCGCCTCGCCCTTCGCTCTGGCAGCGTCCAAAATATCGGACACCTCCGCATAGGAGTATGCGGCTGCGTAAGCCACCACGCCCTGATGCTTTCCGGTCTCGGACATATGGTCCAGTCTTTCCTTATTGACAAACTGTACCAGCGTGTTCTGCTTCTTCGCCTCCCGCAGAATGGTCTTCACCGGTCCGTCCTGACAGCCGTCCAGCACAAACAGACGGTCAATGGTCTTTCCGGAGCGGAATGCCTCCAGCACTGCATTGCGCCCCTCTATGGTAAATTCTTCGTATCTCAAAACAACCTCTTTCTGCGCTCCAGTTTTCGCTCTTTTGACCCGATTCCTGCAGCACTTATCAACAATTGTTTACACCTATATTTTGATCCCGGCGGCCCACTTAACCATATCCGGGCCACTATTACATCTCTTTCACTCGGCCAGTCCGCCAAGAAGCTCCACACACCGTCTCATCAGTTCCAGCATCCGCTCCTGCTGCCCACTCAGGTACAGGTATCCGAACAGCGCCTCAAGGCCGGTGGCATGGCGGTAATCGCTGACCGTCGCATTCTTCGCGTGGGTATAGGACTGGGCGTTGCGGCCGCGTCGGTACACGGACTGTTCCTCGGGGGTAAGCTCCTCCCACAGTCCATGTCCCATGATGGCCTGCGCCTCCGCCTTCACCAGCCGGGTAGTCCGCCGATGAAGCTTCTCCGGCGCGGTATTGCTCTGTGTGACCACCAGCGTCCGGGCCATCAGTTCAAAGACAGCATCGCCCATGAACGCCAGCGTCAGCGGCGAGTAGGTTCTCACATCTATCTTTTCCGGATCAAACAGTCCGTTACTCAGGCTTTCTTCCATTTTACGCCCTCGCGGGTATCCAGAAGCACAATACCCTTCTCCAGCAGCTCGTTTCTGATCTGGTCCGCCAGCGCAAAGTTTTTCTCCTTGCGGGCCTGCTGACGCTTCGCGATCATCTCCTCGATCTCAGAGTCCAGAAGTTCCTCCGTCTTCTCGGTGATAATACCCAGCACATCGCACAGTCTCTCGATCTCGGCCTTCACCCAGTCAACCAGTTCCTTGCTGCTGTTATCCTTCACGTCAGTGTTTGCCAGCTTAACCATCTCAAAAATGGCGGAGATGGCGTCTGCGGTATTGAAATCGTCATCCATGGCCGCCTCATACTTGGCAACGAGGCCTTCAGCTGCTGCCTTAACAGCCAGCTCCTCTGCGCTGAGCGCTCCGGCTGCCGCAGCCTTCTTCTGAAGGTCATTCAAACGCTCCACCGCGGTTAAGATACGCTCCAGACCGTTCTTGCTGGCCTCCATCAGCTCCGCGCTGAAGTTCAGCGGACTGCGGTAATGAGCACTCAACATGAAGAAACGGAGTACCTGAAGATCATACTTCTCGCTGATCTCGCGGACGGTGAAGAAATTGCCCAGAGATTTGGACATCTTCTTATTATCAATGTTCAGGAACGCATTGTGCATCCAGTAGCGCGCAAACTCCTTGCCGTTGTACGCCTCGCTCTGCGCGATCTCATTCTCGTGGTGAGGGAAGATCAGGTCCTCACCGCCGGCGTGAATGTCGATCTGGTCGCCCAGATAACGCTTTGCCATGACGGAGCACTCGATATGCCAGCCGGGACGGCCCTGGCACCAGGGAGACTCCCAGTAAGGCTCACCCTCCTTTTTCGGCTTCCAGAGAACGAAATCCAGTTCATCCTCCTTGTCACTGGTACCGGCCACCTTGATCTCACGATGTCCGGACTGCAGATCATCCAGATTCTTGTGGGAAAGCTTACCATAATCCTTAAACTTGCGGGTGCGGTAGTATACGGTACCGTCCTCCACGGGGTACGCAAAGCCCTTATCGATCAGACCGGAGATCATCTCCTGCATGCCGCCGATCTCCTGGGTAGCCTTGGGATGGGTGGTCGCGGGGCGAACATTCATGGCCGCCATATCCTTTTTGCACTCCTCGATGTAGCGCTCGGAGATCACAGCAGAATCCACCCCCTCCTCCACTGACTTCTTGATGATCTTGTCATCCACGTCGGTGAAGTTGGATACATAGTTTACCTGATAGCCCTTGTACTCAAAGTAGCGGCGCACGGTGTCAAACACGATCATCGGACGCGCATTTCCGATGTGGATAAAATTGTACACGGTGGGGCCGCAGACATACATCTTAACCTTGCCCGGCTCCAGGGGCACAAACTCTTCTTTCATTTTGGACACTGAATTATAAATCTTCATAAGTCTCTCCTTTTCTGATATTTGCGATTTTTGTTTATTCTTACCGCCGATGAACAAAATCCCTCTCCCGAATCGTTATCCTTCAACGGTGTTTCATTAATAGCTACATGCAAAATATGGCATCGATTTCACGCTCAAAGCTGATCAAGACTCCCTTCAGCCCCTCTCTTCTGACTCCGCTGAAATATACTGCTTCAGCATCGCCAACTCCTCCTTCAACTGCCGATTTTCCCGCTTTAACTGATTGATATCATTGAGGATAGGGTCAGGTAAAGTGACCTGATCCATGTCCATGCGTGGAATTTTAACATTGTCCCGCTTCACGATGCGGCCCGGCACACCCACAACCGTGGAATTAGGCGGCACCTCCTGCAGCACCACCGAGCCGGCTCCGATCTTAGAATTTTCTCCGATAGTGAAGGAACCAAGTATCTTCGCCCCTGCGCTGACCATCACATTATCGCCGAGAGTGGGATGACGCTTGCCCTTCTCCTTGCCGTTACCGCCCAGAGTCACACCCTGAAACAGAGTGACATTATCGCCGAGGATAGCCGTCTCGCCGATCACCACGCCTGTTCCGTGGTCGATAAAGAGTCCCTTACCGATGGTCGCTCCGGGATGAATCTCAATGCCGGTCTTTCGGACACTGCGCTGTGAAATCCATCTGGCCCAGAAATAATGCTTACTCAGATACAGCTTATGTGCGATACGATAGTATATCATCGCTTTAAAGCTGGGGTACAACAATACCTCCATGGAGGATTTGATCGCCGGGTCACGCTCACGGACGATGGCGATCTCGTCACGAATAAATTTAATCAAACCCATAATTTTGCTCCTGCATGATGTCGTTGGGGTAATGATGTCACAGTTCAGCCCTGCATCAGTCGATTTGACCGCTGCGCGGTACTTGCCGCTATCGCAGCACCAAATCTCGTTGATGGCAGAGCGCCATATGCCCAAGCCATTATTCTCTGCTTTTCGTGAGCGAGCTCCCAACGCAGAGAATTTGCCTTGGTCGCATGGCTGAACTGTAAAACAAAAGAAACTCCGCCTCTGTTAAGAGACGAAGTTTATCCGCGGTTCCACTCTTTTAAGTGCCATACGGCACCCACTCGAAATCGTTAACGTCGATTAACCGTACACGGATACTGAATTTCCCCGTGTCTGCTCCCGGATGCACTTCACAGCTTTCTGTCTCAGGATGGCTTTCAGCCGGTGACCGTCCCTCTCTGTCAGAAGTAAAACTGCTACTCTTTCCGTTCAATGCATTTTTCATATATATTATAGAATATGGTCGGAAATGATTTTTGTCAAGTGCCGTTTTTCGAGTTTCGCATAAATATGGAATTTTCTCATGCAAATCCGGGATTTTTAGCACTCTCACATCTTCCTGACATGGCCTTAGGCTCCAATCAGATTTCCTCCAGCAGCACCACAGCCTGGGAAGCCATGCCGTCCCCGGTTCCGGTGAAGCCCATCCCCTCCTCGGTGGTGGCTTTCACACTGACACAGCCCACGGGGATACCGAGGGCCTCAGCCATATTTTCCGCCATCTGCGGGCGGTAAGGCAGAAGCTTCGGCCTCTGAGCAATCACAATGGAGTCAATATTGACCACCCGATATCCATTCTTTTTTAGCAGTTCACTCACTTTCCGCAGCAGCAGGATACTGGAAATCCCTTTATATTCCGGATCATTGTCCGGGAAATGCTGTCCGATATCTCCCAGCGCTGCAGCCCCCAGAAGAGCGTCCATCACCGCATGAACCAGCACATCCGCATCCGAATGCCCCAACAATCCCTTCTCATAGGGGATCTCCACTCCGCCTAATATTAATTTTCGCCCTTCCACCAGGCGATGCACATCATAGCCAATGCCGATACGCATATCTGTACCTCACTCTTTAACATTAAATCCTACATTTACAATCATAACCGTTTTCATTCAAGCACGATAATCTTCCGACCCTGATATTAAATCAATACCCCATTACAATGGTCAATCTCATGCTGAATAATCTGTGCCGTCCAGCCTCTGAACACCTGCACCTTCGGCTTAAACTCTGCTGTCTGGTACCTCACGGTAATGCACTCATACCGCTTCGTCTTTCGCGGCCCACCAAGCAGGGACAGACATCCCTCCTCAGTCTCATACGCACCGGACTGCTTCGTGATCTCCGGATTAAACATTACCATATATGAGCCATTGTTGTCAAATACAATGATCCGCTTGCGAACACCAATCATGTTGGCGGCCATACCGACACAGCCTGCCCGGTTTGCAAACAGGGTGTCCAGAAGGTCTTTTGCGATCGGCAGATCCTCTTTGGTGGCAGGCTCTGACTTGCCCGCAAGAAAAAAAGGGTCATGAACAATTTCTCTTACCATAGTTATCTCTCTTCTCCCCAGCATACAATCAGTTCCAGAGTACAGCTCCCCGCTAAAAATCACACATACTGTTCTGCCCACTATGTTCAAATTTCATCCGCATGTAATTGATCCTGGCAGAAACAGCCACCCTGGTTGTCGGTGCCTTTTCCACAATATCAAAGCCGTGCATCGTGCCTCTGGTATCATTAAATTCCACCGCCACACCGGCTTCCTGCAGCTTTTTCGCGTAAGAAATACCCTCATCATGGAGACAATCAAACTGTGCCGTCTCCACATAGGCATCCGGCAAGTCGGCAAAACATTCAGCTTCCAACGGTGAGGCATAGGCGATATCCGGCACGGTCGCATCCGGAAGATAACCCGCCCACATTTTCTCCGAAAGACGGCTGTTCCACATGGGTGTGTCCGTAAAACGGCGATTGGACTCGCTCTTCATCCTGCGGTCAGTCACCGGGTAAATCAGCAGTTGGAACAGTGGTTTAGCCATTTTTCGATCCCGCGCCATCTGCGCCACCGCTGCCGCCAGTGCGCCGCCTGCACTGTCACCACCCACAGCGATCCGATTCACATCGAGTCCCAGCTCAGCCGCATGCGTCATCGCCCACCGATATCCGACATAGCAATCCTCTGCCGGAATGGGGAAAGGATGCTTCGGTGCCAGACGATACTGCACGAAAATCACCTTACACGGCACACGCAGCGCATACTCCTTCGCCAGCTTATAGTGATAGCCAGCAGCGCCAAAGAAAAACCCGCCGCCGTGGTAATATACCAGACAAGGCGCAGATTCCCCGCTTCCTTCACAGGGATCAAACATCAGCAGTTCAATCTCCCGGCCATCGAAGCTTTCGATGAGCCTTTTGCTGACCTTCACCTCCCGATCACGCCAGATCCAGACGGGCGCACGCATCAGACTTCCCATGAAACCGGCCACCTTGGCATTTTGAATCGGCGGTGTCATCAATGAATAGGGCCAGTATTCCTTGTTAATCGGATATTTCCCCATCGTGTTTCCCTCCGTCAGTTTAACCATTGCATACCAAACAGATCCACCATATCTTAGTCTGCTCAGATACCGCAAAAGCGTGTGATATCGCATAAACCAGTCACACGAAATATCACACGCCGATTGAAAAGTCGTTATTTTATGCGGTTTTCAGAGAGCGGATAACGGGAGTCGAACCCGCCTTTCCAGCTTGGGAAGCTAGCGTTCTACCGATGAACCATATCCGCATATCCAACAGTAGATATTATAGCGTTTTCTCATCCATTCGTCAAGATGTGAGTATAATACTTTTTCTGACTTTTTGGAAAAAAATCCCTATCACCCGAACAACAAATTCTATTCTGGAAAGATCGTATCAAACACACTGAGGAACATCGCAATGATTTTATATCGGATGCCCTATTTAATATGTGTATGGAAGATATCCCGGAAATCATACAGATGCCGGATTATATCAGTATTCATCCAGCTGGTAAAAGCATTTCCTTCATCAAAGATTACTCTCAACATTAATTATATGAACAGAATCTGAGGACGGAACAGGCAGCCGTCACGCCAGAGATGGTCTTTAAAGAGATGTGGAAGAGCCACCCCACCTATTCTGTTCAGTAATGTAGAGGACAATTTCGGTTGTCCGCTTTTTCTTGTGTATCGCTCCACCCGTTCAAAGTGCCGCAACACCTTTCCATCCCGTTCAACTTTTCTTCCCACCTTCTCATCACAAGCCTAAAAGGCCTTTCTCCATTCCACCAGCTTGCGCGCGATCTTGTACACCGGTCCCTCCATCTCCCTGGCAGCATCCTGCAAATGCTTACGAATCTCCAGGTTCTGAGGACAGTGCCGTTCACATTTGCCACACCGGATACAGTTGGACGCAGCCGCAGAAGTTTTCCGCATGGCCGTGAGCTTCATATATTCCACCAGAGCCCCCATCTTCCCTTCTGCGTATCGCCGATTGTAACACATAAACGTGCCGGGGATGTCCACTCCCTTCGGACAGGGCATACAATAACCACAGCCGGTACAGCCCACCTTCATGGAGGCATTGATCTCCTCCACCACGCGGGCGAGCATCGCCTGGTCCTCCGCGGTCAATTCGTCGATCTGCACATCGGACGCTGTCCGAAGATTATCCTCCACCATCTCCAGAGAATTCATGCCGGACAGCACGCAGGTCACCTCGGGCTGATCCCACAGCCAGCGGAACGCCCACTGGGCGGGAGTGTGCTTCACTGAGTACTCTGCCATCACCTGCCTTGCCGACTCCGGAAGCTGGCTCACCAGACGGCCTCCGCGCAGCGGTTCCATGATGATCACCGGCAGCCCCTTATCATGGGCGTACTTCAGTCCCTTCCGGCCAGCCTGGGAATCCTCATCCAGATAATTATACTGGATCTGGCAGAAATCCCAGTCATAGGCGTCCACCAGATTACAGAACATCTCCGTGTTTCCATGGTAGGAAAATCCGATCTGACGAATGGCTCCTGTCCGCTGTTTCTCCTTGATCCACTCCACAATGCCCAAGTCTTTCAGCCGTTCCCAGGTCTCAATGTCATTGAGCATGTGCATCAGATAATAATCCACATAGTCAGTCTGAAGCCGCCTCAACTCCTCATTGAACAGCTTCTCAATACTCTCCAGCGTTTTCGCCAAATAATAAGGAAGCTTTGTGGCAATATATACCTGATCCCGGATATGATTCCGGGCAAAGATCTCTCCAATGGCCGCCTCACTGCCCGGATAAATGTATGCCGTATCGTAATAATTCACGCCGCCGTGAAAGGCAGCCATGATCTCCTGCTCCGCCTTCTCCAGATCAATCTTACCTTTGGTCTGAATGAAACGCATGCATCCAAAGCCCAGGATCGATATCTGATTTCCGTATTTGTCGGAACGATAATTCATGAAAACATCTCCCATCCGCCATTTGTTGTGCAATTTAATTTCACAAAACCTATCACATTTATCGTAACATATCCGTCCCGCAAATGCAACCAAAACAATTTTCTCCGTTTTACACAAATAAAAAGCCCGAAAATCTTTCGACTTTCAGGCTTATCGTAGCGGAAGGGAGATTCGAACTCTCGACACCACGGGTATGAACCGTGTGCTCTGGCCAACTGAGCTATTCCGCCATAGAGATGGGGCCTATAGGGCTCGAACCTATGACCCTCTGCTTGTAAGGCAGATGCTCTCCCAGCTGAGCTAAGACCCCATGACGCGCATCCGTTTTTCGGACTGCTTTGCCAGTATAACCGCATTAAGAGAAAATGTCAAGCACTTTTTTTAATTTTTTTTCTTTTCTTGTGATATTCTGTTATAATTCATCGATTTGCCGGATATCCTTCGCCAGCTCGAGAAGCTTGATTCATCCTCCAGCCTCTCTAACAGGTCTTCCAATTGCCTGAATCGGAAGCTTATTTTTCAACCGATAATGATTCAGTCTAAAGTCATCACAGGTTAACATTCTCCGTTCTATACTTGCTTTGGGTGCAAACCCTAACTCATATAGTATAGGGCCGTTATAACCAATCTGCTCCAGTGTCTCAATCAATTCTTTCCAATCAATAAGCCCTTCACCCGGCAGCCAATGCTTCTCGTCCACAAAATCATAATCCGAAAAATGCGTTGTAATGATCTGCTCTCCGACATCTAATATAAACTCTTTTGTCGGCTGTGATAGCAGATGGTTCGTATCAAAACACACTCTCAACCGTTCGTCAACAGAAATCAGCCGTTTTATTTCCGCAGAATTTCTTCCCAAGCAGGTTCGCGGCAGATTTTCCACCGCCACTGTCGCATCACATTGAGTTGCCACCTCAGCAATGTGTGCTAATGATTCCTGCGCATTCTTCATGGCTTCTTCCCGCTTTTCCTCCGCATTAGGCTCGCCGCTGGGATGGATGACCATAATTTTTATTCCAATATCTGCTGCCTTTTTTATCAATTCTTCCGAATAAGCAACGGAATATTCCCTCACCTTTCTGTCGCAGTCCGCAATATTTATCCTGTCGAAGGGCATAAACGGAAGATGAAAAGACCATAAATGAATTCCATACTCATCCGCCCTCTTTTTAATGTCCGACCATTGCAGCGAATCATATCTTGTACTTGCAAATGACAATTCTAATTCTTTCACTCCAGCCTGTGCAAACTGTTCAAACTCTGTCGCTGTCAGATTCTGAGCGCCGCAGGAGGACATACCGAATCTAAATTTTTCCATCATTTCCCCTTATTCATGTTTTCTCTCGTTACTCATAATCTCTTCTATTCTGCCTGATTGTGCTTATTATACATCACATGCACAATATGCTCTACCATTTTCATGCGGAATAAAAATTTTTTTATTCTCCTTGATTGTTATCTCATACCTACATCCCCCGAACATTCTGGTCACCTTCGCCGGCAGCATCTCCGGAGCCAGACATGGATCGATCTCCAGACCATTCCAAGTCGCACGGATGCCCAGCATATACTGGGTCACGGCGATGTACATCCACGCCGCAGTTCCGGTCAGCCAGCTCACATTGGCCAGACCGAACTTATCGCTCTCCGGCCCAAAGATGTTGGAAGCATACACATAAGGTTCCGCCTTGTATCTCCACTCGCCGGCCTTGGCCTGTGCCACCATGGGAAGCAGCTGATGATAATATTGATAAGCATTTTCCGGGCGTTTCAGCATACATTCTGCTATAATCGCCCAGGTATTGGCATGACAGAATACGCTGCCGTTCTCACCACAGCCCTTGTTATAGTAGGTCAGCGGATCTTCCATGCTGGGATAATCCTGCATCGCCGGATGGATCTTTTTGATACCCAGCTCGGTATCAAGAAGCGCCTTCACACTGTCCATGGCCTGAATCTGCTTCTCCTTGTCACCCATGCCGCTCAATACTGACCAGCTCTGGGTATTCAGCCAGATTTTTGCCTGGGGTTCTTCCTTTGACCCGATAAACCGCCCCTCGTCGGTGATACAGCGGCGGAACCACTCGCCGTCCCATGCCACCTCGTTGATCAGCTTCTTCTGGCTCTCATAAATATCCCGATACTTCTGACCACTCTCACCCTTTAATTCGGCCAGCTCGGCCATCATAGGCAGCACCGTTCCCAACTGCATGGAGGTCCAGATACTCTCGCCCTTCCCCTCGCGGCATACCTTATAGAGCATATCATTCCAGTCTGAGCTGAGCATCAGGGGAAATCCATGGCTGCCCAAATTATTCATGCAGAAATCAATAGATTTCTTGATATGCTCCCATACGGTTCGCCCGGAGCCGTCCGGCATATTGTCCGTTTCCTGCATATTGCTGCCGCTGTCAGTCACATCATCGTAGTAAGGCACCACCTCATCCAGATAATCCAGTTTTCCTTCCTCCATGATGATGTGATAGCAGGTCATCACCAGCCACAAATGATTGTCCGAATGGATCCTGGTCACCGGCTCCCACCCTTCCGTGGGGAA
>JAFTXG010000033.1 GCA_017461725.1 Lachnospiraceae bacterium
CAGTCGATTGCCGATTTATGCAACTGTACCGTAGAAGAGGTGGAAACTATCCGGAAAGCATTTGATATCTAAAATTGCTGATTACATCAACGCATCCTTAATGAGTGAAACCGCTGTCAACCATATGGTCAGCAGCGGTTTTATCTATCTAAAGATATTCTTCTCTCTGTTTTTACAAATCACGGTAAAACAGCCTTACCCCTTGCTCCACAAGCTTTTTCTGTAGCAAAGCCACATCTAACGCAGCAAAATCATCGGTCATGGAGGCCGCAACACCAGCCGCCTCTCCGGTCACCGCACAGGCCGGTATGACGCGGGTAACATCCCACATGGCATCGCCCGCGGAGATATTTCTGCCGGCTGTGATCAGATTTTTCACCGCCCCGCCATACAGCGCCCGGAACGGTATCTCATACACCGGTCCCCGTTTCTTCCAGTTGCCGATCATTCCGATGCTGTCAGCAAACTCCTTCCGGTCATCAGCGGTGTCCATGGTATATTTTCCCACGATTCTTCTGGTCATTCTGATCTGAGGAATCGTGGCGATCGTTACCGGCATGTAATTCGGATTTTTCTGCTGTTTTTTCATCACATCCGCAAGGATCTGGTCGTGTGAACACTGCACCATCTCGCTGAGTTCTTTCCCATCGATTCCCTGGAAGCGTCTGGCGATCAGCGGTGCCGTCTCCTCGGTTCGGTCTTCCTCTGGAATTTCGGACACGCCCAGCATACTGAGATCGTATCCTTTTCCCTCTGCAAAATAGTGCCATGCCGCCAGAATATTTCCCGGTCCGAACAACGCTGTCTCGTCACCTGCCATCACACAGATATCCGCATCACCGGTGGCATCCACAACGGATTTTCCTTTGATCGCGCTCCTTCCGGACTTATTCTCGATCATGACCGCGGAAATCTTCTTATCCTCCATGGCAACACTGCAGGCAGAAGTACCGTAGAGAATCTTCACGCCCTCTTTGCGCAAAAGCTGCTCCGCCGCGATTGCGAACAACTGGGCATTATATCTGACCTCATATCTTCTTTTGGTCTTTTCCTCTTTGCTTCCACCCTCCAGCCACGCGGCAGGATATTTTGCCTCATATCCGTATTTGATGGACAGACGCAACAACTCCTCCGCGATTCCAAAGCTGACCTGAGTTCCCATACCATCACACAGCGGCAGATAGATGGTGACCAGTCCCGCGGTGGCGAGCCCGCCAAGCATGAACTGCTTTTCCAGCAAAATAACCGTTTTCCCCTGTCTGGCAGCGGCCAGCGCCGCCGCGATACCTGCCACGCCGCCCCCGGCGACCAGCACTTCGCATTCATCGGTAACGGGTGTATGTAGAGTTTCCGCAATATAGTTCATATCTGCCTCCATTTTTACTGTCACATTTTTTGATCCTGTCAGTTACAGTCGCTGTAATGAGCAAGATACCAATACCCCACTCATCCCAGCAGAGTATTGGTATCTATAGAATAAAGGGTTTTATGCCCTTTTGTCAACGATTACTGTGCCATATAGCGGTCATATGCTGCCTGCTTTATTGCAACTATTTCATCCGTATGATAAGACTTCATCGTATCAAGATAATCCTGCCATACTGCATCATCATCAATATCCTCAACACCCATGATGAATTTATGGCACATGGATTTCTTGTAGCTTTCCTGCTCGGTACTATACTGATCTAACGTTTCCTGTTCTTCCGCCGTATGAACTACTGTGGGGTAAACAGGTATGGTGCAGTAAGGCATTACTTTATCTCTGTATCCGAGTAAACGGACTCCTACATTGCCACCTGCTGAAACATATTCACTTAAATCACACAGACCGTACTGGCCAATATTGCTGTTTTTATACACCCAATCTGTGGTAACGCCTTCTGTTCCATCGGGATAAGTCTGAATGTATGTATGATCCTCATCATTAAAGTGGATCATTTCACCTACAATGCCGAAGGAAAATGCAACACCGTAAAGACCGGTTCCCTCTGCCACCTCCTCAGTAGCAAACGCAACATCTACCCACTTACAGATTTCCTCCACATAGGGACTGTTTGCATTGATGGCAAATGAATTTGCATTTTTCACCGTTGTAACGCCAATGCAGGCAGGGGTATCTCCCTCATTCATCACCAGCGGGCTCAGGGTTCCGATATGAAGTTCTCCGTCGGAGAACATCTCCGGGGTTACAGCGGTAGCGCACTCAGCCCAGAAAATGCCGGTGCCTTCCTGTATCAATCCCAGCAGTGCATTGTTATCCAGCGTACTGTACTCCTCATGAAGCAAACCTTCCTCATACAGCTTATTCATATACTTCAGATACTCGCGATACTGCTCTGTCGTGTAGGAATCCACTACCACTCCGTCTTCACCTACACAGTAACCGAGAATTCCATACTCTCCGAATGCCGGGAAAATCAAAGCCGCAGTATACTGCGAACCACTCTTGAGGCTGACGGTCAGAGGTGCAGCTCCATTATTTAAATCACGACACTTCACCAGTACATCATAGAACTCGTCAAGGGTGGTAGGCTCCTTCAGATTGTTCTTCTCCAGAAAGTCTGAAGAGTAATGCACTCTGGTCATGGGCAACCCATTGGTGAACTCTATACGGGGCAAAGCGTAAATACCTCCATCCTCCTGGACACTCATCCTACGCATATCCGGGTAATCTTCCATTGCCTTAGCCAGATTTGGCATAATATCCAGATAGTCCTGATAGTCTACCAGCATCTGACCGAGAACTCCGTACTCATATACCGTAGATGCGTTCAGTCCCTCCATAAACATATCCGGCCAGTCATTGCTTGCCAGATAAACGTTAAACTGGTCCTTCTCGATGCTGATCAGTTCCACATTGATGCCGGTCAGCTCCGCCATTCTCTCGTACACCAGACGGGTGGGGTTGGTCAAATCCTCATCCACCACCGCAACCTTGATGGTGATGGGCTCATCCACGATGGGATATGCGGATACTTCCGCTTCGTCGGTAGGTGCCTCCGTAGGGGTATCAGTGGCAGCCGGAGCCTTGGTCTCATCGTTTCCGGCAGTGGTTTCGTTGGATGTTGCCGCATTACAGCCGGCCAAAAGACCAACCGCCATAGCAAATGTCAGCAACAGTGCCATGATTCGTTTCTTCATTTCGTTTCTCCTCTTTTCTTTATATTTTAAGCGGTGTTCCGCTTAATTTCAATCACGTATGTTACTATTCACGGCCGATTTGACAGGCGAAATTGACGCGCCATGCTTACATGAAAGCGGCAGTTGTGCCTGTCAAACCAGGCTGTGAAGCAGTCACCTCCCCCACATAAGCAAAACGGGAAGCCTCGCAGAGGCAGCAGACGGCGAAGCCGACTGGTTTTGCGCATGATGGGCGGAGGTGCCGTGAATAGTAACTCACCCTTTAACCGAGCCGATCATGACACCCTTTGCAAAATATTTCTGCAGGAAGGGATAGAGAATCATTACCGGCACCGATGACACCACGATCACCGCATATTTTAGCAGCTGGGCTGTCTTATACATTTCCGCTGCATATTCTTCTGATGCACCGCCCTCCAGCATGGATGCCATATTCTGCGCCTCAACCAGAATCTTTCTCAAAATCAGCTGTAGCGGCTTGTACTCCTGCTTGTTGATGTACATCATGGCATTAAAGTAGGAGTTCCAGTGGCCGATGGCAAAATACAGTACCATAACGCCAAGCAGTGCCTGTGACGTAGGAAGAACAATCTGGAGAAAACAGCGGAAAGGTGAACAGCCATCAATGGCCGCTGCCTCCTCCAGCTCCTTGGGTAACCCAGAGAAGAAAGTCCGGCAGATGATGCAGTTATACACGCTGAATGCACCCATGATCAGCAGAACCGCCCTGGTATTATAGAGACCCAGCTTCTGCACCAACAGGTAGGTGGGAATCATGCCACCGCTGAAGTACATGGTGAACATGAAAAATCCCATCCAGAAGCCTCTGCCCGGCAGACTGGTTTTGGATAGCGCATATCCGCAGGGCACGGTAACGATCAGATTGATCATGGTTCCCACTATCGTGTAGAAAATCGTGTTCAGATAACCGGTGATGATCTCCGGCTCCTGAAATACACGCTTATAGGCGTCAAGGGTGGGCCGGACAGGCCACAGCCATACATCACCGCTGGCCACCGCCACCGGGTCGCTGAATGAACTGGAGATCACAAAAATAATCGGATACAGCACCAGAAGCACCATTGCGATGACGATCGCATGGATGACGAAGAGAACAATTTTGTCTCCCAGTGAATGCCTGATTTTAGTCTTTGATTTCTTTTTTACCATAATTTCATCGCCTCCCGTCACTTAGAACAAACTGGTTTCCGAGGTCTTCTTTGCCACATGGTTGGCCAGCAGAAGCAGCGTAATATTGACTACATTGTTGAACAGATCCACCGCCGCAGAAAAACTATAATTGGTGTTGAGAATGCCTCGCTTATATACGTAGGTAGAGATAACCTCCGATGCATTGATATTCAGATCATTCTGCATCAGATAAATTTTCTCGTATCCCACGCTGGCTAAGGTACCGATTCGCATGACCAGCAGGATAATGACCGTCGGCATGATGGTGGGCAGATTCACATATCGGATCCGCTGAAGCAAGGTGGCACCGTCGATCCTTGCCGCCTCATGAAGCTGCGGGTCAACCGCCGACAGGGCTGCTATGTAAATGATCGCATTCCAGCCCATCTGCTGCCAGACACCGGACCATACATACAGGTGGCTGAAAGCCGACTCCTCCACGATGAAATAGATACTCTCGCCGCCCAGCGCTTCGATGATCTGATTCACGATACCAACTGAGGGTGAAAATAAAATATTGATCATACCTACCAGCACTACCGTGGAGATAAAGTGGGGCGCGTACAGAATTGTCTGCATGGGCTTGCGTGCTTTCTCACCCACCTCATTCAGCATCAGCGCCAGAATAATGGGAATAGGAAAGCCTACCACCAAAGAATAAAAGGTAAGGGTCAGTGTGTTTTCCATCATCATCACGAAATTCGGTCCGGTGACGAAATCCACAAAATGCTTCATTCCCACCCAGGGACTTCTGTCATAACCCAAAACAGGTCGGAAATTCTGGAAAGCCATCTGGATGCCTCGCATGGGCACATACTTAAAAATAGCGATGTAGATAATCGCCGGAAGCATCATAATATAATAAGCCCGGTGTTTCCATATGCGCTGACCAAGCTTATTCCAATTGATCGCCGACCGTTTGGGCTTAGCTCGATGTGTTGTCACTGTTGTCTGATTCTTCATCAATCGTTCCTCCCTGATTCATTCTGATTCGTTATTCGGTTGTCCGTGTCCGGCTTTTGAATCACCTTTCTGCCCGTCACGTTCATTACTGACAGTTTAGCCGTTACCCGTTTCACCGTGCAATAGAACTATTTTGCATCCGGTCAAATTGCAAAAAAAGGCACTCCCGTCCGGCTCAATTCCGAACACTTCCCCCTCACACATCGGTTTGCACTTTTTTGATATTGCAAAATTTGCACAATCCATGCCACTGTTATCCATTTGTCTTTAAGCATTTTTCATGATATGATATAAAAAGATATACTTAAGCCACTGTTAATTGACAAAGAAATAGTAACGAAGCAACATTCAGGAGAAATGCCCATGACCAAACCAAAGCACCTCAAGCACTTTATCCATTACCGATATCTGACACAGCTGATCGTGACCTGTCTCGTGTTTCTGATCATCCCCTTTATTCTGATGCTGTACATCATGATGCACCACTCCTATCAGGAGCTGCAGACGGAGAACCACGAATTTTACCTCTCTGCCACCAGGAATTACTCCTCCGACTTCCTTGCCGAGCTGGACAGTCTGCTCACCGTAACCAATCGGATCAGTGTGGACTCACGGTCAAGCGATACACCTGCCTACGCGCTGAACACCAACCGTCTGGAGCTCAACCCCTACTATTTTGCGGAAGGCTGTGACAGTATCTCCTTCTACCGAAATAACAGCAGCCGGACCCTGGCCGGCATTTACTATCCTGACCGTGACTGGCTCATCACCGATTCCTACAAATATACGGCCCGGTCTTATGCGACCAATTATCTGCAGATCAGCGATCAAACGATCATCGATGAACTTTGCTCCTTTTTGACTGACAGCAGCGACCAGAAAATGCGCATGTATTCCCTGTTTTCCAAGCAGGAACAGACCAAATGCCTTCTGCTGGCCATCCCCACCTATGTGCGCTACAACAAATCTCCGGTTTTGATGCTGTATCGGCTGGATGAATCCTTTCTGGAAGACAGCCATCCCTCCTCAGCTGCTGCAGCCACCTTCCAGTTCTGTGTTTTCGCAGGAGACAGCGGCGAGCTTCTGCTCTCCTCCGGCAGCAAAAATATAGACCTGACAGCCAGTCCCTTTGCACTGGACCCGACGGAAATGGCCTCCGGCAAGGTCTACACGCTGGAACAGGACGGTCGGGAATATACCTGTTTTCTCACCTACAGCAAGCCCATGAATTACTACTACGGGATCATCTGCCCCTACGATGAGATTCACCGGGCCAGCCTGAACTACTTTGATACCATGAAAACGGTTATGTGGGCCACGATTGCTGCGCTGCTTGTCCTCTTACCCACCCTGATCTACATCAATTACAAGCCGATTCACGTTCTGCTGAGCAAGGTCCCCAGACGTCCCGGCATCGGGGAACTGGATACCATCGCCTCCGCCATCGACAATATTACCGACGAGTTGAATGAACTGAACCTGCTGTTAAAAGACTATATTCTGGAAAATATCCTTCGCGGAAAGCCCATCAATGAATCTCTGCTCCACCGCATCGGGCTGACCGAACACGACGGGCATTTTCAGGTGTATGCAGTATCCACCCATACCGGTCTGATCACCGCAGAGCGTACTGCCCTGACCCGTGAAATTCTTGACCGTTTTGCTGTCCGCGCATTGATCACGGACATTCTGATGCAGAATATCACCATCATCGTCTGTCTGATCCCTCAAAACGGCGGCGCAGGTATGACGGAATATCTTCAGTCCTGGTTTAGCGAGCATCATCCCGATGAAACCCTCTGTGTGGGAACAGTGGTGGATTCCATCAACGAACTGCAGCAATCCTACCTTTCCTCGGGCATCAGAAACCAGGAAAACACTAAAAATCAGAGGCGCCAGGAAGCCAAAAATGCTCAGCTGGCCGAAAAATCGGCACAGCTTTCTCAGGATATCCTGCAGTATCTCCAGCAGAACTTCTGTGATCCGAACCTGAGTCAGACCACCGTGGCGGACCATTTTCAGATCTCTACTTATACCTTAAGCCGTCTGTTTAAAAGCCAGTTCGGTATCGGTTTTACCGAATTTATTTCCAGCCAGCGAATGGAGGCCGCCAAGCAGCTGTTGCTGACCACGGACGCACCCATCGGAGAGATCGCCGCCCAGGTGGGGCTGCCCAACCTGAATTACTTTTCGCGGCTGTTCAAATCCACCTACGGAGCATCTCCTTCGCAATACCGGTCTATGAATTAATTCCGCTTTCGCCGCTTCCCAATTATCCAATTGAGATCAGCCCACGGTAATGCCCGTGGGCTCGGATCGGCGTTTGACCAGAAACCATACTACTCTATCTTTTCCGCTTGACTTTCATCTACATCTACGTTATGATTTCTACAGAGATTTTCTGAAAATCTGATATTATCTAGCTTTCTATTTACACATTTGGCGCTTCAGCCATTTTTCAGAAAAACGAAATATTGATATGGCAGAGGCGGCATTTCCATGGGCAGCTTCTGCTTACGATGGGAGGAATGCACATGGGAAAAGAAAATGATTTGATGCTGGATTATCTGCGGGATAATCGACGGTTCGCCGACCTGTTTAACG
>JAFTXG010000007.1 GCA_017461725.1 Lachnospiraceae bacterium
TGCTCACGGACAGGCGCATGAGCGTTAGACTATAGGGCGGATGCCCGTTCAGCGAATTTGAACGAAGTGAAAATGAGCTGAGCACTGCGGCAGCGCAGCACAACGATCATCGACTGCCGAGAGCTTGCTCACGGACAGGCGCATGAGCGTTAGACTATAGGGCGGATGCCCGTTCAGCGAATTTGAACGAAGTGAAAATGAGCTGAGCACTGCGGCAGCGCAGCACAACGATCATCGACTGCCGGGAGCTTGCTCACGGACAGGCGCATGAGCGTTAGACTATAGGGCGGATGCCCGTTCAGCGAATTTGAACGAAGTGAAAATGAGCTGAGCACTGCGGCAGCGCAGCACGTAAGGAAAAATTTAATAAGGAGGCTTCACATGAAAAACAACTCATCAACCAACAAGTTGGCGATCCAGATGCTCATCGCCATGATTGCCGGTATCGTTGTCGGCCTGATTTTTATGGCGATCCGCGAAAACTTAGGCAGCGACAGTTCCACCTGGGCAACCATCAACAACATCCTGTTCCAGGATATCACTGCAAAAGGTGCCGAGAGCGCCATCGGCCTGTTCTACATCGGCGGACAGATGTTCATCCGCGCACTGCAGGTAATCATCGTTCCTATGGTATTCACTTCCGTGGTAATGGCCATCAGTGAGATCCGGGAGGCTTCCATGCTGGGACGTATCTCCGCAAAGACCATGGGCTGGTTTATGCTGACCACCACCATTGCACTGGTTATGGCCGGTCTCATCGGTCTGGTTTGCTACAATGCAGGTCTGTTCAATGTAGTGATTGAGGGAGTTTCCGCATCCAGCGGCTCCACCGGTTCCAACCCGCTGAACGTTATCCTGAATATCATTCCCTCCAACATCGGCGCGACCTTCAGCGTGAATAACAGCGTTCTGGCTGTGGTTTTTCTGGCTGTTGTGGTTGGCCTCTCCATGAACGTGCTGAACATGGGCAAGGATTCCGTGATCTATCGTCTCTGCGATGAAGTCAGCAAGATCATCGTTGTATTCCTGAACTTCGCCGTTAAGACTTTTGGTCCCGCTGCCATCTTCATGCTGCTGTCCAGAACCTTCGCAACCTACGGCATCACTTATCTGAAGCCCGCGTTTGCGTATGTTATTTTGTGTGTGATCCTCCTTCTGGTTTACCTGTTCATTGGCTATCCGATCTACATCGCCGTTTGCACCAAGATGAATCCTGTGATCTTCATCAAGAAGATCTTCAAGGTTATTGTTTTTGGTTTCTCCACCTCCTCCAGTGCGGCTACCTTGCCTCTGAACCTGGATGTCAACACTAAGGAGCTGGGTGTCGACCATCAGATCGCATCCTTCGTACTGCCTCTGGGTATGACCATCAACATGGACGGTACCGCCATCATGCAGGTGATCGCAACCCTGTTCATCGCAGGCTGCGGCGGCTATGATGTATCTGTCTTCCAGCTGGTGGTTATCATGGTACTGGCGCTGATCGCCTCCATGGGAACTCCCGCAGCTCCCGGCGCAGGCGCAGTTATCCTGTTCACCATCCTGTCCGGCGTAGGCTTCACCAATGAGCCCGCACTGATCGCCTACTCTCTGATCCTGGCGATCAACCGTCCCATCGAGATGCTGGTAACCTCTCTGAACTGCGTAGGCGACTCTGTTTCCGCAATCGCGGTGGCAAAGAGCGAAGGCAAGCTGGACGAGGACGTTTATAATCGGAAGTAATTGTTTTTCACTCAATTTTCAACTAACTGCGATTGATAAGAACAAGGGCGGCGGCATATCAATTGCCATCGCCCTTGTTCTATGATCATTCTTAACAACCGACTTATTTTTCTCTGGAAAAAGTAACTACAAGGCAAATTTTCCATTTATACCAGTAGTTCACACTGACAACCTCCCAGCCTTCTGTGGCCATTTCGTTCATAACTCTTTCTGCTTTTTTCTTTTTAACTTCCAGAACTTTATACTCCTTCATCACTCAACGCCTCCATTTAGCTGGTTTTTATTAATTATAGTTTACTGCCATACTTCTATCTTGTCAATCTTGCCGAATTGTGCTAATCTATTTATTATCAATACATTAACTTGCTAAAGCACATTTTGACAGGGAACGCCTGCAACAGAAGCCTTTTGCACAACACTTCAGCAGACCGGTTCCCAAGGAGGTTTCCCATGAGCAACTACGGCCTTTTAGGAGAGAAACTGGGCCACAGCTTTTCTCCCACCATACATCGACAGCTTTGGGGCGGTGACTACGACCTGAAGCCGACTCCCAGAGATCAGGTGGACGAGTTTTTCCGGAAACGCGACTTCTCCGGCATCAACGTCACCATCCCCTACAAACAGATCGCCTGTCAGACCTGCGAGCATGTTGACCCCAAAGCGTTGGCCATCGGCGCCGTCAACACCGTGGTCAACCGCGATGGCGTTCTCTACGGCTACAATACCGACTACGACGGCTTCCTTTTCTGCGCCCGCCGCGCCGGTGTGGATTTTGCAGGGAAGAAAGTATTGATTCTGGGAAGCGGAGGCACCAGCCTGACCGCACGAAATGCGGTGGCGGATGCAGGCGCGCGGGAGGTCGTAATCATCTCCCGGTCAAAGCCTTCCGGAGAGATTGCTCCCCTGCAAGCGTTATCCACAAACATTCCGGCCCATGAAGCACCTTCCGAGACAGATAATCAGGCAAAAAAGGCTTCTGGCGAAATCTCTGCCGTGTCTGCGAACTTGGTCGGCATCTCCCGCAGATGCCCCGTCTCCCACGACACCTACGATAACCTGGCAGCACGCCACAGCGACGCACAGATCATCGTCAACACCACTCCCGTGGGAATGTACCCGAACAACTACGCATCTCCGGTGGACCTGGCACTTTTTCCGAATCTGAGCGGTGTGGTGGATGTGATCTATAATCCTCAGACCACCCTGTTGGTCCACGAGGCAAAGAAAAAAGGCATCCCCGCAACTTGCGGACTGCCTATGTTGGTGGCTCAGGCGGCTTACGCCGCAGAGCATTTCTGCGGCCGCCCCTTCTCTGCCGACGAGATTGAAAAGGTTCTTGCTTCCGTTCAGGCAGAGACCGCCAATATTGTCCTGATCGGCATGCCCGGCTGCGGAAAAACCACTGTGGGCAAAAAACTGGCCGAGCACCTGAACCGCGAGGTCATCGATGTGGACGCGCTGATCGTAGAGCGGGAGGGACGAAGCATTCCCGATATTTTTGCCGAAGATGGCGAGGAAGCCTTCCGTCAGCTAGAAACCGAGGCGGCGAAAATCGCCGGACAGCGCAGCGGCGTGATCATCTCCTGCGGCGGCGGACTGCCCATGCGGGAGGCGAATCATTTCCCCATGCTGCAAAACGGTCGGATCTACTATCTAAATCGCCAGATCGACAAACTGGCCACAGGAGGAAGACCCCTGTCCGCCAACCGTTCCGGCCTGCCGGACATGTTTGCAAAGCGCCACCCCATTTATCAGTCGCTGTGTCACCGGGAGCTTCCCGTGACAGAGGGCGTTCCAAGCGCGGTAATCAATCAAATACTGGAGGATTTCTATGAAAGACCCGGACGGCAGTCATGATGAGGGCATACTTGTATGCACCGAATCATGGATATCGGACGGACAAGACGGGATAAGCATAAAAGCCATGTGCGCAACGCATACAGGGCGATATGCGCATACCGGCGACGATTGCGAGAATGCAAAGCATGAAGCAATCGGCTTTCATCTATAATATTGTCCGCAAAGCGGACAGGAGGTTTATTATGAAAATACTGGTCATTAACGGTCCCAACCTGAACATGCTGGGCATCCGCGAGAAAAACATCTACGGAGCAGATACTTACGAAAATCTTCTTGAAAAGATCCAGAAATACTGTGATAACGAAAATATCGAGGTAGAATTTTACCAATCCAACCACGAAGGCTGCCTGGTGGATCGCATCCAGGAGGCATATTTCCAGAATATTGACGGCATCGTCATTAACCCCGGTGCCTACACCCACACCAGCATCGCGATTTTGGACGCGCTGAAGTCGGTGATGATCCCCACCGTGGAGATCCACATCTCCGACGTGAAGACGAGAGAGCCGTTCCGTCAGATCTCCTACGTGTCCTACTATGCAAAGAAGACCATCATGGGCATGGGAACGGACGGGTATATTGAGGCGATCAAAGAGTTGTGTAAATGACACATTACTCTCCCCAATACCCTGCCTTCTGCATCCGGTACACATCCCCGTCCCGCATCAGCATGAACGCTACCGCACCGTCGCTTCCCTGGGAATAGAAGGGCAGCATGCCATCCACCATGATATCAGCGTAGGCTGCATAATCTTCAAAACCACCCATGATACCGCCCGGCCCATCGTACCGGAAGTATCCGGCGGGATAGAAATACCAGATATCCTCGCCGAAATAATCGGGCTGGAGGAGTTTTTGCTCCGTGATCAGATATTTTGTAATCGTGAACGAGCGGTTTTCCGAAGGGATCGTCATCTCCTCCGCTGCCGCCTCCACCATACGTTTTGCAACATCTGCCGGAGTCTCTCCCTCATCCGCCCGGTAAAATACCGTGCCGATAAAGGCATCCATGCTGCTGCCCGCATATTTGTCCGGATTAATCACCTGCAGCTTTTCTCCGTTGTAGCCAGCGAACCACTTGCTCTTGTCCAACGTCTCCGCCGTGGGAATATTGCCGTCGGCATCTGCATTCTCGCCGAGAATCCGGTCAAATATTTGCTCCAGCTCCACAGAATAAGTGAGCGCTCCGGGCTCCGGAGCCGGAAGAAGGATCTCGTTCAGGGCCTCCACCTTTTCCTCAATCGTCTCACATCCGCTGTAGTCCACCTGACCATCAAACAGAACCTTCAGTTCTTCGCGGTAGGTCAGGGGATTTTTTTCTGTGCTGTAGCTGAATTTTCCGCCGCTGTTGCTGCACAGAAGGATACTATTCTCCAGAATCTTGTTAAAGTCGTCCACGTAGTCCACGACGTTCTCCTCGTCCATTTTGTAGGAGATGCCCTCCCAATGAACCCGCAGACTGTTGATTCCCCACGTCTCGGCCTGCCATGCTCCAGCTTCGGAAGCGGCTTCGACTTCTTTCAGTGAAAAATAACGGTAGCTTCCCTCATAGAAATTGGTACAGTATTGCCTATAATACACCAGATAAGCTTTCCCGTCCTGTGCTGTGTAAAGAAAATACATCTCGTGAAGCGGGTTTTGCTTGATCCAGAGGTCTGCGCACTCCCAGATTATGCGCCCTTTCTTCACCACGCTGATCGCAATGGTCTCATTTGGATCGCCATACTGGTTCTTGTCTGTCACCCGAACCACCACCGACTCATTCTCACCGTCATGGTCGATATCTGCCGAATGGACCGCCAGCACGTTTTCGAACGTTTTGCCTTTGTTCACGGCATCAACGTGTTCCGCCGTTTGCGCTGCCGTCTCCGACTTTTTCTCGGCATCATCGGTTTCCGGCGCCTTACTTTCCTCCCCGATAAAATCAACCGCCCCGGAGACGTCTGCCGCATCGGTGTCCTGTACTACCTCGCCGGAAGTATCCTTCATTGCATCCTCCGCACTCTGGCATGCCGTGCACAGAAGCAACATCTGCACCACCAAAATCACTGACGCCGCAAACTGTCTCCCTCTCATAATGCCCTCCGCTCATTAAACCTGCTCTACACTCATACTACCTTTTATCTACCATCGACCTTTACAAACTCCCCAGTTTTCTCACCCGTCACCCCTCCGGCAAGGTTCCCCAACACGCTGCCGTAAGAAGATGACAAAAGGCCGACATACAGATGGTTTCCATCTTATATCTCGACCTTATCACATCTTTTTTATTATTTCAATAATTGTGTCAGAAGGTTAATATTATTGTAAAATGGTTGTAACAGTTGTAATGGTTTTGTAATATTTGAAAATTCTCTTATGCACCTCGGGAGATCCTCACCGCTCACCTCTCCGGGAAGATCCCCAAACGCTATCTAAAAGGTAATATCCGACACCTTTCCGTTCCGATTAGTGCCAGATATTACCCTTTACTCTGCCAAATGACATTACGCTCCGCTATTGTGCCATATACTCCTCCACCCGCGTCTGAATCTTCTCTGCCACAGCCTCCGCAGTCGCCTCACCGCTGAAATAAGCCGCGGCCTCCTCCTCAACGATGGCATAGATTTCGTAGTTGAAACGATTTGCGTTTTCCAACGTCTTCATATAATCAATACACTGGTCCAGCTCTTCCTCCGTCAGAATACCTGCCCACGGTGCGCGATAATACTCTTCCCGCAGTGCCTTCTCCGCCTCTGCCTCCAGCGCGCTCAGCTTCACCGGGAAACCATTAAGATAATTTTCCACATATGACAACTGAAACTCATCACTCAGAAAATACTTAAGGAACTCCCACGCACCCTCTTTGCACTCGCTCTGTGCCGACATGGAAAACTGCGTACCATAAGTAGTATCGATGTAGCCGCCGTTCCCGGGAGCTCCGGGAAAGCCGATCAAAATGTTGTTAGCCGACTCACCGATCAGCCCTCTGAAATCCTCATATCCGCGGATCAGTTGCGGCCATACCAGGTCATCCTTTCTCAGGGAAGAATCCCATTCCTCCGTTTCCGCAAATTCATTCGCCCACTCCAAGAGCTCAATGAATTCCTTGGAATCAAACGAGCAAGCACCATTTACCTCATCCACAAAGGGAATAAACTGGACAGCCTCTTTCAAAAGCTGATTCTTCGTCTGGCTGACCCAGCACCACTGACTGTCCGGTATGTCTGTAATCAGCTGTCTCGCCTCGCCAATGGTCCAGCCGACCTGATTTCCCACATCTGCAACTGATGCGCTATAGGAATTGATCCCAAAGGCTACCGGCAACCGATACCATGCTCCGTCTACCTCATAAGCCTCAAACACATTCGCGAGATAATCCTCGGACTTCAGCTCAGAGTCATTCTCAAACCAGGCTCTCAGATTCTCAAACGCTTCACTCCGTTCAAAGGAATTTAACAGCACATTCCCAATATCATAATAGATATCCGCTGCATTTCCGGCCTCGATATCCAATTTCAGCATATCATCTTGCAACTCACTGCCGAAAATCGAGTAGTCCCACAGCTTGACATGGTACTTCTCACTGGATTGATTGAACCTGCGAACCTCATCTGCAAGCTCTTCCTGACCAAAACAGCCAACCGTGATAACCTGCTTATCTGCGATCTCCTCCGGACCCACCTTGGTCAGAAGGCAAATTTCATCATTCACTCCATTTTCATCCGGGAACACCCCCAAAAACGTTCCATTTCCCAGGATCCCCTTCAGCTCAGTATATTGATTTCCATCAATGTCCGAATCGGTAAAGTTTACAATCTCCGTACAGAGATTGTCTCCCATATTCCAACCGACAACGGAATACTCATTCCACATTACAAAATCAAAATCATATCCGACAGCTTTGCCCGGAAGGATATCGTCGTACTCGTAATTACCTCCCCACAGCCAGGTCAATTCCTCCCCCTCTGTTCCGTTTTTCAGATCAAGCCGGGAGATTCCAAATTTCGGATAGGCATAACCGTCACTACCCACATTCCATCGATAATAGCTCGCATAAATCTGGTCATCTCTTGTGACATGAAGTCCAAATATACCGCCATTTTCTCCTGTTTTCTCAAACGGAATCTGCTTTTCCAGGTTGCCTTCCGTGTCAAAGACATAAAAGCTTCCCTTGCCTCCAACAATAATCTTGTCCCCGGCACATGTCATGGACGTAACACCATTGCCGCCTTCCGGGATCTCCACTGACCACAGCACATTTCCGTTCGCATCCCACTTGGCCAGTTCAAAGCAGATTTCTTTGGAAATCCGGTAGAGCATCACAAGAATCAAATTTCCGTCCTCATCAGCCTCCATACAGTGGATCCGCTCGCCGTTTTCCCGATTAAGCTCATCGAAGCCATAAATGGTTTCCTCGTAAGCATAGATGATTTCTGTCTGAGTGCCGTCCATCTCACATCTGGTCAGTGCAAAATACAGCGGCCGTATCTCCGTCCCGCCTGATCGATCCGACTCTCCGGAGGCTGAACTATAAATGTAAACAACCTCCCCATTGGACACCACATCCAAAATATGGTACGGGAACTCAAAGGTTAATGACTCTTTTCGGTAGATCACATTCTTGAATTCTCTGGACAAACCGCTGCCGAGCTGAATGACTTCCCCTTGGCTGTCCGCATTTTCTCCGGGGTTTTCATCCGTTCCCAGCGTCTCGCCATCGCCCTTGGTCCAGTCATCTCCCACCGCGACAGTATCTCCATCCCGATTGATTATGTCATTTTCATTTGCCTGTCCGTTGGTGCCAAATACCGCCAGCACCAAAATCAAAACCATCGCAAACACTGCGCCCACCCAAAACGCGGGCTTTCTGAAGCTCAATATATGTTTGATTCTTCTCTTCACACTATTCTCCCCAAATGCCGGCGATATGTGCCAGCTTCCCTTTCTGTCAGATGCCACCGATAACAGCGTGCGGCTGTACGCCTTGCGCATTTCCGGACTTGCCCCCTCAAGTGCCATTTCATCACAGCTCATCTCCATGTCACAGCAAAAGCATATCCACGCCACCCAGATGAGCGGATTGAACCAGTAAACTGCCGTCAGCATTGACGCCACCATCTTGATCAGGTAATCCTTGCGCCATTTATGGCAAT
Organism: Lachnospiraceae bacterium; assembly: GCA_017461725.1. Classification (GTDB taxonomy): domain Bacteria; phylum Bacillota; class Clostridia; order Lachnospirales; family Lachnospiraceae; genus RGIG423. The sequence continues at coordinate 8,718 of JAFTXG010000007.1, forward strand.
TTTCGTGGAGCAATATCCAGGACTGCTCCAGTTTCGTCAGGCCGACCGGCAGATAAATTCTCGGCCTGATCACCCCCAGTACAAAAGCCGAAGCAATACCGTCCGCCTCATACACGCCGTTTTTGATCTTTGCCGCGAAGCGAATCTGGTATTTCAGGCGTATCCAGCTCACCAGCATACATACCGCCAGTGCGGCCATTCCTCCGACCCATACCCGGGCGCAGATCTGACTCCAGCGGACAGGTGTGTCAGTCACGTCCAGACGAGAGTAGTCCGTTGTACCGGACTGTGGCTGACTCAAGGCTCCCGACTGATTTCCACCTTGCTGATTCAGCTCCGCGTTCACCCCACTCTGCGGGGCCGAATCTTCCGGAACAGTTCCTGTCTGATAATGATTTCCCGGGCCGATCACCTCATGCTGACTCTCTGGTGCAGGAAAGGCTTGGTTTCCCGGAGTGTCCAACTTACCAATGCCTTCACCGACCACCGGCTCCCCAACTTCCAACTGATCATCCAGGTGCTGATCATTCTGCATACCAGTGCTCATCCCCAGCTGCACACTCTGTTGCTCTTTCTGTTGCTCATCTCGCTGCTCGACCGCCACCTCGGGCATCAACTTCAGGTTAAAAACACTGAACGCACTCTCAATGGACAGCGGGCACAGCAGCCGAAACGCCACTACAATCCACAGCATATATGAATATCGCTTTGGTGCCTTGCGAAACATCCATCGAATCACAAGCACCGCCAAAATACAGTATCCCGCCACGATGCTCATGTCCAGAATCTGTAAAAATATCTGTTCTATCATACTACTCATCGCCAGTCCCCTCTATTTACAACTTTCGGCAGTAGATGTTCCCTTCCGATTGACAGGCAATCCTCTTCTGTCGAATTTTCGGCCCCACCATCACTCGTGATAGTTATCGATCAGTTCCTTCAGCTCCTCCGCCTCTTTTGCCGACAGCTTCTTCCGTCCCCCCAGGAACGCGGTCAGAAACTGGGGCAATGATCCGGAAAAGGTCCTCTCCACAAAGGCCCCGGACTCCTGAGCCTGTACCTCCTCTCTGGTGTACAGCGGCTCAACAATGGTGTTTTCATTTTTGATGTAGCCCTTCTCGCTGAGGCGCTTGATTTCCGTGTAGGTGGTGGACTTTTTCCAGCCCAGCTCCTCCTGACATAGCTTCACCAGCTCTCCGGAGCCGATGGGCGCGTGATCCCACAGGATCAACAACAGACGGTAATCGCTGTTACAAAGTTTGGATTCTTCCATGGTGTACTCCCTTCCTTCCGTGCAGGAATTGTGTTTTTTGGTTTTTGAAGTCTTTTATCAATGCAAAAGTCTACAGTCGTAAACCTCTCTTGGCTCAAGTTTACAACTGTAGACCCTCTTTGTCAATACACTTTTAACGATTTAATATTTCTGTAATAAGTTTTCCGCCAAACCTTTATTTCCTCCGCATCAACGAGAAACTATTGCGCCCATCCTCTCTGTCCTTCGTCAGGCAATTCAGCTTAAGCTCCGGTGACCTTTGTCTGCGCAGTATCACGGCAATCATAAACAACGAAAACTCCAGGCTTTCGGAGAACTCGCTTTGATCCCTTTGGATAAGCAGACAATACTCCTCCTCTTTCTCCAACACCGGCAGTTCCTCCAAAAACTCGTGGACATGCTCCCAGCCGTGTCGCTCCCAAATGGTCTCATAATCGTCCAGAACAACAGGTGTCACGTCCGGCTCTTCATCCATACTTACGACAAAACCTTTTGTGAGACATTCCGTATCAAGAGATTTGATCCGCTCCGCCACAGCCTCCGTGCCATTGAAGCTTTCACCCATCACCTTCATGCTAATGTTCTGATTATCCGGATGATTTTTGCGCATTGTGTGCTCAAAAAACTCCTTCAGGTACTTCACCATGTCGGGACCATCCCCAGGTGTGAGTCCAAACTCACGCAACAGTTCGAAATTGGTCATCTGGCTGGTCAAAAAGCCGGATACTCCTTGAATAATATTTTCCATATTGCTTTTTTCGGCAAGATATGATTGCTGGATTTGTTTGATCCGCTCAAGTTTCTGCGCCTGCTCCAGAATTTTCAGATCAAAGGCCTCATAAACCTGCTGATCAGATGCCGCCAAGAGTGATTTAATCTCATCAATGGTAAAATCAGCGGCCTGAAGATTTTTGATTTTCACAAAATCAATGGCCTGAGCCTTAATATAGTAGCGGTATCCGGACCATTGATCAACTTTAACCGGTTTCAGAAGATCGATTTTGTCATAATACCGCAGTGTCTGTGTGTTGCATTTGCATAGACGGGCGAATTCTTTGATTGTCATCATATCTGCAACCTCCTTTCACCCAGACTATATCATTGCAGTTTGGTGTAAGGTCAAGCGTTTTTTCATAATAACTGGGGATGACTACAAAAAAGCCTATAAAACCCGGAATCCATTGACCACGAAATGGAAAAGCGCGGGTTCCACATCGAAAAAGAGTGGCCCGCGCAGATGGCGAAAAACTGTCTGTGCAAAATGGAGCAGGCGTAGAAATTTCTCTACTCCTCCCCACTGATCTCCTCCAACATATCACTGGAGAACACCAGCACCGTATCGTCATAATCCCACTGAAATTCATTTCCGGCTGCGCGGGGGCAACCGCCTGCGCAGCCGCCGCAGGTGCGTGCTGTGCCCTGACATTCGTGGCATCCTTGTGGCTCACTGCCACATCCGCTCCCGCAGCCTTGTGCATGGCCAGCGCCACTGCACCCACACTGTTCACATCTATTATCTGTACCTGCGGCACGGGTTTCCATCATTTTCTGACAGTCCCCTCCCGTGCCACAGCAACTTTTACATCTTTCTTCCAACTTACTGCTCCTTCACAGCCGATAGCTCATGGCTTTACTGCCGCTGCCATTTTCCCGGCTGTCACTTTCCAGGCTGCCGTTCCGCCAACATGGCGCTTTTCTCACCCGATAGCCAGCCGATAGAACTCCTCCAGCTTGTCCACGTCCATCTTGTACAGATAGCATTCCCCGATCCGCTTCGGAATAGCCAGATTTATGGTCTGTCCGGATCGCTTTTTATCGTTGAGCAGCACGCTCACCGACTCCGCCGCCGTGAACGGACACTCGGTCATCAGGTTATACTTCTTCAGCACTGCAACCACCCGGTCGGTGATATCCTCCTCGGCCAGGCCGTAAGCATAGGCCGCCTTACAGATCGCCACCAGACCGATGGACACCGCGTTGCCGTGATTGATCTCGTAATTGCTCAGCTTTTCCACCGCGTGAGCCAGCGTGTGTCCCAGATTTAAGAGCTGACGCAGTCCCACGTCAAACTCATCCTCCATGACATGCCTGCGCTTGATCACCAGATTGGTCGGAATAATGTCGCCCAGATGTGCCTTGGCATCATTCTCCGCAATGAAATCAAACAGCTCCCGATCCGCCAGCACACCGTGCTTAATCACCTCAGCCATACCGGTGGAAAACTCTTCCTCCGGCAGTGAGAACAGCGTGGAATAATCGCAGAGCACCAGCGCGGGCTGATGGAATGCGCCCGCCAGATTCTTTCCGGCCGCCAGATCCACGGCGGTCTTTCCTCCCACGGAGGAATCCACCGCTGCCAGCAGCGTGGTGGGAATCTGCACGAAATCAATGCCTCTCAGGTAAATGGACGCGGCAAACCCGGCCATATCGCCGGTCACGCCGCCGCCCAGCGCCACGATCAGGTCGGAGCGGGTCAATGCCAGCTCGGCCATCTTCTCCACCAGGGGAACCATAACCGCGAAGGTCTTCGAGGTCTCGCCGTGAGGGAACACGTATTTGTGGACGGTGAATCCGCTTTTCTCCAGAGACTCGCTGACGATGCCCCCGTAGAGACCGTCCACGGTGTCGTCCGTCACCAGCATGATCTGATTCGCTTTCTTAAAACGTGCGCGGATCTCCTCACCTGCGCGGGGAAGAAGATTTTCCTCCACAATGATATCGTATTTTTTTGATGCCTCAACTGTGATTGTGCTCATAATTATTTCCTTTCATTAAGCCATAAACCCAAGCCAAACTATCAAACCTCCAAGGGCAGCAAAAAGCAGCCCCAAAAACCATGCATCTCTTCGCCAGGAACTCAGCCTTGATCGATAACCGCTTCCTGCCAGTTCCATCTTTTTATGTTCCACATCCAACATCCCTAACAAAAAAGGCGTGCCGGTTTTATAGAAATAACTATTGTATATACACCATAAATAATGGCACCACCACCGAATAAAAGATAACCATTACATGGTGTTCCAAACAAATAAAGCAATGCAATAAAACAAAACCAGTATCCATATCGCCAAAACAAAGCAAATACTATATCAATCCTTTTTCTTTAGGCCATTTTACTTTCATTTACCGCTCCGAGTACGCCCCCAGGAACACAAACATGGGCTGCTCGGCCTCGATCTGGCAGATCAGATTCTGCACCACCTCATCGGTGATGGATGCCTCCATATCCACGTAGAACATAAACTCAAAGTCTCTTCCCGGGATCGGACGGCTCTCCAGCTTGGTCACATTGAGCCCGTGGGCCGCGAAGCTGGCCAGCAGACCGTACAGGGTACCGGGCTTGTGGGACAGGGAGAACATGATACTGATCTTGTTTGCCCCCTGATAAACCTCCATCTCCTTGGAAATGCAGATAAAGCGGGTGTAATTATTGTCATTGTTCTGGATACCCTGATCGAGGATGTGCAGACCGTAATTCTCCGCGCTCTCCACGGAACAGATCGCTGCCAGCGTTTCGTCGTCGGAATTCGCCACCATCTTCGCCGCCATGGCGGTATTCTCCCAGACACGCTTCTTCGCATTAGGGAATCCCTTCAAGTATTCACTGCACTGCCCTAAAGCCTGCTCATGGGAATAGATTTCGCGGATGTCCTCCTTCTTCACGCCGGGCTTAGCCACCAGACAATGGTTGATCCGCAGCTTCATGGAGCGGGCAATGTAAAACTTGTATTTCTTCATCAGGTCGTACACCTGATTCACAGAGCCGTAGATATTGTTCTCAATGGGCAGGATTCCGTACTGGCAAAGATTGCTCTGCACCGCCTGGAACACGCCCTCGAAATTGCTGGTATACATAATATTTGCATTGGGGAACATCTTATCGCAGCAGATCTGGGAATAAGCGCCCTCCGTTCCCTGGCAAGCCACTGTCGCAGCGGCGGGCATCGCCGCCGGCATCTCCGCAATAGCCTTTTCCATCGCAACCTTCAGGTCAGAATGAGGCGCCAACTGAACGTGCTGGTAGGCACGGCTCAGATCCAAAATATTATTATATAAAAGGCGGATATATCCGGCAAACTCCTCCGGCTTTCCCTCCACCGCTCTGGCAATGACCTCGCGCTCGCGGCTGCGATCAAGCACCGGCATGTTGTGCTCCCGCTTATACTCCGCCACCTGACCGGAAATACTCATCCGGCGGGCAAAGAGCGCGCTCAGCTCCTTGTCGATCTGATTTAATTCCAAACGCAAATCCTGAATATCCATAGGAACTCCTTTTCATTTATCATCATTCGTTCTGTTTTACAGAGCCATCATCAGACAGCATTATCTCACGTCATCATACATAATATCCAGCATGGTCATGGCCGCCACCGCCGCCACCACCGGCACTGCACGGTGTACGATACAGGGATCATGGCGACCCTTGACCTCCAGCACCGCAGGCTCCATCTTTGACAGGCTCACCGACTGCTGGGGCTTACTGATGGAGGGAGTAGGCTTCATGGCCACCGCGAAGCGGATCGGCATACCGGAGGTAATGCCGCCCAGAATGCCGCCGTGATTGTTTGTGGTGGTGCGGATTTTTCCGTCCTCGATACAGAAGGGATCATTATTCTGGGAGCCGCGCAGTCTGGAACCGGCGAATCCGCTGCCGAACTCAATGCCCTTCACCGCGGGGATGCCAAAGATGGCCGCCGCCATCCGATTCTCCACGCCGTCAGCCATGTGCTCGCCAAATCCGGGCTCCACGCCGGCGATCACGCACTCGATGGTGCCGCCGATACTGTCCAGGTCCGCCGATGCCGCCAGGATCTCCTCCTGCATCTTCGCCCCGGCCTCATCATCGATCACCGGGAACGCTTTCCACATGGGACCGGTCAAGCCCTCCACCGTGGGGCGGATATCGTCAAACCGCTGGTCCTCCACCTTGCCCACAGACTGAATGTGTGCGCCCACATAAATGCCCTTGCTCTCCAGAATCTGCAGACAGATCGCACCGGCGAAGCAGAGCGGAGCCGTCAGTCTGCCGCTGAAATGACCGCCGCCGCGGACATCATTGTTTCCGCCGTAACGCACATATGCGCTGAAATCGCTGTGTCCCGGTCTGGGTATGTCGATAATATTCGCATAATCCTTGCTGCGGGTGTCATTGTTGCGGATGATTGCGCAGATCGGCGCTCCCGTGGTCACGCCGTCTAGAATACCGGACAGCACCTCCGGCAGATCCGCCTCTTTTCTGGCGGTGGACAGCTTATTTTTTCCCGGGGCGCGCAGCGCCATGAAGGCGGCTACCTTATCCATATCGATCTTGATTCCCGCGGGGATACCGTTAATCACCGCACCGATCCCGGCAGAATGGGACTGGCCAAACACTGAAACCTTTACATTTTTTCCAAACTCAGAGGACATACCTGACTCCTTTTCTGATCCTTGTTTGTCACGATGTAAACATGTCGACATGTTTACATTTCCATCTTGAAATTTATAGGAATCTGTTATATACTAAAATCACAAAGGGAAACCGGAGCACGGCTTACCCTAACAGCTGTTTTTTTAGTCAGCCGTCATTAGTGCGAGTAATGGCGGCTATTTTTCTTTGCTCTTGAAAATCTGATAGCACAGACTCACAATCCGCCCGCTCTGGTTTCCCATGCGCCGATTATATCATATGTTCCACAGATTAGCAACCTTCTTTTCGAACATACATTCTTTCAGTGTTTTAAAGATACACTATACTATCTGTTCATCTAATCTCTACCTTCCCACCCAAATCGCAATAATCCTCAAAGAAATTCGGGTAGGATTTCGCCACATCCTGCGCGTTATTGATGACCACCTCACCGGTACAGATCGTCGCCGCGATTGCCGCCGACATGACGATCCGGTGATCCACAAAGCTGTCCACCTCGCCGCCGACCAGTTTTCCACAACCGTCCACGATCAGATCGTCTTTTTCCACAATTGCGCTGCCGCCCAGTGTACAAATGATGGATGCCACTGACATCAGCCGGTCACTCTCTTTCAGGCGAAGCCTGTGGCAGTTGGTAAACCGGGTCCGCCCGACCCGTCCGCAGGCCATGATAGCGGAGATGGGGATGATGTCGGGGATGTCCGCGCCGTCAACAGTGATTTCTTCATTGACATTCCCCGCTGCCACTTCTGCTGCCATCGCTTCTGTTTCCGACTGAACCGCCAACGCTGAACCGCCAGCCGCCTTTCCAACTGACTCCAGTTCCTGCTGCGTCTCGCCCAGAAATAGTTTCCGTGCCACATCCACTATCCTGCAGTCTCTCTGCAGACTTCCCTCTTTCAGGTTTCCGATCTCAAGTCCGCATCCCAGTGCATTCGCTGCCACCCAGAAAGCTCCGTTGGACCAGTCACCCTCCGCGGTGATCTCGCCCGGAGACCGGTATCTGCGATTGCCCTTAATCTTATATCCATTCTTTGTCTTCACTAAGACCATTCCAAAGTCATTCATCACCGACTCGGTGATATCCAGATACCCTTCTGACTCCACCTCCGTGGTGAATACGATCTCGCTGTCTCCGTCCACCAGCGGCAGACTCATCATCAGCGCCGAAATGTACTGGGAACTGATATTTGCCGGGATGCGATAAACTCCGGACTTCAGCGGTCCGGTCACTGTCATAGGCAGGGAGTAGGAAGAAAAACTGCAGCCATTCTCCTCCATCACGGTACAGATCGCTCCAAAGGGTCGCTCAGGCAATCTGCCCGCGCCAACTAACGTTCCTCCTCCGCAGACTGCTACCGTCATGGGCAGGACAAACCGCGCCGTGGAGCCACTCTCACCGCAGTCAAGAAGGGGGGGCGTCGAAACGCAACCGTCGCTCGCCTTAGACGCCTTAGACACCTTGGCCTCCTGTGCCGCCAGCATCCTTGCCGGATCATCCTCCGCTCCAACAATCGGCGCACCTAACGCATGCTTCACCGGATGCACCACCACTTTTCCGTCTCTGACCTCAACCTTTGCGCCCATGGCCTCCGCACAGCGGATGGTCGCATCCACATCCTTGGATCGGCAATTCAGATAAATAACGGTGTCGCTCTCGCTGAGCGCCGCGCACAAAATCATCCGATGCAGATATGATTTCGAACTGACCGCATCGATCTTTCCATTTAATTTTCCGGGGGTTATCCTGGCCTGCATTTTCAGTCTCGCTCCTGTCTTTCTGTCGCCTTTTAGTGTATATCTCCACCTGTGCCGTTTACTCTGCGCGCTTCGCCGCCTTGATCATCTCGTCGGACTTCACCTTCATCTCCTTGCCGGTGTGGAGCAGATGATATAACTTACTCTCGTCCCGGTTTTGCAGGGCTTCCTTATAGGCCTGCAGATTCTCGATCAGCCGGTCCAGCTCGCTCTCCAGATAAGGCTCATTCTCCAGAAACAGCTCGCTCCACATTCCCTCATTGAGATATGCAACGCGGGTCATATCCCGGAAGCTGCCCGCCGAAAAGCCGACATACTGGAGGGCTGTGGGGCTCTGGATGTAGGCACTGGACACCACGTGGGCCAGCTGGGAGGTGTAGGCAATGACACGGTCATGCTCTGCGTAAGTGGTCAGCTTCACCATGCCGAATCCCAGAGAATACACGAACTTGGATGCTGCCGCCACGATGTCCGGGTTCTCATTTTCCTTGGGCACGAAGATCATGGACGCGCCGCGGAACATCTCTCCGGTGGAGAAATCGTAACCCGACTTCTCTATGCCGGCCATGGGATGTCCGCCGATAAAGGTATATCCGTACTGCTCCGCCAGTGCAAACCCGGCCTTGCAGACCTTTTCCTTTGTTCCGCCGCAGTCAAACACGATGGTCGTGCGGGAGATCAGCGGCGATTTCTCCTCCAGAAACTTTACAATCTGATCAGGGTACAGAGCGATGATCAGGTAGGAACACTGTCCGATATTGCTGTCATCGAGAATACCATCGATGGTTCCGTCCTCCAAAGCCGCATACATGACGCTCTTTGTTCGGTTATACCCCAGAACCGTGTGCTCCGTGTGAGATTTGATCGCCTTCGCGATGGAACCTCCGATGAGGCCCAGACCAACCACTCCTACCTTCATGCTCTGTACTCCTTTTCCTTCTGTCGTTTCTAATCTGCCATTCAGCCTGTCTGCAGCCGGAATTTTTCGATTACCGCTCCTGTTGCAGGTCACTGCAATTCCACTACAGACCGTATTTTCATCTCCGTATCCTGTGCATCCTCAGATCATATTTTCATACTTCTCTCATGCACATCCACGGATTTTTTCACATCATTTTCCTGTACATCTGCAAGTCACAATTTCACGCTGCATTCTTGTACATCCGTCAATCACCGTTTCGTGTCGCAGCAGGCTCTGCTCAGTCTCTGCATGCGTAAGGCAGCACCTGTCTCACGCACTTTGCCACATCGTCAAATGCCTCGGGAGTAAGGGACTGAGGTCCGTCGCACAGCGCCCGCGCAGGGTTATTGTGCACCTCGATGATCAGACCGTCCGCACCTGCGACTGTGGCCGCCATCGCCAGAGGCTTCACCATGGAGGCAATACCGGTAGCGTGGCTGGGGTCAATGATGATCGGCAGATGAGTCATCTTTCTCAGCGCGGGGATGCAGGACAGATCCAGCGTGTTTCTGGTGGCCGTCTCAAAGGTACGGATACCGCGCTCGCAGAGGATGACCTGCTCATTTCCGCCGGCCATTATGTACTCGGCACTCATCAGCAGCTCCTGCAGAGTATTCGCCAGACCGCGCTTTAACAGAATCGGTTTGTTTACCTTGCCAAGGCCTTTGAGCAGCTCGAAGTTCTGCATATTGCGGGCTCCGACCTGGATCACATCCACGTTCTCGAACAGCGGAAGCTGGGACAGGTCCATGATCTCCGTCACGATGGGGAGGCCGGTCTTTTCCTTCGCCTCCTCCAACAGCTTGATGCCGTCGGCTCTCATTCCCTGGAATGCGTAGGGGGAAGTTCTGGGCTTGAACGCACCGCCGCGCATCATCTGTGCGCCGGATGCCTTCACCGATGCTGCGATATCGCAGATCTGCTCCTCGCTCTCGACAGAGCAGGGGCCGGCGATGATGGCAAAATTGCCGCCGCCGATCTTCACATCGCCCACGGTGATAACCGTGTCCTCGGGGTGCATCTTGCGGTTCGCCGCCTTGTAGGGCTCCTGAATCCGGCGAACATCCTCAACGATCTCCAGCGCGCGCAGCATCTGGATATCCACCACGGTGGTATCGCCTACCAGACCGAGGATGGTCTGCTTTTTACCGATGGTCTCGTGTACCTCGATATGCAGATCCTTCATCCAGGATTTCAGGTGGTTCAGCTGTTTCTCGTCCGCATTGTTTCTTAAGATAATTACCATAATGTTCGCCCTTTCTGTTCTGTCGTTGTTTTATGTCCATCCGATGTATGCAATTCAGTTCGTGCAAACGCGACCTCATTTGTATCCGCCGTCCGGATTGTGTAAAGCAAAAACGCTGCAGTGGGGTTCCACTGCAGCGAATTAAACTTCTCTAAGGATTGTGATAACTACAATTCTTCGCCTTATGCAGTGCAACCAAACTTGACCTTACCAAAAAAGAAATAAGTAAAGTAAAAGTAAAAGTATGCAGCTGCAAAAAGGTTTGTGCGCATATCCAGGTCTCCTAAAAAATATTGCAAAAGCAATAATTTCCTTAATGTTACTCCCTATGGTGGGAATTGTCAACCATTTTTTGCACCACTTTTACGTTTTTGCAATCAAATCTTCGACGCAGTCCCATCATGAATCCTGATCGTACACTCTCATCCAATCCAGAATCTCATCCAGAGACTTGAAGCGCTCGTCGATCTTTCTTCCGCTCATCTTGAAACGCTGAGGCTTATCCATCACCAGTCCGTTGAAGAAATCCAGCTGGCGAGGCTCGTACTCCTCGTTCTCACGCTGTCTGGTGTAACCTCTGTATCTCCAGTGAGCAGGCTTTGCGTCCTTTCTCCAGGGACGGGTATCCCAGTAATATCCTCTGAAGGGATCGCGGTCGCGGCACATTCTGTCCAGAAGGGCATCGTGGAGGCGGTTGCGCTCTGCCTCGTAGCGCTCGTCGTTGATCAGATTGTGCAGCTCGTAGGGATCCTCCTGCAGATCGTAGAACTCATCCTCGCTCATCAGGTTGATGGACAGCTTGTAGCGCTCATCGGTGATGGCTCTCATCAGCTGGAATCCGCCGTAGTGGTCGTGATCCTGCTCAAAGCGGCCAAACTCCATGAACACATAGGGGTCAACCGGTGCATCCAGATCCTTGCTGGTCTGCAGAATACTGCTGCCCTGCATCAGCTTGGGGATCGGCAGCTCGAAGTACTCCAGAATGGTCGGGCACACGCTCACGTGGGAAATGGGCTGACGGTTGTAAACGCCGCCGTGAACACCCTCGGGATGGCGAATAATGAAGGGGATTCTGGTCACGTCCTCGTAAGCCGCGGGACCCTTCGCAAACAGACAATGGCTGTCCAGCAGATCGCCGTGGTCGGAGGTGTACATGATCATCGCGCTCTCGGGAACCTTGTCCACCACGCGGCCGATCAGCTCGTCCACGTAGGAATTGCATCCGAAGAAATAAGGACTCTTGATCTTCAGGTTTTCGCGGTCAGGCTTAGGCTGCTCTGCCGCCCAAACCTTCTGATAACCGGGCTTGCCCTCCAGGGTATCGTAAACTGCAGGGTTCTTCGGGAACTCATAATCCTGATACATATGATAATAGGGAGGAGGACACAGGAACGGGAAGTGAGGCTCATCGAAGGAAACCACCAGCAGATAGTCCTCGTCTTTGTGCTTCTCCATGAAATCAAGCGCCTTAGCAGCTACCTTGCTGCCATAGGTGAAGCTGTCGGGCAGCTCCTCGTACTCCATCGTCTGGAAAATGCGGGACTTCATGCGATCTCTCTCGGACCTCTCCTCCAGATACCGTCTCATGTCGTACCAGTACTCATCCTCCCAGCCGTCGGGGCAGAATCCGTTTCCGAAATAATCGGTGCCGTCCAGATGCCACTTGCCGATGTACGCGCAGGTGATGCCCTGATCGTGAAGCCGCTGTCCGATGGTCTTCACATTATCACCCAGTGCCATACCGTTACCCCAGGAGCCGTTGCATGCCGGGAACATACCGGTAAACAGACAGGAACGGGCGGGGCCGCAGACGGGCTGCGCAGTGTAAGCTCTCTCATAGCGCACGCCAGACTCCGCCAGCTTATCGATACAAGGGGTGGAAAGTCCGGTCTCCTTGTAGCAATTCACCATGTCGTAGCGCTGAGTATCGGTCATAATAAATACCAACTGCTTTTTCATGTTTTCTCCTTTCACATAGCCGATGAAAACAGACAAGCCTTGCCGTTTTATCGATTTTCGCCGGCAAAAAATTTGCGTTCGAAACTCTCTATCTGAATAAGTACCACGGTTTTTCTTTTCTGTCAAGTGCCCGTTTTTCCCTTATTTTTCAACGTTTTTTTGCGTATTTATTGAAATTTCAATAAGCCCGGGACAACTGTGCCCGAAATCAAAAAGAGTCAGCCCTTTCGGACCGGCTCTTCATTCGTTGAAACTTCAATAAATATGCTTTAACCTATTTAAAAAAAAATTATTTTTCTCCGGAATTTCTGCATCTTCCACTGCTGCCCCGAACGATCAGCCTGGGCTCGTACTCCACCCGTGTGATATTGATCGGCTTTGCAGGCTCATCTCTGTCCGCCTGCGACTCGATGGCCCGGATCAGTACATCAATGGCATTGCAGGCCTTCTGCGGCGCATAGTGATCGACGGTCGTCAGGGAGATTGCCTCATACCCGGACACCGGCAGATTGTCGCAGCCGCAGACAGAGTAATCTCTGGGAATTTTCCGGTTATTCGCCAACAACGCATCGATGATGCCGTGGGCGATGGCATCGCTGCTGCCCACAAAGGCAGTGACCGACTCCTGTCTGGCCAACAGTTCCTCCGTAATCAGACGGCCCGTGTCATAGCTGCCGAGTGACCCTGCCGACACCCCGCCCTGCTTCCCGGGCTCCTCAGACACAGCAGACGTCCCCAAAACAGTCTCGACGTCGAAGCTTCTCACGCACTGTTCTCCGTCAAGTCCCTGGTTCCGAAAATAGTCCCGCATCCCCTCAAGACGGCGGTTTCGCCCGGACTGCCTCTCCGAATACGGCTTAGTGACATACGCGATCCTCCGATGATTTAGCTGGTAAAGATGCTCCGCCAGCAGACTGCCCACCTTGTAGCCATCCATGCTGATCACGTTCAATTCCGGGTCGGCGGTGGCATCGTACAGCTGAACCAGCGGAAACTCCTCGTGTATCCCACGAAGCACGGAAATGTGCTCCGGCTGGTATAGGCACAATACTCCACTGGCATTCACCGCACGACATAGCGCCAATATATGGTTTTCCTCACTGACATCACGGCCCGTACAGAGGGTCATCACACTGTAACCGTGCTTTTTGGCTCTCTGCGTCCCCGCTTCGACAATGTTGGTATAAAATGCATTTTTATAGGAAGGAATGACGATCACGATCAGCTTGGCCGGCTCTCCCGCCCGCAGTCGAATCGGCTTTGGCTTATACCCCAAGGCCTCGCAGGCATCCAGCACACGTTTTTTCGTGGACTCGGGAAAACTGGCATTCTTATAGTGACTCAAAATCATAGAAACAGCAGACACCGAGACCCCGGCTTTTTCCGCCACCATTTTTAACGTCGCCTTTGTTTCTCTCCCCTTCTTCATATACCTTCCCTCAACAATCAAGTATGCTCAACGTGTGTTCACTATAAATCACTCCGTGAGGAATCTTCCCTCCCGGATAGATGTCTCCAGCATCAGGCGGGCCGCTCCCGCCGCATACAGCTCCTTGCGATAATTACTCGACACAACAAAAGATGTATCCTTCTCATAAATACTGTTCTTCAAAATTTTACTTTCCAGCCGGCCCAGATATTTTCCCAGGTGACCGCCTATTTTACCGCCGAGAATGATATTGCAGTCAAAAATCATTCGCAGATTGGCCACCGTCATGCTGAGATAATCCAGAAAACTGTCCCATATGGCTTCGCTCTCCCCATCCCCATGATCAAGCAATTCAAAAAAGGTTTCCAACGGCTTTCCGCAGATGTCTTCCAGTGCGTTAGCCGAACAATACGCATCAAAACATCCCTTCCTGCCACAGCGGCACGGTCTTCCGTCCGGGACAATGGTCATGTGTCCAAACATCATTGACTTAAACTGATCTCCGATATAGACCTGCTGATTCAAATAAGCACTTCCATCGATTTCGTCATTCAAACTCAGATAAATCATATTTTCCTGTTTATTTTCCATCTCTGCCAACACCGCATACTTGGTGGAGACAAAGGATACAGGATAGTCGATCTCCCGCTCCAGTTTTTCCAGCTGCACCTCCGAAACACCCATTGACGGACAGTTTCTCACGATCTTTTTCTCCGCATCCAGTGTTCCGGGCATCACCACCCCGACAGACAACAGCGCCCCCGCTTTTTCTCCCCTGTCACGGCTCAGAAATTGATTGATCACTTCGCCGAATTTCTGATAATACTCCGAGGTGTCTTCATAAACAATATCCAGCTCTATTTCATCAACTATCTCCTTGGACGCATCAAGCAAAACAATGCGAATGTGATTTTTGGAAACGACAATGCCCGCGACACAAAAAGAGCCGGGACACACCGTCAGAATCTTTGCCCTCCGCCCTCCGGTGGAATCGTATTCCCCCGACTCACGGATCACCCCCCGTTCGATCAGCTCGTTTACAATCTGGAACACCGTGGGCATACTGAAACCCAGTTTCTGAGAAAGTTCTAATCTGGAAGCTTTCTGATGATCGACCAGATATTCCATTACCTTAATGCGATTCAGGTTCTTTATCCCAAAATCGCCGGAAGATACCCTCATATCTTTCGTCCCGCTTTCTTATTATTTAAAAGTCATTCCACTCACAACTATAACAAACGTTCCATTGTTTGTCAATTAACAATCTTCCGATTTCTTAATTTTTTGACAATTTTTTATGTCATTTTTAACCTATACTAATAATTTTGGTGTCCGCAGGGTTTTATCACAATTATCGGTAGCATTTTTTTCCTCCTTATGGTAACATTAATGAAATGACATTTTCTCTTTGAAAGGATCGAATTCGCTATGGACAGGCAGGCCTTCCTCGATAAGCTCAAGTTTTCCAAAGTGCTGCGCATCGCCATCGGCAGCAGCATCGCCATTTTCATTGCCGAGACCATCGGCCTTCAGTACAGCACCTCAGCTGGCATCATTACCTTCCTGACTGTTCAGGACACAAAACGAGAGACCCTCAAGCTGGCTGTGAAACGTCTGCTCTCCTATTTCGTGACCATCCTCCTCGCGATGATCTTCCTCCACGGAACCTACGATTATCTGAAATTTGGACTGTTCATGCTGTGTCTGGTGGGCATCAGTTATTTGGCAGGCTGGGACGGTGCGATTTCCGTCAACGCGGTTATCGGTACTCACTTCCTGATGGAGATGTCCTTCGACCCCATGTTTGCATTGAATGAGCTGGTTCTGGTGCTGATCGGTTCTGCTATGGGCGTTATCGTCAATCTGTACATGCCCAAAAAGGACAAGCGTATCCTGACTGACATTACCCGGCTCGAAGCGCAGATGAGCAAGATCCTCGGGCAGCTGGCCGTTGATATTGAGACCATGGACTCCCGCGTCAAGGGTGACCGGCAGCTGGAGGAACTGGAGAAGGCCCTGGACAAATCCATATCCAAGGCCTACCATAATTTCAATAACACGCTTCGTCAGCACTCCACCTACTTTATCTCCTACCTGGAGATGCGCAAGCAGCAGTGCATCATCCTGCAGGGCATCCGTGACAGCATTTACGGCATGACTCATGTGCCGGAGCAGGCTGCATTGATCGGTGCCTTTATCTCCCACATCAGCGAGACGATCCACCAGGAGGACAATATCACCGAGCTCCGGGAGCTCTTGCAGTTTATCTTCGAGCATATGGAGCGCAGCCCTCTGCCCACCTCCCGCCGGGAGTTTGAAAACCGGGCGCTGCTCTTCCACGTACTGAAAGATTTCGAGGAATTCATTCTGGTGAAGGAGGAATTCATCGAGGGGCTGACCCCCGAGCAGTTGGAGATTTACTGGGAGGACTGATAGTCAAGGGCCGTGGCACATCAATATGTGCACGGCTCTTTTTTATTTCGGCGGAGAACCGCCATGGATAAACGAAAGAAAAACCCTCTCCGGCCGCCGGTACTTAGCAAATCCGAGCCTTCAGGCGATGGATGCGCTTAGTATCCGCTGCGAGACGGAGCGGAGCGGGAGCGCGTTTTTCGGGTTTATCCATGATGGTACTCCTTTCGCACAAACAGAAGAGAGCCGCTGCACATAAGTGCAGCAGCCCCATTATCAATCCTCTACCATCAACTGGATAATCTCTTTGTCGGTCTCAGCCATCCCGTCGTGAGCCAATCGGCCCACGCTGGCGATGGTCTTTTCCACGCCCTTTTTGACGATGCCGTCACCACCGACAAACTGATTTCCTTTAAGGAACATATGATATCCCAAAATACCGGCATCCACCGCAGAGGCAATCTTTCCCGCGCAGGAGGCCTTCGCTCCGTCACAGACGATACCGGACACGATGGCCAGTGAATTCACCAGTGTGTGGGAGACCTCACGGTATCCGCCGCCCAGCAGATACGCGATACCGGCTCCGCTTCCGCAGCCCGCGCTGACCGCTCCGCAATAAGCCGACAGACGACCGATACCGGTCTTCAAATGGATCGTGCAGAGATTTGACACCACCAGTGCACGGTACATCCTTTCCTCATCGATCCCCAGCTCTCTCGCATAGATCACCACCGGAACGCTGGCGGTGATACCCTGATTTCCGCTGCCGCTGTTAATCACCACCGGCATCTCACAGCCATTCATACGGGCATCCGAGCCGGCTGCCGCCCAGGCCTTCGCCTTAATCTTCACATCGCCGCCGTAGACCTCCAGCAGAACCTTTCCCACGTTTGCACCGTAAGGATTTTTTAGCCCTTCGGCTGCAATCGCCATATTGCACTCCACCTGGCGGGACAATACAGGCTTCACATCCTCCAGATCCACGCTGTCCGCAAATTGCAGAATAGACTTCACGCTCAGCACGGAGCGGTCCGTCAACGTCTGTACCAGCTCCTCACTGCACCCGGAATTCTCCACGATCTGCGGCACCCCGTTCTTCTCCACCGTCACAATGTTCGTGTGGAAGTCCACAATGCGCACATATGCGCTGTGCTCTCCGGCGTAAACCGTCACACCGATATCAAAAATATGTCCAAAATCAACCGGCTCCACCTCAATCGGGGTCACTGCCTGATAAGCCTTCATCTCCTCGGCCTGCTCGGCTGTCACTGCGGCCAACACCTCCAGCTTTTTGGAACTGTCCCCGGCCACGATACCCGCCGCTGCCGCTGCCGCAATCCCTTTCTGACCGCCGGTATTCGGTACGATAACACTCTTTACATTCTTAATGATATTTCCGCTGACGGAAACCTTAACTGCAGTGGGAAGCTCACCCAAGGTCTCGCGTGCAACCGCACCTGCATAGGCAATGGCGATCGGCTCCGTGCACCCCATCGCCGGAACCAGTTCCTCTTTCAAAATTTGTACATAATCATCGTAAAATGCAAATCTTTCGTTCATTGTTACCTCCTCAACCGCTTGATAACCGTCCTGGGCTAATCATATCAGTTGGCGGCCACATTGTCAACATCAAGTCGTTATCATTTGACAAATCAATCACAGTGTGGTACTATCATTCGGGACATTCAATCACATATAAGCACAAATGAGCGTAAAGGAGCATCTGTCATCATGTTTTACACCGAACGCCAAAAACAAATCATCAACCATCTTGAAACCCACGAAAACGTGTCTGTCCAGGAGCTGTCAGAGCTTTTATTTGCCAGTACCAGCACCATCCGGCGGGATCTCTCCGAGCTCGAGTCCATCGGCATTCTGCGCCGTGTTCACGGAGGTGCGGTCCTCACCAGCGGAACCAACTTTGATACTCCGGCACCGATGCGCCGCGTTCTGCAGCAGACAGAGAAAGAGCTGATTGCTCAGCTGGCTTCACGCTTTCTTTCCAGTTCGACCAACTACTTTTTCGACTCCAGCACCACAGCCCGACACCTCGTCATGAAACTGGTTGATTATATTGATGTCCGCATCGCCACCAACGGATTAGGATTATTGTCGGTGCTCTCCAGTTCAAACAACCTGGACGTCCTGTCCTGCGGCGGATATCTCCGCTCCCCCTACGACGAATTCACCGGAACCGTGGCGATTCAGTCCATTCAAAATATGAGTGCAGACTACTTTTTCTTCTCCTGCGCAGGTTTTTCCCTGACACAGGGCGCAACCGAATTCAGCGATGAAAATGTAGCGGTAAAGCAGGCCTTTTTCCAACATTCCAAAAAACACATTTTGTTGTGCGACCATACAAAATTCGGAAAGGAATATTTCTTCAAATCCTTAGATCTCCGGGATATCGATTATGTGGTGACTGACCAGGAACCGGAGGATAAAACGTTTATTGAGGTCCTCGGCGACCGGCTGATCTATCCTCAGGATTGATCACCACCGGATACCACCATGGCCATATTCCCTTTTCCCTATTTGCTTTCTCAAACAAAAAAAGCCCCTTCATGGGACCCCGGCTGAACAAGTATTCGCAGAAAACACTTTACATATCCATAAAATAGAACTAACCCCTGATCGAACTGTTTTCCAACAACTCAATCAGGGGTTAGTTCTGTGGATTCTTGATATCTAACATCCTTGGTTAACCTCTCTTTCTACAGATTTCATGATTGACGATCTTTTTTCTCTCTCCCTGAAATTCATCCCGATATATTTTTTTCATTTCCTATTTCTCAAAGTGAGAATCCGCCATTCGAGAATTTCCTTTGATTGAAAATTAATCGTCTCTGACCCGCCGCTTTTCTGATCTTAAGTCTATTTGCTTTCGGCTGTTCTTTCTTTTATCTCTCGATAAATATTTTCTTTTCTCTATATCAGCCGTTCCTCTATTTGCTTTCGACTTATGTCATCAGCTTAGGATCCTTAGGTTTTTTACCTGTACATTGGTATCACCTCTTGACTGTAATATAGCACAAATGAATCAACTTTTCAATACGGAAAAATATACAAATTTCACTATATTTTTTTATTCAAACCGCAGAATCGAATCCATTCGCACGATTTCCTATTGACAAAAGGCCTTGCTGTTTGATATGCTGAATATGTTGGGGCCGATCATCTGACCGGCCCCATTTTTATTTGTGTTCAGTTTTGTTCGGAAATCATTCATCCATGGTCATCAGTGTCAGCACCATCTGCGTCATCCTGCACAGTTCATCCACTGTGGTGTACTCCTTACAGGAGTGGCACTGCTCCATGGCCGAGGCCACGACCAGCCCATCCATGCCCCTGTTGGCAAACACATTCAGATCACTGCCGCCAAAGGTCTCACAGAGATCCGGCTCCACGCCCATCTCCTCACATGCCTTACAGAACCGCTGCACCGCGCGGCTGTTTAAGTCGATCTCATAGGCCTTGATACAAACCTCACTCTCGGCAATAATCTCCGTGCCCGCGGCTTTCGCCTCTCTGCGGAAGGTCTCAATGATATGCTCCGTCTGTGCCAGCGCCTTTTCATGATTGTAGCCCCGGACCTCACCGGTGACCACGCAGCTCTCCGGAACAATATTCGTGGCAGCGCCGCCAGCGATTGTACCGATATTCGCCGTGGTCTCCTCATCCACATGGCCAAACTGCAGCTTTGCAATGGCCCCTGATGCGATCCGGATCGCATGGATCCCCTGCTCCGGCGCGAATCCTGCATGGGCTGCCTTTCCCTTCACCTCAATCCGAATAGAAATGATCGTCGGAGCCTTTCTGGCCGCGTGGCCGGTCTGACCGGTCAGATCAAACACATAGGCATCCTTCGCCTTAATTTTAGACATATCCAGCGCATTGACACCCTTGCCGTAAACCTCCTCTCCGGTGGTAAACACGATCTCAATGGGTCCGTGAGGGATATCCTCCTCGATAATCACCTGCAGCGCCTCCAGAATGCCGGAAACACCGGCCAGATCATCCGCGCCCAGAATCGTATCGCCCGCCGAAGTGATCAGCCCGTCCTCATGAATGATCGCCCTTTTCCCAAACGCAGGCGCCACTGTATCCATATGACAGGAGTACATCACCGGCGGAATATCCAGGGTTCCGGGAAGCTTTGCGATCAGATTGCCGCAATTGCTGCCGGACACCTTCGCCGTGTCATCCTCCTCCACAGACAATCCCAACGCCAACAGACGCGCCTTCAGCTCAGCGCACATCTCCCGCTCTCCGTAAGAAGGGCTGTCAATGGACACCAGCTTTGTAAATGTATCCAAAAGTCTTTCACGATTAATCTTCATACTCATCTGTACCTCCACCATTAGCACCTTTCCCACCAGACATTCGGTCCACCGGCCTGTCATCGATGCACTTTCTCATTCATTATAATCGATTTTACCGAACTATACCATATTTTCTCAGCAATTCCACCCGCTGATTTCCGATTTTTACTGCCTCCACCGCATTATTATGCTCAGACAGCCTCGTTTCCTTACGATATTTTAATATGCGATCTGCCCACGCCACCGGCAACAGCCACGGGAATTTCCGCAGATAGGGATAACGCGCCTCCAGCTTCACGGCAGCGGGGAACACAGCCGCCAGAACGGCAGCCGCAGGCTTCTTTCCCTTTTTATCCGCGGACACCGCATCCAACGTGATATTGCTGCTATGTTTACGGCTCATGGTCGAGCCGCCATAAATGCCGGCGGACAGCAGGTCCTCCAGCATCGCCGTCTCGTCCGGCTCAATCTCCCGAAAGCACTCCGGATAACCGGCTTTCTCCGAATCAAATCCCAGATACCTCTGTCCGATCCGAAATATGGCCGCGACAAACACCTCCGCATGAATCTCACAGCAATTTCGGTAAACCCTCTCCCAATCAATCCGTCCGCCGTAAGCGTCCGCAAACATCACCATATCGCAGACCTGGCGAATGCCGAAGCCACTGTGTATAAAATGTTTAAACGCGTGGCAGATCAGATAAAACAGATGGTCCGTGTATTCCAGCGTGTGCACCACCTTCCCCCGGATATCTACCGGTATCGCACGCGCAAACACGTCCGCAAAAAAGCGGTTCAGATCACCGTACGCCTCCGACTCAGGCGGAAACAGGTGCGTATGCAGTTCAATGTACAGGGGGCTGTTTTCCTTCCGATAATCCACCTCATAGGCGGCTGCCTCTCTCTTGGCCTCATCCGCACACAGTCCCAGCTTCTCCAACACCGCGTGGCACTGCTCATACTGCTGCGCAGGGATCAGCACATCCTCATCGCTGGAAATCCGGTGATCCGGAAGGGGATACAGCTCGCGGCAAATCACACCCTTGACCACCAGCGGCGTGATCCCTTCCCCCTTAAGCTGCTCATTCAGCTGCAGAAACTCCTCCGTCTTTATGGCCTGCGTCATCACCTGATAGCGAACCATACGCTTAGAGCGGGCGAACGCCGCACTATCACCGTTTTTTACGTCCGGGACCGAATATATCGCTTCATAAACCAACGGCAGAACCTTTTGAGACTCCGCCAGGGCGAGAATCCGCTCCCACTCCTCCGCCGTGATCTCCCCCAACTGCTGTAAAGGCTCTCCCCGGAGGGCGGACTTGATAATCTTTAAAAATTGTTCGTTAATGTAAATCACTTCGCTTTCTGAAACTCATTCTGCGACTCAGGGTTCGCAGCACCGGGCAAATCTTTTGCAGTATCCTTTGCCGAATGATGTTAAATATTGGACATCCATCTAGCTTGACAATAGAATTCTTGTGTGATATCATATACACGATAAGTCACTCAAGTGACTCAATTAAGCAACCTAAATGGTACTCTTAAGTACCAGATTTTTATGAAAGAAAGTTAGTAGTGTTTCTGGTGTGTACCAGAAAAGGTCTGCTAACTTTTTTTTGCATAATTCTCCATAAAATCAATATACATAACGCAACGTTTAAATGCAGTTGATGTGATTTTGGAGCCGGAAAACATCTCAAATATAGTTTTACACTCCTGTCTAATCTCAGGAATAGTAAAATTAGATATGTTCTTCAGCAAAACAGATGCTTTTCTGTCAGCAGTAGGCTGTATATCCATCGCGGAATGCAATTCATCTAAAGTGTTTACCTGTGGAAACGCATTCAGTTGCTTTATCTGAGTTTTTGGGATAATTTTCTCCACAGAGTTTCTCCGCTCAATATAATCAGCCAATTTGCTTCCTTCTGCTATCGGTGTGCTACACGCACTTACATATTTAAACACCGGAATCAGGTGTGTATAAGGAATCGCTCTAAATCGTTCAAAACACATGTTATCCGCATTTAACTTCTTATTATCAAACAGTATATCTTCCAAAATAGTTTCAACAGATACAACTCCATAACCTATCTTGTTTAAAATATCATCTCTATAGCCTATCGCTATAGCGAGTGGTTTAGATGAAGTATCGATGTTTTCTAAATCATCCAAACCAACAATAATTGATTCGGCAGCCTCAGAGGCCACACTCTCATCAACTATTTTTTTAACTATTTTTCGTGTTGCACGAATTCTTGATGCTGCAATTCCAGGGACGATTTTATTTAACTTATCATATACCAGAGAAAAGTTATCCGTTTCAATTTCAGTAATAGGAATCTCCACTTTATTTGCGGTGAAAAGAGTTCGTTTATTTTCCTTAAGACGCATTTCCCCTTTTTTATAGCTGATAAATATAAAATGATTGCTGATATCTTTTAATTCTCTGGCTGTCAAACACCCAAGGAAATCCTCTATAATATGCTGTATATTTTCATCCGTAAAAGAATACCCCATAAAAATAATGGGAGATTCAGCAAATAAGGTCAACATCTTTGCGATGATTAATTTTCGTGACGCATTGAAATTATCGTAATCTCTCTCCGTAATTATAATTGACTTAGCATCAGTAATACTGCCATGAATCTTGTATATTTCAGCAATATTATAACTATCAGATGAAAACAACTCATTCTGATGGCAAAACACCTGATAATCATTTTTAAAGACTTCTTCTTCCAAAAAACAGTCATAATTTGTCGTAATAACCGCAGAAATCTTATTTTTCAGCAATCTGAATTTCTCTATTTCCTCCTGCAAAGCGGGGTCTCGATTCACATTCAGTTTTTTAAAAAAACTCACTAAAAACATTTTATAAGGAGATATTCCCTGCTTTACCCACGCGGGATTTTTCGGATTACCAATTTTAATCTGCACTTTTCGCGCATAAAAGGCAGCATTAAAATCGTTTTCTATTACAGAAGCCAATCGGACGTTTTTTTCAAAATCCGATAAATTATCACGATTGAACTTTTCAACATACTGTCCATAATAATAAGGGTCAGAATTTACTTGCTGAAAAGACAACTGAAGCAGACTTTCCCAATCGGGAAAATTATATAAGTATCGGCGTGAAAGCCCTGAGCCAATAAAAAGAACCGGCATCTTTTTGCTTTCAACAATTTTGTCCAAAATACATTTTGTCATATTAACCCCCCATATAACCCTTTGAACCTTTGTAGAAATTATAGCACACAAGCATAAAAGGCGCAAGGCAGAGACCGCAAACGTCCGAGCAGCATTGTATAGGCGTTTCTATATCGTATATACGTTTAATTTCCATATAACAGGAGCACGCCAGCCGTCTGACATGCTCCTATCTCAAATCATATAAGGCACTAATATAGCCCTCCACCCTTTTTTGCGCATCCGAATCAAGATTCTGGTACTTCTCAACTAACCGATATTCCTTCGACTGCTTATCAATCACCATGCACTCTGTCTGCCTGTACTCCTTGTGCTTTTTATTCTCCGTCCCGGACAACAGCTCATAGGGCGAAATATCAAGCACTTCGCAGATAATCATTATTTTATCAGCGGAGGGATTTGTGCCTTTCCGTTTCCAGTCACTGATCGTGCTCTGTGAGATCCCGGTCCTGACTGCGAACTCCATCTGAGACAGGCCTCTCTCCGCAAGGTATTTGTATATACGTTCACTTATCAACATCAGTCAATGATCCCCATTTCTCTCAGCTTCCGCAGGAACTGCGCCGTATCCGCCGAAGCCACCTCCCGGGTGACCTCGTAATCCGCCAGAATGCGCTCCACGATCTGCACCTCATCGGACACCTCGGGAAGTATATCCCAGATGAAGGCCGCCAGTTCATTGAGGACGAACAGGCCGTTGGAATCGTACACGGTTTTTCCGACGGGCACTAAAATGGTGTCCCCGGCAATCTCACGCTTGATCAGCTGTTTCTTTATCTTCATGGTCAGTTACCTTCCTTTTCCGACACTCTTCTCCTGTGATTCGCACCTGCGCCACAGTCTTTTCACAGACGTAATGAGGGACACCGTCAAACCGGCCGGTCTCTGTAAAACAAACTGCCGCACAGACACCACATACATCCCGATAGGCGCAGCCGGCACACTTCAAAGGTGTCCGAATCTCTGCGGTCCTGTCCCTCAATTCCTCCCAGGCTGCACCAAAGCCCACCTTAAGGGGATACACCACCGGGGTGGTCATCATGCCGCAGGGAAGCATCCGCCCGTCCCAGGTCATCCAGAAGCTGGTACTTCCGGCACGGCAGCGCACACCTTCGTCAGACTCCACCGGGCAGCCATCACGGATCTCATCCATCTGACCGTCCTTATTTTCTGCGCACTCTGCTGTCTTTTCGCCCGAGTCGTCTGCCCATCCGTCAGCATCTCTTCCGGCGCAGCTCTTTGCAATCACTCGCTCCATATTCCGGGCACGCAGCGCGAATTCCTCCTCGCTGAACCGAAGCAGATCCCACTCCACAGAACACTGGGCAGCCTCCTCAGCCGTCAACCGGTTTCCGCAGCCAAACTGCTCACCGTTGACCCTCACCTGTGGGTACATGTAGCTGGATGATTTCACATTGACGTCCAGCTCCACTGCATCGGCGTAGATCTGCGCCAGATCCTGCCGATTGTAGGGCGTGATCGACAGATTCACCGTCACCTCCACCCCCGCAGCCCGAAGCCTTCGGATATTTTCTTTCACCTGCTGGTAAGCCGGCCTACCGCACATCTGCTCATAAGTCTCATCAGAGCCTCCATAGAGGGAAATATTGAACCGGGCCGGAGGATCCTGCAAGAATCGCTCCAAAATTTCTCCCTGCAGCAGAAATCCGTTGCTGTTGATGGAAATCAGCAGCCCCAACTTCTTCATGCCTCTGTAGATTTCAAAGAAATCCCTCCGCATCAGCGGCTCTCCGCCGGTGAGCAGGACGAAAATCATGCCGCGGTCTCTGGCCTCTCTCGCAATGGAGATCCACTGCTCCGCCGTCAGTTCCTTCCCGGCAGCCCGCACCTGCTCCTCGGTCATGTGCACATAACACATGGGACAATTGAAATTGCACCGGGCGGTCAGCTCAAAATTTCCTGCGATGGGCAGGCCAAGCTTTCGCCCCTTGCTGTGCAGATAGGTGGAAAGATAAGGCTCTGTACTTTTTTTATTCATGATGTCTTCCTACTTTCTCATTGCCGTTCCGGTCTGCTCAATCAGTCCGCATATAGACCCACTCCCGACTCCAACGCACAGATCTGCAGTCAGTCACTCCCACTCCAGCGCCTGTTCCAAGGCAATCACCGCCGACTCATCCGGCGTGCAGGCCAGATAGAACACCGGCACCGTGGCAGACACCTTCTGCACGGTCTCCGACACCAAGCGCATGTCCTCCTCGTCCCACGTGTTCACGCTGCAGCCCTCCCAGATCCGGAAGAACGCCTCGTAGCCGCGCAGCTGCCGAATCGTCGTCTCCGGCGCCTGAGCCAGGTACACGATAGCCGCCAACGGCAAGGTGCGATTGACACAGATCTGGGAACTGCCGGAAAACGGCACACCCTCAGCGAAAACCATTCCGTCCACAACTCTGATCGCCGAGCGGTCGCCATTGATGATTTCCGCCCCGCGAAGGCTGCGCCACAGCTCTGCCTGAGTGGATTTTCCGGTACCGGAAGGAGCCGTAAACAAGATCCCCTTCCCCTGCCAGTCAATATAGGATGAATGAAAGATAACTCCATTCGCCCCGGCTACCAAATGCTCCGCGGCAATACTGCCAAGGACCGTGTGAGTCCCAACCTCCCCGGCGTACTGGGAAGCTTTCAGCTGCACCACATGCTCTCTGCCCCGGTGTGCCGCCCGCATATAGGCCGGCTCCCAGGAATCCTGCACGGAGCCGATGTAGCGCGCCGACCACTCTCCCTCGTCATAGACCCGGAAACCGGGCTCCAGCGCAATACAGGTGCCACTCGGTGGGGTGAGCTCTTCCACCATTTCATAGCGAAATGTATGAAACCTCGACCTATTGCTCAATGCCGCACCAGCTGTAGGCTCCACCTCAAAAGGGGCCAGATCCCGGGCGTCGGTATACATTTTATGGTCCGGGATCTCGATCATCAGATCGACACCCGCAAACTGATAATATTTTTTCATAAATCAACCTTATTCACAAGTAACAAACATGACCGTGCTGCCGGACACAGAAAAATGGTCCGCCACGATCTGGCGAATCTCGCCGTTTTTCAAGCCGCCGGTGATCCGGATGCGGTAGGTAATGCCGCCATAGAGCAGGTCACCTCTGCTGTTCTTATAGTAAATCACCACATCCCCGGCAATATCACTGCCGGAAATATTGGTCACGTTGATCACGCCGTCCAGCGCCTGAATCTCCAGTCGGTCCTCGCAGAGGCCGGGAACTGCGCTGAACACAGCCACATTGCCCGCTGATGCCCCGCGGTACTCCGCGCCGGAATCACAGGTCTTGCGGTCCTTCTCCAACACGATCATGGACTGACCCGGGAACAGGGTGGTGAGCACAAAATTCCCAGTGCCATTGTCGCCGTTCAGGGCAATCTCCGCATACTGAATATACTCGTCACCGGTATTCTCCACCTTAATCATCAGAACATTGCCGATGATCTCATTGCTGCCGTCCTCCATGTAAAGGCCGGTATAGCTGCCGATCTTTGTGAGCGTCAGGCCACGGCCAAGATCAAATGGAAGAGTCAATCCGCTGGCTGCAGAGGGGGCCGGCTGGGTCTCGTCCGGAATATCAGCGGTGGACTCCTGAACACGTTCGGTTTCCGTCACGTTCGGGATGGACTCGGAGGGAGTTTCGGTCTGCAAATCCTCACTGGATTCCTGACCAGCTCCGGTGGACTTTTCCAACTGAGTTGACTCAGATGGGTTCTGAGTGGAATCAGTTTCCGGTTCTGACGGTGTGGCTTCGGCCTCATCTGCAGCTGTGCTCGGGGAAGCTTCAGTGGAGAGGTCCGAGGGCAGGTCTGAGGAAGTTTCCCGGTCGGGGAGAAACAAAATCAAGGCGGTCACGCACAGGATGATCAGGATTAGGACCGGAAGGAACATCCTCAATCGGTTGTCGAGCATGCGAAGGAATCGCTTTTTGTTTATAGCCTTTTTTTCACTCATTGGAATACCTCAAAGGTTGTGTTTAGGAAAGGCCGCACCACGAATGGCGCGGCCTTGGTGATTAAATTGGGTTAGGAGGCGAAGAGGTTTTTACCACCTGTCATTACATGATAGCAAATACCATTATATTCACCATCTCCGCCAACATTGTCGACTTCGATGTCCGAGCATCCGCCCATACCATCCAGAAATACCTTTAGTCCCGAAAAATCCAGACCACACGTACTGTTACTGGGAAGATTTGTTTGCATTTCACAGTCACCGGCGATGTTACTGCTGAGTGCGAAGCTCTCAAACATGATTTCAGGTTTAGTATATATTTTTTTCATGTTCTCAATCCTCCTCTCACTTAAACCATCTGCCAAACAGGCTGCTGATCGTATTTCTAATCTTATTAATAACATTTTTAATTATATTGGCAAGACTTTCCGAATCATTAGCTTCAGGCTCAGAGGTTTCTGCCTCAGTTTCCGCAGTCTCTGGCTCCTCGGTTCCAGCTTCGGTTTCCTCTGCTTCAGGCTCGGTGGTCTCTGCTTCAGACTCGGTGGTCTCTGCTTCAGTTTCCTCGGGCTCAGACTCGGTGGTCTCTACCTCGGTTTCCTCAGGCTCAGACTCGGTGGTCTCCGCCTCGGTTTCCTCGGTCTCAGACTCAGTGGTTTCTGCTTCAGTTTCCTCTGCCTCAGACTCTGTGGTTTCTACTTCGGTTTCCTCTGCCTCAGACTCTGTGGTTTCTACTTCGGTTTCCTCTGCCTCAGACTCTGTGGTTTCTACTTCGGTTTCCTCCGCCTCAGACTCGGTGATCTCAGGCTCTGTCTCCTCCACATCTTCATCGATCTCGCTCAGGGACATCAATGCATAAGAAGCAGAAGAACGGCTGACTGACAACAAACTGTAGGATGCGGTAGACGTCCCTTCCGAACCAGCAGCCTCTGTTTCTTCCGCTGGCTGTGATGCAGTGTAAGTAACCTTGATGTTCGTCAAGGATACAATCGCGTCATCCGATTCTCCGGAATTCTTAATGACTACCGTCTTACCATTCAGCGCCGTGATATCATAGTACATATCGGTGGCTGTACTGATAGTCTCACTCAGACATGAAGTCTTATTACCATCAGCGTCAATACCATAGATCTCGACACTTCCAATGCCGCCGACAGTCTTAACTGCCAGCTGAACACTCTCAACCCTTCCGTTCGTAGCCGTTGCATTCAAGTCAAATGCGACTGCCTGACCATGTGCCAAATAGAGCTCATTGTTTGGTCCATAGCTGGTGTAATCACTGATAGAAACTTCTTCATCAGGATCAGTGGTTGCTCCGTCGATGAAGACGATACCACTGACGGACTCAGTCGAAGTCTCGTCCAAACTGTTAAAGCTCTCAGCAGTAATCACCTCATTTCTCAACTCGGTGTACTTGGGATAAGCCTCACCATCCGCTACGTATGCATTGTTAGCAGTAGTATCTTCACTGCCACAAGGATCGTAGATACGGACAGCATCCAGATACAGGGTGTATTTACCGTCACCAGTCTCATCAAAGAACTCGTTATATCCAGCTGTCAGTTTCACCGTATACTTACCGTAAGTCAGACCATAAATCTTCATTACAGGTACCTGATACAACGCATTAGGACTATTACTGTCTACGGCAACCCATTTACCATCCTGACATGCATATCCATAGTAGGTATCTACTACTGATGTTTTAACTGCCCCACCGTTACTGTCATATACCTGAACAATCAAGGTTCCAGTCGTATTGCTGGTCAGGCCGATAATATCAAAACCGGTTCCGTAGAATGTGAATTCTGCAATACCACGAACAGAGGAGTCAACAGTGATGTATGCTGCACTGCCCAGCGAGTACATGGAGCACTCTTTATAAGCACTGTCATAACCGTAGTTGTTATCAGCATCCAACGATGCACTGATCTGGCTTGCACCGGGGCGATCCTGATCCTGGGTAGTCCCAATTGCGGTTACTTCCGCAACCCATTCGTTGTCAATCTCATTGCCACTACTGTCCCAAGTGGTCAACGTCAGGAAATCATCCTCATAGTAAACGGTGGTTGCGGGGATTACCGTAACGGAGGAGTACATATTGGTAGTAGTGACTCCTGTTTCTCCGGTCTTGTAGTAGTTTACGCTAGCCTCATAGAAGAACTCAGCCGGAGCACTCATCTCCATATTGTTGAGCGAGAAACGGACGGAAGTCAGATTCTCAACGGAAGCAGTCCAGATGCCATCGGTGCTGGTAACGGATTCTGCGCCAACGGCGGTCTCGTAAGTGCCATCCGTCGCCGCACTGGGAGCTGTCAGCATCACACCTGTGACACCCGCTGCCATGTTGTCGTTCTTGATAACATCAATAACAACATCCAGACCGTAGTCGATGACTACAGTGTCGGGAGCAAGCGCAGGCTTCCATACAACTGCGAATGCAACGGTGGTGTTGGCGAAGTCGAAGCCTGTGTGGACCTCAGTGCCGTTAGACTTCTGAACAATCGTATATACTACTCCCTTTTCATCCACATAGTAAACATAGCCATTGATTACTGTGCCGCCGGTGGTGCTGTCACCTGTACCAGGCTTCCACTGGGTTTCACCGGATGCTGCGGTATAGCTTGCAGCAGTCAGCTGATAATAAGTAGTACCTTCCGTGTAGGTCAGCGCACGAGTGTAGATGCCATCCGCAAGATAGTAGTACGCACCATTAACCAGATCGCTGTCACTGGTAAGGGTCACTTCAGACCAAGTAACACCGGAAATAGTGCCTGCACCCTTGCAAAGATAAGTAGTGGTAACGGTAGTATCACTGCCATCGTTGGCAATGTAGGTACCTACCGTATAGTACTTGGTGCCATCAGACTTATTGTTGAAGACGTAGGTAGTCTTTGCATTGGTCCAGGAGTTGGTATTGTAGTCATCGGCGACATTGCCACCAATGATAAAGTGGTTGTTCAGGTTGACACCATCTTCGTCCGCATAGACATGAATATTGTAGGATGCATCATCATCATACAGTGCATAGACGTCAGGCACCAAATCAACTGCCAATCGGGACGCTTCCAGACCGGCGGACTGCTCCAAGTCGTTCCAAACGACAGCTTCGGTGTACACATCGGTAACATAGACCGCCTCGGCAAAGGGAACCACACGACCCGCACGATTGACAGGCTGACCTGCCTCGTTAACCAGGTAGAACACGTAGGAAACCTGTGCACCGTACCAGGTCATCTGGGGCACGGGGAACTCTTGCTGTACCCTGTTGCCGTTCACATTAGTATAGGTCAGAGTGGCGTACTCATTGGTGTAGTAGGTGCCAGGTGCTTTCTGATTACCCGTAGCCACACCAGAGGAGTTGTCCAGATAAGCAAAGTACTGGAGTGCCAGCTCGTTGGAGGTCAGCTTATCAGCTTCCCAAGTCAGATACTCACCGGTGGAGTCGGACTTGTAATCGAAATAAGTACCGTCGATAGCAGTGATTACGCCGTCAGTAAAGGTCACATGATTGCAAGTAGTACCGCAGGCTGCGCCGTCCACAGTATGGCTTGCCAGAGTACCGTCGAGATTAAAGGTGAAGTTTTCCTTCACGGTGTAGGTGTCGGTACGCTCATGGGTAGTGGAATCCAGAGTGTAGTCTACAACTTGAATGTAGAAGTTGCTCAAGCCATCCAGTGCTGTTGCATCGAGGGCATTGGACGTACCATAGCCAGGCAGGCCGAAGTTGATGGTATAATCATTGCCGATCTTATCCTCGACCACGACGTCGGTAGCAGCCTCACGGATAGAAGTTGCAATGTTGGTAAATGCAGCAGTTGCCTTGTCCGTTTTATCCACACTAAAAATGTCGATATACTTGCTCTCATCGGTTGCCATCTTCTTCAGAATGGTGGAAGTGAAGTAATAATGGGAACCGATGCTCGTCAGAGAGTCAGTGGTAGAATCATAGGTACTGCTGGTCATGCTAGAGTAGGGGGAAGGATTGCTGGGAACATTCTGCAGCAACAGACCCACGGTGTAAATGGTTACGCCGTCTGCCTTCATGTCATCAGTCCAGTATTCAGTGGGCAGGTTGTATGTCCAGCTGGAACTAGTGGAGCTGGTATAACCACCGATATAGTTGGTGATTTTTCTATCACCGCTAGCGTTACCACCGTAGTAAGTGTAGCCGTCACTGCCCTTATAAGTTGTGGGGCCACCGTCAGACATGAAAACACAGAACTGCTGGCGGTTATAATCATCCGCAGATTCCACACCCTCAGGCAGATTGGTGGTCTTGGCAGCTGCCAGCACATCATGACAATATTGTGCAGCAGTATCAAAAGGAGTACCGCCGGATTCCTGAGCAGCAACAATTTTATTCTGTGCTGTTGTCAGCTCATCGTCGCTGGAAATCGTCTGCAGATTAAAGTATGTTGAAACGCCGGTTGAGTTAAACTGATAAACGGCAACACGGTTATCGTTATATGTGCCATCCTCGTTCTTGACGATCTTTTCCACGAAAGCTTTTGCTGCGGCCACAGCGGCAGCCATACCATTGGTGGACATAGAGCCCGTCATATCCAGCATAACCACGACATCGATCTCAGAGCCGGTAGAATAAGGCACACCCGTCATGGACAGCTCAACCTTGGCAATACCGGTCTCAGAATAGTTGCCCACAGCTGTAGCAGTCTTATCAAAACGGACAGCTCCCTCGTTGGGATACTCCCGGAAGTCATCGGTGCCATCGCCGGGAACGATGTATTCCGTGTCGGTAGCGGAAATGGTGATAGTGTCGGTGATAACCTTGCCATCAGCGCCTTCATAGGAAACGGTAACCGTGAAGGTACCGAAGTTATTGCCGGTGAAGGTAATAACGCCGGTGGTAGTGTCGATGGTGGCGATGGAGGTGTCGGAGACAGTCCAACTCAGAGCATTGCCCAGAGTGCCGATATCGGTACCGGTGGTGTCGTCGGCGGTGGCATATGCCTTGACAACCGCCCAGACAGAGTAAGTATCGCCGGCCTTGACGCCCTTCAGGGCAACGGGTTCGGTGATCTCCTCACCCAGGGTGCCGTCATTGTTCAGGTGCAGCTGGATACTATAATGGTCGGGGGCGGTAGCAGTCACGATAAATTCATCCCAAGCTACCAGATCACCAGAGGTATAAGTAACTTTTACAACTGCGGTGCCGGCGGTTCCGGACAGAGTTGCCACGCCATCCGTGATGGAGGCGATAACAGCGGGATTGCCCTTAGTGGTCACGACCTCGTAGGTAGGGGTCAGGCCAGAGGAAGCAGTGATATTGCTGGCAGTACCGCCCTCGGGGGTATCGTACAGGATGGAGGACAGGGTGACAGTCTGATCCTTGATGGCAATGGCGTCGATAATGTCGGTACCCACGGTGGAGTAGGTGTGGCCTACAGTGCCGGTGGTAGTGGTAACAGTTGCGGTTACTTCTTTGTAGAAGTAGACATTTGCCGCAGTGGTATCCATAGACCAAGAGTTGCCGCCAGTCAGATAGTAGTTTGCGGAAGCATCTTCGCCATAAATATAGCCCGCTTCAGAGGACTGCAGATAAATATAGAGCTGAGAATCGCTCAGCGTCCAAGTTGTGGAACTTGCAACTGTATTCACTTCATAGGAGTAGCTGTAGCCAGTCCATTCGTTACCAGAAGAACTCTGCGTATATCCCAGATAATTGCTGCCATTGGCAAAACTCCAACTGGAGCCACTGCCGGAAGCAGTCCACAGAGTACCGGTAGTTTCGATATAGGTATATGTACCATCAGTACCATCCACAGTCAATGTGCCGCTGACAGGAGTCACAGAAGACCCGCCAAGGACATAACCAGCGGTACCAGCCGTGCTGGTGCTAACGATCAGATACTCTTCTCCACTAACAGGCGCATCTACCTTAACATAAACTGTCTTTTCTTCAGTAGTGGTAGTGGAGCTACCCTCAACGGACGCATTACCGCTCTCGGTCTCGATAGTGGTACCATCACCCAAAACATAAGTCGAGAAATGATCAGTGGTAAACGTCACTGTACCATCACCGTTATCCACAGCCTTCATATCCACAACGGACTTTCCACTGTCGGAAACATAGTAAACCACAGGGTTAGTCACACCATCCGGAATGGGCAGAGTGACAGTCTTGTCAGCCGCGTTAGCGGCATAACCCTCAGAATAGGTCAGGGTGATGTCATAGGCAACGTAGTTGTCGCCAGTGATCACATTCTGGATAGCAGTTGCCACATTGGCATTGGTACTTTCTGTAACCACAGCTTCAGTAACACCATACTCGCCCACATGGACGGTGACATTGTTGACGGTGAACTCATCGCCCCAGACCTGGATGTCCAGAGTCGCGGTCACGCCATCAAAGGTAAACACAGCAGTCTGCGCACCGGCTACATTGACATCGTAACCGCTGAAGTTGGTTTCATCATAATCATAAACGGTAAGCTGACGAACGTAGTCTTCCGCACCTTCCTTGGTGTAAGTGGCGGTAATGACGGCATCCAGCATATCCAGAGAACCGCCCACGAACAGGTCGGTGGGGATGCCTGCCAGGGTGATGGTAGACAGAGTGTAGCCCTCGGGAACAGTGATGGAGCCGTAGGCAAATGCGCCGGTCAAAGAGGTGGTAAAGACAACGCAATCGTTTTCAATTGTATGGGGAACGAGGGTAAGAGTACCATCGTCAGCAACATGATAAACAGCCAAATTGGTGGTGTCCATGTTCTCCACCAGGGTCAGGGCATACTCAGTGGTATCACCTGGGTTGGTCAGGGCCAGATCGTAGACCACATAGTCGGTGTACAGCCCCTCGGCATCCAGAACAGCCTCCGCAGCGTCGTCCCAAGTGACCTCAAGGGCAGTTGCTCCCTGGGAGAAGGCAGTAACGCCGACCAGCAGGGTCTCGCCGTCAGCAGCCAACACTTCATCGTACAAATTGACAGTCACATCAATGGTGTCGGTCTCTCCACCATAAGAAACGGTAACAGTATAAGTACCGGAAGCGGTCAACTCAGAGGGTTCAAAGGTTGCATCTGCGGTAACATTCGCAGTGGTGCCGTCATCGTATGTAGCCATGACAGTCAGAGCCAGACCGTTGTCGCCCAAGGTGTACTCGGTGGTACCGGTAACGTCGATAGACGTGAGGGTCTTAGTTTCCTCCTGCACAATACGGGTCACAGTGTTGGTGGTGGAAACGGAGCTGTTGACATACTTTTCGAACTTAATCTCCGTATCGGTGATGGTCACCAGAGTTGCGGAGCTCTTGGCGTTCAGATAACCAGCGTTGGCATAAGAGAAATAAATAGTCTGGCTGGAAGAACCGCCCTGTACGGAGATGGTGCCATTGGGTTTAACATGGTACACAGCAGTGTCAGCACTGCTTTCGCCGGTATGGTTATGCCCCCAGAAGAAAGCAACATCGCGGTCGATGACGCCATCATCACCAGCAGCCACTTTGTTCAATGCCTCTACCCAATAAGAAGCGCCGTCATTATCGTCACGGCGCTGATGCAGAGGATAGTGAGACAAGACAATAATAACCTTGGACTTGTCAATATCAGCTCCATTCGCCCAGTCAACAAATGCCTGTGCCTGCGCGGACCAGTTAGAGGAATCAGAATCCTCAGAAATGCAGTATTCCTCAACGCCGTAGACATAGAACTTATTACCCTCGTAGATCTCGGCACCGCCGCCCTGATACTTCAGGACGATGCCTGCATCGTCATTCACGTTCATGTCATGAATGCCTGCAACGATATCCACATTAGTAGCGGACAGGCTGGAAGTGGCACCAGTGACCTCGCTCAAAACGGTTGAGCTGTCATACGCAGGATGGGTGTTACCAGAGCCAACCATATCACCGCCCAAGCCCAGATAATCCAGCTCATTCTCACCAATATTTTTTTCCATGTTGTTGATCATGGTTGCGATGATGGACGTATTGGTATGACGGTCAGTGGCAAGAAACAGATAGTCGATCGTGTCATCTGCATATACAACTGTCTCACCCTCACCCACATTAACAGTACAGCTCGCACTAAACTCGCCGGCAGTTGCGGTGATGACAGCTTCGCCCATGTAACCAAAGGTGACAACACCATTCTCATCAACAGATGCCACTCCAGGGTCAGAAGAACTCCATGTGACGGTCTTGTCGGCTGCATCCTCGGGCAGAACGGTAGCAGTCAGGATTACAGGCTCCGCACCAACGCCGACCTCCAGAGTAGTCTGATCCAATGTAATACCAGTGACAGCGATCACTTCAGGCGTTGTCGTCTCTGAAGCCGCAGTCTCCTTCTCTTCCTCAGTTACACCCTCAGTACGCTCTTCGGTCGCCCCCTCAGAGTTCTCCTCCGTAGATACCTCAGTGCTCCCTTCTGTATCTTCTTTGGTGGATGTTTCGGTGCCTGCCTCTGTTTCGGCCTCCGCCTCAGTCTCCACCTCGGCTTCACTGTCCGTCTCAGAAGCAGTAGTCTCGCTCTCGCTGGAAACAACTGTACCTGCCTCACCGGCCTCGGTCGCAAACGCCGTGCCGGAGAACGTATTAAATACGATCGTCACAGTCATCAGCATCGCCAACAAACGACTCCATTTGTTTCTCATAAATACCCTTCCTTTCTGTCTTCACACTCTGCGAACACTGTCTTTTTTACCCCAACAGTAATTCAGCTGTTATTTATCTATCGTTAAAGAGACATATAGCCCATCTTGTTCAAACTATACACCTTAACTATCCTCTCCTGCAATCTTAATCGGGTAGAGTTTTTGTTGGCTGAACTTTTTACAACGATGTTTATTTATGTTTGTATTTTTTAAATGTTTCACGTGTTTTACCGAATTTTTTTGCCCTCACTTTCTCAAACCTCTGTACTTTTTTCTGCAACATAATACTTATGCGAAACGCATTGCAGCAGCTAATCCAAAAGCAAGCCACAAAAAAAAGCCGCTCCACGCGGCTTTTTTCGGCTTTTCGCTCTCGCTATTCAACAACTTGCTCCACTCTCTCTATTCGGCGACTTGGTCCATTCTCCTATTCAACGACTTGCTCCACCCTCTCCATTCGGCGACTTAATCCATTCTCCCGATTCAGCGGTTTACTCCATCACATCGCCCGTTCAAACTCCTCGACGGTCTCCGACTTAGCAGCCAGTATGACCCATTTCGTCAATACATCGAGATTTTTCTCCGTCCGAATGCGCTTCCGCAGGGCCGCCGGCACCGGCCCCCGTTCTTTCAGAATATCGATGACAGAACCGGCTTTCCCTTCCAGCCGACCTACGCGTTTGCCCTCGCGTTTGCCTTCACGTTTCTCATCCAGCATCATCAGTCTTATCGCCTCACACATATCAACCGTATCTCCTTTCCTGCTCTGCTTCAGCACCCGCCTCAGCTCTGTCGCTCGCGCGTACTGCGCGATCATCTCGTAAGCCTCGATATCCAGTTCCCGGTACGCCGGATCGCTGAAGATCAGCTCCCGAAACTTGTCCCGGTCCTCCGAATATCGGATCGCATCGAACACCTGCTTTACGTCCGTGCAAAACATGCTGGTGTCCTCCAGCTTCCGGACCTCCAGCACATGGATCCCGTAGTCGCTCACCAGTGCGCGCAGTTCCTCCGGGATCTCCGCAAAGTCCAGCAGCTCATGTAATGTTTTCGCTCCATCCCACTGTTTCCCAAAGAATAAAACCAGGATGACACATGGTCTCAGGCGGTCATCTGCCCCAAAGCCGGACAGACGCTCCTCCTCGGTAATGGATGGACGGTCCTTCAATTTCCGCCGGATCCCGGCGGCCTGTCTTTCGTACTCTGTCGCGTCGTAGGACATGCAGCGCAGCGGCATCAGATAATGAGTCTTCTCCTGGCCTTCCAGCCCGATGATCATGAAGTTGACTCCCAGGGCTGCTTTGTACAGACGATCGCGATATTTTTGCGTTCTGGTACTTTCGCTCTGCGAACCGAGGCGGCTCACGCTTTCGGCGGCGATGAGCTCTCGCCCGCCGGCCACGACGCCATTGATCAGGTCCGCAAAGCGTCTTTTGTCGGAAAGGTAGCGTTTCAGACATAAATCCTTTTGCATCAGGTTCCTCCTCTGTGCTGAGAAGGCCGCAAACGGACAGCCTGCATTCATATCAGCCCGCCTGAAAACCCTCTCGCTTTTTTATTGATGTCTCAAAGCATAGAACGTTCTCAGAAATTTGCAGAAATGAATTCTGAACTTAGATCAGATATGAATAAGAACACATGCTTTGCTGTCATTATAGCACAACTATCCAGGATATGCAAGCCACGAAAAAAAGCCGCTCCACGCGGCTTCTTTTTTCTGCTTTTCGCTCTCTCTATTCAACAACTTGATTGATTCTCTCTATTCGGCGGCTTGATCGATTCTCTCCGTTCGGCAACTCGCTTCACTCGGCAACTTGCTTCATTCAGAAACTTGCTCTATTTGCTACTTGCTCCATCACATCGCTATTTCTCTGGCATCAATCTATGATCCCCATTTCTCTCAGCTTCCGCAGAAACTGCGCCGTATCCGCCGAAGCCACCTCCCGGGTGACCTCGTAATCCGCCAGGATGCGTTCCACGATCTGCACCTCGTCGGACACCTCGGGAAGTATATCCCAGATGAAGGCCGCCAGTTCATTGAGGACGAACAGGCCGTTGGAATCGTACACGGTTTTTCCGACAGGCACCAGAATGGTGTCCCCGGCAATCTCACGCTTGATCAGCTGTTTCTTTATCTTCATGGTCAGTTACCTTCCTTTTCTGCGGCATGCTCGCTGCTCTCTTCTTCCATCCGCTGCTCTACACCCCTGCCGTCCTGATATGCCTTCCAGGTGGTGCATATGGTTTGTTCCGCCTGTTTGCTGTCTGCACCCCGACGGTTCTGATACGCCTCCCAGGTGGCACATATGGTTTGTTCCGTCTGTCGGCACACATAAGTCGGCACCTGATCAAAGGCACCGGTCTCTGTGACGCAGACCGCCGCGCACACCGGGCAAACATCCCGCTTTGCACAGCTCGTGCACTGATTAGGCAATCGGATCTTTGCCGTTTCTGCCTTTATGGTCTCCCACGCTGCCTCGAATCCAACCTCCAGTGGATACGCCGTCGGCCCGGGCATCATCCCGCAGGGCCGCATTTGTCCATCCCATGTCATCCAGAATGCAGAACTTCCGGCGCGGCAGCGCACGCCCTCCTCGGACTCCACCGGGCATTCCGGCTCCTCATCTCCGATCAGATTCTTCATGTTCTGAGCGCGCACGGCGAACTCTTCCCCGGTAAATCTCAGCTGATCCCAGGCCACACCGTATTTCGCCGCATCCTCCGGCGACAGCCGGTTTCCACAGCCGTACTGCTCACCGTTGACGCGAATAGACGGGTACATATAACTGGACGCACGAACATTCACATCCAGCTCCACGGCATCCGCGTATATCTGCGCCAGATCCTGATAGTTGTAGGGTGTGATGGAAAGATTCAGACTGACCTCCACGCCCGCCTTGCGCAGTGCCCGGATATTCTCCTTCACTCTGGTATACGCAGGCTGGCCGCACATGTTCTCGTAGGTCTCATTGCAGCCGCCGTAAAGGGAAATATTGAACCGGAAGGGCGGATCTGCCAGAAATTTCTCCAGAATCTCACCCCGAATCATGGAGCCGTTGCTGTTGATGGAGATCAGCAGGCCCATCTCCTTCATGCCGCGGTAAATCTCGAAAAAGTCTCTGCGCACCAACGGCTCTCCGCCGGTGAGCAGGACGAAAATCATGCCGCGGTCTCTGGCCTCTCTCGCAATGGAGATCCACTGCTCCGCCGTCAGTTCCTTCCCGGCAGCCCGCACCTGCTCCTCGGTCATATGCACATAACACATGGGACAATTGAAATTGCACCGGGCGGTCAGCTCAAAATTTCCTGCGATGGGCAGGCCAAGCTTTCGCCCCTTGCTGTGAAGGTAGGTGGAAATATATGGTTCGGTTCTGCTTTTTTTATTCATCGCTTCACTCCAACGTTCTTATTTCAGCTTCACTCTGTTTCAGTCACACCCACTCCAGTGCACAGATCTGCAGTCAGTCATACCCACTCCAGCGCCTGTTCCAAGGCAATCACCGCCGACTCATCCGGCGTGCAGGCCAGATAGAACACCGGCACCGTGGCAGACACCTTCTGCACGGTCTCCGACACCAGACGCATATCCTCTGCGTCCCACGTGTTCACACTGCAGCCCTCCCAGATCCGGAAGAACGCCTCGTAGCCGCGCAGCTGCCGGATCGTCGTCTCCGGCGCCTGAGCCAGGTACACGATAGCCGCCAACGGCGCCTCACATTGCTTGCAAATCTGCGAACTGCCGGAAAACGGCACTCCGCACGCCAGAGCCACACCGTCTCTTACGCACACAGCCGAACGGTCGCCATTGATGATTTCCGCACCGCGAAGGCTGCGCCACAGCTCTGCCTGAGTAGACTTTCCCGTCTCCGAGGGGGCGGTAAACAAAATCGCATTCCCGTTATGAAGAATATAGGAGGAATGGAAAATCACGCCTCCCGCCTGTGCAATATAATGCTCCGCGGCAATGGAATTCAATACCGTCTTAGCGCCGATCCGCCCGGTATAATGCTCGGCTTTCAACTGAACATGGTGCTCCCTGCCGCAATACTCCGCACGGATATACGCCCCCTGCCAGGAACGCTCAAGCAGGTTGATATAGCGGATCTCCTTATCGCCCGCGCGATAAACATAGAAGTCCGGCTGCTCTGTCACCAGCTCACTCTCCGGCGGCTCCAGCTCGTCCACCACCGTGAAATAAAACCGATGGGGAGCCGTCACCGTCTCTACCCTGAACGGCTCCAGACTTCGCTCACTTTCATACCACCGCTGCTCGTCCATATGGATGGCCAGCTCCAGGCCTCCAAACCGATAAAATCTCTCTGTCATTGGCAAGTAATAAACAGAATCGCACTTGCGTCGGCATTGAAGTGCTCGGGAACGATCTGTCGCAGTTCGCCTGCCTTCAGTCCGCCCTCGATGCGGGCGCGGTAAGTAATGCCGCCATAGTACATATCTGCTGAACTATTCTTGTAATAGATAATAATATCGCCGGTGATATCCTGACCGGAAATATTGGTTACGTTGATCGCACCCTGATAGCCTTGAACTTTCAATTGATCCTCCAGAAGGCTGAGCTCCTCGGTGAAGAATGCCACATTCTTCGCCTCGGCGGTGTACTCATCCGCCTCCGCGTAAGCCATACGGTTCTGCTCCAGCAGAACCACCGACGCTCCGGGAAGCAGGGTGGACACGCTGAACTGAGCCGCCATTTCTACGGCATTCACCGAAATCTCCGCATACTGCAGCGCATTCTCACTGCTGTTGGTCAGCACAATCATCATCACACGAGAGACGATCTCATCCGTACCATCCTCCATGTAGACACCGGTATAACTGCCGATATCAGTGATAATCAGACCTCTGCCCAGGTCAATGGATGTTTCCTCTACCTCATTCAGTTGGACGTTCTCGGAGGTCTCATCCTGCGAATCAGTCTGACCTGGCTGAGCAGAAAATTCGCCAGTGGGGACCTTCGTCTCGCCGGGCTGCGCTGAAGTTTCATCCCGATCTCCGCTTTCCCCGGACGCTTCGGTGCCACCGGATATGTCAATCGCATCGCCGATCCGGAAGGAAATAATAACTCCGACAATAAACAATGCCACCAACACCAGAACAGAAATACCCACCTGAAGCAGGCTAGTCCGGGAGACGGTCTTTTTCTTTTTTCGTTTAATCTTTTTCATCGCACTCATTTTTATCCTCATGATTGGAAAGGCCGCGCCACGAAGGGCGCGGCCTTGGGTATTTGGTTAGGAGTTGAAAAGGTTGTTGTATTCGGTGGGAACATGGTAACAGGCACCATCCCACTGATCTTCTGTGCCACCCATTTCCGTTGGAGTATATTCGCAAGCACTACCAACTTTACTGTCAAAAACCGCAATGCCACCGGTACCCAACACAGCACAAGTACCTTTGGATGGATTTCCAACAATTCCTTCGCAATCACCTGCAATATTCGTGCTCAGGGAAAAGTTCTCGAACATGATTTCAGGCTTCACATATGCTTTTTTCATTTCTCTTTTCCCTCCTCTCAGCGGAACAGCCAACCAAAGATCTTATCCAGAAGATTCTGGCTCTTTGCGGTTACTGTCACAGTTTCTACTACAGGCTCACTTGCGACACTGTCCGCATCGTAAGCAATCACTTCAATATCCATCTCACCAGCCTCAGAAGCCTTCACCGTCACGATCCAAGTTCTGGTCTTTGTCCAGCGGTTCTCGATGTAACGCTCCACCGCTCTGCCATTTACAGACAGGGCATTCACATCGGAGCCGGTCTGAACCGTCACAACCACTGTGCTACCAACCTTTACAGAATTGCTGCTCAGCTTAACCGTAAGCTTCTCAGGATCAAACTTCTCCGCCTCGGTGTACTCAGGAGCTGTCTCCTCGGGTGTGGTTTCCTCCGGAGTTTCGCCCTCAGTGGTAGCCTCCTCGGATGTCGTCTCTTCGGTGTCTGTCTCTTCTTCGGTAGTTGCCTCCTCAGAAGTAGTTTCCTCAGTAGTCGTCTCCTCGGTGGTCACTTCCTCCGTGGTTGTCTCCTCAACAGTTTCTTCCTCGGTAGTGGTTTCCTCAGGCGTTACTTCCTCGCCGGTTGTCTCCTCGGGTGTGGTTTCCTCCGGTGTAGTCTCTTCCGGAGTCTCTTCTACTACACTTCTGTTCAACGACCTCAATGTCAGCGTTGCAGCTGAAGCAGTCATGTATACAGAAGTTTCATTTCCTGCAGGAACTTCATCCACAGATGCTGTATTCAAGCCATACGCATCCGCTGTAGCAGTTCCGTTCGGATCAGACGTGTACGTTGATTTAATGTTGGTCAGCGAAATGATACCCGTAGTATCATAACGATCACCTGTGTTAGAGATGACAATAATGTCATTCTTCCAACCAGTCAAATCATAATACATATCTGTCGTCGTGTTGACTGTAGCGGTCTTTGCTCCATAATAATCTCCAGCCTCAACGCCGGTTTCTGT
This sequence comes from Lachnospiraceae bacterium, assembly GCA_017461725.1. Classification (GTDB taxonomy): domain Bacteria; phylum Bacillota; class Clostridia; order Lachnospirales; family Lachnospiraceae; genus RGIG423. The sequence goes on from JAFTXG010000007.1 coordinate 51,753, forward strand.
ATTGCTAGCCTTTGCGATATTGGTAATCGTGTATGTTGCCGTCTGTCCGTCTGCACTCTTAATGCCAATGTGAACATTTGCAATGTTAGTAGGTGTACTCAGCATAAACGCAACTCTCTGACCGGGTGCGAGGTATACCTCGTTATTCGGACCATAGCTTTTATAATCCTTAATCTGAACATCGCCAACACTTAGATCACCATCAATGAATACAAGACCGTCCATATCGGTTGTCAAAGCGTCATTAGCAACGTTATCAAACGAATTTGCCGCAATCAACTTATTACGCAACTCAATGTAGCTAGGCCATCCTTCACCATCAGCCTTGTACGCATCCTCAATGGTTGTGTCCGTGGTTCCATCCGCAGCACCGTCATTGGCAGGATCATAGATCCGAACCGCATCCAGATACAGATCATAGCCATCTGCAGTAGTTTTGTCGAGCGCTGTCATGTAAGTAGCTGTAATCGTCACCGTATAGTTTCCATACGGCAACTGCTCAATCTGAAGAACAGGTATCTGATACAGTGCATTATCCGTGTCAGGAGTAGCTGTCCATTCACCGCCCTGATACGTATATCCATAATATGTGTTTACGAACTTATTCGCAACTGCCTCCCCTGCCGCGTAGGTTGTCTCGCCTATGGTAACCTCTTGATTCGTTACCACTTTAACTGCAATCACACCTGTGGTATTACTTGTCATACCAATCACATCGAATCCAGTTCCATAGAATGTGAACGATGCAGTTGCATAAGAATCAGCATCGACATGAACCGTCTTTGCTGTTCCCAGCGAGAACGTGGACATACCCAAGTTCACAGCATCATATCCGTAGATATTATTTGCATCCGTCAGGCTGTACTTGCCGGGACGGTCTTCATCCTGAATTGCACTCTCAACTGCTGTTCCCTCATCTACCCACTCCGTATTTGAAGCAGTGTAGGTCAGAAAATCATCTTCGTAGTAGATCGTCGTTGCAGGAATCACTGTAACAGTATCGTAATAATATCCCGGATTAGTTGTTCCAGTATAGTTTACCGCATACGCAAACTTCTCGTAACCGTTCATCTGCATATTGCTAGGTGTATACCGCACCTTACCTGTCGTGGTATCTGCAGTCGCAATACCATAAGTTCCGGTATAGGAACTGCCGAATCCAGTAGCCAGTGCAGTATCATAACCATCCAGGTTCAGGCTGTCGCTGTAAGCGCCGACACCTGCCAGCTTGCCATTCTCACCGAACATATCGTTGGTCAGAACAGAAATGTCTACAGGCAAACCGTAGTCGATAACTACGGTATCCGGCAACGCCTGAACCTTCCACAGAACTGCAAACCAAACAACGGTATGGGTGTAGTCATCACCAACGGTGCCGTTCGTCAGAGCGTTGGAGTATGCTGAAGCATCGTTCGGATCATACTGCATAACATAGGTGGTATGTACATCCTTTACGGTCGTAATTTCCCAGCTACCAGTAGTATTGGAGTTGATCTGAACGGTGTAGGTTGCCCCATTCGTTCCATCGTAGTCATACAGCGTGTAGCCCTCAGGCAAAACGCCTAGAGATGCAATATCAATGGAGCTAACTTCTTCACCATTGTTCAGCAGAACGGTCTCATAAACAACAGGATTGGTCACCGCGATCTTGTTCGCGAAGGAACCGGTCTGACCAGTCGTCTGGTTAACGATGATATTTCCATTTTCATCAACCAGGTAGAACGCATAGGAAACATTGGCTTCTTTCCAAGCGATTACTGGAGACACTGTCTCAATGTAACAAGGATTTCCCAGATGGTTGTCATAGTACAAAATCGCAAATTCATTAGTCTGATATGAGCCAGCCTCTTTTGTTCCCTCCATAGAGCCATCCAGATAGACGTAGTAACGCATTGCCAACTCAGAAGTCTGTACTGTACCCATCTTCCAGTAGAACGTCTCAGAAGGTACTACTGCAGTAGATCCTGTAGTAAGCTTCGCACTAGTAGTGCCGGTAGGAATGTCAACTCCAGTGATGGTCACATCGGTAGCTCCAGTATTATACAAGAAAGTCTTCGCATAAATCACCCCATCAGCACCGATGATGTTATCATCTATGTCGCTGATAGTGTAAGTACCATCTGAGTTGACAGTAACACCATAGATACCGTCTCCGTCCACATCAATCAAGTTGGAATATGCCTTAGTTCCATCATCACTAAACTTAATAACCTCATTCAGGGTATAAGTTCCCTTACGATCACCGATCTTGTCCTCAGTGATAATTCCATCCAGATAGTCCTGACGAGTGTAAATATCGTAGGTCAAAATCTCAATAACAGGAGCTAAAGTCTTTGTCGTAGTCGTATCACCATCCACAACAGTATAGGTAGATGTCTTCAGCTGCAAATTGAAGTTGTCGCCTATCTGATCGACGAAGCGGGCATTATTTGCAGCATAAGCAATCTCAGCACCAATTACATCAAACGCCGCGGATAATTCATCTGCTGAAGTTACCTTGTAATAGTACTTGGTAGTATCAGTCTGCTCAGATGCCAGCGTCTCGATGGACTTATCCATGCTTTCCTCGGTGACATTAGTATCTGTCTGTGCGTCAAAGGAAATGGAAAACATCTTCGCTCCCAGACCGGGAACCATATACATATTGGTCTCGCCGGTAGCAGTTCCTAAATTATTCGTTTTACGAATTACTTCATATTCCTCACTCGGATCACCCTTAATCGCATTTGCCATACGATGCTCATTCTTCATGCCATCGCCGTTGTGATCCACTTCGTCATAGTAGTAAGCATGAGTCGTACAGTTCAAATTGGCAGTGGTAAGATCATCTGCACCCCACGCACCGGTAATCCAGTTGTTCCACAAGGAAGAAGCACCCTGAGAGTGATAGTAGTTCCACTGCATGGCCGCACCATCGGACATGAAGATAACAAACAAGTCACGGTCTTCATTTCCGTTGGCTTCCTTGATGGCTGTACCCATCTGATAGATGGCATCCATCGCGTAGTCGTAGTTGGTACCGGAAGTATAGTTCAGCGTATAAGAATTCGCTAAATCTGCCGCATCTACAAACGCACCAGCCCCCAAGGTACCATCTCCAGTGTAAACCTGAGCTTCACTGGCTGCGTTGTAGTAGATGTCATCGGACATCATGTCTGCCGCATCACGATCATAAGCTGTTCCACTTGCTGACTGATTCTCTCCATAGAAACCATTGAAATCCGCAATCGCAACACGAATATCCAACAACTCACCATCATCACCAGGCGTCTTGAACTGAGCAATCAACTTCGCCAAAGACTCTTCCAAAACTGCTGCTCGTGTTTTTTCCGTACCAGTAACCGTATGGCTGGTCATGGAAGATGACGTATCCAGCATCAGGATAACATCGGCACCCTTCTTGATGGGCACACCAGATGCAGAAAGCTCAATCTGCGCAATACCGGAAGACTGGAAGTCAACACCGGTAGCGGTCTTGTTCACCTTAACCGCACCCTCGTCAGGGTACTCGGGATAGTTGTTAACCACACCGGGCTCTACCTTAACTTCGACGGTGCCTAGAACAACATTATTATAACTAATCTCGACCCAATAGGACCCCGTCGCCTGACCGTTGTACTTATTCAGCCAGTTCCAAGTCAATTTGCTGTCATCTAACTCAGTAGCATCAGAGCCATCTGCGTTATTGGAAATATAGCCAGTGATGCCCGCCTTAACAGTATTCAGAGCGGAAGTTGCGGACTTGCCCTGAGTTACAGTGTAGACGGTGTTTCCCTCAATTTTAGCGTAAATATCCCCACCGTCGATCTCACCGTCGTACTTGTACAGGCGAACACGGTTACTACTGGAAGTAGAGACCTCCATACGGCGATCAGCGGAGTCGTAGTACAGATACCAAGTTGAACCGTCCACATTGCTGAATCTATACAGACCCTCGTCCTGATCGTTTTCATTAATAGAACAATAACCGTTATCGTTGGTGCCTACATGCATACCGTAGTTTTCGTGATAAATCCAAGTACTGCCATTCTTGGTGATAGGATAGTAAGTAGTCCTCCCACTTCGATACGTCGTAATGTACCACTCATAATCTCTAGAGTCCACGATAGCCTCAGTTTCATCATCATTGAACGTAACAGGAACTACACCGCTACCATCCTCGTCCATTGCATAAGCTGCATTAGATGCAACAAACAGATATCTATTGTTGGAACCGGTCTCATAGCCGTCAGTATCCAAAACGTACTTATATGTTGTGGAAGAAGTTCCAACATGTGTCCAGCCCTCCGCAATCTCAGTCTCGTGCTGCACATTCACCTTTACTTCTACAGTTCCCAAAGAAGCACCATTGTAGAGAATCTCCACAGTATAAGGGCCATAGTTCGTTGCATCGTACTTATCCACCCAATTCCAGGTAACCTGAGAATCATCAATCGTAGTCTTATCGGTGCCATTTGCATCAGCAGCAGAGGATACAGTGATTCCCGCCTTCACTGCTGCTAGCGCATCGTCAGCAGAGGTGTTCATATCCACCAAATACAGGCCGTCACCCTCTGCAATATAATAAGTGGTGGTTGCAGGCACGACAACCGATGCGGTTCCCAGCACAGTTCCATTATAAGCAATCGTCACCGCATAATCGCCAGGGGTAGTTCCGTCATAAGCAGAATCTAGCGTCCATGTCATGCCATCGCCGTCGTCAGCATAATCACCAACATTGGAGAAATCCTCGTAATAAGTATACTTAATCGCAATACCAGCCTTGACAGCAGCCAAAGCATCAGCTGCGGAAGTACCAGAGGCAACTTCATATCTCAGTTCACCATCCAGATAGCCGTACAGACCATTGTTGCCAGGGGTCGCGTCGGAACCTGCAATTGTCTGGCTGTACTTGTACAGACGGACACTGTAATTCGTATTCTCATGATCAGAACCGGTAACCGTCCACGAATCACCGTACCAATACAAAGAGCGCTCAGTTCCGTCCGTATCATAAATACGGTAATATCCATTACCCAGATTAGTAAAACCGTTCAAGTTAGAGCCAGATACATTACCAACATGGATACCCCAATTCTGCTGATATAAGGTATTTGTTCCATCCCGGGTAATCAGTCCATCGGTAGTGAAGTAATACTCATAGCTGGTAGTAGAAGTGGTCGCCGTTTTTCCATCAGAAGAAATGGTGACTGCTACACCACTTCCTGCATCCAACAAATACGCTGCATTCCGGGCTACAATAAGGTACTTATTGTCGGAACCGTAGTCAATACCATCCGTATCCAACACATATTGATAAGTCGGATCACTACCCTCAGTACCATTGGTAGCCGCGGTAATGGTAACCCACTCATTGCCGGAAGTGGTCACATCTTCAACCAAGCTTGAAACACCAACATACTCACCAATAGTGCCGCTCTCTGTACCGTCACTGCTCGCATCCACCAACTCAATCGTCTGCGGTGAAGCATAGACCGCAGAATATGTCGGTAATCCCAAAGACTTATTCGTAACGCTGGTATTGCTGTAAGAACCATCATATCCGGCAGACTTCAGATTATACCGACCATTTGCGCTGTAACGCTCCACGGTCACTTCATTATCCGTGATGGCAAAGACTGTCATGGTCAGCTTGTCAGTGCCCGCAGTCGCATTGTAGGTAAATGCATCAGAATAATAGCCGGTATAACCAGCATTCATATAGGTAAAGTTCAGAGTCTCCTCAGTCCATGCACTGGTGCTGCCCGCCTCAGCAATACAAATCTTGTCCCCTTCAGCCAGATAGATCGCCTCACCGCCCATATAGTTATCGGGACCATAAGCGTGGTCGTGACCATGCAGGAAGATAATATTCAGACCATTTGCACCCGCCTCATTCAGCACATCAAAGATGTACTTAGCGTACTTGGCATCACCCTGAGTAACCGTACGGGGAGTAAATGCCAACGGCAGATGAGAAACGATAAAAATAGGAGCACTATAGTCCTCAGCAATCTTACCATCCAGCCAGGTCTTCAGATTATTTGCCAAGTTCTGAACTCCAGACTGAGTGCCACCACCGTTGGGATAGTCATCCTCATTCAGCACATACGCACTATAGTCATCAAAGTTATGTCCTCCGGTGGCATCGATACGAGAATCCATATAATCATGGTTACCCTGTACCAGAACAGAGTTTTCATCATTGAGATTGCTGTACGATCCCTGCACAGCACCCATCAACGCAGTGATACCGTTAGCAGTCTCTGTCGCATCATTATGCGTCTCACAGTCATAGTCTCCAATGAACAGGAATCCGTCCATGGTTGTATATTTCTGGCTGATCTGCGCCAATATGTTCGTCACATTCGCCGCGCTGTTCGCATGATCGCCAGCCTCCTGAAAGTCGCCGCCAGCCAGCACATAAATCGTTTCACCACCGGTCGCATAGACTTCTATTCCCGCCAGCAATGCCACTCCGCCAGCTGCTCCCAGAGTCTCCTCCACAATTTCCTCGGTAGACTCCTCAGTTGTTTCCTCGGTAGTTGCCTCCTCGGTGGTATCTGCCTCAGTCGCTTCCTCTGTGGTGACTTCCTCAGTAGTGTCCTCCTCGGTTGCTTCCTCTGTGGTATCTTCCTCAGTAGTATCCTCCTCGGTTGCTTCCTCAGCGGTTACGTCCTCAGTAGTATCCTCTTCGGTTGTTTCCCCAGTGGTTACTTCTTCGGTAGTTTCCTCCGCACTTGCTTCCGTGGAAGCCTGGGCTGCATCTTCACCGCTTTCCTCTGTCTCGTCCACAGCGCTTTCCTCTGTAGCCGTTTCAGTGGTATCTTCTGTGGTCGCTTCCTCAGTTACACCCTCGATACTCTCCTCCGTGGATGCCTCAGTGCTCCCTTCTGTATCTTCTTCGGTGGATGTTTCGGTCTCTGCCTCTGTTTCGGCCTCCGCCTCAGTCTCCACCTCGGCTTCGCTGTCCGTCTCAGAAGCAGTAGTCTCGCTCTCGCTGGAAACAACTGTACCTGCCTCACCGGTCTCGGTCGCAAACGCCGTGCCGGAGAACGTATTAAATACGATCGTCACAGTCATCAGCAGCGCCAACAAACGACTCCATTTGTTTCTCATAAATACCCTTCCTTTCTGTCTTCACACTCTGTAAACCCTCTTGCTGAGGATCTACAAAATCCCCATAGTTTGCTCATGTGGATATTTTCATAAAGCGTTTTTGAAACAAAACCGCATTCTTTTGTACTGTAAGGTCCCATTTGGACATACCTCGCCCACTACAGGCACCTTAACATTCTATATTATAGCATCGTTTTTACGAAATGCAATCGTTTTTACGTATCTTTTTTAAGGAATTATTCCCAGTTTTGCGCAAAAAATATCCCCGCACCTGAAACCGTCAACTAATAATTGAGGTTCAAGCGCAGGGATTGCATAATATTTATTGTAATTTTTGTCTGTTTTTGGTTTTTTCCTTGCCAGCCGCCGGATTATTCCCCTTCTCCGTACAAAAAGTCATGCAGTATCTGCGAGTTTGTCTCGAAGTCCACCGACAATACGTACCGGTTGTTTTTGTCGATCATGCTTCCGTAGGTTCCCTTCACCGGAATGGACATCTGCTGGATCTCCGCGTTCATGACGCTGGGCAGAAGGAGGAGCAGCTGTGCCACCTTCCATTCGGTCAGATTGGTCCGCACCATGGGGAGCAGGGTGTCGATCAGGGCATCAATCTCGGTCAGGGACATGCTCCGCACCTGCTGGAGTGCCGCGATGACCACCTCTCTCTGACGCTGGATGCGGTGCCAGTCGTCGTCAATCTCCCGGAGTCTGGAGTAGGCCAGCGCCAGCTCACCGTTTAGGTGGTTGGTGCCCACGAACACATCGCTGGAGATGTGCCCATCGTGGAAGTAGGTGACTTCCGCGTCGTCCATGTATACGTCAACGCCGCCGATGGCGTCGATGCCGGCCTTGAAGACCTCGAAGTTGATGCGGACGTAATAGTCCACGTCCACCTTGAAGGCCTCCTGCACCTGGCGCATCATCAGGTCTGCGCCGCCGTAGCGGAAGGTGTGGGTCAGCTTATCGTACTCGCCGGCGAACTCGCCCTCAAGTACCTGAACCGCCATATCTCGCTGGAGGCTGACCAGTGAGATCACCGGCACCTCGCCGGAGGTGTTGATGGACAGCAGCATGCAGGTGTCGCCGCGGGAATAGTCGCTGTAGACGCCGGTGCGCTCGTCGCTGCCGATCAGCAGCAGGTTAAAGACTTCCTTGTCTTCCTTCACCTCGCCGGTGGCGTGGATGACTTCCTTGGATTCCAGTTCCCCATAGGCGGGGTCCAGAGTCTCCGCCTCGGTTTCAGTGTCCTCTGCGGACCCTGAGGGTCCCGCCACCTCGCCGAAATGGGGGCCTTCCTGCTCGCCGGATGCCTCCGTGTTCGCCTCCTGGGTCCAGGAACCGTCCTCCCGAACCAGCGCAAACTTGCTGCGGAAGTAACCGTAGACCGCAACGAAGATTGCCAGGATCAGACATAGCAGGACCAGAAGAATGATCTTGATGGCCTTGAGGACAGGATTTTTCTTTTTCTTGGTTTTTTCAGACATTTATTGTTTCACTTCCAATCATGATTGCGTCGTTTATTTCCGTCTTCGTCGGGACCGATACGTCGCTTTCCGTCATTTACGTTAACCCTCACTGGGGCGGTATGTGGGAACGATCCCCTGCACCGCCTCCTTCACCTTCTCAGGCGCTTGCTCACACACTTCATGGAGCTGCTCCAGTGAAGTCATCAGCCGCTCGCTGTCGAAGTCGTTGAAATGTCCCACGAAGATCAGGTGGTTCGGCGTGGTGTCCAGCCCCTCATCCTGCATCAACAGCTCCTCGTAGAGCTTCTCGCCGGGGCGCAGCCCGGTGTAGCGGATCTTGATGTCCACATCCGGCTCCAGGCCGGAGAGACGGATCATATTGCGGGCCAGATCGTCGATGCGGACCGGCTCACCCATATCGAGGACGAATACCTCACCGTCCTGCGCGTAGACGCAGGCCTGCAGCACCAGCGACACCGCCTCGGATATGGTCATAAAATATCGGATAATATCTTTGTGGGTGACCGTCACCGGGCCGCCCATCTGAATCTGTTTTTTGAACAATGGGATGACGCTGCCGTTGGAGCCCAGCACATTTCCAAACCGGACAGCGGCAAATCTGGTCTTGGAGGTTTTGCCCATGGTCTGGACAATCATCTCGCAGATACGCTTGGACGCGCCCATGATATTGGTGGGATTGACCGCCTTGTCGGTGGAAATCAGGGTGAAGCTCTCCGCGCCGTAGCGGTCCGCCGCCTTCGCCACATTGTAGGTGCCGAACACATTGTTTTTGATGGCCTCGGCGGGGCTGTCCTCCATCAGCGGAACATGCTTGTGGGCAGCCGCGTGGCAGACTACCTGGGGACGGTATTTCCGGAACACATCGTTCACTCTGGCCTCATCGCGGACAGAGCCGATGCACACCTCCAGATCCAGCTCAGGGTGGCTGCGGTGCAGCTCCTGCTGGATATCATATGCATTGTTTTCGTAGATATCAAAGATGACCAGCTTGCGGATGCCATGGCGGGCTACCTGGCGGCACAGCTCACTTCCGATGGAACCGCCGCCTCCGGTGATCAGAATGGTCTTCCCCGCAAGGGCACCGCCGATCTCGGTCTCATCGACCTGGACCTTCTCGCGGCCCAGCAGGTCCTCCACCTCCACGTCACGGATCTGCTGCACGCTGACCTGGCCGCTGGCGATCTGATAGATGCCCGGCAGTGTCCGGATACGGCAGTTGGTCTGCTGGCAGAGTGCGACAATGGCGCGCTTCTCGCTGGGCGGCGCTGTCGGAATGGCCAGAATGATGTCGGACACCTCATATTTGGCAGCAAACTCCACGATCTGATCGCGGCCGCCCACCACCTTCACACCCATCAGGTAGGTACCCTGCTTATTCACATCGTCGTCGATGATGCAGACGATCTTATTGCTGCTGTGACCGCTGTTTTTCAGTTCCCTGAGAACCATGGAACCGGCGGCACCGGCACCGATCAGCATGGTCACCTTCTTCGCCTCGCGGGACCGGTTGCGGAAAATGCGCATCAGCCGGTAGGCATAGCGTGATCCGCCCACAAACACCAGCAAAATCAGACAGTTCATCACCGGCAGGCTCCGGGGAACGGGCGCGTCCAGCACGATCCGGAGCACCCACAGTGCCACGCTGGAGAACAGTGCCGCACCGCAGATATTGCGCAGCTCGTCGATGCTGGCATAAGCCCACAGGCTGCGGTAGAGTCTGAACAGAGCGAATATCCCCACGGTCACCAGTGTATAAACCGGTGCGATGGACAGATAGTTTTGCGCAAATCCGGCTTCCACCAGATTCGGCACCGAAAATTCAAAGCGTATGAACAGAGAGATCAGTACGGCGGCGTTGGCGAACACTGCGTCGACCACGACCAGTGATAATATCCTCAGCCATCGCACCTTATCGTAGATTACCTTCATTTAACTTCCTCTTTTTGTTCCTCAATGATATCACTTGTAATATCCGTAGTAACTGTAGCCGCTCCGGTTGATCTTCGGCGCAGTCATATTCATCACGCAGCCGATGATGGGGCGTCCGTTGTCATTCAGTGAATTCACACCCTCCAGGATCTGTCCTCGGCAGGCGAAATCCTGACGCACAGTCAGGAGCGCACAGTCGGCGAGGGTTCCGATCTCGCCGGCATCAGCCATCAGCGCGCAGGGCGGGGTGTCCAGAATAATATAGTCAAAGCTGTTTCTGGCCGCGCGGATCAACTCCCTGGCCGTCTTTCTTGCCAGCAGCTTTTCCGGGTTGGAGACCGGCTTGCCGCCGAAAATCACGCAGAGATTGGAGCTGTCTATCCGCCGTACCACGTCTTTGAGGGACTTTTCGCCCTTTAGGAAATCAGCCAGTCCCTCCTCCCCCGTGTGATCAAAAATACCGGCAACCGACGGGTTTCTCAGGTCGCAGTCGATCAGCAGGACGCGTTTTCCCTTCTGGGCCAGCGCGGTGGCCAGATTGACGGAGATGGTGGTCTTTCCCTCGTTTGCGATGGTGCTGGTCACCAGCAGGACCTTGTCGTCCGCCTTTGCCATCTCGCGCTCCACGCGCACGCGCAGCAGACGCACCGACTCATTGAAGCCAAATTTATCATTGCTCTCATTGATGATGGGGCAGGCACTCAATCCCCTGCCTCTGCGGCGTCCGCGGACAGTGGGCAGCTTTCCGAGGCAGGAAAGGTTGATCAGCTGCCGCAATTCCTCCTCATTGTTTACCGTTCGGTGGGTCATGGCGTAGAGCGCGCAGATGCCCATCCACAGGATGAAGCCCAGCGCAGCGCCCTTTACCACACTGCCGGTCATGCCGATGGAGTTCACCGGATTTTTCGGCACTCCGCTCTCACTGAGCAGCGACATCTGGGTGGGACCGACCACGAACTCTGCCACCGACGGGTAGATTTCTATTACGCAGTTCAACACATCATACGCCAGCTGTGGATCACCGGACGTGACGGTCAGCGTGAAAATGTTTGTGTTGCCCATGGCGGAGGCTGACACCGAGGGCATGTAGCTGATCCCCAGCGCCTCCTTGACCTCCTGACTCAGCACACCGCTGGTCAGAATATAAGGGAAGGTCTTGGCCATCTGCTCCGCGACGGAGCTGTTATAATACTGCTGGCTGGCGTAAAACGGGTTTCCGACCCGCACGGTAAATGAAGCGCTGGCCTGATACCGGGGCGTGTAGCTTCTGAAGGTCATGAACCCCAGCAGCGCGGCGGCGGCCACGACCAGAACGATCCCCTCCAGCAGCAGGTGACGGCAGCTGCGCCAAAGGCCCCGCAGCAGCTCGATCAGATCGATCTTGGGGTAATTATCAGTTGTTTCCGTCGTCATCGTGTTTTCCATATCCATATCCGTATCCATACCTGCCGTACTTGCCATAGCCGTACTTGCCGTAACGGCCGTATTTTCCATATCTGCCATATCTGCCGTATGCACCGTAGCTGAACGCAGGGGCATAGCTTGCAGAACCATACATATTGTTCAGGACACAGCCCATCAGATGGGTATTCGTCCGCTCCAGAATCGCCGCGGCGTCATTGAGATCTCCGACGTCGGCCGCATTCTGTCTCACGACCATAAGGGCTGCGTCGGCAAACTCACCGATACACTCCGCATCCGGTGCCAGTGACATGGGCGGTGTGTCCACGATCACGCAGTCGTAGTCCAATGCCGCCTGTGACAGCAGGTCGCTCATCGCCGGCGAGCTCACCAGATTGGTGGCCGTGCGCAGGCTCCTGCGCCCATAGAGAACGTACAATCCACTGTTCTCCAGCCGTGTCACACAGTCCTCAAGCTTTGCCTCGCCCAGCAGCACCTCAGCAGGGCCCACGGTTTTACCGGCAATATTCAAAATCACATCGCAGGCCGGTTTGCGCAGGTCACAATCGATCAGCAGCACCTTGCGGTCCTTGCGCGCCATGGACAGGGCCAGATTGACTGCAACCGTGGATTTTCCTTCATTTTCCAGCAAACTGGTGACCATCAGCACCCGCTCCCCGTTGTGGAAGCGCTTTTCCACCCGGCTGGCCAGCTTATTGACTGACTCCGTGTAGGTAAAGCTGGTGATCGGGTTGGTGATCAGAATGCTGGTCTTTCTGCGCCGGATCGCCTCGCGCAGGGTCTTATATTTTTGCTCGTGGAAAAGCTCGCCCAGCACTCTCAGGCTCAGTTTATTGTCCGCGTCGGCGCGGCTGCGGATCTTATCCGCACGGTAAGCCAGGAAGGCCAGCAGTGCGCACATAAATGCCCCTGCCAGCACCGCAGCCTTTTTCACGGTGCCGCCGAGATCGATGGGATTGATCGGCGCGGAGGGCACAGACGGCTGCTGCAGCACCTCCAGCACAGTATCGCCAAGGACCTGATAGGACACCAACTGGTGGTGCTCAATGATGGCGCGGGTCATCAGAAAGACGGTCCGTGGATCGGACCCTCTGACCGTCATGGTCAGCAGGTTTGTCTCCGACACCACCGCCGCGCGGATCGTTCCGTCAAAGCTGCTGATACCGACCTCCTCCATCACCTTTTTGCGCAGAATGGAGCTGTCCAGCACCTCGGAAAAGACGCTGGCCAGATTGCTGGCCGCCGACAGATTCTGATAGGTGGTGGTGCTGGTGCCTCCGGCTGTGGCCACAAAGGTCGTGGTCGTGCTGTATTGGGGCGTATAGGTATAATCGGTATACACATAGGCCGCCATGCCGGCGATCAGCATTACCATCAGAATCAGGTACCACCGGCGAAGCACGTCCTGTATTATGGTGATGATCATGGCGAGGGAGATCTGCTCCTCTGCCACAGATGTCTGTTCTTCTTTCATGTCACTCCTCCACCACCACAATCAGGCGGGTGTAGCCTATATAGCGGTTCATCGTCACCGTGTAGGTCACGCTATAAACGCCGGGAACACCGGTGTTCACCTCGTTTTTCATATCAATATCGATGCGGATTATATCCTCCGGATCGATGGCTCCCCCATTTTCTCCGGGATCATCCGGATTTTCGGTCCCTGCATCCCCCACGCGCTGCCCGTTAATGTACAGCGCGATCTCAGGATCATCCCCCTTCAGGGAATAGTCGAGAGAACCGATGGTCAGTTCCTTCAGATAGGACTCCGCCCGAAAGTCAGAATCCCTCTGTATGTATACCAGATACTGTTCCAGCGCCGCGGTGGCATTGTACTCACCGGTATCGTAGACCTCCACCGGCAATACCAGATGTACCGTATCGCCCATGCTGTTGGTCACCCGGAAATCGATCTCATGAATGCCCGAATAGCTGAGGCTGGACGTGTCGCTGACCAGCGTGCCCTTGACCTTGTCGCCGAGATCTCCGTCCACCTGATCCTCCGCCGTCACGTAGCTGAGCACATCGGGGGATCCACCCTTCTGGAAAATCAGCGCCCGGGTCAGCCCAAAACGGGGCTCGGTGTAATCAGTGTAGCGGACCCTTCTGGTGGCCTTGGCCACATTGCCCGACCGGTCAAACGCCGCGTAGGTGATGGTCGCGGTCCGCTCGTCGGTAATATTTGAAATTTTCTCCACCACGATATCCGCACTCACATCCCCGTCCCGCTCATCCACGGCACTGACTCCGCGAAACAGCTCCGACTCCTCAGACAGCACAGACACCTCAATCTCCCCGGAATCGATCGTGATCACCGGCGGAGTACTGTCATCGCTCCACACAAAGACTGCGGAATAGATGATCGTGGCGGCCGCACACAGTATGAACGGCAATATGAATAACCAGCTTCTTTTCTTTTTCACCCTGTAATCTCCTGTATCTCACCTTTATTTTAACCGATCGAGCGCCCGCCCGAACCGTTCCGACCCTTCGGAACCGCTCAAAACCAGTCGGGCTCGCGCAACCGGATCTCCTCATTTTTCAACAACGTCAGCGGATTCTGCGTCAGCAGCCGCTTCGCCGTGCTCGCGGAAAACTCCTCCGTCAACAGACTCTCCGCCTCCTTCAGCCAGGTAGTCCGCATGACCGGGGAATGTGCATCGCTGGCCACCGCGCAGACAAAGCCGCGCTCCACCAGAGCCAGCGCCAGCTGCTCCTCGCGCCGGCCATGGCGGCCCAGAAGGCTGCCTTTATTGACCTGCAGAAGACAACCCATGCCGACCCACAGATTCAGCAGTGTGGGATCCTCCTGCACATACACATACCGTTCCGGATGTGCCACCACCGGACGCAGGCCGATGGCAATGATCTCCTCCAATATCTCCGTGGCCTCCGCCGCATAGTCGGTGAACGCAAACTCCACCAGCGGATAGCGTGAGCCGTTCAGGCCCTGCATTTTGCCCTCCATCAGAAGCTCGGGTACCTCAAAGGAGCCGAATATCTCCATGCCGCCGCAAATATGCAGCGGAATCCTCGCCTTATTCACCGCCGCCCGGAAGGACTGCAGCGCTTCGCTCAGCTCGGGACCGCAATGATTTTTCTGCCGTCCGTGTGCCGCGCTGTGGGGAGTGGCCACAATGATGTCCACGCCGCTCTCCACCGCCAGTGCCGCCATCTCCAGGGCGCTGCTCATATCCTCCGCACCGTCATCGATGCCGGGCAATATGTGGGCATGAATATCTACCATAGTTCCTCCTGAAATCCCCGCGCGAACAACCCTCATCCGCCAGGGATATTGATCATGATATGCAGGGCAAATTTCGCAAGGGCCGACAAACACACTCGGCCACCGCACACTTCCCCGCACCAATTCACCTGCGCCGGAACATCCGCGCAATCACCGTGTAAGCTCTGCGCACTCCGCTTCGGACCGGCACCATGCGGATCCAGACCTTCTCAAAAAACTCCCACCAGAAACAGCCCGGTCCCTGGCGTTTCCCTTTTCTCAGCGCCGAGGTCATGACCGCGATAACCTGCTCCGGCCGTATGCCGGGCTCCAGCACCGCCTGCGCGTCCCCGACCATGGTATAGCTGTCCCGCTCCACCCGGTAGACCCGGTGGAGAATATAGGCGCCGCCGGTCCGCCGGTAGAGGAGCACATCTCCCCGCCGCGCCGGGCGTGTGAGCCTGGACAGATAGACGGTATCTCTCCCATGAATCAGAAACGGTGACATACTGTTACCGCTGATGATCAGCGGCAGCGCCTCGATCTCTTCCTGCTGCAATAATTCCCGGTACTCTTCCATCAGCACCTCGGGCGGCAGCACCCGCTTTCTGCTCTCCATCAGCCCATTTCCTCCCGGATCGCTCCGTCACGAATATAATAGCTGCGGCTGCAGATCGCCTTGCCTGCAGGGCGGTGGGTAACCAGAATACATGTATGTACCAGACCGCTCTCCATGAGATTTCTCAAAAGCTCGGTCTCCAGCTCCATATCCAGCGCGGATGTGGCCTCGTCCAGAAGCAGGATCGGCGCTCTCTTCAGCAGCGCTCTGGCCACCGCCAGACGCTGGGCCTGACCCTCGCTCAGCCGCTTGTCCCGGCCTCCGATCACATGGTCTAGCCCTCCCGGCAGTGCCATGACAAACTCGTAGGCACAGGCCACCTTCAATGCCCGGATCAGCTCCTCGTCAGTGGCATCCGGGCGGGTGACACGGAGATTCTCCGCCACGGTGCCGGAAAAGATCTGATTGCCCTGGGGCACATAGCCAAACATCCGTCGGGTCGCCGCGGACAGCGGATAACTCCGGCCGCTCTTTCCCACCAGACAGGCCTGACCGGCACTGGGCAGAACCAGCCCCAGCATGATCCGCAGCAGGGTGGTCTTTCCCTCGCCCGAAGGACCGGTCAGCGACACCAGCTCGCCGGGCTTAGCCTCAAACTCCGCCTGCCTGAGCACAGGTGCACCGCTCTGATATGCAAAATCCACTCCCGAAAGGGAGAGGGTGTAAGACTCCTCCTCCTCGAATCCGTCCTGCGCGTCGGTCTGCTCCTCCGGCAGCCCGACCACCGCCATGATCCGCCCTGCGGACGTGGTCACGGAAATCGCCGTGGGCACCAGCCCAATGATCGAGGAAAACGCAGCTCCCAGCGTGGACGACAGCTGCAAAAACATCGTCATCTCGCCGTAGCTGATGGCACCCTTCCACAGCCGGTACACGCCCCAGCCAAAACAGCTGATATACGCCAGCAGGCTCAACAGACTCATCAGCGCCGACGTCCAAACCGAAAAACGGCTGTACTCCAGATATTTGTCCCTGTATCTCTGCTGGACCTGTCCCATCTGCTGCCCGAACCGATCCATCACGCCGAAGGCCTTGATACTGATCATATTCTGTAAGCTCTCCTGCTGGAAGGACACCACATCACTGTAAACATCCTTCATCTCACGGTTGTGGCTGCGCATCCTGCGCACCAGAAACGTGGAGCTCAAACCGGTCACCGGCACACCGACCAGCGCGATCACCGCCATCACCGGGTCATATACTAAAATAATCAGAAACGCTCCGACAAACTGCACCCCGCAGGAAATCAACGAGGGAATAAAATTCGTCACGCCGCCGGAGACTGCCGTGGCATCACTGCTGATACGGTTGAGCAAATCTCCGCTGCGGAACTGCTCCAGAGACTGCCAGTCTGTGGCCAGAATACGGCGATAAATCTCCCCCTGGATCTCGGTCTGCACCCGAATATTCAGCGAAGCCCCGATACGGGTGGAAATACTCTTCATACCGATATTTCCCAGACGCATCCCGATCATCAGCGCTGCCGCCAGACCGATCACACTGCTGTCATACCCAATAACCGCGTCAATCAGAAACTTGCTGGCCACACTGCTGCCCAGGCTCATCAGAATGCCCAGTACACCCAGCAAAACATGCACCAAAACAACGCCCCGGTAGCGGCAGATATACTGCCAGACCCAGAGACACTCATCGGCCAGATCGCGAAATCTTCCATTTTCTATTTTTTCTCTGATCCAACGGTATGCGTTCATTTACTGTCAATTCACCTAATTAATAATCAATGCATAGTTAACCTATTTTAAGTGAGTATAACACGGTCAACAAGGGGTGTCAATGAGTTGGGGGAGGGGAAAGTTTGGGAAATGATGTGCAAAGTTCCGTAGGTGTACATAAAGTTCCGCAAAAAAATCGGGGGTGGATCACACCCCCAACGCCTTTATCGTGGCTTCCACGACCTTACTCATTCTCAGTTTTCTCTCCACCTGTACCTTCAGTCGCGTCGGCAGCACATTCTGCAGCGCCGTCTTCCTCTGCGGCCTTTGTGGCCGCGCTCTGTGCCTTGGCAGCCATGGTTCCGGTTCCGCCCTCCACGACTCCGTCGTGCTTCAGCACCTTGGTAATGGTCCCGAAAAAGCACTTGCAGTCCATCGCAAAGCTTAAATTCTCCACATACTCGCCGTCGAAGCGGGCCTTCACCTCAATGGGCAGCTCATCTCTGCCGTTGATCTGGGCCCAACCGGTCAGACCGGGGCGAACATCGTTGGCTCCGTACCGGTCGCGCTCCGCAATCAGATCATCCTGATTCCACAGCGCCGGGCGGGGCCCAACAATACTCATGTCTCCCTTCAGAATGCTGAGCAGCTGGGGCAGCTCGTCCAGCGAGGATTTGCGCAGAAATCTGCCCACCGGCGTAATCCAACGCTGCGGATCGTTCAGCAGGTGGGTCGGCATGTTGGCCGGGGTGTCCGTGCGCATGGAGCGGAACTTGGGCATCATGTAGGTGGTTTTATGTATACCGATCCGCTTCTGCCAGAAGAGGACCGGGCCCTTGGAGTCCAGCTTGATCACCAGGGCGATGATCAGCATGGGGAGCCCTAAGATAACGAGGCCGAGAAGGGAAAGGGTGAAGTCAAGGGGACGTTTGAAATATTTATCGTACATGGGTAGCCTCCTGTTTATTGCCTAAAATCATTAGTGTTGATAAGATTTATGTCATGCGCGGTAACCCGCAAAACTTACTATACCATTGCGGATTTCTTCAATATCCTCAATAATTTCTTGCGGAACTTCGAACTATATAAACACCTTTGTAATTTCTTGCTCCAGCAATTTTGCTGAGTAACATTTATCTGTTACCAAATCCCAATTGTCTACAAGATGCTCGGCAAAAACATTATATGTATTTATACTCTTCTTATCTCCTCGCACCCTGACATCATGGTAATACTTCCCTTTTGCAATAATACTTCTCCATGGATCCTCTATTTTTTCAATGTTCTCAAAATCATCATAGGCTGCAACTATCCATGCATCTGTACTATCGCATGGAATAGTAACAATAATTCGACTTTTATCCGGCATATTTATTGTCTCATCCAATACATGTTTCCCATGATTTATTATATCTTCTATCTCGTCCGAATGACTATTACATGGAATTTCTATTGGACACATCCTTGCTGCTGCTTGCTCACAATAAAGCGGAAACTCCTTGCCCTTTTCAGCACAAGTTGTAGACTCACATAGACAATGCACTTCCTTTTCTTTTCTAATAACGTCGCCATCCATTTGAATCACAATAACATCTATTCTTGGCTGAATGCTATCCATTATAACATCTAAGGGCACTGTCTCCTTGCACCATTTCCATACACCTTTCCAACCATTTCCATAACGCCCCATCATATCTGCCTCAGGCTGAAGCGGTAAATATCTATTTTCTTCACCTGTAATTTTATCTATAACCGATTTAAGCACTAAATAATCAGTTGGACCTTCGGACACTATTCCTATTACCTTACTCATAGAAGCTCTGGTACACCCCCTAATAATCCGTTAATCCACAATCTTGAAAGGGGTTGTTTTAAACCTAACAACTCTTCGGAAACTTGTACTCTGCGTATTTCAACATGTCCATCTTTATTTCTATCGGTAGTAAACAAGCGTATATCATCGTTGGTCAAATCCAAACCATCAAGAACAAGTGGATTATGCGTTGTCATAAAAACAGTCTTATTCTGTTGAATGACAATGTTGCTGAAAAGTTCTGTAACTTTCTTTGCAAGTCGAGGATTCAAGGCATGATCAAAGCTGTCTATAGCAAACATTTTAGGGGTTTTCTTATGCATAGCCAGCGCAAGCATAAACAGCACATATAAAGCACCTTCACTGGCATCATATCCAGTAAACGCAGCTGTATCCTTTAAATATTTATCTCTAAATTCAATAATTTGCTGAGTTGATGGAACACCCGGATTCAAAATCGATTTCTTCGGCTTGCTTACTTTAAATTCAGCTGCCCAGTCTATCAACTCAAGCACATCCTCCATAAACATAGAACCGAACATCAAATCCCCATCATTCTCATAAAACAAATCTGACATTGCTTCAGCAAGACGACCACCATTCAGCCCTATTGGATTCACCTGAATCGGATCCGGAACCGTTCCTCTAAGTGTCAATGTATCAGGTTGATAGATTCCATAATCAGCAACATACTTTCCTGCTTCAACATAATCCCTACCGGATAAAGCTTCAGAAATTGTATAGTACCCAACCTTATTGTTCATCTGTGCACTACTGGCATTACTTCTACCATAAATCTTTTCGCCATTACAGGTCACACTTTCGGCAAAATATTTCCATGAATCATCATCCGTTGGAACGGTTAAGTGCGTAGCATATTCATATGCATTTTCTTCTTTGCACCACTTTATAGCCAAATATACTGTTTTGGATTCTTTCAGGATAGAAGAAAATTTTGACTTATAAAGAGCAGATGTGCTTAAACGTACACCTTTTCTTTGCAAACTATTTGTATTAACTCTATCTGTCATAGCTGCACTAAGCACTCCCACTGCCTCTAACACAGATGATTTTCCAGAACCATTTGCACCAATAAATACATTAAGCTTACCCGGCTCAAACGAAACATTATACAAGGATTTGAAGTTTTGAATTGATATCTCTGTAATTTTCATATCTTCCAATTTTAATCTCTCCTTTTTAGCAAAAAACAATACATTTAAATCAAATTTAAGTATAGCATTTTTCTCCAAAAAGTCCATATCTAATTTTCGAAAAACCTTTATTTTATCGGCACTCTCTCATTTTTAGATACTTTATTTTTGCTATTTTTATGTGCATCTAATTTATTTTTTAATATTTTTATTATACCCCAAAACGCTTTATCTAATTAAGAAAGCACCGCAATGGCTTTAATCCACTCTTTTCTCCCGGGCCAGCCGTTTTATCTCCTCAATCTCATCCTCGTAAGAGATTCTGTGTTAAAATCATATTTTTTTTGATGTTTCCTCCACCTTGCGAGCTGAAAGCCGATCTCCAACGCAGAAAACCAGCCTCCAATCTATCTGCTGCACGTCAAAGCCGTTCACTTTGCCCGCATAAAAGTCGTCTACTGTGGCCTCACCACCGTCTACATGGACAATCTTTGCCAGATGGTGTGTCAGAATTTCCTGCCGGTCATAATTTTTCTCTGCAAACTCACACAGAAACCGGATATCTTCTGCCCGGTTATCGCAGGAGCATAATGACTCCAGTGTCTGCCCATGAATCTCGCGCAGCGCGCCAAGCGCCGAGTGAAATTCTTCTCTCAAATTGATCGGGCGCGAAAATGTACGAATATATCTGCGGTTCCCATCATCCCACTTGGCATATTCCCTCAGCAGCCTTTCCGGCTCTGCCGCCGGATATTTTCCGATCCCAGAACCTTTGGCTGCTGCAGAACCATCAGCTGCCTGACGGTTTCCACCAAAACAGTGCACCACATTGCTGCAGTGCTGCCCATAATTTCGCACTACGGACACAAAGGAATACGATTGATGATTTTCATAATACGTGCTGCTCAACCGATCGAACTGACTTGCCAACGGTGAGTTCTTTCCATACCGCTGCCTCAGCAGGGTTTTCGTGTGATCCACATAAGCCCGCAGCGCAGAGAGAAAATCCCGGCAGAGCGATTCCGCCTTCCGCAGATTTGCGGAAAGAAATTCGCCGGAAAAGGTCGCCGTCTCGCACCACGCATCCAGCTCTGCCAGCGCTTCCTCGGCAAAAAGCATCTCCACTTCCAGGGCAAACAAAACTTCGCCGTTATCTCTCGCTGAGATCAGGCGATGGAATAGTTCGTCCGGCAGCGCTTTCAGGCTCCGGATCTGGTCGTCTCGGAGTTCAAGGATGCAGTACATAAAAGCCTCCTGTATATCAATCTATTTCTAGGTTGCCCAGCGCCTTTATCGTGGCCTCCACGACCTTACTCTTCTCGAACCGTTTCTCCACATGCTTTCGTCCTCGGATGCCCATGGCCGCCCGCTTCTCGCGCGGCAACGCCGCAAAGGCCTTCAGCGCCTCATACAATGACTCGGCATCCTTCACCTCACACAGCAGTCCGCTCTCACCCTCGATCACCGTCTCCATACAGCCATGAATCCGGCTGGTAATCACCGGGCGACCGGTAGCTGCCGCCTCCAAAAGCACATTGCTCATGCCCTCATGATAGCTGGGAAGCACCACACAATCTGCTGCCGCATAATAGGGGCGGGGCTCCTCCTGAAAACCATGGAATTTCGCGATTCCAAGCTCCACAAGCTCCTCGACACGCTCTTTATACTCGTCCTCAAAGAATCCCACCAGATCCAGAACAAAGGGCACCTGCTCCGCATGCAGCCTCCTCGCCGCCTCAAACAGCTCGTCCATGCCCTTCTCCTTCATAATCCGCCCGAGATACAGAAAATGAATCTCCCGATTTTCCGGATAAGGCCGACACGGATAACTCTCCAGATTGATTCCGGCACCGTTCAGGAGCGTCTGGCGCTCGGCGGAAAGGATATTGCGGCGGCGAAACTCCTCTGCATTCCCCTCGTTCTCAAAAAAAACCGTCCGCACCCTACGAAACGCCGCCTTATACAGCAGCGTCACAAACTGCGCCAGGCCCTTTCGCTGAAACGCAGTGCCCAGGCCCTGCACATTGGCACAATAAGGGATTCCAGCCAGACTACAGGCAATGCCGGCATAAATGTTTGGCTTGATGGAATAAGTGATTACCAGATCGGGCAGCTCACTTTTCAGCAGCCTGCGATACTCGGCAAACAGCTTCAGGTCTGTCTTCGGGTTAATGCCGCGGCGGTCCACCGCTGTGTCAATGCACTTCAACCCCAGCGCCTGGAAATCCTCCTCATGCCCCACAAAGGGCATACTCAGGACCACTTCGTGATCCTTCATCAGGGTCTGGATCAGCTCCAGACGAAAGCGATAAAGCATATAGGAATGATTGGTAATAATCAAAATCTTGCTCATTGTCAAATTTCTCCCTATTCGTACCTTTTGTTGCGGCTGCAGTACATTCAGCACCGCTGCCTCTGCAGGGTTTTCGTGTAATCCATATAAGCCCGCAACGCAAAGGAAAAATCCCAGCAGAGCGATTCCGCCTTCCGCAGGTGGTTTTCAATCATCTTGATCGTCTTCCAACTTATCGAATATCTTTTCGTATAAGCAGTCTCGTCACTTTTCTTACCACTCTTGCGACCATGTTTTTCAATCGAATGAAAGCGGAAGGCTTCTCCACCACAAACAACCTTTCACATTCCGCAATCATTCCGCTGCGAATCATCTCCAACACCTGCCCGCGATTTTCTTTTGCTTTTGAAGGACTCCGCATCGACTGATTCTGCTGACTGGCCTGTTCCAGTGTCACCGGCTTTACCACAAGGCGCTCCTCAATTTGCTCAAAGAGCCTCCGGCCCTTTTCTGACCGCAGCAGCACCACCACCGACGTACCTTTATCATCGTCCATCTCCTGGGCAATATCCCAGATTCCCCAGAAATCTCCGATGGCCAGATCACTGACCCGGACATATCCTTTGAACTGACAGTTCTCGCAAGAAGGACGGTTAATTTGCATCTCCCACTTACTCAGAAAGCACAAATATACCCACATACAATATGAACCTTTTTGAAATTCAGCATTGGATATTAGATTTTAAAATTTTTGCAGGCACACCGCCTACAACGCAATTATCCGGAACATCCCGAATAACAACTGCGTTCGCCCCAATAGTTACATGGTTTCCAACATGAATTGGTCCCAGTACTTTGGCACCACAGGTGATCATTACATTATCCCCAATTACCGGAGGGTCCCCTTGTCCATTATAGCCAATAGTAACCTGTTGATTAACCCAACAGTTCTCCCCAATAGATTTTGCCGCAATCATCGTGGCAAATCCGTGCTGAATATATAAACCACCTCCAATTTCAAACGCATCGATATAGAGGGACTCCATTGGCGGATAAAAGAATTGGAACAGGCGGCGACGAATGGCATGCTTTCTGTTGCGATAAATCACCAGATTTCGAAATTCCTTATATCGCCAAAGCAACTGTGCCATAGCGGAACGGTCGGAACAATCCAGACGATACATCTGCTTCCAGCGGACAAGATCTTTTTGAAACAGGTCGTCAATAGTTATTAGCATACTGGGTAAGATATATCGAAGAAGCATTAATATTCGTTTCATATATTCTCCTTCTGCGGACAGTATCAGAGCACTCGGGCAATAATTTGGTTGTTATATTCCTCGTCATCGCAATCTACGACCTGATTGCCACCACACACTTCATTAGTAAATTTTCCGGGGATCTGCTCATGTTCCTTGGCCCCCCGCAGGAACCATTCGTACTCGATATCCACATGACCGATATCGAGAGCCTGCATCCCCATACCAGCAAAATCGGCGGCCAATACGGTAGCTGTGGGCCCCAGTGCCAGTAAAAGTAATTCCCCATTCCATACTTCACAGACGGTTTCAACTATCTTGCCATACCGATCAAAAGCATTCGTTGCTGGGCATAATATGCGCTTGATGGATGCCGCATTGTCAAACAGGTCGTTACCAATTCCTAAACGAGTCTCCTCTCCTTCGACAACTATCAGGTCTCTTGCATCCCAAAGCTTTCGTATTTGTGTAAAAATCCGCTTTGCGATTTTAACCTTCTGAAATGCAATATAGAAACGAGTAATCTGAGAATCGCCAAAAGAATAGTTTCCGTTACCGTGTTTTCTAATCAGTTCCACAATATGATGGTGCTGATTATTTCGTTCTCCCCAAGAATACCAGAACATCCTGGAATGTTTTGTACGTCCAAGGATTGTATTCAACGCTAGGGGAATACACACAAGCAAATTTGGATTTTTGTTCCCTAGAACATCCTCCAATTTTGCCGCAAGAACCTTGGAGCGATTTTGAAAGCCCAAATCCCTGTCGGGCTGCAAAATCAGTTCAAACTCACCGTCACCGAAACGAGAAATGGAGCACTCGTGTTGAAGGATGTATTCGATTGTCTCTTCAGGAGACATAATATTAAGACAATGATGTTTATTTTTTTTGTGGTATATGGCACTTAGCATAATATTTGAGCAATAAATTCTTTCCCAGCAAGCAATAATTTTTTTTTTCATATTCTCTCCATATGTTCCAAATATCATATTACAGATTCGACTACGAACCGGATACACGATTTCCAAAATGGCTTCGTATTCAGGCCATGTACGATCGATCTGTAATGCGTAACGTCGGAGTATGCTCTTCATTTTCCTCCGTAGCTGTTTAATCTCATTAACGTAATCCTGTTTAACCACACAAGCACTATAATATTGTGAACCAAGCATCCAGAGATAAGACTGAACCCTTCGTGCCAAGGCCTTAGGATAGTCATGTTCTTCAAAAAAGGAGAGTTGCTCATCAAACGCCTCTATCACCTCCATGCGGCGCGGCGTCCAAGCTGAAGTCGTAATACTGTTTGGATTATGATAATAACAGTACAATGGTTCTGAAATTACTGCAAGTTTTTCCTGATCAAACAGAATCTTGTAGGTCGTGAATTCATCTTCATGAAGTTTACCATTGGGATAGCGGATCTGGGTGAAACATTCTCTTCCATAAAGTTTTGCGCACGCAATCGTTGCATTAACCGTATGTTCAACATAGAACCACTCCGGTTTCTGTACTTTAGCTGAAAGACAGTTTTCGTCAATTTGAATATCTTCTCCCTCTGTTTCACCATAACCACAAATGCTGACTGTCACATCATGTGTGATCACCGCGTGATAAAGCGCTTCTAACATTTGGGGATGAATCCAATCATCGCTATCAATAAAACTGATCCACTGGCTATCAGAATTAACAAAAACCCAATCGATACCTACATTTCGGGCAGCAGACAAACCACCGTTTTGCTGATGAATTACCACCACACGACTGTCCTTTGCTGCGTATTCATCACAGATAGCCGGGCATCCATCAGGACTGCCATCATCGACCAGAATCAATTCAAAATCGGTAAAACTCTGCCTCAAAATACTGTCCACACAGTGGCGCAGATACGGTTCGACTTTATATACCGGAACTATCACACTAATCTGCGGCATTGTTTTACCTCCTTACAGTTTGCGAGGATATCCTTGGCAAGTTCTTCATAATATGGTATCAGGTGCGAATTATCGTACTTGTGCTCTTCTTTGGAAATCCTATGATATTCCTCTGTAATTAACGCGACATCATCTACAAAGCGTATATAGTCCAGTTTCCTGATCCATTCATAGCTCCCCCGTACCTTGGGGCTTTTGCTATCCACAACGATACAAGGCGTGCCCGTAATGGCACAGAAGATCATTCCATGGAGTCGGTCTGTGATAACTAGCTCCGCGCCCAAAAATTCATCAAATTTCGCTTGTAGCGCAGCAACGCGCTGTTCCACTGTAATTCGACCTTTTACAACCATATCCGTATCACAAACATGGACTCCAAACAGCTCTGCCACCTGCTGCCGGATGATCTTCTCCTGATTTTCAGTTCTGGTCTTTTCACGGTCATCTCGCAAGCAAAGCAAACATCCTTTGCGGGGAACACTATGTAAATCTCTCTCTAAAGACATAACCATATCAGGCATCAACCGCACATCTTTATAGATGAGCTTCATAAAATCATAAGAAATCTTCTCCCTAGCATAAATCGTTAAACTTTTATGACGATTATAGATTTTTACAGACTTCTGCAATTCTTCCCTTCCCCAATCACTATCCTCATAAAACATGGTATTGGGAAACAATAAAATAGGAGATTCGGGATTTTTCTCGATAATTTTACGCATCGACAATTCTGCATCAAACCATAACGTACCCAAATACCCACCACCTTGCGCAAATATTGGATGCCGATTCATAATGCTCAACAAATTGTAGCGCATGAGTTCCCAAATCCAATTGCTCGAAACCTCAATATAATGTATGTTATTACGATCAAGCAATTCCGTCTCGGATAATGTAATAGCATGATCGCCCAAATTACCGTGTTCAGGTGTCAAGACCAAAAACACCGTATCAGGGTATTTTTTTAACTCTGCCTTTATCTCGCGCAAATAGGTATTTTTAATTTCATTTCTTCTTTCCCTATAAGCAGGGTATTCATGCAACCATCCATGTAATCGTCGCAATGGATATAAAATGTCTTTTTTCATATCACTTAACACCTAATTCAGGGAACATCATATATCCCCACCAACTATGGTTCCAACTCATCCTGTTATTATCATCCATGCTTTGTACCTTCTCAAATGCAAAGCAATCGTCAACCACATCATGCATTTGATTCATGCCGAATTCATTGACGGAATAGGCCGTCAGCTTGATAATATATTTACCAGGAGCTAGCCAGTCCAACCGCAAAGTCAACACAACCTCATTACTGCCACTCTTTGCCACCATACATGGGCTCGACGTAGCAAGCCCGACCACAGTCTTATCTCCAGAGTGTACCGTCATACGCATCGCAAGATGATCAATATCACACCGAGATGTGAAATCAACCTTTACGATCACTACATCTCCTGTCTCGTAGACGGGGAAGTCTGTGTCTAAAAAAGTGACAGTATCAATGTGAATTTTCTTGTCCATTGTCGGACCTTTATGCTCTCCTGAGCAGTCATTCACAACAGCCAGTGCCTTTGTAGTATTCATATAGTGGTTGATCGACTCGTCCACCCCACCTTCAAATACTACCTTACCCTTATTTAGTACAATGCATCGGTCGCAAAGTTGTCGGATGGTATTCATATTATGAGAAACATAGAGAACAGTACGCCCCTCTTTCTTGGCAGCATCCCGCATTTTATCCAGACACTTTTTCTGGAACGCCATATCGCCAACAGCCAAGACTTCATCCATAATCATGATCTCACTGTCCAAATGTGCCGCTACGGAGAAAGCTAACTTAACATACATACCCGAAGAATAACGCTTTACGGGAGTATCGATAAACTCTCTAACTTCAGAGAATTCGATGATATCCTCCATTTTTGCATCAATCTCCGCCTTGGTCATACCAAGGATCGCTCCATTCATGTATACATTCTCCCGGCCGGTCATTTCACCATTGAAGCCAGTTCCCACTTCTAACATGGAAGCAATACGGCCATAAATGTCGATCTCTCCTTCCGTGGGAGCAGTGACCCGGCTCAACAATTTCAGCATGGTACTCTTGCCCGCACCATTGCTGCCGATGATACCTAGCGCTTCACCCTTGTAAACCGTCAGGTCGATGCCGTTCAGCGCCATAAAGCTCTGTCCAATAAGCTGCTGTTCAGATCCAATCTTAGTATTAGGATCTTCCTTTCCCCGCACTCGAGCCCACCAGCTCTGCAAATCGCCTTGAAGGGTGCCACCGCCGATTTGGCCTAACTTGTACATCTTCTTCACACCTGAAAGCTGAATTGCAACTTCCCTATTTTCCATTCTCATCCCCTCCTTACACGGTGTCCATAAAGGTCTTCTCGACCTTATTGAAAATCATTACGCCGCCGATCACTGCCACCAGTGTGATCACGCCGGAAAGCACCAGATAGGCAGGCATAATCTCACCCTGCCCCAACACCGCATACCGGAACACTTCTACTGGCGCAGTAACGGGATTGAGCAGCAAAATATTCTTCATCAGGCCATCCCCCAACTGGGACAATGGATACACGATAGGTGTTGCATACATCCACAACTGGACACCAAACGTCACCAGAATTGCCAAGTCACGATATTTGGTGGTCAAGCTTGAAATAATAATACCAAAGCCCAGACCGAGCAGACCCAAATGCACCAGTACAACAGGAATCAGCGGCCAAACTTCCCAATGGGGATGAACCTGACCATTTATCACATAATAGGTCAGAAACAGCAAGACTAGAATCATCTGAACACCAAACTGCACAACGGATGCCAACACATTGGAAACAGGAATTGTCAATCGAGGGAAATAAACTTTACCAAACACATTTGCGTTTGCTGTAAACGTACTTGCATTCTTGGTAACACAACCAGAGAAAAAAATCCAGATGGCATTGCTGCACAAATAAAATAATATCTGAGGCACACCGTCGGTACCCATACCAGCGATCCCGCCAAAGACGAACGCATAAATAAAGCTGCTAATCAACGGATTAATGAAAATCCACGCAGGTCCAAGAACAGTCTGCTTATAGGTCAGGGCAAAGGTCCTTTTTGTGAATAGCATAATGAGGTCCCGATACCGCCAGACTTCTTTCAAATTTAAATCAAACATATGATACTTGGACGAAATATGAGTATAATAAATAGGTTTCGTTGCTTCTTGCATTTTAAAAACCTCACCTTGTATTTATTCAAATTGGCCCTTCCATTGCACGATATTCTCCCAGGGCATGGTGATTTGCGTCTCGACACAAACCTCCAGCCGATTCCGCAAGGCGGCAATTACATCCTCACGCTTCAAAATCGGCAATCCTGTATCTACACTGATGCACTCAGCCCGGTTGTCAATAGAGATGATTAAACTACGGTGACCTTTGCTCAGGGCGCGGATACCCGCATGAAGCCGGGTGCCCACATAATCCAGATCCTCCATCGCCAAAACGGCATCATATGCTTCCACTGTGGATTCGATCAGCTTCAGCCTGTCCTCATAGCCTAGTTCTCGGATATATTCCAGATCCCCCTGCCCCTGGAGCCAAAAATAGACCTTCTGGTAACTTTCCAGCAAAATGTTCAGCATGACCTTATCATTCTGTTCGTCCCTACAGTAATCGGTGAGAGTGCAAACCACATTGGCCGCTTTCTTCGTGGGAATAGAGGCGCAATGCGCTGGTGTCAGGTTCCACATAGTGGGGCATCCGGTATTCAACACATTAGTAATCCCCATTGCTTTGAGCTTCTGCTCCGAAAAGCTATCACGGACAGAATGAATGCTATCCTTGCGGAGAATCGTATGCAACAGTAGCTTAGTATATCCGTCAAATTTTTCTTCTTGGGAGTCAAAACCCACGCCCATCAAAACAGTATTTCGATAGAGGGAGACCTTCGTTCCAAGTTTCCAGAGGCCATAAGTACGCATATGACCAGATAGAATGTTAGTGCCACAAAGAATTTTGCTTCTTGCAGTTTCCAGAAGTTCCATTTCATCTTCTGTCGGAAATCGATGAGTTGGAATATGTTCCAACACTCCTACATCCATACAATCAGAAAGCTGTGACAGGCAATTCTCCATGATGATGCCGTCACCGCAGTTGTCACTATCTATGCTGGTATCCAGCAGAACGGGTGTTTCCGTACCGGGGTTCGTCATTTTCGCATTGAGCACCCCCCAATAATACGGAACAGCATCCTTGGCTGCGATTATCTTACCCTTTATTCTCTTCAGCACTCGTACCGGAACCGTGGTAACCAGTTCTTTAGGGCTATACTTCTGTATAACACTTTCTGCAAAAAGCACATAACCACCGAATTTATTGCCAAAACGGTTCTTAATTTTCTGCTGGTGAGCCATCTCTGCCTTGATTTTCTCATCCACCCAGCTTGCTGTGAAGTGGTGAATGGACACCGTACGGGCCGTTTTGTTCAGACGACCGGTACGGAAAGTCTTAGGGCAGAGTACATCCGATGCATAGACCTGTACTCCAGGTAGGATTTGATCACGGTTCTCGTGAACAAGTCCCAGTTGCCGAAGTGACTGCGTGGTA
The DNA here is from genome assembly GCA_017461725.1 of Lachnospiraceae bacterium. GTDB lineage: Bacteria > Bacillota > Clostridia > Lachnospirales > Lachnospiraceae > RGIG423. Next base: position 82,267 of record JAFTXG010000007.1, read on the forward strand.
TAATAGGGAGATGCCAGCAAATTCAATGAGCCATCCATATTGGTAAAAGAAACCTGCTCATAAATATCTCTGGCCTGCTTGACTACTTTGTGACGAGGCGTAGCACCAAAGCCATGACCGCAATTCACAAAGATTTGACCATCTCCAGTGTCCTCAAAACCAAAGAAGCACTCGTTCTCCAGTAATTCATCGAAGCTTCGTACCATTTCTACATCAGTATCCAGATAAATACCACCATGCTCGTAGACAATGTCCAATCGGGCATAGTCGGGAACAAACCCCCATTTCTTTGCCTCGTATGCTTGATGCATATATCTATTTTTAGTGAAGTCGTAATTGGTTTCATTCCACTCCAGAATTTCATAATCTGGGCAACACCGCTTCCAGCTTTCAATGCAATACAGCACTGACTGTGGCTTGGGATTGCCGCCCACCCAACAGTAGTGGATAACCTTTGGTATTTTCGCCATAATTGCTCCTTATTTGAAGCCCTTTCCATTAAGAAAGGAAATATAATCGAACTGATCCATATAGCGCCGAATCAAAAATTGATTTTTGAAATCCGTAGGCTGACAAATACCCTCGTGATCTTCAAACCCACGCAAATAGTAGGCCGAAGAAATTTCAGGGTACGGTTTATGTGTAAAAATAACTTTGTTCTTGTAAGGCAACGCGTCAAAGCGCCGCAAACTTTCGTATGTACAGTTATCGCCATCAATCGCAATGATAAATAGATTATCCCAATCGATACGTTGCTTGCGCTCATTCCACTTCGCAATAGCCTCCTCGATGGTCTTGTAATGATTGAACCTAATCTCCACATCTCCCACCATACCACAAGGATAATCAAAGCGGTCATCCTCACAGGGAATAACTGGCTGTTCCAAGTACCAAGGCAGCTTTTCAAGAAAACGCACATAGTCATTCATGTCAAAGCTGAGATTGATGGTAGGCGATCGGAACTGGAGCTTCATATCGTAATACATGAAAGTACCTATACAGTTCGAAGCGATAATTGTAGGCTGCCAGTTTTTCAATCTGAGCCTCTTCAGTTCCTTGCACAATCGCCATTCAATTCTCCGAATCAGATTCATCTTACTCACCAATCAACACTTTCAGTTTGGATTTGCGAACTAGGTCCGTCAGTCCAAAAGCTACGGCACCGAACACCAGAAGGTTGATGGATACCACAATCACTGGATGAGCGTTTGGAATATTCGCAAAGGTAATGTAGATCAGCGGGGAATGGAACAGATAGATGCCGAAGCTATTTCGTTCAATCTTCTCCACGATCTTGCAAGTCTTCTCTGGCATGACACCATATGTATTAACCACACACAGAACTTTCATCAACAAGGTCAGCATCACACGCATAGGACCCTCGGTCACGCTATATGCAATTAGTATAAGATTCAGAATAACCAGCGCCCACTTCAAAGGCATGATGCCATAAATCCTTTTCACCATACCCTGCCAAACGTTTATCGCATAGCCCAAACTGAACCACAGTAGATAATTGAACGCACCAAGTAGCGGCGGATAGCCAAAGCCGATGCGGTATCCCTCCAGATACAAAACAAATGCTACAAAGCACAGGAAAAACTCCTGATACTTCTTAACACCTAGAATCTTCTCCGCCACGGTCAAGATGATCTCACTCAAAAGAAACACACAGAACAGAACCGGCAGGAACCACAGGTGGCCTACATCACTGGAGGTCAGAAGTTTCTGTACCACATCCATCACTCCCATATTCTGGTAGCTATGAAAACCAATGGAAACACGGATCGGTAGCAGAAAACAAAGACCAATACCAAAATACGGCACCAGCAGTCGCAGCGCCTTATCCTTCAACAGATGAACAAAGTCCCGGTTCTTTCCACGAGTGAACATAAAGAGATATCCAGAAAGTGAGAAGAAAATTGGCATCTGGGGAATATCAACAATTTTCTTTAATACATTCAAAAAGGGCACCCTGACTTCTGTCTCATACAGTCCCCAGGCAGAAGAATACAAAATAATACAGTGTCCTAACACCACTAAAACAATTGCAAAAGCACGAATATTTCCAATCTGGTACAAACGCTTTCCCTGTCCCATTATATTCGATCTCCTCTCAATAGATCTTGCTGCACAGTGCAGGGAAATACCGCAACAGCAGTAGTCGCAGTCTCTGCTTTACGCCGATATTTGGATGCTTCATCATATGCTCGTATGCCTCTTTATACCAAGAACGCATCTGTTCAAACTTAGGCGCATTTTCCTGCGTCTTTGCAAGGTATTTTTCACCTTTAGAAACGGCCACATACAAACTTAAGCAAGCTTCCTCGCCATAGTAGGAAACCTGACGCTCTAAAAGGTAGGTCATTCTATTATAAACCGCCTCAATAAAATCAAAATATCGATCCGTATACTTTGGCTGTCCCAGAATACTTTCTCGTCGAGAAAGATAGTAGTAACCGTTATGCCCAGTCAGAGCAATCCGCTTTGCCCGATAGGCCAATACATGGTAGACAAAAGTATCCTCGTAAAATTTCCCCTTTGGAAAACGAACTTCTCGAAACAGTTCTGCCTGAAAAAGCTTATTGCAAGCGGAGGGCTGTTTCAGAGTCTCAAACCGCTGTTGCCCTTCCCACACTGTTGGTGTATTTACAGGGCTGTAAAACGGCTCGGTGACTCCATTATTGTAAATACGAACAATATTACACACCGCGATTTCACAGTTATGCTCTGTTGCGTTCAAATAAAGTCGTTCGATTGTATCCAGTGTGATAAAATCATCACTGTCCACAAACATAAACCAACCGCCATTTGCAGCTTCAATGCCAACATTCCGAGCATCAGACAGTCCACCATTCTCTTTATGGATGACTCGAATCCTAGAATCCCTCCGTGCCCATTCGTCGCAGATTTCACCGGAACTGTCAGTCGCACCGTCATCTACTAAAATGAGTTCCAGCCCAGCAAAGGTCTGACCGCAAATACTTTCTATACATTTTTCCAAATAGCGCTCCACATTGTACACGGGAACAATCACCGAGACCAATTTCTTTTCCATGAATCGGCTTCCTTTCACCCTAAGTCACAATCCAATTTTTAGCGCGTTGCGTAATCGGCAAACCCCTCGTAGAGAAATACGCGCCAAGGACAGCCAAACCATTTCCTTAGCAGTACAGTCTTTCAAATCACAGGAATGTCCACCAAGAACACGCCTCAGATACTTTATGGTTTGGTTTGCTTCGTCCTTGCCCACTTCACGCAAGGCCAGTTGTCCTTGGTAGATACAAGTAAACCAGAGATCCCTCAGGCACAGCTCATCCAGCTCTGGAAATTTCTTTTTAATATAGGCATACCGTCGAACTTTTGCGTCCACTGCTTGCAGGCGTTTCTGCACCCCCATAGAATGCATAACCGAAGATTCCTGCTGGCGATAGGCATAGCAGATCTTTTCAGAACGGATCAGTGTTTTAGCGTTACCAAGAACCTGATAGGTAAAAAATTCATCGTCAATCTTCTTCCCAATAGGGAATCGAATATCTCCGACAATTTCACGTCGATAGAGCTTGTTCCAGATCAGCTGACGAAAAATCCGGTCACGAATATGCTCCGCCATAGCTTCCCAGCCCATATATGAACGCACATCTACATCACCAAAATCAAACGACGCATTGTCATCAAAGACTTCCACATGTCCACATTCGGCAATATCCGCGCCCTGTGCCACCAATCCGTAAAGGTGCTCAAATGTATCCGATGCCAGATAGTCATCACTGTCCACAAAAGCGATCAAATCGCCTTTGGCAACCTTTAACGCCGCATTCCGAGCCGCACCACTACCAGCATTCTCCTGATGAATGACCCCGATACGGCGGTCTTTTACAGCCCAAGCATCACAAATTTTTCCAGAACGATCCGGCGAACCATCATCCACCAAGATAATCTCTAAATTACTATAGGTCTGGTCGACAATGGAAGATATGCACTTGTCAAGATATGCCTCGACCCTAAAAACCGGCACAATGACACTAATCAAAGGCAACTTCTCCATAGTTGACCTCCTTTAAGAATAGGCACGCTTTTGAAAAAAAAGACAATAGATACCATAAATCAGTTTATAAATAAGCGGCACATTGATAATAAGCAGTGCAATCAAAGCTCGTTTCTTGCCGAGTAAAGAAAACGATTCTTTCTCCTGTTTCAGCAAATTGCGAACCTTCTGCAAATCATTTCTATGCTCTGTACCCGCAAACATCAGCGCATTATAGGTGTTGATACATGTATTGACATACGCTCCCTGAGCATCAGCTCGAATTTCTTCGGGCGCAGTCTGACGAATGATCGCCTTGACTCTGATGGGGTCGTAAATCTTGTAGGAGTTCATCTTCACACGGGATGCCGAAGTACTTCGAACAATATAATGATAAGGACACCTATCTTCAAAAACAGCAGTTTCCGCTATAGAAAACAGGCGAAAATTCATCAATAAATCTTCATTGATTTTTATAGTCATATCCACACCTGCATCGTGGAACAAACAGCTTAACAAGCTCTTATGGAAGAGTTTGTTCCACAGCCCCGGTTCAATCATTGAACCAGATAATAGTTCACGCAACGCAGTTATCCTATCCTGCTTCGCAAGAAGGCCTGTGTTGTAAAAGTAGTGAATCCGGCCATCAGGAAAGCACATCTGATAACCACAATGGGAAATCTGTGCATTGTATGCCAGAGCATTATTCAACAATCGCTCATACATTTCTGGCTCTATCTCGTCATCACCGTCCACAAAACCAATCCATTCACCGCTTGCTTCCTGTACACCACAAAGCCGTGCCGATGTGACACCGCCGTTTTCCTTATGAATCACTCGGACATTTGGATACTTTTCTGCATAACTATCCAGAATTGCGCCAGATTCGTCCAGCGAACCGTCATCTACAGCAACGATTTCAATATGAGAATACGTTTGCGCCAGAATACTAAGGAGGCACCGGGGCAGATCCGCAGCAACATTATAGACTGGTACAATTACACTAATCAACGCTGCCATCACTGTATCTCCTTTACAAATTCTCGAGCATTTCTTCCACGGCACAGATAGTATTCTCCGTGCTGAAGATTTTTCCACGCTGAGTGGCTTTTTGTTTATAGTAAGCAAGCAACTTCGGATCATCCAGTAAACGCTTGATACCCTGGTAAAGTGCTTCTTCGCTGTTCTCTGTGACAATACCCCACTCGTTGTTCTCCCCCAGCATTTCTTTCATGCCGGAGACGTCCACGGTACAGACCGGCGTTCCGACGATCAGTGCTTCAGTTGCTGCGGTAGAAAATCCCTCTGCATGACTGGCACAAATGAACAAATCACATTTTGCTACATATTTATAAGGGTTGGTATCGTACCCCAACAAAGTCACAATGCCGCCTAATGACTCATCGGAAATATATTTCTCTAACTCCTGCTGCAATGGACCGACACCTAAAATATACAAGCGAACAGGATACTGTTCTTTATGCAAACGACTGACAATGCCCAACAGGCAGTCATAACCTTTGGATGGTTTTAAGCTTCCCACCGCCACCAGACAAACGTTGCCATCTTTACTAAACTTCGGTACTTCTATTCTCGATTCTTTTATAATTTTATCGGACTCAACCGTATTATACAAAACTTTACATGCCTTTTGAAAATCCAATATCTTACAAAAATCAGTATATACGAATTGAGAAACACAAACCGTTTGATCGAAGCGGTTGTAGCATCTGCGAGCTTCCTTCTCGCTACGGAAAGAAGCTGCAATTTTGTCCATTGAATGTTGCTCTACATGAATCCACGAAACAAGTTTAGTACTAAGATCTTGACATCCACTAATTACACGTGCAGAAGGACCTTCCAAATAAGATACTTCAATGTCATAATGTTCCTTGACACACAACCTATGCAGTTGTTTCGGTGTAAGTAGCTTCATTAGCTTACTGTTGCCGTGAACTTCTTTCGGAAATACAGTACGAAAATGAATGTCGGGCTTCAAAAACTGCTCATTTACGCCGCCACCAAAAAGAACAGTAACTGAAACGTCAAACTTTAATCGATCTATATTGTTGACCAAATTGACCAGTACTTTTTCAGCACCGCCTTGCCCAAGGTCATGGATCAAAAACAGAATTTTTTTCATCGTCTACCACTTCCTGACGGATTTCTTGTGAAACCTCAAATACAACCATTCAGGCATAATGCCTTTAATTAAATGCTTAAGAAAATCAATTACTACATAACCATACATATACCACGGAAAATGAAACAATTTAAAACCAATATAAGTTACATACACGCCATTCATCCTAGATTTCAAACTTCTACGCCGAGTAGCCGCTTGATTGTCACGCATTTTATACAATGGCTCATCCCAGTTATACCCAACAAACCCCTCTGCATACAGCTTATACCACAGGTTCACGTCCTCAAATCGGAGCATCCGAGCATCTTCTGTATATCCTCCAACAGTCAAATATGCTTCTCGACGAATCATACAGGGAGCATGACAGTGAACCGGGCTATGTTTGATAAAGTCACGCTTGGTCGGCTTTTCAATGGTATAACACCGTCCCCAGTCACCTCCCTCATCAAAGAAAATCATAGGTGTACTAACTATTGCATATTCGGGATGCTCATCCAGAAAAGCAACTTCCTTTTCAAATCGGTGGGGGAGGGAAATGTCATCGCCGTCCATGCGGGCAACATAATCACCCATAGCCACCTCCAGACAACGGTTCAGCGTATGGTTCAACCCCATGTTATGCTCGTTCTGTAGAAGAACAATTTTCTCAGGAAATCTCTGCTGATATGCTTTCGCAATTTTGTATGTATCATCCTTAGAGCCGTCTTCGCATAGTATCAACTGCCAATCAGTAAAGGTTTGTGCCAGAATTGAATCAATCGCCTCCGGCAAAGTAGGGGCACAATTGTAAATCCCCATAATAATTGAAACTTTGGCCATAGTGTGCCTCCTTAAGCGGCCACACGGGACCGCAGATAATTGATAATTTGCAACATTATCGCCAGTAGAAATACCGCTTTTTTCTTACACAACAGAAAGAATACTTTCCATTTTACTCCGCAATAAGAAATATCCAGCTGGGCGAATGCCTCCCGGTACAAAGGCTTATCAAGGATTAAACGGAGCTTTTTGGTCTTTTGCCAAAGGCTTTCCCTGCTTCCTACCTCATTCAGCCCAAGACCGATCATACCACAGGCCACACGGTTCAGAAACGGTGTTTGGTATTCTTCTTTTCTTCCAGAACCATCGATATATTCTTGAACCACGCTATACATCACATCCCATTTGTCAATCAAATCTGGCTTGTGCTGAGTAGTAATAGATTGAATGTTCGTTTTGCGATAATGATAAAAGCAACGGTTAATATAGCTAATCCTGCATCCCTCAAGGGCATAAAGATTAAAAATCGTATCCTCTGAAGTTCCGACAACTCGTTCACTGACAATCCTTCCTTTCCTGGCAAATTCAGTGCGATAAAGCTTCATGCACATAGATGAGAGAAAATCAACTCGCTGTGGCTCCCGTAATTCCGCTCCTTTCAATCCCACAATCCGACGGTGAATCTTTTCTTCAGCACGAACTACATCGCAAGAAAAATCATGCTCAAACAGTGGAGTGATAATTCTTTTTCCAGGATATTCTCGAATATAACCAAACATCACACAGTCAACATTATCTCGCTGTGCAATTTCAACACAACAAGCTACAGTGTCTAACTCGACCCAGTCATCACTATCAACAAACATAATGTAATCACCGGTTGCATTTTTAATCCCCACTTCCCTCGCGAAAGAAGCTCCACCATTCTCCTTGTGAATAACCCGAACGCGCTTATCATGAGCAGCATAGGAATCACAAAGTGCTGGGCATTCATCCGGACTACCATCATCAACCAGGAGAATTTCTATATGATAATAAGTTTGAGCAAGAAGGCTTTGGATACATTGCTCTAAATATTCCTTGGTTTTATAAACTGGTATTACAATTGATACTAACACAGTATTTGTCATGCTCATTGTGTATTCATCCTAATGTTAAAAATCCAAAGTTAAAAGACTGGCCGTAGGCAACGGCAACTTGATAATAATTATACGCTAAGTAAAAGGCAATAAGTGAAAACATTACAATCCTTGCGGATTGTTTTTCAAATATATGATTCACTTCCCACGGCAAAAGGATGTAATTATATATAGAAAAATAAATTGGAAGTCTACCTATTAAAATTGCACTGGTAAACATTGACACAACATAAATTCCCATAGAAACTGCAGACATATTTACACAGAAATTAATAATCGGATCATTTTCTGCTCTAATTAATTTCAAACCTACCAATGCCAAGAGTACAGGCACACTATATACTAAAACACGCATTATGCTCGTGCCGCTATCCATCGTCTCTACAAACTCATCCGTAATACTGTCATACTGAGTTTCACTCATCAAATCCATAATGACATCATTCAATGTTCCGGTTTGTGCTAAGGTAAATACAACAAACACTATAACCACAATAAATACCCCCACTCGCTTATTAAGCGCTATTCCATGCGTAATAAGCAGGCATGGGACAACTATCAACACTGACATATGAAGTGTTGACGCAATGAATAGTGGAAGAAATAATTTTTTATACTTTTTTTCAATAATTGCAGGTGTGCACAAAAGCAAGATAGAAACCGCCATAAACTGACGCATACCATTGAACATCCATTGGTAGTATTCAAATCCTGCAACAAACAAAAAAACACTAAGGGGATATGAACAGGAATATTTCCGATAAGTTAATACAACTGCAAAGGATACAAAAATTGCGATTGCTATTACCATCTGGCGAAATGTACCCCCCATACTTTTAATGACCAATTCCAAAAGAGGATATCCTTTATCTCGCTGTGCAGAAACCATAACATCAGAAATTGCACTCAAATCGGAAGGTATTTCTTGAAACATCAACGAATATGTTCCCGTATCACCTTCCCAAGTACCACGTTGCGCAGAGCAAATCGTAATAGGAATAAAAATCAAAATAGCCCAAAACCAAGCTGTACGCCATTCATACTTTCCATGAACTAACTCCCTTCGCTTGCCACTACATATATTACATAATAGCGTCATTATTCCTACCCAAATTATGAACGCCCAGTTATTTGCCATCTAAATAAATCCCCTTGCATTGCATCAGAGTGATAAAAGGGTATCTATCCCCTTTTAATTCTTATATTATATAATGTTTCGCCCGAATTGTAAACCGCCAATTCGTCGGTATCGCTGACACGCCCTCCAGTCCAAACAGCACACTATACAATCCTATATTTTTAAGCCGGTGTATTTTTTCGATATTTTTACCGTCCTTTGCAAATCCAAATCCTACGTTTTGCAGAGTTTTTCTGGTATTTGTGCAATAATGGTTGCACTAGTAACCGAAATTTCTTATGATCTTGGCAACGCTTATATCATCATTCACACGAAAATGTTTACGTAGAAATCAGCAATGGCATAAAAAGCACCCGACAGGGTGCTTTCTTCATCTTATACTATCTTTCCGTTAATAAACACCGTCTCCGCCTTCACCCGCATGTCCATCGGACAGCCTTTTGCGATCACCAGATCCGCATCCTTTCCGACCTCGATGGAGCCCACACGGTCCTCGATCTCCAGATGCTTCGCCGGATTGATGGTAATGGTTTTCAGCGCCTCGAACTCGTCCAGCCCCTCTCTCATCAAAAGACCTGCCACCAACGGCAGATACTCCTCCGCCACGATGGGTGAGTCGGTCATCACTGATACCTGACATCCTGCTTTCACCAGCTTTACGGCTGCAGAAGGGTGACCGTTGAAGTTCTCTGTCTTCTTCGTCTGGTACAGGTAGGGGCCGCAAACCACGGGATAGCCCTCCTTCGCCAGAACATCAGCGATGGACCCGCCGTCGGAGACATGCTCCAGTGTCAGGCGCACATCACATTCCTTCGCCACGCGAATCGCGGTGAAGATATCGTCCTTGCGGTGCGCATGGGCCTTCATGGGGATTTCCTTGCGGATCACCGGAAGCATCGCCTCCATCGCCGCATCATATCGGGGCATCTTTGCCGGGTCGCCGTTCGCCAGCTGCTTTAACTGCTCATACTCCTTCGCCTTCATGATGGTCTTGCGGATCGTGGCCGCGATGGTCATACGGGTGGTCAGCTTGTCCTGCAGCGCACGCTTCGGATTCTCACCGAAGGCCATCTTCATGGCCACCGGATTTTTCACCACCATATCGTCCACCCGGTCTCCGTAGGTTTTCATGGCCAGATGGGTACCTGCGATACAGCCCACACTTCCCGGTCCAACGCAGACACAGGTCACTCCGGCGCGGGCTCCCGCCAGAAAGGAGGGCTCCTCCGGGTTAATACAGTCGATACCGCGCTGATCCGGCGTACAGCGGTCGTACTTCTCCACATCGTCCTTGCTCACATCACCGGCATAGCCAAACATACCGATGTGGGTATGGGCATCGATAAAGCCGGGATAAATATCTTTTCCGGCCGCGTCAAACACCTCCGCTCCGGCGGGAATCTCGATATTTTTCTCAATTTCGATGATTTTTCCGTCCTTCACCAGAATATCCGCCACAAAGGGCTCAGGGTCAATCGCATTGTGAATTCGTCCGTTTTTGATCAGCAGCATGGTTTGGTCTCCTTTCGGGATTTATCTGTTCGTCGTTTATAAACCACAAACCGCATAGAGCGGTATATTCGTAACCCAATCGTCTTGACGATGATTCATCATAGACACACGCACCGCATATTCCGGTGTAAACTTCTGATAATATGCTTTCAAACTTCTCGCCTGCAGATTTGTCTCCGCTTTTACTTCCACCGGAACGATATTTTTCCCTTTCTGAAGCATGAAATCAATCTCATACCGACCGGATTCAGATACATAATAGTAGGGCGTATACTCCGTTTCCGCAATCAATTCCTGAAGTACATACTGTTCAGTCAAGGCTCCCTTAAACTCAGTGAATATCTCATTTCCCTCAAGAATCGATGCTGCATCCAGCTCACTCAATGCGCCCAGTAAGCCTACATCCAAAAGGTACAATTTGAACGCGCTGAAATCGATATATGCCTTCAAGGGGACTGCCGGCTTGCTTACACGATATACCTTCTTAATCAGCCCGCAATCCAACAACCACTCTATCGCAATCTCGTAATCCTTCATCCTGGCCCCGGTCTTTATCTGGCCGAAGAAAAACTTTTTATTTTCTTTTGCAAGCTGCATCGGGATCGAATTCCACACCATGCGGATCCTCGCCAGCTCGCTCGTCTCTATATGTTTGCCAAAATCATTTTCATACTGTGCCAATAGCGACTTCTGAATATTCCGCACCTCTGTATAATCTTTGTGTTCGCTGAAAAAGGCAACCGCTTCCGGCATACCGCCCACATAATAGTAATTTTTTAACCAAAAAGTATACTTATCCTGTGAATCACGGATCAGCTGAGAGTCATTCCGATCCAGCAAATACGCCAGCGTCGTCTCCCCCATCGCCTCTAAAAACTCTTTGAAACTCATGGGATGTAATTCCAGAGAATCCACCTTTCCCACCGGAAAAGACACCCCTCTGTGAATTGCTACGCCCAGCAGAGAGCCTGCCGCTATAACCGCATACTCCGGCGCATTCTCACAAAAATACTTCAGGGACTCAATCGCCCGCGGAGCCTCCTGTATTTCATCAAGAATAATCAACGTATCACCGGGAGTCACCTCCACTCTGGTCTCAATATTTATGTTCATGATAATTCGGTTAATATCATAATCATCGTCAAATACTTTTTTCATGCGTTGATTATTATAAAAAGTAACATATGCAACTTTTGAGAACTGGGTACGGCCAAACTCTTTCATCAACCATGTCTTTCCAACCTGTCTGGCACCTTTTAAGATCAAAGGTTTTCGGTTTGGCTTGTTCTTCCAATCAATAAGCTGCTGCATCGCATGTCGATTCATCCACATCACCTCCTGCGGCTTCTTCTCCTATTATATATCCTCCCCATATTTTTATCAACATTTTTTCGACGCACTTTTTGCCCTTTTAATACATTTTTTCGACGCACTTTTCATTCTTTTGATACACTTTTTCGACGCACTTTTTGTCCTTTTGATACACTTTTTCGACGCACTTTTGGCACGTCTATCACATTTATTTTCTCATTTTGGGCGTAATTCGTTTAATTACGAATTGTACTTTGACCATTTGTTCCGAAAGATAAAATATCCCGGCAGTTTCCTGCCGGGATACCCATTATTTTATTCAGCTTCGTTTATTCTCTGAGTTTCCGATCTGTTATCTTCGGACCATCGCCCTCAGTTTTTTGGATCACTGTTTTCCGCGTTCCGATTAGTCCTCAAATACAACCTCTCTGTGAGCCTCGGAGGAATCATATACGCCCTGCATGATCTTGGAGGTCAGGATAGCGTAGTCGATGTGGGACTGGATCTTCTCGCCGGTCTGTGCACACTTAACGAATGCATCGATCTCTGCGTTCCAACGATCCTTAGCGTGTACCTCGGGCTTGCACTCGATGAATGCGCCGTGGTCTACGGTGTAGAAGGTGAAGTCCTTGTTGAAGTACAGACGGCAGCCACCCTTGGTTCCCATGAAGTCTACGAACTCTTCCTGCTCATCGATGTTCTGAGCCCATGCACCGTTGATGGTGATTACGGGGCCTTCGGTACGGATGATTGCGCAGCAGGAGTCGTCTACATCGTAGGTTCCGTCATACTTGGGCGGGCCTGCCCACATGTTACGGTAGGAGTAACCCTCCATGTCCTTGCCCAGCTTACAGAAAGTCTCGCCGGAAACGGTCAGAGGCTTGGGATCGCCGGTGCAGTACATGATCAGGTCGATGTAATGTACACCCCAGTCGATCAGGTTTCCGCCGCCTGCGATAGCCTTGGTGGTGAAAGCGCCGCCCAGTCCGGGGATGCTTCTGTGTGCACGGAAGCTTGCGTATACATGATATACCTCACCGAGGCGTCCTTCCTCGATGTACTTCTTGATCAGGTTGATGTGACCCTCGAAACGGTTAACCACACCAATGTTCAGAACCTTGCCGGACTCCTTCTGAGCCTTCTGCATCTCAAGAGCCTCTGCGTAGTTGATCGCTGCGGGCTTCTCGCACAGAACGTGCTTGCCAGCCTTCAGTGCTGCGATGGAGATCTGGGAATGTGCCAGGTTGGGGGTACAGATATCAACTGCCACGATCTCGGGATCAGCCAGTACCTCGCGGTAATCTACAACAGCCTTAGCGCCGTTGCCCCAGTCTGCAGCTGCCTTCTCTGCTCTCTCGGGAATGATATCACAGAAGTAAACCATCTCTACATCGGGGTTTACCTTGTAGCAGGGAATGTGATGCTTGGTTGCGATAGCACCGCAACCGATAACGGCCATTTTTACTTTACTCATTTTGCTTGTTCTCCTTATATTTTGTTCGAAAGCCGATTGCTTCGAGCTGCGCTCTCCCGCAATCGTCGTCACAATTCGCAATCCGAGCTATCCCTCTGCTTGCTCATTGTGTCTTGCCCGCCAAATGCCCGAACAAGTTCGCACTTCGTTCGGTCACTTGTCGGAGCTTTCTATCAATTCTCAGCCTTAACCTTGTTCAGGTACTTAACTGCCATCTCGATGTCAGCTGCGGGGTTAGCGCCGCACTCACGCTCGATGGTCAGGAATCCGCGGTATCCGATCTCCTCAAGAGCTGCCAGATACTTGGGGAAATCCACATGACCCTGTCCCAGAGGAACTTCCTGGAAAGGCTTCTCCAGAGTGGGATCATTGAATCTCAGGCCGTCCTTAGCGTGGGTATGTACGATGTAATCCTTCAGGGTGTAAACAGCCTGTACGGGATCATCATCCATAACCATCTTCAGGTTAGCGGGGTCCATGTTAACTGCCATACCCTTTTTGGATCCGAGGGAATCCAGGAACTCGCGAAGAACAACAGCGGTCTCGGGACCGGTCTCAATTGCGAAGCTGGAGCCGATGCTGTCTGCATACTCGCCCAGGCCGCCGCAAGCGTCCTGCATGATCTTGTAAGTAGGATCATTCTTATCCTCGGGAACAGTACCGATGTGAGTGGTAACGATATCTGCCTCGAAGTACTTAGCCAGATCCAGAACTCTTCTGGATCTCTCGATCTGCAGAGGGTTGGTCTCAGGATTAGAGAAACCCAGCTTGAAGTCGCCGCAGATAGCGGAAACCATCAGACCGTTGTCCTTGATAATCTTGAGCAGTTCTTTGATCTTAGCCTCATTCAGGTCCTCATAGTAAGTCACGGTAGGCTTAGACATATAAATCTGAAGACCCTGAGCGCCAACTGCTGCAGCCTTCTCAACAGCCTCTCTGAAGGGAAGCTTGAAAGACTCTAACATTGCACCAACAGGAAAATTATACATTTTATGTTCTCCTTCCATTACTTGGAAAATATATATCTCGCATAGTATACCATGCGTTGATACCTTATTCAACAACCAAATCCCAGCGTAGGATCTGTCATGTAACCGTTTTTTACAGCGTCATCTCATCCAGAGGCCAGTGAATCTGAATGCCTCTCTCCTGAATGTAGCTCTGGAAATCTGCCATCCTGGTGTTCAGAAGCTCCTCGGGAGTGATCTGCTTGTCCATGCAGTAGGATGCCGCATAGCCGGCAGCCTCTCCGGTGTTCCACTCTACGGGGTGCAGACGATAGCAGCCGCCCGTCAGGTGGGTACATCCAAGGTTCTTACATGCGGGAAGCAGGTTCTTCAGTCTCACAGGCACCATAGCGGAGAAAGGAATGTCGAAGGGATAGGTCTTCGCCATGAAGTGATCATTTGACTTGGTAGTCATATGAAGGTCCATGGAATAGTGACCTACGCCGACGGAATCTGCCGCTACCAGAGGCTTCTCTGCGTAGTCGCGAACGATCTCGTGCTCGCAGATGGTGCGCTTTGCAACGATACGTCTGCACTCACGGATGTAAGGCATCTTTGCCAGACCGTCCTCAGTACCTGCGATGTCGGGGCGAAGTCTCACGCGATAGCCCTTGCCGCCGTCGGGGCGCTCCGCCTCGGTCTGCAGCCAGTATACCATACACTTGGTCAGCTCACGGGACTCCTCAAGGTGTTTCTCCTTGTCGGGATCGTCGATGACATTGCCCAGATAATAGTCATTCTGAGGCCAGTTCAGCAGCATAACCTCGTTTCTGCCATCCTTGAAGTTGGGGGTGTCAATGATACGGCGGTAATTCCAGAGGCCTCTGCAGCCGTCGGTACCCTCACCGTCATACATACCCAGCTTTCTGGTTCCGGGTCCCTGCAGCTTGTTGGTGTACCAGCCAAACTGCTTAACGCCAACGTGGGGAACCTCCAGAGATGCATAGTAGTCATACTTCTCAGGCTTCACAGCCTCCCACTCCTGATCCTCGGGAACCAACTCAAGCGCTGCAGTCCAGGTGATCGCCTGCATATCTGCGGGGTCAGCCACCTCCACTGCATCCGGCTCGCCGGTCTCAGCCTTGCTCTCAGCGCCGGTCTTGTACTCTGCACCTACAATGGGGAGCAGGTCGCCGCAGTCGGTCGCGTCGAGGAAGTACTCTGCCTCAATCACCTTCTGCTCGCCGGTCTTTACATTTTTAACGGTAACACTCTTGATCACATCGTCTTCAACGACACTGTCCTCAGCCACTGTCCAGTAGTCCAGAACGATGCGTCCGTCGTTGATATACTCGGACATCATATCAACCAGAATCTTCACTGCAACTGCAGGCTCATGAGGGATACGGGATACCCAGGCATTTCCGGGAGAGAAGCATCCCGCAGGAGCCACCTCATCCTTAAAATCCTCCGCCCAGGCCTTCTTCGCCGCCTCCACATCAAACTCGGGAAGCGCTGCGTAGTGATCTCTGATCGCCTGTCTGAAGTCCGCGTAACGCTTGGTTCCGCCGTAAGCCTCGATCCAGCGATGCTCATCCGGGGGAACCATCTGGGAGGTCAGCTGACCGCCCACCCAGTCACACTCTTCACACAAATATACTTTTTTGTTCTCTTTTGCCGCACTGATAGCTGCATTGACACCGCCAAGGCTGCCACCGATAACTGCAATATCAAATTTCATATTGTTCTTCCTCTCTTCTATGAAAGTCCGATTGCTCCACGCTGCGCGTCTTAACCCTTTACCGCTCCGGAGGTAACGCCGCCCTTCAGGAATCTGAACAGGATCGGGTATGCACATACGATGGGCAGGATTGCCAGTGTCAGGTATGCCATCTCGATGTTATCCCAGTAGGAAAGCAGGGTGGGATTATCAAGCGCGATATCCATGGGGTCCATTGCCAGGAAGTTTCTGATGTACATCTGAACAGGGTAGATTTCCTTGTTGTGGGTAATGTACAGTACAGAGTTCATGTAGTTGTTCCAGAAGTTAACGACTACGAAGGAACAGGTGGTCGCAATGATGGACTTGGACAGCGGAAGAACGATCTTCAGGAATACGTACATCTGAGATGCGCCGTCGATCTTTGCAGCCTCCTCCAGCTCCGCAGGGAGTCCCTCGTAGAAGCTCTTGATCAGCAACATGTAGTATACGGAGATAACACTGGGCAGAATCAGCGCCCAGATGGTGTTCATCAGGCCCAGAGCATCGATCAGAATGATGTCGGTAGCCATACCGCCGGTGAAGTACATGGTGATCATGTAGAACAGCATAAACCACTTTCTACCGGGAAGATCCGGCTTGGACAGCGGATAAGCTGCCATGGTGGTGATAAATACGAAGATGGACGTTCCCACAATTACAATAAAGAAGGAATTTCCGAAGGATTTCAAAAAGCTGGTATCCGAAAGCGCATAGCTGAAGGAAAAGGTATCAAAATTCTTCGGCAAAATATTTACGATCTCTCCGGGAGCGGAAAAACCGGTGGAAATAACATTAAACACCGGCAGGATGAACAGTGCCACCAGAATCAGTGCAAGGCTCTTTGCAATCAGCTGGAACACATTCTCATCGTTATACTTGGCGATTACCTTGGGCATCTTGAACAGGATGATCCAGCGGGTCCACTTCAGCGCGGGAGCCGCAAATGAGCACACCATCGCGATGGGGGAGAGAACCAGATAAACAAAATCAATCTTGTTGAACTTGAAATACTGCTTGATTCCCTCTTCCCTGGCAATCTTGACCAGGCGCAGAATACTGTCGAGCTCCAGAATTACCCAGAGCACCGCAAAAACGATATCCATGGTACCGCGATAGTCCACGGTATGCTTGTTATCAATACCTTCCAGAATCAGGATAATCAGAGAAACCAGAAGGCAGGTCAGCAGGCCTCTTCTCTTCCAGCTAAAGAGCTTCTGTTCTTTGGTTTTCGGAAGACTATTTTTCTTTTTCATCTATCGTACCTCCTTACCACAATCCGCTCTTTAAGAACTTCTTGGAGAACCAGTTACTGGTCAATACCAGGGTTACGGCAATCAGACCGTTAAACAGACCCACTGCAGTCGACAGCGCGTACTGAGGACGCAGACCGGACTCTCGAATCAATCGATAGGTATATGTACCAAGGATATCGATGGTCTCCTTGGTAAATGCAGAGTACATAACGTAAATCTGCTCAAATCCAGCCTCCATCAGACCGCCGACACGGAGTACGAACATGACCGCGATGGTGGGAAGGATGCCGGGAAGGGTTACATGAAGAATCTGCTGCCACTTGGTTGCGCCGTCGATCTTCGCAGCCTCGAACTGGTTGGTATCCAGTGCCAGAATGGCAGCCATATATGTCATACTACTATAGCCGATATTTTTCCATGCATGTGTGGTGTACAGAACACCTCTGATCGTATCCTTGTTACTTACGAACGCCAGTCGCTCATGTCCGAAGAACTCCATGATATTGTTGACCAGACCTGTATTCTGACTTAGGATCGCACCGAAAATACCGCCTACGGTTACCCATGACAGGAAGTGAGGAATGTACATGGTAAACTGCAGCAAATTCTTTACTCTGTTTCCTTTCAGCTCATTGATCAGGATAGCAAGGGCGATCGGAATGGGGAATACCAATACAATTTTCATTGCACTGATTTCCAGTGTATTGATAATTGCCTGAACGATTTCGGGTTCAGCAAACATTTCCTTAAAGTTATCGAAGCCCACCCAGGCTGCATCAAGAATCGCCTGAACAGGACTCTCTGCTCTCAGCATGTTGGGGTTTTCCTTAAACGCCAGCACCAGACCTGCCATCGGCAAGTACTTAAAAATAAGTACAAAGATCATGGACGGAATAAAGAAGAAATATAAAGGTGCATACTTTTTAAGATTCTTTCTGCGTGTTGCTCTTATGATTTCTTTGTTACTTTTCAAGATATCACCTCTTTTTAGCAGTGCGCGCTCCTACTCACGGGAAGCAGGAGCGCACAATTAAGTCACTTATTATCGATTACAAAATTACTTTACAGGCTGTACGTCGTTGTAAGTATCCTTGTACTCCCAGGTAGCATACCACTCGTTGATAGCATTCTCGATATCGGAGCCCTTCTGAGCATCCCAAAGAGCTGCGATCTCATCATAGTTGAACTCTACGGAAGAATCGAATACGGTCAGGATCAGCTTCTCAACAACTGCGTTTCTGGCATCTGCATACTCGGTCTCGATAACTTCGTTGGAAGGCATCATATAACGAGGATCCATAATACCGGTTCCATCGATGTTGTAGTTGATCATACCGAACATACGACCCTGTGCAGCGGTCTTTCTGGTACGAGCCAGCCAGTACTCAGCGTAATCAGCCTCACGGGTACCGGACAGGAACTTATCAGCCAGGTTGTAGGTATCGTTGAACTCAGGAAGGATAGGATAGTAACCGCCATCCTTGTACTCGAAGGACTCGCCCTCAACACCGATGGTGATGCTCAGGAATACGTCCTTATCCAGCTTCTTGTCACAGTAGTCAACTACTGCTGCGTTCTGCTCCTCGGTGTTCCAGTAAGGGCAAACGATGTACTGGTTGTAAACCTTCTTGGACCATACACGAACTGCGCTGGCATCGCCTTCGTTCTCATCAGCAACCAGAGCTGCGATGTATCCGGTGTACTCGGTATCGGTAAAGGTCTGCTTTTCAGTGTCAGACAGGGTGTTTCCGGTCATCTTCTCATATCTGCTGGTCTCCAGAGAGTAAGGCTTGGTATGAGAAACAAGTGCAACACCTGCCATATCGTTCATCAGAGAGTTAACTGCGTTGGTATCATCCTTGGTTGCCTGGTAGGTGATCAGACCCTGATCAAACAGGCCTTCCATGTACTCCATGTACTCAGCAAAGCCTTCCTGCTCTACGATGTAGGTCAGGGTACCGTTTACATCTGCCCACTCGCTGTTGATACCGAAAGCGGGAAGGATGGTCTGCAGGTATACAGGCTTATCCTCGGTGTAATCGGAGGAGTTAGGGTCAACCTCGATAATCAGAGCGTTACCACCGGTAACCTTGGTATCGAAGTACTGCAGCATCTTCTCGAAGTTGGAAACGCTCATGGAGTAACCATTCTCCTCGGAGGGAACTGCGATCTCAGCGCCGGGGTTAGCAGCGTTGTACTCCTTCAGCCAGTCAAGACGGAAGTAGAAGCCCTTGGAGGTGCACTCACGGGGATCGGAGTTGGGAATACCGTAGATCTCGCCATCCTCGCCGGTAGCGGAACCCCAACCGATCTCGGAGATAACTTCCTTCAGGTTGGTGGAAGCGTTAACATACTCGGTGATAGGTGCCAGAGCGCCCTGAGCCATCAGGTCGTTGAACTGGGACTTGGTAACGAATACGTACTGTACATCCTCCTGAAGAGTGAAGATGTTGGTAACAGTAGTATCAACGTCGGACTTGGGCAGCTGGATGAACTTAACATCGTAGCCGGTAACGTCCTTGATCTTCTGTGCCAGAGGCTGTGCGTTGAATGCCTCGTCATCGATACCGCCGTTGGTAACGTAAGCGGTGAAGCTGTCTACCTTAGGGTAATCAGCCAGAGTCTTCTCGGTCTCAGCGGGAGCATCGGTCTCCTTGTCAGCCTCAGTAGCCTTGGGAGCGTCGGTTGCCTTGGGTGCATCGGTCTGGGTATCTGCGGGCTTGTTTGCACAAGCTGCCAGAGAAAGAACCATTACCAGTGCCAGAAGCATTGCAAGTAACTTTTTCATTTTACTTTTCTCCTTTTTCTAATATTCTCGTATTGAATTACTTTTACAGTAAGTCAATCGGCCTTTGGTATGATCTATCATATCATCACCGCCCCAAGTAATACAATGTGTCTTTTTAACTTGTCACTTGTCATTTTTGTCCCACTTAAACCAGTCAAAAACGCTTTTTTCAAAGCCATTTTCACAATTTGAACAATTTTAGTCCTTCATTTTTGTCTATTTTCACGATGGAATTGTGATTTTTTTACCCCAAAACTTGTCCATTGATCATCATGCCAATTTTTGACATAAAACAGGTCAAATTCAGCCATATTGATTTTTCCAAATCCATAATATATAATGATATAAGGATCAAAAGACCATGCGTTAACAGCAAACGCTTTGAGTTCATCGACACAGGAGGAGACTATGGAAACTAAAAAGCCCCTTGCGTTTTCATTTGAATCCGATGGCCCCGCTTACAAAAAGCGCTACCACAAGGATGCAAATTACGAATCTTCACCCATGCCTCTGAACTTATTTGACGTGTATCAGATCTGCGATCTGGCCTGTGCGTCTGACCACACGGTGCGGCAGCACACCCAGATTTGCCATGAGATCTCCTATATTGTATCCGGCGAGGGTATTTTTGTCCGAAACGGCAAATTTTACGAGGTCTATCCCAACATGATTTTCCTCGTAAACAATCAGGACGTGCATTCCATCAAGTCCTCGAAGGATGCTCCGCTCCGCTTTATGTGTCTCGGCTTTGAATTTCGCAAGGACCACCCTGACTATCAAAAATATCAGCATATCGACCGATTTTTCGATACACTGCAGGGACCGCACTGCATGGACAAAAACAACCTGTTCAATCTGTTCACCCTGGCCCTGAATGAGGTCTCCTCAGATGACCCCCTCTCCATGGAGATGCTGGAGTCCTACATCCGCCAGATTATCATTCAGACCTACCGCAATTTTACGGAGACTAACCCCCACCGGATCGATCTGATGGATGTGAATGATACGAATCCGCTGATCTACGAGATTATCAACTATATCGACACCAACCTGACCAGCATCAAAAAGCTTTCCGATATCACCGAAGTTTTTGACTACAGCTACGGTTACCTTTCCCGTACCTTCTCCCAGGCCATGGGAACCACGATCAAAGACTACTATACACAGAGACGTCTGGAAAAGGCCGCAGACCTTCTGGTTAAGGACGGCATGTCCATCACCATGGCCAGCGAAACGCTCCTGTTTGCCGACGTCCCGTCATTCTGCAAAGCATTCAAAAAACATTACGGTATGTCGCCGAAGCGATACCAGCAGACCATGACAGAAAGTCAGGAAATGTCAAACACGTTATAAGACCGGAGGCGCGATATGATATTAAAAAACGGTATGATTATGGACGAGAATTTTCAGCTGAGACGCTGTGATATTCAGATTTCCGAAGGCCAAATCACCGCCATCGGCGAGGATTTGACCGACGGCGAAGCTTCGGTTGACATGACCGGAAAATATATCCTTCCCGGTTTTATTGATTCCCATATGCACGGCGCGGTAGGTTCCAAGATCAGTGACTCAGATCCCGATCTCTGTGCGATCACCCGCTATGAAGTTACTCAGGGTGTGACCTCGATCGCCCTCTCCACCGTATGTACAGAGTACAGTCTTCTGCTCAGGCAGATCGACAGGGCAGTGGAAGCCTCCAGGACCTGCGAGGGGGCCAAGATTGCTGCGATTCATGCAGAAGGGCCCTTTATTAATAGGAAGAAAAAGGGGGCCATGGAGGAAAGTGCCATCATCTCCCCCGATATCCAGAAGCTGGATGAGATGATTGAGCACGGCTGCGGTATGTTAAAGCTGATCACCCTTGCTCCCGAAGTGCCCGGCGCACTTGAAGTCATCCGCCATGCAGCGGAGAAAGGTCTGACCGTTTCCATGGGACACACCGATGCGACCTACGACGAGGCTATGGCAGCCATCGATGCAGGCGCATCCCAGTCCACCCACACCTTCAACGCCATGAGGGCGTTGAGCCACCGGGAACCCGGTGTCCTGGGCGCGGCATTGACCGACCCCAGAGTCCGCTGCGAGATGATCTGCGATCACACTCACCTTCACCCCGGCGCCATCAAGCTCATCTACCGTGCAAAGGGTGCTGACCGGATCAACATCATCAGCGATTCCGAGCACGGCGCAGGAATCAATGCGGACAAGATCGAGTTTGACGGAGAGGTCCGCTATATCGTGGACGGCGTGATGAAGATGGAGGACGGAACCATCGCCGGAAGCGCCAGCTCACTGCTGTTTGGCATCCAAAATCTGATCAAAGACGGTATCCCCCTCACCGATATTTCGAAGATGGCATCTTTAAACCCGGCAAAGACCTTAAAGATCGACCATCTGACCGGCAGCATCGCAGTGGGCAAAGCGGCGGATCTGGCAGTTCTGGATGGAAATTACAATATTGACTGCACTTACGTGGACGGAGTGTGTGTCTACAAGGCATAGTTCCCTCCAACCGCATATACGTTGAGTCCCGACACTGTTTCTCCGCAAAAAGCTTTAGTCTCTCCTTCGCCCAAACAGTGTCATCACCATAAAGAGAAACCTGAGAAAATACACCAGCGATGTGAACATCCCTGCGAGATATGTCATGGCCGCTGCCGACAGCACCTGTCCGGCACCGGCCATTTCTTCTGTAGTCAATATCCCTTCATCCACAAGCATTCGCCTCGCTCTCCGGCTCGCGTCAAGCTCCACCGGAAGGGTGATTACCGTAAAGAGGAAGGACGCTCCGTACAAAATCACACCAAACATGGCCAGATAATAACCCATATCCGAATTCCGCGTCAGAAACACTCCACCGTCCAGCAATAATCCCACCAAAACCAGCGGCATCGCCAGCCGGGAACCGAAATTGACCACCGGAACCAGCGCCGTGCGCACCCGGTAAAATAAATATCCACGCTTGTTCTGAATCACATGCCCCACCTCATGGGCCGCCACCGCTGCCGCCGCAATCGTGGCCTCCCCGTAAGTCATGTCAGAGAGATTGACTTTCCCTTCCACCGGGTGATAGTGGTCGGTCAGATTTCCGCTGACCCTGCCGATGTCCACATCCGTCACATCGGCCGCGCGCAGCAGTCGATCTGCAGTGTCATAGCCGGTCATCCCCGAACGGGTGGAAATTTTTCCGTATTTGGCGTAGGTTCGGTGAACCTTGGCGCTGGCAAGGGCGGAAAATACTCCGCAGACAAGCAGTGCCATCATAAACCATAAATAACTGCCCATAAAATTCTCCTTTTCGGATCAGTTGATTTTTCAATAGTTCAGATTGTCGTCTTAATTATTATTCTGACATAGTATTTCCATTATTATCGGAAAATATATGGACATCACCGCTGTATTCGAGAAAAAGCATTAAAAATCTCCAATCATTTTTGCCAAAAACCAAAAGCCGCTGCAGACGATCTCTCATCTGCAGCGACGTTTTTGATTTATCCATATTAATCTGTTCGCAAGTACACCTAAATGCAGTTCACGATCAATTCTCCGCGATCACCTTTCTCAGGTAATCTGCTGCCAGCTTAATATCTGCCACAGGATTGCCGCCGCACTCGCGCTCGATGGTCAGGAATCCCTTGTAGCCGATCTCTTCCAGCGCCTTCAAGTATCTGGGGAAGTCAACCGCGCCCTGTCCCAAGGGCAGCTCGCGGAACAGCTCTACGCTATCCCACTGATCGTGCTGCATCTCAGAGTATACAGCCTCAGGATCTGCGGGAAGCAGGTTGATGCCGTCCTTGGCGTGGGTGTGCACAATATACTTCTGCAGCGTGTAAACCGCCTGTACAGGATCATCCTTGGTCACCATCGCAAAGTTTGCGGGATCAAGGTTAACCGCAACACCGGTGGATCCCAGATCGTCCAAAAAGGACTTCAGGGTCACCGCCAGCTCGGGTCCGGTCTCAACCGCAAAGTGGGAACCCATGCTGTCTGCATACTGAGCGAGCTCGTAGCAGGCATCCTGCATGATTTTATATCTGTCGCAGGTCTTGTCGGTAGGAACCACACCGATATGAGTGGTAACCACATCACTCTCCAGCTCCTTCGCCAGATCCATGATGCGCTTTGACTTCTCAACCAGTTCAATATTTCTGTCCGCATAGATAAACGCCTTGCCCAGATCACCGCAGATCGCGGAGAACACCAGGCCCTGGTCCTTGACAAAGTTCAGCAGGTCTCTGCGCTTCTGTCCAACCAGATTCTCCGGAGAATTCTCTCCTGTAGTAGAATACATCTGAAGACCCTTCACGCCGATACTCGCCGCGGTCTTGATCGCCTCGCGGGTATCCTGTCTGAAGGAGTCTACCATAGCTCCGATGGGAAAATTATACATAACAAATCTCTCCTGATATATTTTTTATTCGTCGTTCAGCCACAAGGTAATCGAAAAATTACAGTTTACTGTTTTCGCCAGGTTCAGCTCGGAAAAACTCACGACAGAAGGCCAATCCCCTCTCCAGCTCGTCCACACAATCCTCCGGACCCTCGAACTCGATGTCCACATAGCCGTCATATCCGACCTCTTTCAGGATGCTTAAGCACTGTGCCGTCTTCGCCGCACCGTGGCCCACTGCAGTCCCCCGCAGCAGATTGCAGGCTCTGGTCTTAAAGCAATTCTCCGCAGACTCGCCACTGTAATAATCGAGGATATCAAAATCTTTCAAATGTACATGGCAGGCCAGATGCGCCAGTCTGGAAACGCACATCACATTGTCCTGGTCTGCACACAGGAAGTTTCCGATATCCAGAAGAAGTCCAAAATTCTCGTGGTTTACCGCGTGGTAAATCTTTTCCACGCGGTCGTAGTCCTGAAACGCATAGCCGTGGTTTTCAATCATGGTCATGATCCCGAGAGACTGACCGTAATCAGCGATCTGACGCATAGCCGGAACTACACCCTCCAGCACGGACTCAAAGCTTCTGCGCAGAGGAAGTCTCCTCACCACGTCGTACCGAAAAAGTTTTACCCCGAGAACCTTCGCGATGTCCAGCTCGCCCTTCAACCGCTCGATCTCCACCCGCTGTGCCTCGTCCGTCTCACAGAGAAGATTTCCTCCCACAACATATGCGGAAAGTTCGAGGCCGCAAATTGCGGCCTCAGCTTTGATCTGTTTTGCCAGAGCTATTCTGTTCTCAGGTTCATCTTTCGGTAAATCTGTGTATTCGATGGCCTCAAAGCCCATGTCTGCGGCTTTTCTGATCACAGAGATCAGGTCCAGCCTGCCGCTCTTTAAGTACTGGGAATATGAATAAGAACTAACTCCGATTTTCATTATATTCTCCTTGCCTGCTAACGCAGGTTGCAGAGATGAAAGTCGATTGCTCCGCCGACATTCGTAATCCGGGCTGATCGCCCTACTTACTCATATCGTCTCATCCGTCCGATACACATACTTCGGTTCATGTAAACATGACCTCGTGTGCCGTCCGGGACTTTCATCGCACTTTATTTGATGACTACCTCATGTCCGGTTCTTGCGGACTCATAAATTGCATCCAGGATCTTCATGATCTCCAGTCCGTCCTCTGCACTCGCGTTGCACTCGGTGCCGTTCAGACAGCAGTCTACGAAGTGAGCCATCTCAGCGGTGAACTGCTCCTTGCTGTCGATGTAGTTCTCGATGTCGGGAGTGATGTCTGCCAGATAGTCGTTTACTACGGTGCTGATGGTCATCTCGGTGGGGGAGGTGTTGGTTCTCTGCCACAGCTTGATGCCGCCCTTGGTTCCAAACAGCTCCTTGTTTACTGCGCCCTGACCGTTCAGGCTGTAGCTGGTCTCAAGCAGAGTGGTCTTATTGCCCTCGTACTTGATCAGTGCAACAGCGAAGTCCTCTACATCGTATACATCATCCTTGGATGCATCGTCGGGCTTCCAGGCCACATCGGTCTTCAGGTAAGGACGATTCTTCAGCAGGTCAGAGGTGGATGCATATACAGACAGAGCCTTAGGCTTGCCCATCATGTAACGGGTGATATCGATAACGTGAACGCCAAGGTCGATAACAGGGCCACCTGCGGAGCGCTTGCTGTCGCAGAACCAGCCGCCGGGTGCGCCGTGACGTCTCAGATAGGTAGCCTTGGAGTAGTAGATGTCTCCCAGATAACCATTGTTGATGAAGTCCATGGTGATTCTGGACTCGTCGCAGAAACGTACTACGAAGCCGATCATCAGCAGACGATTATTTTTCTTCGCTGCCTCGATCATCTGCTCAGCCTCTGCAGCGCTGGTAGCCATGGGCTTCTCGCAGAGTACGTGCAGACCTGCATTCAGCGCCTCGATGGAGCAAACCGCATGGTTTACATTCCATACGCAAACGTCAGCTGCATCCAGCTGCTCGTTAGCCAGCATCTCGGTCTCGCTTGCGTAAACCTTCTCAATACCAAACTTTGCCGCGGTAGCCTTAGCCTTCTCAACGTTTGTATCACAAATCGCTACGATCTCTGCCTCAGGAACATCCTGGTAAGCAGTCAGATGGGTCTTTGCAATGTTTCCGGCACCCACCATACCGATTCTCAGCTTCTTCATATACCTGTACCTCGTCTTTATTTTTATAGTCACCCTCAACCCGCAAAGGCAGTCTGCCTTTGCGGCTGTGGGTAAATTTCTTATTTTTTCCGATCACATCTCTTCCGTGTTTTCCACCCCGAAGACGATTATTTCTTCTTATCGCTTTCGCAACTCCACACATCAAGCAGATCACTTCTTCTTAAACGCGCTGCCGTCCTCGACCGCGTCCATGGCTGCCATGAAGGCCTCCTTCGCATCCTCAAGGGTGAATCCGTTGCTCGGTCGGCCCTCAATGCGGGCCACCAGCTCCTGGAACTGGCCGTTCATGTCCTTATACTTTGCAATCTGGCTGATGGTCTCATGCTCACCTGTATCGCTGTGGTAAACCTCGATCAGGTCGCCCTCCTCCTTGTCCGCAAAACGGTCTGCCTGAAGGGTGAGCTTGATGTAGCCTTTATCGCCCATGAACTCTTTACAGTTATAATAATGAAGATTTCGGCTCCATCCCGACTCATAACAGCCGCAGCACTCGCCGGAGAGCTGGACGTTTACAATACTGTAATTGTCCCGGGGGGCATCGCTGTCAATCAGGAAGCTGCCGCCCTTCACCTGCACGATCTTCTGTCCGGAGATCCACTGCATCGCGTCCAGATAGTGCACGCCGCAGTCCAGAACGGGGGGACAATCCTCCAGAAGCCGTCTGTATCTGGGCCAGTTGATCGCGTGATGATTCTGCACAAAGTGAATAAATCGCAGAGTGCCGATCACACCGCTCTGGATCATCTGCCTGATCCGCTGATAGGAACCGTTATATCTCAGAATGTGGCCAACCAACACATGAACCTGGGGCTCTGCTGCCTGTGCCACCCGGAAAAACTCCTCGCCGTCCTCACGGCTCACCGCCACCGGCTTCTCGCACAGCACATGCTTGCCCGCCGCCACACAGTCCTTCATGATCGAAACATGTGTATCCACATAGGTGGCAATGATTACAATATCTACATCATCCCTCTGCAGATAGACCTTATAATCTGTACCATACTCCTGCGCACCGTACTTTCTGGCCATCAGCTTAGCCCGGTTTACATCCAGATCCACCACAGCCACTACGCGCACATTATCCTGATAATAAATATCTGACAGATGCTCCTCACCGATATATCCGCATCCGATCAGAACCACACCGTATACCTTCTCCATCCGAGTTTCCTCCGCTTGGTCCGCTGATATACAGACTTCTCCGTATTTTTCGCTCTCGAAATCCTAAATCTTTCTTGTATATCATTATAGAATTATCCTGCGCAAAAAGCAAGAAAGGATGTTGTTTGGAAATAACACAATCTTGCTGTCAAAGTCACTTTTTTTATCCCCCCGGGGTTGACTTTATTTCCCACTTTTTATATAATGAAAGCATTGACAATACGCGAGTAAAAAATTGACAACTTTGAAGGGATGCCGTCAATGGATATCAGAACATACGAATTTCACAATCTGGAAGGTCAGAAATTGCCCATTATTTTCCACTATAATGTGATCAGAAAAGGCGAGCCGGAGATTGCCAACTGGCACGAAAATGTGGAAATTTTGTATTTTACCAAGGGTTTTGGGCAGGTTATCTGCAATTCTGTGGTATATGACGTGGAGGCTGGTGACATGATCATTGTCAACTCTGATCTGCTGCACGGTGTCAAAAAGACAAAGCAGGGGGAATATTACTGCCTCATTGTGGACTCCGCTTTTCTTGCGGAAAATGACATCCCGGTCAAGGAGATCGCATTTGAAAGTTTTGTGCGGTCAGACACCGCCGCGGCGCTCTTTGAGTCCACTGCAAGGGAGATCCAGTCGCAGGAGGACTACCATGTGGCCGGTGTCCGCGCAAACCTTCTTAACCTGATGGTCTATCTGGCGCGACACCATTCCACCGGAACAATCGCAAAAGAAAAGACCAGAGGCTCTATCGATGAAAATATCAAGCAGGCTATCGCCTATATCAACGCCAACTTCTCCGGAAAGCTGTCGCTGGAGATGCTTGCCGATGAAGTAAGCCTGAGCAAATTCTACTTTGCCCGCGAATTCAAAAAAGCCACCGGCATGACTGTCGTGGCCTATATCAATGCAACCCGCTGCCGCAATGCCAGAAATCTTCTGCTTGGACAAAAGCATTCCATCAGTGAAATCGCGGCCATGTGCGGCTTTGAAAACAACTCCTATTTTTCAAAGACCTTCAAAAATATAATGGGATGTTTGCCATCCGAGCTGGTCAGGATGTCGTGAGTTTTGGGGCTCAGACGTCGCTGTTTTCAATGCGATTGCGCCTGTCCGCCCCTGACCTGAGCCGGCATATCGTGATCGACATAGCAAAAGGGTCTGTCACAAAACAGCGCAATCAACTTTGCTGCTATTTTGCGACAGACCCATGACTTTTTCTATAAACAGCCAGCTGCCGTTTTCATTATCACATCGCTCGAAATTATCCGGCCTCGAAGCTTAAGCCAGCTTTGCGCCTGCCTCTGCGTCCACGATAACGGTTACATCGGGATGATTGCGCAGGATGGTTGCAGGGCAATCTACGCTGATGGGATCGTTTACCATGCGGTAAACTGCGTCAGCCTTGTTTGCGCCGGAAGCGATCAGCAGGATCTTCTTGGAGCGCATGATGCTTGCAAGACCCATGGACACTGCCTGAGTGGGGGTCTCCTCGCCCAGAGGAATGAAGAAACGGGAGTTGTCAGCGATGGTCTTCTCGGTCAGGTCAACCACGTGAGTCTCAGAGTCAACGGGGGTTCCGGGCTCATTAAAACCGATGTGGCCGTTTCCGCCGATACCCAGAAGCTGAAGGTCGATAGTAACCTTCTTCAGCATGTCCTCGTACTCCTTGCAGCCCTGATCCAGATCCTCTGCAAGACCGTTGGGTACATGAACATTTTCTTCTTTAATATTCACATGGTTAAACAAATGCTGGTGCATGAATGCGTAGTAGCTCTCCTTGTGGCTGATGGGAAGACCTACATACTCGTCAAGGTTGTAGGAAACTACCTTGCTGTAGTCAGTGCCGTTCTCCTGATGATCCTTAACCATCTCCTGGTAAGCACCGATGGGGCTGCTGCCGGTAGCCAGACCGAGTACAGGGGTCTCGTTGTTCTTCACCACGTCAAGCAGGACCTCAGCTGCCTTCTTACTCATCTCATCATAATCTTTGGTTATAATAACGTTCATATGTATCTCCTTTCGTCTCTCCATCGAGATTATAAACTAACTCCATTATCTACCATTTTCTTCGTTATGTCAAGAAACAACCCATTAATCTTAAGGAAAGACAATCAATTGTGCAAAATTAACCCAGCATCTCTTTGATCGCCTCTCCGAACACCTTGGCCATGCAGGCAAATCCCAGATCATTTGGATGCACACCGTCAACCGTGCAGCTGTCTGCGGGAACGCCCAGCTTCAGCGCCTCCTTAAACACCTGCATGCCGTCCACGAACAGGACCTTCTCATCGCCGCGCTTGATGGCGTTCACATAAGTTCTCAGAATCACATCCCGGCGGCGCAGTGTATCCTCCGCAATCTCCGGGGTCTTGGGCGTATCCGTCCGACTGGCCATGATGATCGGCAAATCCGGATGTTTCTCACGGATAGTCAGGAAAAATGCCTCGTGGGTCTTCGCCAGATGTTCCGCGTTGGGTGCGTTGTGGTCATAATCGTAGAAAAACAGGCTCATGGGCTGAGCGGCAATGTACTCAGCCATCACCTGCTCGCCTTTTCCGTTTCCGGAAAATCCCAGGTTCACATGGTCAATATTTAAATTGCGGGTGATGATATTGCTGTAGCAGTTGCCCGGTCTGGACGCACATCCGCCCTGAGTGATGGACGAACCGTAGTAAATCACCGGCTGCTCCAGGCGGTAAGCGTCTCCCTTTTCCAGCGCCGCACCCGGCTCAATCCCCACGAACAGGTCATTCACTCCATCATAGAGAGGGAAATTGATGGTGATATCCCTCATCCCCCGGCTGCCGAACTTGATGATGGACTCATAGCGATCCGTCCGGTTCACCGGCGGCACAAAGGACCCTTTATATATGTACTTTCCGTTTACCGTCTCATAGAGGTCGAAGCCCGAACTGCCCAAAAAAGGCATGTGGGGCATCAGGTTTTTGTTTGGCTGGATCGCCCGGATCGCCACGCAGGACGAATCGGTCTTAAAGCGGACTCGCCCGCCTGCCGTCCGAATATGCAGCCTCAGCACACCATCGCTTGTCTGCTCCGCCACCTTAAGCGGCAATCGGCGGAAGGGCTCCCCCTCACTGCCGGGAATCAGCCCATAAATCGTGAAGGGCTCACGGCGCACATTGTAAAAGCTCACATCCTCACCCTGTATGGTGCCGGACACCGCCAGATTTTTATCGATCTCACCGATGTTGCTCATCTCTTTTTCTCCCTGCCTTTTATCATTTCACTGCCGCACATTTCCGGTCGACACTCCGCACATATTGTGTTTCGACCTGTTTTTCATCGACATTTTGGGACACTTGCCACCCGAAAGGTCCGCATCACCAACAGTGTCCATCCGCCAGCAAACTAATCCGCCAGCACAAAGGCTTCCTTGTCATCCCACACATACTGATAGATAATTCCGCACTGTCCGGATCTGGTCATATGATTCTCCGAAATATAATATCGGCCATCCCCGCATGCCGCCAGTCCGGTGGCTCCGTGAGGGAAACGCCAGCCACAGATACCAGTCTTCGGATCCCGGCTGCCCGCCTGAAGGAGCTGCACGACCTTCCCCTCCTCATTCAATCCCTGCAGCTTCTGCACGACAGGTGCCACCTGAGCATCCGCCGCATACAGATGATAATTCGGATACTTCTCTTTTTTACCATAATAGACCGCCATCAAATATGCCCGCTGATAGGGATCATATTCCAGATTCTGCACACCCCAGTTGGTGTTTCCGGTGAACACGAACAACTTCTCCGTGGGCTTTTCCGGACCGTTTTTATGCATCGCTTCCTGGCTTAAGGGGCTCTCATACTTCGCCCAGTCCTCCGTATCGTAGCAGAGGATCACCTGATGGTCATTGTCATCGCGATTTATGTCACTGTAGACACCGTAGCATACAAACAGATACTGCTTCGAGTCAGCCGGCGCACCGAACATGGGACCAAACGTGGTTCCGTCGATACCGCTGCAGCCGTAACGGTGAGGCACCACATTCCCTTGACGATCCAAACCGGTGCCGTTATAATCCTCGACCACCTCTCTCAGATACACGCTGGTCATGATGCCGTCCTTCTCTGCATCCATGTCCATCCGATCGATCTTGTCCACATCGAACATAACAATATAGAACGCATCCTCCAGCTGTGATGAGCTTCCCAGACTGCTCAGAATGTTTTTTCCGATCACATCATTCTTATACTCCAGCGAGCCGTAAACGCGGCCGTCCTGTCGGTTATAGGCAATACACCCAAGATGTCCCATCAGACCGTCCACGCTGCCGACGATCTCTCCATCCAGCGTACTCTTTATCAGCTTCGTGGTAAACGAATAATAAATGTAGCCCTTCTCTTCATCAACGGCAATTCCCTGGATATGACAGGTTCCCCGGCCCCAGGTGCCGGTAAAAATCGGTTGTTTCATACAAACGGTCCCCCTTGTTTTCTTTGTGGAAAATTATACCACACCCACACATTCTGTTCAATACATTCTTTTTTCCAGCTTCCGCTTACAATAGAAGAACGCAGGAAACAAAAACAGATCCGCTGCCACCCACGCCGCAGGGTGGGCAAAGCAGGCCGCCGTGAATCCAAACATAGGGATCAGCGCAAAGCCCACCAGTGCTATAATATATTTTATAAAATTTTATTACCCAAACTGTTTACTGTCCGCATACTCATTATCCTGCACCGCAGGTGTATTTGCATTCCGCTGCTCCAACATCCAGTCGAACAGCTCCTGCTGTGCATAAGTATAGTCCCAGCTGTTATGTGCGGTATTGTCCAGCAGCGTCAATCTGGCATTTCCGCCCACTGCCTGCAGTTTCTCCACCATAAAGACACTGAGTTCCGGCGGAACCGTCTTATCGTCCTTGCCGTGGAATGCCCAGACCGGGATGTTCATGAGTCTTTTCGCATTCCAGCTCATACCGCCGCCGCAGACCGGAACCAGCGCAGCGAAATACTCCGGCATAGTCATAGCCAACTGCCATGAGCCAAAACCACCCATGCTGTTGCCCACCAGATACAGGCGGTTCGCATCCACCGCCGGGTGCGCCGCCACCATTTTTACAAAATCCTGCAGCTGCTCAAACACATCAAACCAGGAATCTCTGCTGCACAGCGGCGCAAACACCATAAAGGGTGAGCCCTCATCGCTGATATGGCTGTTCTGGTTGAAAAAGCTGTTTCTCTCCAGCACGCCGATGTCGGTGCCGCGGGTCCCCGCACCGTGGAGGAAAATGATAGTGGGATTTTTCTCCGCCGGTTTGCCCGGCTCCTTTACCACGTATTGCAGTTTGCCAAAAACTCGTCTCTCCATCTGTGAATGTGTCCTCTCTTTATCTGTCATTGATATCTGCCGTCAACAAGATATCATATTTTCATCTTGTCGTCTTCCTCAAGCCCCAGCAGGTCCACCGCCCGTTCAAAGACAGCCTTTGCCTTGTCCAGACCAGCCGGATGGTGCGCGTCGCTTCCGCAATAGAACTTACATCCGCACGCTTTGGCAATCCGATAGGGTCTCAGCACAATATCCGCCTCTTCCTCCGCGAACTTCATATCGCCGGAATTAAGCTCGATCCCGACGCCGAGCTCCGCCGCTTTCTTAAACAACCGCTCCATCTCCTCCTCGGGAAGCAGCTTCAGCACCTCCAGATACTCCTCCCTCGTGGGCGCGATCAGAGGGCAGGTCAAATGGGCGATTCCCACCTTATGGAAGGGCAGATCCATATTCAGCACCGCATCCAGCCGCTTCACCCAGGCCTTCGCCCTACTCTGGGCATCGGCGATCTCCTCCTCAAACAGCGTGTATCCCTTCATATGAAAATGGGTCGTGGGGATGATGATAAAGTCAAACAAATCAAATCGCTCTCTGGATACGCCCAGGGTCAGGAAACGGTTGAGCTCCGTCTCACACCCAAACAAAAACCTCACCTTATCCGACTGAGGCAAGGGCTTTGCCGCGCTGATATGAGCGTAGTCCTGAATCGAATACCACCTAGACGCTCCCTCCACCGTCTCGTCCCAGAAATGATCCGTCAGACAAACCGTTGCCAGTCCGTTTTCCTCCGCATAGCGCAGGATTCTCTCGGGGGTCTGCTCCGGGTCTTTGGAGCAGGAGGAAATCTGTGAATGAATATGTAAATCGTGATCGACTATGTATCTCATACTTGCCTACCTTTCTGTCTTCTTACCGTTTGTTTTACCTTACTCTAAATGAATCGCATTCCTATTTTTTACATGGATATTCAGAATAAATTTCCCGTGTCAGAATCTTTACTCACTCTTCACCGCATTATAAATCTCCAGATAATCGTTGGTCAGCACCGTATCAATGCCCATGGCAAAGTACCGCTTTGCCTCCTCCGGATCATCCGCGTAAAATACATTACATAAAATTCCGTGGGCATGGGCCTTATCCACGCTCTCCTGATTAAAGTAGGGTTTGAACAGCTGGACCTTATATGCGCCCAGCGCAATGGCCCTGTCCACGATGGACATGGGGTCCTTGTTTCCGTCCCAGCCCACGCAGCACTTCAGGTCAGGCGCGTAGGCCATAACCTTTCGGATGATCGCATCGCTGGTGGTCATGAAATAGATGTGCTTCTCACAGTCATACTTGCGGATCAGGCCAACGATCTCCTCGATCATGGGATTCTCGAAGTTTTTGTCCCAGATCTTCACGTGGATATTCATGATCACCCGGCCGGCGAACTTCTGCAGAATCTCCTCGAAGGTGGGAATCTTCAGCCCCTTAAACTTCTCTCCGCACTTTGCTCCGAAGTCCAGCTTCAAAAGCTCCTCATAGGTGTGCTCATAGATCTTTCCGGTGCCGTCGCTGACCCGGTCAAGGGTAGCATCGTGGCAGGACACCAGAACACCGTCGGCGGTGGACCAGAGGTCAAGCTCAATCTCCTCCGCACCCAAAGCGACCGCCGCGCCGAAGGCAGGCATACTGTTCTCCGGGGCCACCGTATTAAATCCTCTGTGGGCGCAGAGGCGCGGATACTTCATCCTGTCATCGAAGGGCACCACCGACGCTCCGCCATTTCGGTAAAGCCAGGGTCTGCGTCCCTCCTCGATATACTCATAGTGGGACTTGAGACTGCCCATATGTCCGGCGGCTTTATAAAACTTCTTCGCCGGATCGATCTCACAGATGCCCAAACCCACCTGATTTTTCATGTTCAGCAGCATCTCTCCTCCGGGACTCACCACCATACTGCTGCCGCAGACAGGTGAATTCTCACCGAGGGATACCGATGCGCGCACCAGATAGGCGTTGGTGTTGTAGCAGAGGAATTTATTGATGATGGACAATGCCTCATGACTGTCGGTCCGCTGTAGGGAACAGCCGATGATCACATCCAGCTTCTCTCTGGCGATCCGCGCAAAATTCTCGTAGAAGTAAAAATCATAACAGGTCAGGAAACCAAAGCGCAATCCCTCCAGCTCCAGAACGTAGGGCGCGGCAGGCTCATAGCTGTAGGCCACATCCAACTCATGGCCGCCCTCAGCGTCGGTCTTCACCTCGCTGGGCGCCGGGTGCGCCTTGAAATAGCGGCCAACCACATTGCCCTCCCGGTCAAAGGCGTGGGTCGTGTTGCGGATGCCGTTCTCCGTCCGATATGCCGCGTTGACAAACATCAGCGCATGACAGCGCTTCGCCGTCCCGGCAGCCTTCGTCAGCAATTTCTCATTGTATGTATCCACCATCTGATAAAACCCGTCCCGGCTCTTCACATCCGCCAGTGCGTCGCTGTACTCGGGCAGGACGATCAGATCCAGACTCTCGTCACACTGATCCATCAGCGCAAGCAGATCATCAAAACACTGCTGCGCATCCTTCTCCTCAAAGGAGTAGTGGGGTTGAATCACACAAACCTTCATCTGCAGACCTCCAATCTATCTGAAGCTTCCTCCCCCATATTTTATCCCTTTTTTAGTACGCTGTCACCTTGAAATTTCGGTATTGAACAGGAATTAACGAGCAATTCCCGACTACAAATTATTCATCGGACGTTTAATGTCAACGTCTGCAGCTTCCGCAAAATCGATGCTGTGAATCTGGCCCAATCATCTTTCAGGTCATCGGGCAGATTGTAATTCTTCAATTCCTGATTCAGGGTTCCCTCAAACCCGATCTCGGTCAGAATAGGCATGAGCTCCTCCCAGGGAATATTTCCGCTGAACGGAATAACGTGATCATCACTCTTTCCCCGATTGTCATTGATATGTACACACTTCAGGCGCTTTCCGAGAGACCGCAAGCCCTCCGCATGGCGCTCCGGCATCGCGGTATTCGCATGGCCGAAATCCCAGCACAGTCCAACCGTCTCACAATGATAATCATCACAGAGTGCGATCATCTCCTCCGAATAGGCGGCAAACCGGTGCCTGCTCTGATCAAACTCTACCATGTTCTCAAAGGCAATCCCGACCCCCAGCTTTGCAGCATGCTCCACAAGACCGTCATAAATGCGGTGATTGTGCTCAATCTGCTTCTGCCAGTCATTTTCTCCCGGGATATAAACCGGATGAACCACAGCCCACTTTGCCCCCACTTTAGCCGTGATTTCCAGTGCGCGATGCTCCATATCCCAGAAGAACGCTTCTGCCACCGGATCGTCGAATTTTACGATGGACGCATTGCGGAATGGAAGGTGAGACTGATAAAATTGTATGCCCTGCCGATCACGCTCTGCTATAATGTCATCCACATACCGCTCCCAGTCATCTCCGCAAAGCTCATTCGTCTCGGCTTTGCTCATGGAACACATATTGAGGTCTAACACCTCAAACCCGGCTGCCCTGCAACGGCGAATTGATTCCGGATAGGAAGTAAACATGCCATCTTCACGGTGATCGCGAAAAGTTGTTGTCATTGTACTGATTTTAATCATGTCTGTTCATTCCTTTTCTGTATAGAGATACGCCTGACTCTCGTCACACTGATTCATCCGTTCCAATAAGGAATTATCAAGCATTTCTCCGCTAATAATATGTTCTCTGATCACAGGTATCCCGGCAGTTCACTCAGGTTCTCCACCTCGAAATCCGTCCCCTCCGGCACAGTAATCCCGTTGGTGTTATAAAAGCAGGCATCTGCCCCCGCATTTTTCGCCGAGTCAATGTCCACCGCCCGGTCACCGACCATCAACATCTGCTTCGGATCAACCTGATACTGTTTGCACAGATCGATCATTCCACCCGGAGCCGGCTTTAACTCCCGCATCTCCTCCTTGGTGATCAGCCCGTCAAAATCCCAGGCTATATCAGTATATTTCATTCTTCATCCCTCGGCTTTCTCATTATTCACTCTCTGATTTATCTGCTTTCCCATTTAAAATTGCGAAATATTCCCTGAACCGATCGCACATGCCTTCCGCTTCCTCCCGAGTGGACATCTCGCAGAAGATTCTAAGCAGCGGCTCCGTGCCGGAGAATCGCGCGATCACCCAGCCGCCGTTTTTCAGGAATACCTTGCAGCCATCCATGTAAGAAACATGGTCGATCTCGTAAGGCTTCAGATCGGGAAGCTCCTTGTCCACAAACAGTCTCTTCTGTAGCTCCAGCTTTACCTTCTCGCTGAAGGTGTGGGAGCGCTCCTCCATGTAGGTGCTGCCGCACTCCTCGTTGATCATCTCCATCAGCTCAGACAGCTTCTTTCCGGTCACCGCCACCATCTCCACCAGAAGTGAGGCCGCGTAGACGCCGTCCTTGCCGTTGATGTGTCCCGCCACCGTCAGACCTCCGGAGGACTCACCGCCCAGGATCGCGCCGGTCTCGGTCATCTTTGAGGAAATATACTTAAAGCCCACAGGCACTTCGTAACAGGTCTCACCGTATTTCTCTGCCACCGCATCCAATCTGTGTGTGGTGGCCAGATTGCGGACAACGGGGCCGTGCCAGCCCTTGTATTTTACCAGATAATAGTACAAAAGTACAAGAATATCGTTGGGATGCAGATAATTTCCCTTGTCGTCGATCACACCCAGGCGGTCCGCGTCGCCGTCCATGGCCAGACCCAGATCATACTCCTTGTCCAGCACGGTATGCTTCAGCAGTCCTAACCGATCCGCAGAGGGAGCGGGCATCTTCCGGCCAAACAGGGTATCGTGCTCCTGATGGATCACCTCCAGATCGCAGCGGCCGCTGACCAGAATGGTGCTCAGCGCCGTCTGACCTACGCCATACATGGGGTCCAGTACAATGCGCAGATGGGCGTCCTTGATGGCCTCCATGTCGATCTTCTTCATGATGTCATCAATGTACTCGTTCATGGGGTAGAACTCGATGACCAGACCTCTTTCCACCGCCTCGTCATAGTCCATCCTCTGGATATTCTCAGGATCTACCTTTGCAATATATTTCTCAATATCTTTGGTCTGCACCTCATCGGCATCTCTGCCACCGGCAGTAAACACCTTGATACCATTGTAAAGAGAAGGGTTATGGCTGGCGGTCACCATCATTCCGTAGGGATAACCGTATTTCATCACATGGTTCATAATCAGCGGGGTGGGTACCGAGCGGTTCACAAAATGTGCCACGATCCCCTCCGCCGCGAACACCTCACAGCTCCACTTTACCGTCTCCTTGGACAGGAAACGACGGTCATATCCGATAACCAGACCCTTGTCCGCCACATTCTCGGCCTTCATCTTGTCCGCCATGGCCTTAGCCAGTATCTGTATATTTGCCTTGGTAAAATCATCTCCGATGATGGCTCTCCAGCCACCGGTACCAAACTTGATCATCTCAGTATTTCTCCTATTTTCTGTACTGTCCATCACTTGTCTATCACTGTTTGTTCATTATTCATTCATTTTATTTCTGTCGTTCTGAGTCATTCTCCCGCCGGTATGTACAGCACCGTATTTACCGGCCTGGTCATTCCCACGCAGCTGTCGGTGGACGTGGACGGGCAGCTCAATTCCATAAAGCTTCCGTTTACCACCATCCCCAACACTGCGGAGCCTCCGCCGTCCACATTCATCAATGTCCGGATATCCGGGAACATCCTTCGCGCGATCTCGCTCATCTCCCGGTAATCTGCGCCGACCGAGAGCTTCGTCCTTCCGGAATAGACCAAAATCACCAGATCTCCGTTTTCCGTTGTCCCGATGGCGGTGCGGGGATGCTTTTCCAGCCTGTGCAATGCGGACTCCTGGGTCTGCCGGGAGAGAGGGGTCATCCAGCCCTCCTCCTCAAACCACTGCTCCATATCCCCATCGCACAGCCCTTTTCCATCCAGAATCAGGGAAAGACCTCCGCCGTAGGCCCACTTCACCTGCGCCCACTGCTCTCTGGATATCTGACCGGGCGCATCCAGCTCTACAGTCAGCTCCAGTCCTCCTGCATCATAATATCCATCCTCCAACGGCTGCAGTCCGAGACTGCCTAACATCTTCTGCCCCAGCGATTCCTCCAGAGAAACCACCACACCAAAACCGGGCAGGATCACATCACCCTCACGCACACAGCAGATTTTGTCCTGAAGGATGACCAGATTGAGCCTTCCCTCTCCCACCAACTTCCGGTAGGTCTGTCGGTCCGCGTCTCCATCAGGCAGAGAATAATAAGGAGTGTAGATGCGGACAGGCGACTGATCCACTAAATGGACATCCGCACCAGAATCAGCTGTCTGCTCCACTAAATGGACGTCCGCACCAGCATCAGATGTCTGCTCCGCTGAATGCACATCCACATCGTCGGCCTCCCAGCTCAAAGGAAAGCCTCCTACACTCATCCTTCCCCCGCCCAGTCGGAAGTTGAAGAATAGAAACTCTCCGTTTTCCTTCATGGCGATGCAGGTCTTGCGAAACAACGGAAAGGTCTCGATCCGCTTTCCTTCCTTTTCATACAACATATAATCCAGATGCCCCACCTGAATATCCACCTGCTCCCGGGGACGGTCTTTTCGCAGGTCATTGTAGAGCGCGGCCAGCTTCGGTGTCAGGAAAAACAAAAAGTTGGACACGATGGCTGGGCCGGTGAGCCCTTCTCCGGAAAACATTTCCCGCAGTGCGGTGCCCTTTTCACACCGGACAACACGTGCACCCTCGGCTTTTTTCACCCGGACTGCATTCACCAGAATCGGTCCGTCAAAACATGTCTTCTCGTACCGGATCGTCTGAAATTGATTCAGATAGCTGTCAATGGCCTGCTCCCGGAGCCGGTCAAACTGCTCCATCACTGCGTTTTCAGGCATACTCACCGTAATGGGGTACTCCGGCTTCGCCTCCGTACACTGGCTCAGGTTATTATAAATATTGATAAAATACTGGGGATAGCGCCGGTACAACTCCTCCGGACTAAAATCATAGATCCCGTCTCCGTAAGCCTCCCACAGATTCGCCAGCTGCCAGTAGGAAAGTCTGGTCTTCTCCGTCAGTCTCACCCAGCGGGTGACATCAAATCCCTTGGGCACATACACCACACAGGCCCGCCGACAATTCAGCTGATTTGTCACCGCCCGGGCATGATATCCCTCCGGGATCGCAGAGACCACCGCCGCCACACGAAGACTCCTGCAGTGCAGCAACCCTTCCTCTCCATAGACAAACAGGCAAGCCTCTCCACGGTCGATCCGGGACTGCAATTCAGGAGAGAACCGTATCCCCTCAAGGACACCGCCTGCGTGATCCATGTCCGCTTCTAAGAAGTGAATGTCGGCACACCCGCCGAATCCTTTTCTCTGTCCATCTGCCTGTAGTTCAGCCCGGCCAGCTCTTAACTCATCTGCTTGTAGCTCAACCTGACCATCTATCTGCTCATCGTTCTGTGCGTGGCCATCTCTCGGGTCATCTATCTGACCGTCTTTCTGTGCAAGATCATCTCTCAAACTATCTCTCAACCACGGCTCCAGCGCCTCCCGCGTCGGAAGTGTATCTCCCCGCTCCCGGCTGACCAGAATATAAACCTCTTTTCCCTGCAGCGTAGCTTTGTCCAGGTCCTCCTTCATGAGAAAGAACAGCTCCGGCTGAAGCAGGAGGAAGATCACGCTCTCACAGCAGTTCAGCAATGCGTTCTTTTTCTTCCGCTGGTCAATCCCAACCGTCGGGTCAAACTCCACCGGTCTGTGCATCCTTAACACCCGCGCCTTCTCCAGCGCATCCGCGCCCAGCACCTGTCTGCGAACCCCATGAATGTGCC
The DNA here is from genome assembly GCA_017461725.1 of Lachnospiraceae bacterium. Lineage (GTDB taxonomy): Bacteria > Bacillota > Clostridia > Lachnospirales > Lachnospiraceae > RGIG423. The sequence continues at coordinate 123,466 of JAFTXG010000007.1, forward strand.
GATACATCTCCTCCATCGAATACTCGTCAAACTGATCAAGACAAGCCAAACTCAGACCGACCTGATGCTCATAGGCCTCCTTCTCGTTTTGGGAGATCAACCCCTCCGAAAGCATCCGATCCACCAGATCATCGTTTACTCTCGGGGAACTTCCATATTTAGGAATCGTGATATTAATCTCCTGACAACGAAAAAACCAGTTCAGCACATCTGTTTTATAATCTTTTCGCAGATAGCTTCCCCGCAGGCGGTTCTTTTCCGTTAATTGAAGTGTCTTTTTCATCGCAATCTCCATTCCGCCGCCTTTTGGTTGGCGGCACAAATGCCACTCCGCTTTTTCATTTTGGTCATATTAAAATCACCAAATACTCCTGTTTGCCAAAAGAATACCACATTTCACCGTGGTTTTCTGTATAAATCCAGTCCTAATTTTTATAATTTCGGTTTCCTCAGTTGCAGTCACTCAATCCCTACGATATAATCAGCTATATCAAACATAACCGTTCAGACTGGTAATTGAACCGGCCGTCTCAGAAAGGTTTCCTGTCAAAAGCCGACCCGAATTAGTCCCTAACCACCCACGGGCGTTACCGTGGGCTGGTCTTAACGGGACAGTCGGGAATCGGCATTTTGCACGGAAATCCTTTCTGGACTTCCTGTCCGCCCCACTATCAGCGTCTGAACGGTTACCATCAACCCGGAAGGAGTGTTCCCGCTGCCATGGATTACCGAAAGGCAACTCTTCAAACGCTGATTCATATTGATGGGGTGTATTCGGTGCATTACTTTGAATACGCCAAGGATTTTTCCTATTCAGGAGAAATGCACAATTTCTGGGAGCTGGTGTACGCGGACAAGCAGAGCATGTACATCACCGCCGGTGCGGAGGAGATCCTGCTGCCCATCGGCCATCTGTACATCCACAAACCCAACGAATTTCACAAGATCCGCTGCGACGGCGTCCGGGCCGCTAATTCGGTCATTGTCTCCTTTGACTGTGACTGTCCCGAGCTGATGAATATTGCAGGCATGGTCATTGCCGCCAGCTCAGAGGAAAAGGCCCTGCTGGGTGCCATTATCCGTGAGGCCTCCATGGCGTTTTCCACGCCGCTGGGTCAGTCTTACATACGGGAAATGATCAAATCCGGCAATGGCCCTTTCGGCTGCGAACAGCTCATCCGCATCTATCTGGAGCAGTTACTGATTTTCCTCATCCGCGGCAACCGCCGGGTCCCCCCTGCGCGCAAACCGGTAAACAATTCACTGCTGATCGCGATCTGTGATTATATGGAAAAGCATGTGGAACAGGATCTTCATTTTTCTGAGATCCAAAGCCACTTTAATATCTCCGCTTCCGTCATCAAAAAGAATTTTCGGGAACATATGGGCTGCGGCGTGATGGAGCACTTCAACCGCCTGAAGGTGGACGCAGCCAAGGAAATGATCCGGGAGGGAAATTTTACCTTCACGGAAATCTCCGAACGCCTCTCCTTCAACACCCCACAGTATTTCACCACCGTCTTTCGGCGGGTGTCGGGGATGACCCCGTCAGAGTATGCCGGATCGGTGAGGTCAAATTCGGGAGATGTGAATGTGGGCGAAAAGAGGCATGAATAATCAGGGATGTGGACGTGCCCTCCTATCATTCACACCTGAATGTACGGTACGCTGGAGAAAACCATCCGCGCTTTCTGTGGGAAGTTCCAGGAGACAAAAAAGGCCGATGCAGATCCCTTCACACTACCGGTAATACTTCCGGCATCGTAAAAATACTGCTTGCCAATGTAACTAACGCGTTTTCTATTCCCTCTGTTTTAGAAATCGAGACCTCACCAATTGCTTTTGGAAAAGGACTTTCCGTTGCCCTTCACCTAATATCCAAAAACGAGGGGTGTACGGGGTATAAAATAAATTTTTTCGCAAAAAGAAATCACCTATCCTTTCAATAAATGCAATTCAACACCCCTTGACATATAATTATTCTATAATTATAATATAATCATAGAACAGTTGTGAATCCGAAATGAGGTGAATGCTATTTTATGGAATACTTGAAATTTGAATGGGACGAAAACAAAAACACGATAAACAAAAGCAAGCATAATGTCTCATTCGAAGAAGCAAAAACCGTTTTCTATGATGAACAGGCCCTTGTCATTGATGATCCAGACCACTCGGAACAGGAAGATCGTTTTATCATACTCGGTCAAAGCAGTACAGTCAAACTTTTAGTTGTATGCCACTGCTACCGTGAATCGGATACGGTGATCCGAATCATCTCTGCAAGAAAAGCAACCAAGACAGAGACCACTCAATATTATGATTTTTAAGGAGGAGACCCTATGAGAGAAGAATACAACTTCAGCAATGCCAGAAAGAACCCGTATATCAAGAAAGCAAAACAGCAGATTACCATCAATCTTGACCGAGATGTTATTGATTATTTCAAGGGACAATCCGGTTCCTCCGGCATTCCCTATCAAACGCTCATCAATCTTTATCTGTCTGACTGCGTAACGCAGAAACGCGAATTGCAGTTGTCCTGGAAATAGTTTACGCATTCTCCCCAACCGTCAGATTTATGGGAGGCTGCCATCGGCGGCCCTCCCACTCTTTTACTTTACTTTGTTAAAATACTTTTTCAACTTCTCGACTGCCCTCACTGAAATAGACCTTTTCAACGACATAAGAGCTTTTAAGAAGAATTACTTAAAGCACATTCAAAAGAAAATCTTATGAGACTTACCGATCTCACCCAAACTGTTTACTGTCTGCATACTCATTATCCTGTACTTCAGGTGTATTTGTGTTCCTCTGCCTCAGCATCCAGTCAAACAACTCCCGCTGCGCATAGGCATAGTCCCAGCTGTTGTGGGCAGTATTGTCCAACAGCGTGAGTCTGGCATTTCCGCCGACCTCATTCAGCTTTTCCACCATGAATACGCTCTCCTCCGACGGAACGGTCTTGTCGTCCTTGCCGTGGAATGCCCACACCGGCACATTGATCAACCGCTTCACATTCCAGCGCATGCCGCCTCCGCAGACCGGAACCAACGCCGCGAAATACTCCGGCATGGTCATGGCCAGCTGCCAGGAGCCATAGCCTCCCATACTGGTGCCCATCAGATACAGACGGTTTGCATCCACTGCCGGATGATCCGCCACTATTTTTACGAAATCCTGTAGTTGCTCGAACATATCAAACCAGGAGTTTCTATTACACAGCGGCGCAAACACCATAAAGGGTGAGTTCTCGTTACTGATATGGCTATTATCATTAAAAAATGGGTTCTGCTCCAGCACGCCAATATCGTTGCCGCGCGATCCCGCACCGTGAAGGAAAATGATAGTGGGATTTTTCTCCGCCAGTTTGCCCGGCTCCTTTACCACATATTGCAACTTACCAAACTCTCGTCTCTCCATCTGTTAGCCCTCTCTGACTTTATGATAAAAAATGAGCAGCGGCACAATCTTCAGAAAGCTTTGCGCAACTGCTCATCTCGATTTGCTATCCATTTCAAACACAATTTTTGTCGAATATTTCATCCCTCAAATTGCATCTGACCAATAATTTCAATACAGTTATCTATCACAGCCTTCAATTCACGTCGAGGAATATCATTCATTTCCTTTAGGGACGTCTCGTAAAACTTCTTAGTGTTTTCCGACATCCGCTCTGACATCCGATCTCGATTAATTTCTACACCCATGGCAGCTGCCCGTGTAACTTCTTCGAACAGGATCTTTGCTTCAGGAACATAAAGATATTCGGCTAACTCAAAGATGAATGATCTACAATAGTAATTGTCTGCATTATGCTTTAAGGTTACCTCAAAATTCGGGTTTGTTTCTGTCACTGCCTCCAGCCGATTTAACGACTCATACATGGAGTAATCTTCATGAAGAGAAAGCAATTCCGCAAATCCTACAAACAAAGCGAGGGTATCTCCCATGGCCTTTTCCAACTTCTCAATATCGTTCTTCTTAGCATAGCGCACTTGACATTCCATTAAGCCCAAAACAAGATATCTGCTAACCACTGTCCGCGCCACATCAAAGATATCTCGACGAAGCAATTCATCCTGCTCTGACGCAGCGATAACCCCTGTTAACTCAGTCAATATTTTCATGGCATCGGACTGCAGTTCCACGGCCTGTTTCAACCACTGCCCGTATTTTTCCGGTGCATCGTCGGCAAAAAGAGCCAATCGCTTCACATCTCTGAACATGCTTGAAAATCGATTATCCCATACGTTCAATCGGATAATTGGCATCAACTTCGTCCACAGTCTAATCATCCGTTCACCGATTGCTTTATCATAGCGGTCTCTGCAATATTTTTCAATCATCCCCTCTGTAGAAGGTTCCTCACTTTCCCATGCATAGAATGCAGTATATTCTCCGCAGAAGGTATCTCCATGGGACAACTCCGGCCACAGGATAACTCCCTTGCACATAGGATCTTTCTGTGCAATCGCAAGCCGTTCATTGATCATATCATAATTCCCCATTAATTCACTGTTTGCCTCATACGCCGAAAATACACCAAATACCCAAGGGAATTTACCTATCACACCCCAATTGGTAAAGTTATTTTCATTAGTCGTGTCAGAAGTATAATCCAATATGATCGCCTGCTCCGGATCCAACTCGGCAACCAACTGTTGTATCTCCTCTATCGTGTAATATTGCCACAAATCCCAACTTGCAATCATCAGCGGGGCGTTTGGATAAGTCTCCTTCAAGTAGGCTGAAATCCGATGATAAGTGTAGAGTTTAAGCCGCAGATTCTCCTCCCGATCATCAGAAAACATGCGCTCTGCCAAGCCAATCGTATGAAAGACTTCCGGCTTTCCGTACTCACGAATATGCGTCTCCGTCAGTTTGAAATAATGATTCATATTTTCATCTTTGCGAATATCCCAGATTAATCCCGTATCCTCTGAATACTTTGCCGTTTTCTGTCCTCGCAACAATGAGGGCTTTACTGTATCCAAAAACTCCTTAGGTGTTCTCGTGTACCAATGTGTCATCGTTCCACAGTCTTCCACATGCATTAGATCACACGAAAAGGCATACTGAAGAATTTGTTTTCGCAACTCACCTCTGTATTCCAAGGACCAAAATAGATTACGATCATTAAACCCATCGGTCGCCTCCGGCAACTGTCCGTCACGCTCAGGATAATGCACCTCATTCGGAAAAGCTTTCTGGAATAGATCATCAAATCCGATCCGAAGCATGAACAGATTTAATCGTTTTTTTAACATCCAGTGTATCTCTCGCTTCCAGTCTTCCAAAGACCAGTGCTCAGCCTGAAAACGATGAAGACTGCGATGCGCAAAATAACGAATTCCTCTATACTCAAATCGTGGGCTTTCCTTCAACATAATTCCTTCAAGAGGCAATTCACTACACGTGCCAATTCGGTCTCCATCCCAGAACCAACGACAATGACAAAACCGCTCAAAATATCGATAAACTGCATACAAAACCGCCCTCGGTCTTCCTCCGGTCAGTAATAACACCTTGCAACCATTGACACACAGAGATTTAATCACATATTCATCCGTACCGTATCGAAAACAAACGTCTTTTAATTCGCCGTCAAGATAAAGTTCACCGGTTAAATGATTTTCCGCGTCATTTCCCAAGATCACCACTTTTGAGTATCTACTCAGCGACTTTCGTTCAACCTCTTCGTCGGTTTTCAGTTCTATTAAATTCCCAGTTACCTCATGAGTCAGCTGTGCAAAGCATTCCGCTGCAATTTTGTGTGCCTGATGCCCATGAGCAGGATATACTAAAATCATTTTTTCCATAAAAATTCCTCCCTTCAGTGTACCCTTGTTAAACCGTAATTTCTCCAAAATATTCAGGTCGATGAAAATCGGGCTTCTCTAACGGATATTTCGTCCAAATACCGTAGTGCGGAAATTCTGTATTATCTCCGCACTTATAAAAATTCGTACGAATCTTCATCCCCTTCTCATAACAATACTGCGGAATGTATTTTTTGATCAGTACAAACGGAACTCGGAAACAGATCGCCCAATTACTGTCATTGATCTTCGTCGTAATTTTCAGCGTCCGAATCTCCTCCTCCGTCAATAAAACACCCTCGTAGCGATCCTTTCGAAATGCCACATGCATTGCCCCGTTTGCGTTAACCTCAAAATTGAAGTACCTATCACAAATCATCGGTGCAAAATTGACAAACCATTCCACACAGCTATCCTTGTGGACATAATGCTGATGTTCAGTCTCTACCCGGCGGGGATTATCCTCATGAACCATCACACGCATCAAAAAGCCTGTTTCACTCACATCCAATTCAAATTCTGTGTATGGCTTATACCCGTTTTCATCCCAAGGATAGGTAAGCGTAAATTTTTGTTTATTCATCAGGCGCACTCAGCCTTTCACGCTACCGACCATAACACCCTTCTGGAAATGCTTTTGTACAAAAGGATAAATGCACATCAATGGTGCGGTCGACACGACGATAACACAGTACTGCATAACTACGCTGATGTTTGTGCTAATACTTGCTCCCGCTTCTATCATTCCGTCTGTTTCCACAATTCGTTTGCTGGCAAACAGGATTTCTCTCAAAAATAACTGCAGGGGATAGAGACTGCTGTCTTTCAGATACAAAAATGCACTGAAATAGGAATTCCAGTGAGATACCGCATACCACAAAGCTAACACCGCGATGATCGGTTTAGACAACGGCAGTATCATTCGGAAGAAAAACTGTGTATCATTGCAGCCATCGATTTGAGAGGCCTCCAGCATCTCCTCCGGAATGTTTGTCTGGATAAAGGTTCGGCACACGATCATGTTGTAGACGCTCATGGCACTGGGGAGCAGCAGCGCCCAGCGAGTGTTCATGATTCCCAGATTTTTCACCAATATGTAGGTGGGGATCATACCTCCGGAAAACATCATAGTAAAGGAAAACAGAAACATGATCTGGTTTCTTCCGCGCAGATTTTTTCGTGCCATGGGGTAGGCACAGCACAGCGTCACCACCAGATTGATCACGGTTCCAGCCACCGTATAAAAAATCGTGTTGGCATATCCACTCCACAGATTTTTGTAATTAAACAACATTTCATATGCATCAAGGTTAATGTCCACAGGCCACAGCCATACCTTACCCTGCACTACGAGGTCGGCATTGCTGAAGGAGCTGGACACAACATAGATAACCGGATACAATACAATCAGTGTTAATATAGAAACACCCGTATAACAAATGGCATAATATAATCTATCCTGATTATGCTTAATCTTTGTGTTGTTTTTCATTGTTCCTCCCTCCTACCACAGACTGGTTTCACTGACTTTTTTGGAAATTTTATTGACAACGACCACTAAAACGAAATTGATCACGCTGTTAAACATACCGATTGCTGTCGCGTAGGAGAAATTTCCGTTACCTTGGGCGGACAGACCCACCTGATATACATAGGTGGAGATGATCTCACTGGCAGACAGGTTCAACGAGTTCTGCATCAGATACACCTTTTCAAAACCAATGGTCATCACCGATCCCATTCGCAAAATCAGCATAGTAATAATCGTGGGCAGGATCGTGGGCAGATCCACATGGATAACCCGTTGGAGTCTGGATGCACCATCAATCTCCGCTGCCTCGTGATAAGAAGGGTCAACACTAGAAAGTGCTGCTGTATAAATGATACTGTCCCAACCAAAATTTTGCCATACAGCGGACCAGACATAGAAATGTCTGAAATTTGCCGGCGAGGCAAACAGGTCCTCCGGCCAGCTTCCGGTAATGGAATGCATCAAACTTCCGTAAAGACCGGTACGGCTGTTGAATACTGAAAATACAATACCTACCATAACTATCGTAGAAATAAAGTGGGGCATATTTACAATCGTCTGGGTCACCTTTTTGAATTTTTCGTTTCGCACGCTATTGATCATCAGCGCAAACATAACCGGAAACGGAAAGCTGATGGCAATCGTATAAACCGAGAGAATGACCGTGTTTTTCAATACACGCCAAAATTGATAGGACTCAAAAAATTTGATAAAGTTTTCAAATCCTACCCAATCACTGCCCCAAATACCTTTTCTTACCTTATATTCCTTGAAGGCAATTACCAATCCGCCTATAGGCATATATTTAAACACGATAATATAGATCAGTGGCACTAAAAGGAACATATAAAGCCGCCAGTCCTTTCTGGGATCCCGCTTGGTGATAACCCTTCCGACAGAAACATTTTTCTTTTTCATCGGCTACTCCCCTCTGTTTAATATAATTACGGCGGTGCAGAGGCCAGGCATTTCTACACCGCCGTTGTACTTCACCATTTCAGTTTTTTACTCTCATCTGACGCGTAAATCGCATATAAACATTTACTTGGTACGATCATAAGAGGTCTGATAAATCTCCAATGCCTCATCGATGCCGATCTTGTCAAGTTCTGCCAGGTAAGTATCCCAGTATGCGTCAATGTCCCACTCTCCGGTCAGGAATGCTCCGATACTTTCTCTTACATAGCTGTCCAATGTGCTCTGGATCTCTCCTGCATCTGTAATCTCTTTTACCGTCATAGGCAATCTAAAGACAGACTCTGCGGGCGTCATCTTCAAGCCGCTCTTTGTAGAATTGGCGTGTTTATAATTCCACTCTGCAACCGTCGCCATCTCCTCAGTAGTGTAATCATAGTATTGTGAAACACCCCAGAAGATTATCTCCGGATGAATTCCAGGACCTACCTGCATATAGGAAGTGTCGCGAGGCTCTCCGGTTCCCCAGAATGCTGCATCATTGTAGCAAACAAAATAAGGTTGAGGATAATCCTCGGGCCATCTTCCCTTCAAGGAGTCTTTCGTATAGGGGGCAGGAATCAATTCTTCCTGCAGATTATCCCAGTAATCCCAGTTAACACCTTCCACTCCATAACGGTTCATCAGACCCATCTTCTCAGAGCACATGTAATCCATTACCAGGAATGCAGCATCAGGGTTCTCACAGTCAGCAGTGATAACCGCTCCGCAGTTTGTATTGATCGGGAAATAGCAGGACTCAGCTTCCTTATACTCGCTGGACAAGCCGTTCACATATCCAAATTTAAGCCTTGCCTTCGCAGATTCGTAATTACTGGACAAAGAAATCTGCGGATAGTAATCCAAATCCATGAGATTAGGCATCTCCGGATTATTAACAATCGCTTTATATGCCGTTCTATCATTAGTCAGAATAGTGGTATCCACGATACCCTCATCAAAAAACTTCTTGATGTACTTCAGACCCTCTTTCCACTCATCAGAGGTGTACGCGAAGCTCAGCTCACCGTTCTCAACATCCAGGTAATAATCATCCCATGCGTAGGCATATGCGGACATCAGGAGCTTAAACCATGCCATATCGGCAATGTTGTTAGGATAATTATATCCAACTAATGCCACCTCATCATCAAGGCCGTTGCCGTTCACATCGCCAGCTTCCTTAAATGCCTTACACAGCTCGTAAAAGCCCTCTGCAGTAGTAGGCAGCTCATCAAAGCCAACCTTCGCTGCGTATTCTTCATTGATCCACAGAACGAATCTTACTTCACCATTTTGATACTGGAAATACTTGGGCATGTACCAGATAATTCCATCCGCATCCTTCATCAGAGCAGTCAAATCGACTCCGCACTTTTCACTGGCTGCACGGAAGTAGGTGGTGTAATTGTCATTCTCGTAGAACTCATTCAATGGAAGAATTGCTTCTGCTGCCACCCACTGCTTATAATAGCTGTTCAGACCTACAGTTGCTGCACCCCAGATCATGTCAGGAAGCTCATCTCCACCATTAACCATAACATTCAGCTTATCGCCGAAGTCATCGGCGGGATATGCTTGGAACTTCAGGGTCACACCCAGCTCATCATAAATCATCTTGGTCATCAGGTTTTCATCCCAGGTGCTTACCTCATCATCCTCTGGAACTGCAATGGTAAGGGTAACGCCCTCACAGATCTTTCTAGGATCAAACTCCTCATCTGCCGGAGCTTCGGTCTGATCTCCTGCAGGTGCCTCGGTCTGATTGTCCGCAGGAGCGTCTGTCCCCGGAGCATCCGTTTCGGTGTCTGCGGGAGTACCGCAGGCTGCAAGAGACAGCACCATGGTCAGAGCCAGCAAAAATGCCATCACACGCTTAAACATCTTGTTCATGTTTGTATCCTCCTTTTTTCTCGCGGTTCCGTCGGCCGTCCGGCACCGCTGTTGGTTTCAACATACACCACATCCAGAGGAATTTCAGCTAGAAATTTATGGATTTGGCTATAATTTGGCGGATTCCAACCCTTCCCAAGTTGACTTTTCGAGGCCGAAAATGCTATGCTCTTGTCGCTGAGATATAACTCAAGTATAACTTTTTGGATTATTTCCTTATTATAATATCAACAGAAAGAGTGATCGAATGTTTAAATTTAATCTGAAATCTTTTTCCTCCCCGGGTAAGTCCATTGTACGCTGGTTTTTGATTTGCTTCGTGTGCTTTTCCCTCATCTTTTTTATTGCGCTGCTGCCGCTGATCTCCTACTGCCGAAACGTATTCACCGAGCTGGAGATCAAAAAGGGTACACAGCAGATGGATTTCGGTATCACCCAGATCGAAAATACCATCACCGGCATCGCCAGTGCCTCAGAGAGCCTGCGTAACGATGTCCGTTTTATCGCTTTCCGCCACCTTGAGCGGGACTATTCCTCCATCTCCGTGTCTGTCCGCACCCAGATGGCCGAATACTTATCCGGTCTGACCTTCCCTTTGACGCTGGTCTCCGACTGCGCCCTGCAGTTTGCCGAGTATGTGGCGGTAACGCCCAGCATGGCGATCTTTGAGGAAAAGGTCGGCTACTATCCCAACCGTTTCTGTGTGGCTGATCTGACCTATCAGGAGTGGAAGACGTTGCTTGCAGAAAACCGCTCCGGCTTTCTGCCCGTCCATCAGGTTACTTCCCTTGGGAAGACTTACGATGCCCTGATCTACTCCATTCCCTGGACCAGCAACTCCTACACCGAAGCCTCCTATTTTTATGTCTGCATGAATATCTCTGATATTCGCAAATCACTGATCGCCGAGGCCGATCTTGACAGCTACTATCTGACCATCGAGAATAACAAAGGCGTTTGCCTTTACACGGACCTGAATGACACATCCTCGGACTATTATTCCGTCACCCAGAATACCTCCATGGGCGGACTGGTCATCACCGTACATATTCCCCATTCGGCGCTGACGGAGCGAATGAGCCCCCTTTACTATTTTCTGGCATTATATCTGGTACTCTGCGTACTGGCGATAATGATCATGATTTATATCGGCTCCCATCTCTCCTCACGCCCACTGCTCAAAATTGTGGATATGTTGGAGAACAGCGACGAACAACCAAGCAGCCATACAACCTCTTTGCTCCAAAAAGCGGATGCCATACCAAAAGCTCCGGCTCGTCTCCAGTACGGTTTCCACTATATTCAGAATAAGGTTAAAACTTACGAGAGCAATTTAATCGCTTACCGCAGCACCATTGACACACAGGCGAAAGTTCTGCAGGCCCGTTTTCTGGAAAAGGCGCTCCACGGCTCCCTGGCCACTGACAAGGACTATGAGCTGTTTTTCTCCTATTTCCCCAACTTCCCGGAGAGCTTCTGTCTGGTTCTCTTTGGTTTGATGGAGAAACCAGAGGAGGATGGCAATCTTTATCCGGACGTCCTGTCCCTGATCCAGATTTATCTGCAGAATGCACTTCCCAACATCTATCTGCAGCAGCTGGACAATTCCCAGCTCTTGCTGATTATTGATGAGGAAGAATTTGGGGACAGCTCCCGCATCCTCAACCACCTGGTCGACAATATCAACCGGGAGGAGCCCTCCTACCACGCCTGGGGCATCACCAGCAAGTTTTATTGCCACCCGAAGAGCATTCCCTCCGCCTACTGGCAGGTGCAGGACCTGTACAGCTGGATCTCGCTGGAGAGCCTGTCACAGCTTTGTACTGTCTCCGACTATCAGAACTCCAGGGGACCCAGCTTCCAAATGGCCGACGCGCTGAGCCTCCACACGGCCATCACCTACGGAAACGAGGAGGTGGCTCTGTTAAAGCTGCAGAGCTATTCCGACAGCCTGAATGCGGGCAACCGCTCCATCTTCGAGATGCTTCGCGCCATCCTGCTCTGCATCAAGCAGGAGTACGCCACTCAGCTGATCGACGTGGACGTGCCCTCCTACCATTCTCATCTGAATCTGTACGGTGTGCTGGAGAAGACCATCTGTGCCTTCTGCGGAAAATTTCAGGAAGCAAAAAGGGCCGATGCAGATCCTTTCACCCAGCAGGTAAAGGATTACATCGACCTTCACTATACAGAATATGATATGTGCCTGACCAAGCTGGCCGAGCATTTCCGGTGCTCCTCCTCGAAGATCCAGAAAACATTTTCCAAGGAGCTCGACACCTCCGTGTCCGCGTATATCGAGAAAAAGCGGATGGAACTGGCCAACGAACTGCTCTGCCGCGGCGAGGACACCGTAATTGAGGTGGCAAACAAGTGCGGCTTCGTCAATGAGAGCACCTTCTATAAGGCGTACCGGAGAGTGTTCGGACATACGCCGAAGTCGGTGAAACAGGGGTAATGGGGCTCCACTCGTTTTCCAAGCACATAAGGAGTTTCCTGATATACATAATAAGGCTGTTTTATGCGCTACTTGTGCAGAAAAAACCTTTATTTGTAAGGGTTTGAGCCACTTTGTTTTTACCCATTTTTGAATTTTCCCTTAATTTACTCCATTTTACGCCAATTGTATTTAATACGCAATAACCAAATAGATTTTCACACACAAACCACTTCAGTTAGAACCACCCTATATCAAGTATACTAGGAAAACTCATTGCCACACTATCACCCTACTGGGTTTTATCACGTCCTTGCTCCATATTAATCGACACATCGGCAAAAAACATTTAACGCATTTCCAGCGCATCAAATGCGTTAGAAACGCGTTAAAAGTGTTAGGGGAAGTCCATCAAAACCTGCAACATAACCTTTGGGGGAGAAGCGAATTCATCTACAGCAACTACTAACAAAACTGACAAAGATGACATCATCTTTATCGGACACCACTAATATACTCTAACCTCGAAAATTCTTGCTTTATCAATTCCATGTGTCTGCATTACCGTAATTACCACCGAATCGCACGCAACTTTTTCGTCCAATTTGATCCGATTCAAGCGCATATAGTTGTCAGACACCTCTTTAGAGAATACTTCTTGACCATCCAGGAACATCTGGATACGATAATCCTTAACCAGTTCGATGGGCATTCCTTTTACTTGCCGCACACGAATATTTCTGGTCATAGAGGGCATAATCTCTTTGGTCAGGTTGGTGTCAAATGTTATCTGAACCTCAGATACCTCTGTCTTATTAGCGAAACTCAGTGTGACAGCAGCCCCATTTTCACTCAGGTCTGCTTCCCAATAGTTATTTTTGTTCCCCTCGGGACGTGAAACACCGTTGATCACATTCTCCGGCTCATTTCCTTCTGAATTTCCCGTCGCTGTTATCGTTGCATTTCTCGCTATATCGCGCATATCTTGATTCTTAAACCCGGGAATATAGCAATCATCACGAAGAAGAATCTGCTGAAGCTCATGGATATGCTCGCCAACCTGTCTGGGCGTACAATCATATTTCACTGCCAGCGCTGCTGCAGTGCCGACAGCCTGACCGCCAACCGCACAGGTTCCCATCACGCGGGTGGAGCCATAGGCCATCTTTGTCGTACTGATATCCCTTCCGGCCAGCATTACATTTTCCACATCCTTCGCATAAAAGCAACGATAGGGTATCGTATAGCATCCATCAAAATTTAAAATCCGGGAAGGAAGCTTGTCGAAGTCCATGATACCACCGGGAACATGTTCATCCATCTGCCAACCACCATACGCAACCGCATCAGGGAAGATACGGTTTGCACGGACATCATTTTCATTCAATAGGTAATCACCCTCAATTCGTCTGCTCTCACGATAGCCGGGAACAATGCCCACCCAATCCATATCCAGATTTTCGACGCCATGGTCGCCGCCATTTTTCAGATGATCCCAGACTCCATATACACACTTTAATAATTCGTCACGAATTACCTCTCCATCGCGTATAATGTCATCATACTGGCCGCCAAGCTCAATCCACCAGTAACCGGAATCCACATTGGAAAAGTGCGGAAGGCGTCCGCTTCCCTCCTCAAATTCGACTACTTCTCCACCGTCCGCATGTGAACCAACCGTATTCCCATGATCACGATATTTTAAATCGTCCTCGCTGAACGTATATGCCCAATGGGGTTTGATAAATTTAACCGGTTCACCTCGATCAACTGCAGAAAACATCACCGTATTTCCCATGGTATTATCGTTAGGCTCCTCCGGTGCATTCGGCTCATCAAACTCATATTTACTTTCGCTACCCATCCTCCCCTTTGCGCCGGCCAGCGTAGCAAGAGAACCATGACCTGTCGCATCAACAAAAATGCTCGCCTCAAAAACGTATTCGGTCTCTGTGGTATTCTGATGACAGACAATGGCTTTTACACGTATTCCATCCATCATCACATTATCCATGTTAGTATTCAAATAACTGTCCAAATTCTCTTGAAAACGCACCTTCTCCCAAATAACGGAATCGAACACAGAAAAAGATGCGTACGGATTACGACTCTTATTCTCAAGCAGGATTTCCAAAAGTATGCCCGTCTCGGCTAAATTTTTCTTTGCCCCATGAGCACTTGCCCCTACAATATGCATACGAATCTCCGAGCTGGCGTTTCCTCCAAACATAGATCTATTCTGAACAATTGCAGTCTTTGCCCCGTTTCTTGCAGAGGCAATGGCGGCACACACTCCGGCTAAACCACCGCCTACTACAACTACGTCATATTTCTTTGTTTTATAATATTTAGACATACTTTTTCCTCCAAATATATTATCCCCTGGTTTTTCCACCGCCAACAGTGACTACAATGCCATGAATGAAGCCTGCGCGGTCACTTGCCAGAAATGCAGCGGTGTTTGCTACTTCAGACAGTTTTCCGTCGCGGCCCAGCGGAATAGAGCTGGTCTTGGTGTAGCCTTGGCGAAGCTGCTCTACGGTGATACCGCGGGTGTAAGCCAGTGCCTCCTCGTAAGCCAGGGTACGGAGCCCGGTAGCCTCCAGGATACCGGGAGCGATGCCTACCATACGGATGCCCTTGCGACCCAGCTCCTTAGCCCAGGAACGGGTCAGGGAGTTTATTGCGTTCTTGGTTGCGGCGTAAACGCTCTGTCCCTCGGATCCCTCAAGACCTGACTCGGAGGACATATTAATGATAACACCTTTACCCTGCTTCAGCATCTGACGAGCCGCAGCCTGTGCGCAGAAGAATACGCCCTTTAAGTTGACGTTCATCACCTTATCCCAAGTAGCCTCATCCAACTCGTACTGATTTCCCTCGTCCACCAAGAGCCGGGGGAGATTGATGCCTGCGTTGTTGATGATCACATCCACGGAACCGAAGGACTCAACAACCTTCGCAATCATGGAGTCAACGCTCTCCTTGCTGGTAACATTGGTCACCACATACAGGAACTGTCCTTCCTTTGCGTCAAACTGAGGCGGTCTAGGATTCATATCACAAACGGTTACTTTTGCACCGTCAGCCAAAAACTCTTTTGCGATTGCGTAACCGATGCCGGATGCGCCACCGGTGATTACTACTGATTTACCTTCAAGACCAAGCCATGAATTATCCATTTTATCCCTCGTCATTTTTATTGTATTAGAAATAAATTACATCAAACTTCAACCTCTAATCCATCATAAGCCACTTCCATTCCGTAGCGTGCTGCTGCCTCACAGAGTTCTTCATGGGTCCTCTCCACCAAATGCCCAATATGACTGACCATGATTCTAGTTTTTCCATCCAGGGCCCCCATTTCTCTCAATTTATCAGCCATCTCCTTACACCAGGTCAGATCCATGTGGGCAGTTGTGATTTGCTCATTCTCTTTTAGCGTACAGTCAAGAACTACAAAGTCAAAGCGTTCTCCAGCCTTTTCGATGTAATCCAAAACATCGTCATAAAATCTCCCTGTATCAAATCCCCACAAAATGCTTTTTCCGTCCTTACGGATAATATACAATGAAGCTCCGGCTGCCTCATCATGACGTGCACGCAGAGGTGTAAC
This sequence comes from Lachnospiraceae bacterium, assembly GCA_017461725.1. Classification (GTDB taxonomy): domain Bacteria; phylum Bacillota; class Clostridia; order Lachnospirales; family Lachnospiraceae; genus RGIG423. Next base: position 139,719 of record JAFTXG010000007.1, read on the forward strand.
CTGATAGCCGCCAATATCATAAGTCTGATAATGTTCCAAGTCATATACAAATACCGTAAAGTCGCAAGTCCGTTTCATTCTTCCGTTTCGATAGGCTTCCTCACGTTGTTCCACTAGTGCCTTCATCATACCACTTGAATTCTTTGGCATATAAAAATTAACCTTATCTATCCCCTGCGGTCTGCTAATTGCATCCCACCCTAAAAAATGATCATGGTGAGTATGTGTAATCAGAATATTACGCACCTTTCGCATATCCAATCCCCGATATGCAGTATGCGCAAAGGTATCAACCGGAAACTCTATCCCCAGGCAATCATCTATAACCGCCTGCGAACGAGTTCTGACATCCTTTCCTCCGTTCTTTCTGGCATTCTCACAGACTCTGCAGAAACAGAAAATTTCAGGTATTCCACCGCCTGCGCTAGTTCCATAAAACTTAATTTTCATAATCCAACCTCTCCTTTTTATTCAACCGGCTTTAAATCAGCCTTTTTGCATTCAAACTCATCCTTGATCTTTTGGGAAAGACTACGAAAATAAAAATCAAAACCACTGTCGTTAGGATGAAGCCGCAAATCAGCAAAATAAATTTCATCTTGGGGAACAAATTCATAACCGTCAATGCAAATAATATTCTCAAAGACCTTTACGATCTCCTGAATATCCGTTTTTACCTTGCAAAAATCACCAAAAGGGGATTTTTGCTGGCTATCTTTTCGCCAAATTGGTGTAATGGCAAATATTTTTGCATTAGGGTAATTTTGGCTCAGCGCACGGTAAAATGCATAACATCGCTCCTTAAAGTCCTCTTCTGTCGATTTGATCCATTCGTTCGTTCCATAAGCCACCAAAACATATTCCGTCTCAAAATTGTCCGGAGATTCTGCCAACTCAGGAAAAAACACCTCCCCGCCTATCCCTTTATTGATCTCCTCCGAGTCAAATTTCTCCGCCAGTCTGGCTACATAACGATTGGACGGCCGCAGAGCATCATAACCCTGTGTAATGGAATCACCAAACACAAGCATTTTTTTCGCAGGCTTAACAGGTCTCACAAATGCATTGTCATCAACCGACACTTCGTTAATTTCTACCGCGACAGACCAAGGTAAATATATGCATACCTGCTTAATACCTTCCCCTAGGGCAAAATATTTTGAAAACTCACCGTGTGGCAGTTCCATTTTCGTGTAATCCACAGGCAGTTCCACATCGGAGAAATTGTCCAGATAGTCCACCAGTTCCCCATTCACCATAACATCAAATGAAAAATATGTACGGGATGACCCCCTTGAAACGTTTACTTTCAAGAAAAGTGATGTGCTGTCCGTCTCAAAGCATAGCTTCATCCCTGCTGCAGTCAATGTATTTTTGTGAAATCCCACATCTGTTCGCTTGTAAACTTCTTCCTGCCTTTCCGTAAATCGTCGTGGACATATACCGTGTTCAGTTGTCACCGCCCTTACCATGCCAAGACATATGCTCTGGATTTGTTCATTGCTAAGTTTCATTATCAAATTCTCCACACATCATGTAAGTAAATGCCGGTTCTACAGATAAAACTATAGAACCGGCATTCCATCGCTAACAATTATTTAGTAGACTCAATATAAGCAATCATATCTTCTTTGTATTTGTCGTAGCCGGCTTTATAGAAACCATCCAACAACTCATCCCAATACTCAACGGGTTTGTCTCCAGTAATGATCTTCGCTTCCTCCTGGATCATGTAGTTCTTGTACTCAATGAATACAGGATCCGTTACAATTTTCGGCGCATAACCGATCCCCTTTGCCTCCCAGTGCAAATCGAAGGTCTCTTGAATCAGATCAGCAATATGCTTTTGCTGTTCGGGAGTAAGAGATTTGTCGATAAAGAACTCTACTCCATCGGAGCGGCGCAGGAACATATTGATCAAACTAGTAGTTGCCAGATTAGTTCCGTTTTCCTTATCCTTTTCCGCAATCTGCTCGGTCATAGAGTAGTCATAATTTCCTTCTGCGTCCTTAGTAAATCCAACGTTGATCAGACTCTTACCATTCAGGTTCACCCACTGCTCGTCGGACAGAACGTAATCGAACAGCTCCAATACCTTTTCAGGATGCTCACAGGTGCTGGAAATCGCATAGTAATACCAGACACCCGTACTGGTCGTACCGTATGTATAGGTGCCAATGGGATCGCCATCTATCACAACACCGGGGCAATATACGTATTCTTTACCAGAACCCTCTTCAGGCCCAATCGGCATGTTGCCTGGATAACCATGCCGAATACCATATCGGCCCTGGTCATCACGCTCCAATGCAACAGCATAATCAATCGCAAATGCATCCGGCTCTACAATACCTGCCTCCCAACACTTATTGATGAATGTAAGATACTGTTTGTAGTAATCGTACTCTTTAGAATACTTCAAATCAACCAATGTGCCATCTTCCATCTCATACCATGGAAAGCCATCTCCAATATGGAAAATACGGGCAATAGTAGGGAACAGTAAGCCCGACTCCTCAGAAAAAAGCATCAAGCCAGAGGTATCATCGACACCGTTTTGATCCGGATCATTATAGGTGAATGCATACATCAAGTCATAAAACTCGTCCAACGTCAAAAACTCACCTTCGGTGTACTCAATACCCAGATTGTTCAGCCAGTCCTGACGAAGCCAAAGACCATCTGCACGGGCAGGTGACGAACGGGGAACTCCCCAGATTCTTCCATCCTTGAAAATGTCCAGTGAATCCCAGGACATCTGGGCAGTATGTGCCATAATGTTCTCATACTTACCGAGCATATCGGAAAGGTCATAAAACATTCCCGACTCGCATGCATCCTGGAAAGAAGTCTGATAAACCCAATTTGTAGGGAAGCAGATTACATCCGGCTTATCCTCATTGAGCAGAGTAATCTGAAGGTTTTCCTCATAACCCGATGCGGGCGGCAGAATCCACTCAATCTCCAGATTCAGTTTTTCTTCCAAAATTGTCGACCACTGGTCAGCAATGGAGCCCTCAGGAACAGCCGATACATTGTGAAGCATGATCTTAAGTTTTACCGGTTCATCGGAGTCCTGTGTTGCGTCGCTTTCTTTGCTTTCGCCGCTCTGATCCACAACAGGCGTCTGAGTTCCCCCGGTCGTTTCCGCAGGCTTCGTGTTTCCACAACCAGAAAGCGCTGTCATGATCATCACCGTCGCCAAAAACAGTGCCACGATTCTTTTCATTTTTTTGTTCCTCCTTAAAATATTTTTTTCTATGTAAAAGGGCTCAATCATCCCTTTACAGAGCCTACCATAACGCCCTTCGAAAAATGCTTTTGCAGAAAAGGATAAACACACATAATCGGCAGTGTAGCAATAACTACTGAAGCATACTGGATGGTTCTGGTTTTTACTTCAGTAAAAGCACTAGACAAAGCCATAGGATCGCTTTCCGCTTCCAAAAGCTGGGTAGAGGCAGTCATCAGGATCTCTTTCAGTGTCAGCGCCATAGGCCACAAATCTCTATCTGATATGTAAATCTGAGCGCCAAAGTAAGAGTTCCAGGTCCCAACCGCCAAAAACAGAGTAACCGAAGCAAGAACCGGCTTTGACAAGGGCAGTACCAATTTCGTAAAGATATATGGCTCAGAGCCGCCATCCACCATCGCTGCCTCAACCAGCTCGTAGGGCAGTTCGCGGAAGAAACTCATCATGATCACACAGTTAAATGCGCTGAAGGTTCCGGGAATAATCAACGCCCACAGAGTATCCAGCAGTCCCAACTTCTGAATATTCAGGTAATTGGGGATCATTCCCGGATTGAAAACCATCGTAAAGATCAAAATCGCCATCAGGACAGACTTACCCTTAACCTCTTTTCGCGCAAGGGGCCAGGCGAACAGAGCCGTCACCATAAGGCTCAATGTTGTATGCCCCACCGTTACAATGATACTATTTAAATAGCTCCTCCAGAAATATGCATTTTCAAACACCAGTTCGTAAGCCGCTGTGGTAAAACGTCTCGGCAGTATAATCCAAGGCGCTTTGAGATATTCATTATAATTGGATAAAGAGACCGCCACAATATTGAGCACAGGGTAAAGCATCGCCATCGCCACCAGTGTCAACAGGATATAATTGCACACCGCAAAGATACGTTCCGGAATACTCTCCTTGATTTTCGTATTTTTCTTGATCGTCGTCTTTACCATAAACCGTTTCCTCCCATTCGCTTTGATAAAAAGTTAGACAAAAATACCATAACCATACCAACTAGCGACTGAAAGAATCCGATTGCGGTGGCAAAGCTGAACCGCCCCTCTCGTAAACCCACCTGATAGGAATAGGTTTCAAGCACCTCCGCTATCTCCTTGTTGGGCGCATTCTGCAAAAGCCAGATCTGTTCAAAGCCATTATTCAAAATATCTCCCATTTTCATGATCAGCATGATCGTTACAGTTCCGAGGATACAGGGGACGGTGATGTGAAGTAGCCGCTGCCATCGGTTAGCACCATCGATCATTGCCGCCTCATACAGCTGCACATCCACACCGGCCAAGGCCGCCATATAGATAACCGTTCCCCAACCTGCTTCCTTCCAGATGCTAGATGCGATCAATACAGGTCTAAACCACTTTGTGCTCGTCAGAAAGTCAATTTTCTCTCCACCGCAGGCAACAATCAACGTGTTGATGACACCCTCAGATTTAGAAAGCAACGCCGTCACCATGGTAATAACGATAACCCATGATATAAAGTGAGGCAGATACACGATCGTTTGTATCGTACGCTTATACTTCTCATTTTTCATTTCGTTCAGCAGAAGCGCCAGTATAATCGGAAATGGAAATGCCCAAAGCAGACGCAAAACACTGGTAACAATAGAGTTTTTCAATACACGAAGAAAATTAACCGATTTAAACAGCGTCCTGAAATGTTCCAAGCCGACCCACTCAGAGCCCCATACGCCTTTAGCCAGTGAAAAATCCTTAAATGCGAGCTGTAATCCATACATCGGACTCAGTTTAAACAGATAAATAGACAACAGTCCCGGAATCAGAAAAACATACAGCCAGTAGAAGCGTTTAAAATGCGCTAATAACGGATGATTTTTTTTCACAATAGCTTTACTTTGTTTCCCGTTCATCGTTCTACCTCTTTCATGGGTTTTTCTGCATAAATTTTAACATTTTGCCTTTTTTTGTGCAACCTCACTACTTTTACCCGTTTATCCTTTATCTTTTCAACATTTTTTCCGTTTCTTTATATAGCAGTTCACTTTTTTTACCTGTTTCCCACAAAATTTACTTTACCTTATACTAAAAGGCAATTATGTCCCAAAGAAAAAAGCTGTGTGCACTATATTAGCACACACAGCCTAATCTTTAACTTCCTGTTTATGGAAACGCTACTGTCTGTTCGCCCTCTGTATCCAATCCTCCGTAAGCGCCGGCGCTTTGATTTCCACACACGCGCCTCCGTCTTTTCTGTTTCTGATATCAAATTCACATTTCTCGCCATAGATCAGGCGAAAACGCTGGAACAGGTTAATGATTCCCAGATGCTCACCCACATAGATGTATTCTTCCTGTAACAGCCCAAAGATTTCCCTGATTTTGTCCTCATCAAAACCCAAACCATCATCTTCAACGCAAATATGCAATCCATTTCCCTGAAGCGCCTTGATGGAAATATAAATATTTCCACTGGCCCGTCTGGGCTGCAGGCCATGGCTGATCGCATTTTCCACCAGTGTCTGTAGGGAAATACAGGGAATCGGCATTTGCTCGGCTGTAGGGTCAATCTCATAATAGCAATGGATGTTGGGACCATACCGCAGGCATTCCAGCTCCACGAATTTCTTCGTGTATGCAATTTCTTCCGCAACGGTAGTGATATTAGTCTTATATGTCTTCGCCGTACACAGGATGTCCGCCAACAAGATCAGCGACTTGCTGGTGATACTGTCCTCTTTTCCTGTCTCCTCAATCGCTGTCCAGTTGATGGCCTGAAGAACATTATTGAGGAAATGCGGCGTCATCTGCTCCTGCAGTGCTTTGGCTCGAACACGTCTGAGAGCAGCCACACGTTCGAGCATCTCCTGCTCCAGTGTCAAATTTTTCTGGAACACCTCCAGCATGGACACCAGCATATACTGTATCTCGCCGTCCTCGTCTCCGACCCTGAGTTGATCCGAGGGATTTTCCAGCAAGCGCAAAATAGCATCCACCGGTCTGAATAACCTACAGGTAATACCGTAGGAAAGTACCACAGCCACCACCAATGCAGTAACCAGAATCATCATTACCAATCTCTGCTGCTGATTTGTGGTGCTCTCGTATTCCTCCATGGGCACCATCTGGACACATTTCCAGCCAAACCTGTTCATGGGAACACAAATTACCCGCATTAGCTGTCGGTTAATCTCTGCAGTAATCGCTGTAACCTCGTCACCCTCCGGCAGTTCAATGTACTGATCATTCAGTTGACCGGCCGTATCCAAAACCACCAGATTGTTTTTGTCCACGATCAGATAGGAGCCTTGCATTCTCTCGTGATTATCTGTTATGTAGCCAATAAATTTATCCGCATCAACGCTGATGGAAGAAAATGCCTTCTTCCCCGCTCCCATGGTTGCCGCCCAATAAAAGGTGATCACCCGCTTCTCGATTTTGTCAGCTTTCTGATAGACCGTTCTCGGCAGTGCAAACAGTGTCTGGTCCGGTTGCATTTCCAGATGGGCATAAAATCCATCGATCAAATTCTTGTCTGAAAAGTAATTATAGGTATGAGCTTTATGCGGTGTGGAAACGATATAATCGCCCATCGGCGAATATGCATCCACCGAGTAATACAGATTTTCCCGGTAGTTGGTATAAAGTATATCCTGAACTGACCGAACCACGGCAATATAATCGTACTTCTGCGGCTCTACACGGACCATCCGAAAAAAAGATGATACATTCTCATTGGACATCTGCCGTTCCAGTGCATTGTATATTTCCTCCAACAACACATCGATCGTCGCCATGGTATTGCTGGTACTTCGGTTCGCCGCTGTATCGATCTCATTTAACAGGCTTTTCTTTGAATGATACCAGATAATACTGACACAGAGGATCAGCGGCAGCACAATGCCCAGAAAAACCTGCAGCCAGTTTTTAAAAAACAGCTTTTGAAATTGTCGATTCTGTATTCTGTAAGCAAAATCAAAACGTCCTAATTTTTTGTGCATACTGTGGCCTATCCTTTTTTTGCATCGTTTCAGTCTTATTTGCTCTCCGGTCTGTAATCGTTAGGCGATTTTCCCTTGATCTTACGGAACACGCGGTAAAAATACTTCAAATTTTTATATCCCACTGCCTCCGCAATTTCATATACATACATGTCCGTGTTCTTCAACAACTCCACAGCCCTGTCAATCCGCATTTCCATTACAAGCTCGGTATAGTTTTTTCCTGTCTGCTCCTTAACCAATCGGCTTATATAGGCTGGATTTAAGTAGACCTTCTCTGCAATTTCATTCAGAGTGATATCTTCACTGTAATGATTTCGCAGATAATCCATGATTTCTCCGATACTACTGCTCCTGTTTGCTTCTGTTTTTTCTTTTGTGTAGTCAAACAAGAGCCGGATACTCCGGAGCATCCATTCCTTGAACTCATTATATTTCGTCCCTGAAAAAACAGATACAGGTACACACTGGGCGAACAGGCGATTCCACTCCACTAAATCATTTGCAACAATCTCATCCAGCAATCTCGTCACCGTGTATAAGCTTTGCCTCTTTGCAAAGGCGATTCCACCTCTAATGTAGTTATCAAATAGGGTTTCCGCCAGCTTTAACCCCTGTTCCGAACTGTTCTGACTTAAATAAGAACAAAGCAGCTTGTTTTGATCGCGCAAAAGCTGTAAATACTCTCGATTGTGTGCAAAATTTTCCTCGGTCAATTGGTTCCTCATCGTTCCAGCATAATTGATCAGTTCAGACGAGGATTCCAACAGATGAAAAATGGGAATTTCCACACGAAGAGCCATCAGGTTGAAGATCGCTTCTGCCAGTTTTTGTGGTTCGTAGCTGTTCGAATGCTCTCTCTCATTTTCCCAGAAAACACCCACATGAAATAATCTTTCTTCTTTTGTAACTCCCCATGTAATTGGATAATGCTCCAGCTTTGAGTGATAAAAACTCAACACGTGCTCTATCTGATCCTGAAGTTCCTGTTTTCCGTAGTTCCCACAAAAATCATGATAGGACTGGTCATTCTCCAGAACGATCTTCACCAGAATTAAGCGGCTCCCATTTTCCTGATTTCTCGAAATCAATCCCAGCCGCCTTGCCTTCCTATCCGGATTGACAAGTGCACCAAAATAGGCATCTGTCACAAACTGCTGCCGTTCATAATTCATCAACCGTTCATAATGCTCCGCTCGGTCACGAATCATATTCTCATCAAACGCCTGCTTGTCCAGCTTTTCCTTTAATTTCCCAAAAATCCCTCGCAATTTGGATAGATCCACTGGTTTAAGCAGGTAATAGGCTACATTATATTCCACTGCCTCCTGAGCATAGGAAAAGTCTTTATACGCAGACAAGAAAACAACCTGAATGGGCAGATTTTGTTCTGCCACCAACCGTGCGATTTCAATCCCGCTGACATCCGTCATTTTTATGTCCGTCAAAATCACATCCGGAGTATTACTTTTCAAATATTCAAGAACTTCCTGTCCATCCGCGAACTCTCCGTCCACACAAAATCCGAGTTCATTCCATTTGACCATATTCACAAGTGCCCGGCGTGTCGTGAATTCATCTTCCGCAATGATCAATGAGTACATATTGCACATCCCTTCAACATAAAGATATATTTCTTCCGTTTGATTTTCTATCTCTATTTTTTTCACTTTAGCAGAAAGAAACTTTACATGCAACTCTTTTTTTGTAACAGCTGAAAATTAGATATGTAAAATATGTGATTCGGATGAACAGAAAAAGCCGCAGGCAATTTGAATCGCCCACGGCATCGTCAACCTTTTTTAATTTTCTGGGAGAGAAAATCTGTACCCCTCGCTTTTTCGGCTGTACCCCATTTTTACGCCACGATGGTATAAAAATACGCCAAAATATGCAAATCGCATATTTTTTCCGCTTTAAAAAACCTTAGTTTTCCACCCTTTTTCCGAGGATATAAGGCGTCTCCTGGTAAACATAATAATTCAGCCAGTTCGCATACAGCGTATTCGCGTGGCATCTCCAGGACTTGATCGGCATCTGATCCGGGTCATCATTGATATAATAATTCTCTGGGATATCCGGGTTGATGCCCTTCGCCAGGTCACGGCGGTACTCCTGATCCAGCGTCATATTATCATACTCCGGATGTCCTGTTACAAAGATATCCCGTCCGCCCTTTCCGATGATCAGATAAGGGCCGGCGATCTCGGACTCCGCAACGATCTTCAGATCCGGATTTGCCTCAATATCCTCTCTTCTCACACCTGTATATCGGGACTGAGGAACCATAAAAGAGTCATCAAAACCGCGGATCAGCGGTGTTCTGCGATGAATCGGATAATGAGTGTACACACCGGACAGCTTTTTGCCCAGCGCATACTTCTTAATTCCGTAGTGATGGTAGAGACCGGCCTGCGCCCCCCAGCAAATGTGCAGCGTGGAGGTCACATGGGTATCCGTCCAGGTCATAATCTCCGCCAGCTCCGGCCAATACTCCACTTCCTCAAATTCCATCATCTCCACCGGCGCCCCGGTGATGATCATGCCGTCGTAATATTTGTCCTTGACCTGTTCAAAGGTAATATAAAACTGATCCAGATGAGACTTTGCCGCATTTTTGGATTCGTAGGACTCTGTGCGCATGAACGTGATATTTACCTGCAGCGGCGTGTTGGAAAGACTGCGCAGCAATGCCAGCTCAGTCGCCTCCTTCAGGGGCATCAGGTTCAAAATCACGATCTCCAGCGGACGAATATTCTGTGCAATCGCTCTCGCCTCGTCCATGACAAAAATATTTTCATCCTCCAACTGCTTTCGCACCGGCAAATTATTCGCAATTCTGATAGGCATGTCAATTCCTCCTTTATATCTGTTTCCGCCGTCTCCGGCAGCTATCCCGGCAAAGCTTTCTTTCGTGAGAAGTCTTCACTTATCTGAACATACTCACCTGGATTTTATAGAAACTCTTTCTATAAAATAAAAAGCCCGCCTCCTGTTATTCAGAAGACGAGACCATGTCCCGTGTTACCACTTCTTTTCGCCTGCGCCTCGCAACGCATGCCTCTGCAGGTACATCCAAATCTCTGGTCCAAACACAGCTCTTCATGTTCTCCAGAAATCATTTCCAATACCCAACCGCTATAACGGGCGGTCCCGTCGTAACCTTAGCAAAAACACCTCGATACGCCGCTCCGGAGCCATCTTCAGTCCATCTCTGCCCTCCGCTCTCAGCACCACGGAATCTCTGTACGGCAGGAAAATGCACCTACTCTTTCCTTCATCGCATTTCTAAATCTTATTTTATTATACAATAGTATAACAGCAACCGCCAAAACAGTCAATCCTATATGGTATCTCAACTTTAAATCTTTTCTGATTTTCAACATTAAATCTTTTTTGACTTTTTACGAATCTTAGGTTGTACACAAATACAATATAGTTGTCCACCCTATATCCACTATAAATCCACAAACAATCCACTACTTATCCACCACGGTATACACATTATTGTGGATAACTCATTTCAAATTATTCACTTATCCACAAGTTGTCCACAATCCACATTTTTTTGTGGATAACTTAGCACTGTGGATAACTATTTTGACAGTATTGATTTTCTATGCTATACTATCGTCTGTACCGTTTTATCCGATGAATTCAGACCAAATATCGTTCTACTTTAACTTAAGGAGTATTATTATGAAATGGACCGATCAATTCTCCATTCGTTTTGTTGACACTGACTCCGCTGGAAATCTGTCCCCCGCTACAGCCCTCCGTCTCATGGAGGAGGCAGGCAATAACCAGATCAAAGCACAGCACCCCAACTGGGAGGAACTGGCAGAAAAAAATCAGGCCTTTTTATTGAACTGTCTGAGAATGCGCTATTATAAACCTATCCGCGCCTATGATAATATTCAAGCTAATACCTGGGCCTGCCCCAGCAAGGGTGTATTTTTCAATCGCTGTTATCAGATCACCCGTGATGATGAACCGATTGCTGAGGTCAATACGATCTGGGCTCTGGTGGATCTGACCGACCGACATATCTATAAAGTAAATGAGATAGAGCTTTTCTATTGTACCGATGAGCTGCTGGTTTTGGACAAACCCACTCAAACCCGCATTCCGACTACCGTTTCTCTTGAAAAAATCGGCGAACATACAGTCCGCTACAGCGAGACTGATTATATTCGTCACATGAACAATACCCGCTATCTGGATATGCTCTGCGACTATATTCCCGGAATAAACGCTCTCTTTGTCAACTCCATCGGCATCAAGTTTAAAGCCGAGGCACCGCTCGGAGAAAAGCTGCAGGTATACCGCGGTCAGGTAGGCAACATTTATTACTTCCGAACAATTCGTGAGGATGGACAGGTAAATGTGGAGGCTGAGATTGAAGTCGAGCCTCTCGATTCATAAATTGTGCTCCCTTTCTCATGGACGTAACTTTATACAAAAACGACATGTTTGCCTGAGCATCTCAGCCAGTGCAAATGTGTCCTTTTTCTTTCAATCTTTGCCAATTTCATAAGGCCAGTCCAGAATCCCGCCAAACTCCTTCACATTTGTGTATCCCATAGCTGCCAGCTCTGCCGCCGCGTTTTTACTCCGTCTGCCGCTTCTGCAATAGACCAAAATCAATTGATCCTTGTCGGTCAGCTCATCCTCTGCCCTCTCGCTGATTTCTGTATCCGGGATCAATATCGCGCCTGCAATATGACCTTCCGCGTATTCCTGCGCGGTACGCACATCCAGAATAATATAATCCTCCTGGGTATCCATGATTTTCTTTGCTTCTTGAGATGTAATCTGCATATATCCGTCCTTTCCTCCGGCCTGATCCTTTGTTCCACAGCCAACCAGACCTGCCACTGTTAGTATGACCAGACAACAATTTATTATCCCGGACAGAATGTAACTTGTTTTACTATTTTCTTTTTTCATTATTTTCCCTGCCCGATAACACATTCTCCGTCTCCGAAATTGGCGCCTTTGGAATTGATACTGCGGAATCTGACGCTTCCGGAGCTGACTCTTTCAGCGTTGACATTTCCGGAGTTGACTCTTCCACAGTTGACTCTTTCAGCGTTGACATTCCCTGAGTTGACTCTTCCACAGTTGACTCTTTCAGTGTTGACGTTTCTCGATTTGGAGTTTCCTGAATTTTCCCCAGCGCACCGAGCAGTTCTTCCCTCAACTTAAGAATCCTACTCACGTGGTAATTTGTTACGATATCTTGTACGATATCCTGATCCTGTACGACATCCTGGTCTTGTATGATATCCTGATTTTGTACGATATCCTGATTCTGCACAATATCCAAATCATAAACCATATCCAACGCTCTCTGATCCCTGATCTCCGCACCGGAATTAACCAGGCGTTCACGATTTACTTCATTGAGCCTGCCCGGTCTTCCCATCCGGCAAAGGACCTCCATCTCCGCCACCAGCAAACGAGCTTTGCCCTCACAGATTTTAAACTGCTCAAGCTCCTGACGCTGCCGATTCAAACGAAGTACCAACTTTTGATTTTCAAATATCTTCAGTTGTCTCGCCATATCATCAATCTTGCCGGACATCACCTCTGCCCTTGGCAACACATCATCGCCGTCGAACATATTCTCCAAAAACAAAATCAATTCTCTGTCCAGACTCTCTGCCGTCAATCGAATCTGCCGACTGTTATCATAGGGAAAAATCAATGTATTGATCAACATACCGATACCAAGACCGATTGCTGTGTCCCAGATACGGCCAAATGCATATGTCATCGGCTGAACATCCGGTGTCGTGCACACCATCACCACAATAAAACAGGGCAATGATGGTGAAAAACGAATCCGAAAAGCGTTATAAAGTGTGATCACCAGCACCATTCCGATACCAGTTGCCACCAGAGGATGCACCGGCAGAAAGCGCAAAAGTACACCGGCCATCGCACCAAACAATACACCCACGATTTGTGTAATGCAGGATTCCATCGATTCTTTAAATGTCGGCTGAACAGCCGCCATCGCTCCCAACATCGCAAAAATCAATTTGGACGTAGTGGCACCGTAGGAATCCACCACAATCATGGAAATAATAACCGCTGCCACCGTTTTTATTGTTCGCAAACCAATATGAACTCTTGAACGCTTTTTCTGCATGGGCAACCCCCTTATTTATTTCTGTTCCATTTCTACATTTCTATTTTTAAATAAAATATTCTTTTTCTATTTTACACTGTTCTCCCCCTAAATACAATCTTTCCTTATTTAAAATTAATTTGTCACAAAATATTCTTATATATGGACCATTTCTTAAAAATATCTTTACACATTCTTAATAAATACTTTCATTTTTTTAACAATTGTGTTATAATCCAATAAAATCCCATTACCTGGAGAATAATGATGAGATACAAAAGACCAAACCTATTTTATTACCGACTCACCCAAGGAGTGTCTTGGTTTGTTTCAACATTTATATTCAAACGGAAGATTCTCAGAAATGAGATAAATGGGAAAAAAGGACCTTTCGTTGTAATTGCCAACCACCAGGCAGCCTTTGATTTCGTCAATTTAATCGGCATCACCAAGAGACCCATGACCTTCGTTGTCAGCAATTCTTTTTATCATTCGCTTCCTGTGAAGGAAATTATTGATAAACTGGGCATGATCCCTAAACAGCAATTTCAAACCTCCTTTGAGGACATCAAAAAAATGAAAGCAGTCATCGAAAACGGTGAAGTTTTGGTTCTTTATCCCGCCGGACTTATGTGTGAAGATGGCATTTCCACTCCTATTCCTACAGCTACTTACAAGTTTTTGAAGATGTTGAAAGCAGACATCTATATTGCAAAGACCAGCGGTACTTATTTCGCTATGCCCAAATGGAGCAGTGGTATGAGACCAGGCAAAACCTACATGGATGTTTATAAACTCTTTTCCAAAGAGGAACTGACATCTCTGGATCTTAAGACTATTCAGAGACGGACTGATGAAGCCATTTTGTTTGATGCTTACCGGGAACAGGAAACGTTAAAGGTAAAATACAAGGATAATGATAACATTGAAGGCCTGGAAAATGTTCTCTATATGTGTCCACACTGTAAAACAGAGTTTTCCATGAAAATAAAGGATAAGCATACCATTTACTGCAACCACTGTGGATATGAAGAAACCAGTGATGAATATGCTTTTCTACACAATCACCGCGGTCTTGGAAGAGAAATGCGCTACGTTTCCGATTGGAGTAAGTTTATTCATGAAGAATTAAAAACGAAGATTGAACAAGGAATAGAAAAAACTATCTGCGCAGCGACAAAGATTCATATGATCGATTACGCAAAAAAGAGATTTGTCGAAGTAGGACACGGCACGGTAAGTCTTTGCAGAGATCATTTTCAATTAGATGGTTTCATCAATGACAATAAGGTAAATTTAGTAATTCCGACAACAAATATTCCTACACTTCCCTTCACGCCCGGTAAACATTTAGAACTCCAGCATGGAGATCAAATTTACCGTTGTGTGCTGAATGACGGAAAGCTAGTCATGAAATTTATTAATATGATCAAGATTTTCTTTGAACTCAATCGAATTTCAGCATAATTAAAAACCTCGTATAGCTATACTAATTAGCTTATGCGAGGTTTTCTTTCTATCACAAATAAAACACTACCTAAAAATAAAAAGCCCAGAAACATTCCTTTAATTAAGAATGTTCAGGGTTTTGAATATCCTTTATTTAGAGTGAGCCACCCGGGACTCGAACCCGGGACAACTTGATTAAAAGGTTAGGGAATAATGTCTGTAGCGCTCTCCGATCACTCCGGGAATGGTTGCCGAGGTGGGACAGGGGCGCTTCTCAGCCCATGCCCGCCGAGCCATCTTGCGGAGCCAAATGCGGGAGCGAAGCGGATCGCATGACCGCCCACAAGACCAGCATTACCTTGCGGTTGCCGTTTATGAGGGGTGCGGAGATCATCCAGCGGTTGCCGATCTGACAGGCGCACGCTTTGACCACCCTCTCACACTGGCGGATGATATAGACTCGTGTGTAGCCATGCTCTGGCGGTAGGCTCTGCCAACTCGCGCGCCGTAGGCGCATTACCAGTGAGTACCGGAGCGCGTCATGAGCACCGCATCGGCCAGCGAAGCGCAGACGCTGCGAGCGCAGTGTCGCGTGTAGGAGCGGAACGGACGGAGCCGACAGCCTTGCTCGATAGCCAAAAAAGTAGCGGTAGAGATTTGTCCCTACCGCTAGTTTATTTCTTCTGCGTCTATGGTGTCTACAAGTTCAGATTCGCCAGTTAAAAGATCGCGATTCCAAATATTGTAATTACTAGATTCGATAATATATGTTTTCCCATCGGTTGCATCAATTTCATTTGTGTCAATATGGGGTGTAACATACATATCTTGGTCGCTTGGTGTTTTGAACTCGCCGACTGTGATCTCCATAATATCGCCGGGTTGGCATCCGAGGAATACACATATTTTCTCGATTGCTTCACCGCTTATATATTCGCCTTTAGATAATTTCGCAACAGTCTTGGGGGAAAGAATAGAACGTAGATCGGACTTCTTCATCCCTCTCCGGTTTAATAAATCGAACAGCTTGTAATATCTGATTCCCATTGAAAATCCCTCCGTTTCTGCCTTTGATTATACGTCATTTTGGGCAATAGGTCAATCAAAATCGTGTTCCCAAATATAAACTTTTTGTTGACAATACGGAACAGATGTGGTAATGTATCTCTAGGGAACATTTTGTACCCATTAAGGAACATTGAAAGGGTGATCTTATGGCAGTAGCACATGAGGACGCTTTCAGAGAAACGCTTCACCGCTTGCCGGATCGTGAGCTGATCGCCGGACAGGGCTTTGTACATGCGGTCTTAAACGACTATGCAGAGAATGGAGCCTGTGATGGATGGGCGATTGATGAGTTCGCCGATCTGCATGACTGGATACGATCAGAAATGGCTTTGCGGTTTGCGTTGGAGAGACTGGGAGCGTGAGGATCACCGGCGAGGGCGCATGCGAGGGAGACCCGCCAGCGCCCCGCCGATACCTCATCGGGACACCCGCAAATTTCATTAACCCCCGTATAGTAACACGGGGGTAGTAATTCCAAACTAGGGGGGAAACAATGGAAAATTACTCTGTTATCAATGAATTGAGATGTAAAGTGGACTGGATAAGGGTCACGCTTCACGATGAGAGTCTGACACCGGAACACGTTATGGAGATATTGGGATATAGTCCAGAAAACTTTAGTCTGGCAAAGTGCGGTGCAAATGGATATCGCGTGCAGCATAGAAACATGCTCGGTTTATCTATCCTTTCGGATGGTAATGAGGGCATGGGAATCCATGTTAGCATTCCCGGTAGCGCAATGTCAGACTGTCTGGAACACTTTGCATACGATCACGAGATAACTATAGGCGATCTGGCACTGGCAAGATTGCTGGAGACGTTATTGCAGTATGAGGGTAGATTTACACGAATCGATCTTGCTACTGATGATCTTGGGGGAAATTACTATTCTGTGGACGAATTAGAAGAACATCTTCGGAGTGGAAAGTCTGTGATCTCGAAGTGGAGATCATGGAGACCGGTTGCAGATTATGATTTTGATGGAAACCTTGTTACCGGTAAGACTGTATATCTCGGCAAGGGAAGTAGCGATCTTATGCTGCGAGTATATGACAAGCAAGCGGAGCAGAACAGCAAACTTCCAGAGGACAGCGAGGAACGCATAGACTTTGCGTGGGTGCGTTGGGAACTGGAAGCCAAAAAGGACTATGCGCACCGCATAGCGGAGTATCTGGCAAGCGGAGAAACCATTGGATCGGTAGCTGTCGGAATCTTGAAGCAATATATCTCGATACATATTCCCGGAGAGGGTCGCAAGGATCGCTTGCCGGTTGATCCTAAGTGGGATGCGTTTTGCCGTGGTGTCGAAAAGCTGTCATTGTACGTTGCACCGCCGGAAACAACGATTGAACAGAAACGCAGTTATTTGATTCAGCAGTGCGGAAGATCTCTCGCAATGGTCATTGAAGCCGAGGGGGAAAGCCTTGCTATCGTTGACGATATGTGGAAAAGTGGTCTGGAACGTATGAAACCGGAAGATCGGGACCAGATCGAGGACTACAAGTACAGAAAAGCAGTGCAGAAAATGCGAGAACTGGATTTACTTGAGGAGTTAGTATGATCGTAAAGGAAGCCTTTGACAACTTCATGTTGTATAAGTCAGCGTCTGGATTGTCAGAGAATAGTCTAGATGCGTACCGGTGGCAGTGTCTGCCTTTACTCCGGTATTTTGAAAACTGGGAACTCGAATCTATCAGGCAAGAGGATATATACCGGTTTTTGCAAAGTGTACAGTCTGCTTCATACTCGCAATCTACCAAGTCAAGCTATATCCGGTCAGCACGTATATTCTTGAAGTGGTGTTCTTGTGAGTATGAGGTCAACTACCGGTACGACAAGATCAAGGTACCCAAAATGCCGAAAAAGGAAATCAAAATGTACAGCCGAGAAGATATACTGCTGATCTTTGACACTGTGCAAGGGACACCGGAATGGGTGCGCCTACGGAATATTGCTCTGGTGGCTCTGTTTCTGGATTCCGGTATTCGCCGGGCAGAAGCGTGTTATCTTCGCCGTGAGGACGTGGACTTTGCCGAACATAGGATAATTGTCACCGGCAAGGGAAATAAACAGCGCTATGCTCCCTTTGGGGACTTCACAGCGGAATGTTTAAACGCATATCTGGCAGAGTGTCCGTATGAAAGCGAATTGTTCTTTGCAGGCATTCATGGGGGTGTATGGTCACTAAATGCCGTCAGTCAGATGTTCCACGATCTGCAAAACCGGTTGCCGTTCAAGCTGTCTCCACACAAGTGCAGACACAATTTCGCCACCAACCATTGTCTAGATAACTATGAGGATGAAAAACCGGTAGACCCTCTTTTACTCCAGGCACTCATGGGGCATGAGGATATAAAAACGACTCGCCGGTATCTCCACCAGGCAAACGAACTGATCGCAGTAAAAAAGCATATCTCGCATTTGGATAAAGTGAAAGCCGGCTGACAATCAACCGGCTTTTAGTATGCATATTAAATTAGAGTGAGCCACCCGGGACTCGAACCCGGGACAACTTGATTAAAAGTCAAGTGCTCTACCGCCTGAGCTAGTGGCCCATAAGATGAAA
>JAFTXG010000008.1 GCA_017461725.1 Lachnospiraceae bacterium
CAAGGTAATCAAGCGAAATGCCTTTGGTTATCGGAACTTTGACAACTTTAGAAATCGGATATTCCTTGCATTAACATAAACGAGGCACAGGAATAATCCCATGCCTCGAAAATATTTTACCCCAACTCTTGACAAAGAGCCCTTTTTTATAACAATTTAGGGAGTGTTGCACCGTGACCTGTTCAGTGATATGCACAGGTCACGGGTAACACTCCCTTTTTTGTACCAAAAGCTGCGCACCGAAAAATAGTATCCGCTGCGAGAGCGTGTTTTTCGGGTTTATCCTTGATATCCCTTCCCAAAAACATTAAAAGAGCTGCGCATTTTTCTGTGCGCAGCTCTAATTCTTTACTTATTTCTGTTTTTCTGAAGGAACTCAGGAATGTTGATGCTGGGTTCTTTCTTTACGGTAGGCTTGGTGTAGGTAACCTGCTTCGGTGCCTGAGTGGTGTAAGCAGGTGCCGCCTTGGGAGTCTCCGCTGCACGCAGGGTGCTGGAAGAAGTCTTAGGCTTGTAGTTGAAGCCTGCCATCACGGATGACACCTGAGGCTTCTCATCCAGACCGGTAGCGATAACAGTGATGCTGGCCTCATCCTGAGCGGTCTCATCGTACATCGCACCAAAGATGATGTTTGCGGTCTCACCGGCTAACTCCTGCACAAAGGTAGCTGCCTCGTTTGCCTCCATCAGTCCGATATCACCGGAGATATTGATCAAAACGTGACTTGCGCCCTCAATGCTGGTCTCCAGCAGAGGACTGGATACAGCCTGCTTAACGGCATCAATCGCCTTGTCATCGCCCTTTGCACGGCCGATACCGATATGTGCAACACCCTTATCCTTCATGACGGTCTGAACGTCAGCGAAGTCAAGGTTAATCAGTCCGGGAACATTGATCAGGTCTGTGATACCCTGAACAGCCTGCTGAAGGACCTCATCTGCCTTCTTCAGCGCGTCGGGCATACTGGTACGACGGTCTACGATCTCCAACAGACGATCGTTGGGAATCACAATAAGAGTATCAACAGCCTCTTTCAGTCTCTCGATACCGTTCAATGCATTTTCCATACGGGTTCTGGCCTCAAAACGGAAAGGCTTGGTCACAACACCGACGGTCAGAATACCCATCTCCTTAGCGATAGCCGCCACAACGGGAGCCGCACCGGTACCGGTACCGCCGCCCATACCACAGGTGACGAATACCATATCTGCGCCCTTCAGCGCTGCAGTCAGCTCCTCACCGCTCTCCTCAGCTGCCTTCTGTCCAACCTCAGGCTTAGCACCTGCGCCGAGACCCTTGGTCAGCTTCTCACCGATCTGAAGTACAGTGGGTGCCTTGCAAAGCTGAAGCGCCTGCTTATCTGTATTTACACCAATAAACTCAACACCCTGTATGTTCTCTGCAATCATACGATTGACAGCATTATTTCCTGCTCCACCAACACCAACAACGATAATTCTTGCCGCACTCTGCGGTTCATTAATCTTTATCTCTAACACGATCCTGTTCCTCCCTGATTTGCAAGCCCATAGCTTGTCCGATTATCCACTTAGACTATCATATCGTCTTTTTCCAAAATAATCAACCCTGAATTGCAAGGTTTTTCAATTTTTTTCCGGCATAAACCGATAATGAGGATTGATTGCATCCGGATCAAAGCTGTCCAGATACAGCGTACCGGTCTGTCCGGCAAGACTGGGCAGAATGGATTTCAGTTCCATGATCTTTTCATCCATAAATCTGCCGTCCCCCAGCTCTACTTTCAGCCCGTCCATATAAAGTCTGGCGCTCAGATCATCGTTATAATACACCCGATCCACGTCCAATTCATAGAGAGCCAGCAGCTGGGTCAGATTCAGGATCGCTGTAAAAATCTCCTGATTCTCCACTGCAATGGGCTGATGCATCACAATCTGACTGAACTCAATTCCGGTGATCTGAGGAACGCCTTCATTGTTTGCCTCCTCCGACTCCACCACGATACCGTCCTTATCAAAATACATGATACTGCCCATGTACTCCAGACAGGCGATAATATTTTTTTCATACACCATAATTTCTGCCGAGTGCATATCCTTCAGTGTGATCTCATAGCGGGAGACAAAGGGAATCTCCCGATGTTCATCCCTCTGCTCGGAAAGCCACACATTGACCGTAAGCCGATCGTATGGCTCCGGAAAAATCAGTTCCAGAAACTCCTGATCACTGTAATGCTCATTTCCCTCGACGGTAATGTTCTCCACCCAGGTGTTCTGAGAAAACAGATAAACACCGAACACGAGAGCAAACAGCAATACGATCAGTACTGCCGCCACGATCAGCTTTTTGTTTACTCTCCTCTTCTGCTCCACGTTTTTGTCTCCTTACCTGCAAATTTTGATCTGATTGGACACGGACAACACCAGGCCCATCTCAATCAGCAAAAACAATACCGAGGTTCCTCCGTAACTGATAAACGGCAGTGTAATCCCCGTGTTGGGAATGGTATTGGTCACCACCGCCACATTTAAAATCACCTGAATCGCGATGTGGGCCATCACACCGGTCACCAGCATGGTACCGAACATATCCGGCGCATTTCCGGCAATCAGCGCAAACCGCCACAGCATCAGCAAAAACAAAATCAGCACCGCAGCAGCCCCGACCAGGCCCAGTTCCTCACAGATGATAGAAAACACCATATCATTCTGCGCCTCCGGAACAAAGCCCAGCTTCTGCAGGCTCTGTCCCAGCCCTTTCCCGAAAATACCTCCGCTGCCGATGGCATACAGGCCCTGAAGTACCTGAAAGCCTCCCTCCAGCTTGTAGGCCAGCGGATCAAGCCACACCTCAATGCGCTCCAGCTGATAGGACTCCAGAATCCCAAACTCCACCAGCTTTCCGCGGAAGGATACGAACAGCGCCGCTATCCCGCCTACACCGCCCGCTGCCAGCAAAAACCGAAGCTTTTTTCTCCCGGCTACAAACAGCATGACAAACAGGATTCCCAGCAGGATGATGCCGGTACTTAAATTATTATCCGCCACCAGAATAATCAACGGAAGGCAGACTGACGCCAGTCCGATCAGAACCGGCCAGCGATCCACCCGCTTTCCCAGCCTGGTGATCCAGACGGCCAGACTGAGGATCATGGCCAGCTTCACCAGCTCAGCCGCCTGAAACAGAGAATGCCCGGCGATGCCAAACCAGCGCTTTTTTCCGTTCAACTCCACACCGAAGGGCGTATAATTGACCAGCAGCATCAACACCACTGCACCTATGTACGCAAAAAGTGCCAGTCGAAAGAACCGATGATAATCCAAATGCGACACGATGATCATCACCGCAACACCGCCAGCAAGGATCATCCCCTGCCGCTTGAAATAGTACAGTGAATCTCCCAGTTTTTTGGCCGCCGCATAGGAGCTGGAGCTCATCACCATCACCAGCCCAAATACAGCCAGCGCCAGAATGATCCACAACAGCCGATAATCATAATAGCGATTTGTCCTGATCCATCCCTTCACAGCCGCTCCACCCTTCCACTCTAGTCTGTCGGGCGTACATTGACTGCGCTGATCATTCAGGTTATCCGTTGTCCTTCTCGCGCTGAATAGCCTGTGTGCTGCACATTCATTTACAGTGCTCACACTGATTTAAAGTGCTCTCACCAGTTCCTTGAAGATACGTCCCCGCTCCTCATAGTTGGTAAACATTCCCCAGCTCGCACAGGCCGGTGATAACAGCACCGCGTCCCCGGAAACTGCCTCCGATGCGGATAGCTTTACCGCCTCCTCCATACTTTCAGCCCGGAGAATATTGACAAAACCAGCTGCTCTGGCTGCCGCCTCGATCTTATCGGCCGTCTGCCCAAGAAGCACCAGCGATTTCACCTTTCCCTCAAAGGAATCGATCCACTCATCATAATCAGAGCCCTTGTCATATCCGCCTGCGATCAGCACCGTAGGCTTCACCATGGCCTTTACCGCCTGAATCGCTGCGTCCGGATTGGTCCCCTTGGAATCATTATAATATGCCACACCGTTTTTGTTGGTCACAAACTCAATACGATGCTCCACCGGCTGGAAACGCTTCACCACCTGGCGGATCACATCCATGGGAACCCCCATGGCCCAACTGATAGCAATCGCTGTCATGGCATTTTCATAATTATGCTTTCCGAGAATATTTAATTCATCGGTAGCCACAATATCTTCCTCCACCCCATCGTGGCGGAAGATGATCCGTCTGTCACGGACAAACAGTCCCTCAGAAAGTTCCTGCAGACTGCTGAAGAAAATCACCCTGCGGTCCAGCTTTTCTCCAAATATTCTCAGCGCACTGTCCTCATAATTTAATACACATACCTCATCTGGTCTCTGGTTTTTGGTGACTGACTCCTTGACTGCGATATAGTTTTCCATCGTAATATGGCGGTTCAGATGATCAGGCGTGATATTGGTGATGGCGCTGACGGTGGGATGAAAATCCACGATGGTCTCCAGCTGGAAACTGGAAACCTCCACGACCGTAGCTGAATCCGCTCTCATTTCCAGTGCCTTCTCTGTGTAGGGAATACCGATGTTCCCCACCACGAAGGCAGAGTCATAGTAAGCCGCCAGGATCTCGCCCACCAGCGCGGTGGTCGTGGTCTTTCCGTTGGTTCCGGTGATGGCAGCCAGTTTTCCCTTGGAAAACCGATAAGCCAACTCGATCTCACTCCAAATCGGAACCTGACAGGTGTTTAATACCTCCACAAAGGGCATCGTCAGTGGAATACCGGGGCTGATAACGCAGGCCTTACATTGCTTCGCGGTCTCCGGCGTCAGCTCGCCGAGCACCACAGACACACCCTCCCGATTATCCAGCTTACCCTTGATCACCTCCGGATCAAGCGCCGTATTTCCATCATAAAGAATGACCTCGGCGTCCACATTGAGCAGCAATCTGGCCGCGCCGATTCCACTGATGCCGCAACCGGCTACCAGATAAGTATCTTTCATGGTTTCCTCCCTTATCATTAGATGTAATAACGCTTCGTTTGCGCTCCTGAAGCAAGCTTGCGAGCCCAAAGAATCCTTACTTTTGCATGGCAGATTATAATGCCAAATATCCTAATAAACACATCAGTGCGGTTATCGTGCTAAACACGGTGACCACTCTGGTCTCTGACCAGCCGCCCAGCTCAAAATGATGGTGGATGGGGGCCATCCGAAACAGCCTTTTTCCTTTGGTGAGCTTAAAATAGAGCACCTGCAGAATCACCGACAAGGTCTCCACAAAATAGATAAATCCAACGATCAGAATGAACAACGGCATCTGCATCATAAACATGGTGGAGATCACAAAGCCTCCCAGGGCCAGCGAGCCGGTATCACCCATGAATACCTTCGCCGGATGTACATTGAACAGCAAAAATCCCAACAGACTCCCCGCCACTGCTCCGGTCGCCGGCTCAATCCCATGCCCTTCTCCCACTGACACCACCGTCAAAAAGACCGCCACCAACAGAGTCACGCTGGCACAGAGTCCATCCAAACCATCTGTCAAATTTACCCCGTTATCGGTCCCGAGTGCTGTGACAAAAAAGACCGGAATGAAAAACCAGCCCACATCCAGCTGAAAACCATTCATAAATGGGATCCGTAATGTGGTGGCTATATCCTTATGATACATCAGATAGAAACAGAAAATGCCTGCGATCAGGATCTGACCGATCAGCTTCTGCATGGGATTTAACCCCTCAGAACGCTTCATCACTACCTTTATATAATCATCCAGAAAGCCGATGACACCGAAACCCACGGTCACAAAGAGCACCGGGATGATCTTTGGATAGTCCTTCACAAAAAACAGACAGGTCAGCACGATACTGAGCAGAAAGGCCAGCCCGCCCATGGTGGGGGTTCCGGATTTCTTTCGATGCTCCTTCGGTCCCTCCTCCCGGATCTGCTGCCCGAATTTCAATCGTTTCAGGAATGGTATGATCAGAGGGCAGGCAACGGCACTGACACCGAAGCTGACTAAAACAGCAATCACTGCAGTATAATTCATAATTATCCTCCAAAGTATAATTCCTTTTGCCAAAAGAATCAAGTGGATTCCTTTGAAATTCCCAGATAAGGCAATATCTTCTCAAAAATATCCGATATCACCGGCGCTGCGATGGTGCCGCCGTAATACACCCCCACCGGCTCATCGATGGTGATCAGCGCGATCACCTGGGGATCATCCGCCGGCGCAAATCCGATAAAGGATGAAATGTATTTACCGTTTCCGCGGGGCAGTTTCTCTGATGTAGCAGTCTTTCCTCCCACAGAAAAACCGGCCACCTGGCCCTTTGAGCCGCCGCCCTCGGACACTACCTTCTCCAACAGTTCCCGCATCAGCGCGCTGGTGCCGTCTGAAATCACATCCTCCTCCACCGAGTAGGACAACCTCTCGATCCGTCCTCCGTCACTGCTTCGCACCTCCAGCCCAAAATGGGGCGTCACCCGGTCTCCTCCGTTGACAATGGCGCTGGCCGTCGTAATCAACTGCATCGGCGTGATCTGAAAGGACTGACCAAAAGACATAGTGGCCAGCTCCACCTCTCCGATATTCTCCGGCTTATGCATGATGGTCCCTGCCTCCCCCGGCAGATCCACTCCGGTTTTCGTCAGCAGACCAAATTCTTTCAGATAATGATAATATTTCTCCGCACCCAGTCTGAGTCCCACCTCAATGAATACCGGGTTGCAGGAATTCATCAGTCCCTGTGCAAAGTTTTCCGATCCGTGCCCGGTGGTCTTGTGACATCGGATGCGCCGATCCTCTACAATCCGAAATCCGGGACAGTGAAAGGTGGAGTCCACAGAGACCACGCCTTCCTCCAGCGCTGCCGATGCGGTGATCATTTTAAAGGTGGAACCGGGCTCGTAGGTGTCATTGATGCTCCGGTTTCGCCACATGGCGTTGAGCTGCCTGACATATTCCTCATTACTAAGCTCCATTTCCGGCTCTGTGAGCAGGGTGTAGGGCTCATTCAGGTCAAACTCCGGCACATTGACCATGGCGTAGATCTCCCCGTTCTGGGGATTCATGATGATCACCGACACCGCCTTGGCCTGCTTCTCCTCCATGACCTTCTCCGCCATCTGCTGAGCGTAGAGCTGGATATTCACATCGAGGGTCAAATAGAGATTGTCGCCGGCCACCGGCTCCTGTCTCAGCTCCGCCGCGTTTTCGATCTCCACACCGGCCGCATCGGCCAGCGACAGGATCAATCCGTTATCCCCTTTCAGAACCTCCTCGTACTCGACCTCCAGACCGATAATTCCTTGATTATCTCCTCCGGTAAATCCCAGCACTTTGGAGGCCATAGTCCCGTAGGGATAATATCTGCGGTAGTCCTCATCCACCTTCACACCATCCAGGTTATAAGCACGAATCCGCTCTCCGATCTCCAAATCCACATTGGTCTTGATGATTTCTCTTGATGAGTATTTTTCCACCAGACCGCGGACTCTATCCTCATCCATCTCCAGTTCACGGCACAAAATTTCGATGACCTTTTCCCGGTCAGTCATCTGATTGTAAATGACCGAAACGGTACAGACCGCTTTGTTTGCGGCGATAATTGTCCCGTTCCGGTCATAGATCAGTCCTCTCGCAGCCTTGATCGTTCGCTCACGGTAGTGAAGATCGTCGGCCATTTCCGTGTAATAGTCTGCCTTGGCGATCATCAGATAGGCACATCTGCTGATCAGCAGTGCAAACATCACACCTACAAGTAACAAACATAAAAATATTTTTCTGCGATGAACGGTTCTGGTCGGTTCCACAGGCTTCTCCCATATTCCCTATCCTTATAACATATTCATCACGTTCTGAAATCATACATTTTTTACGGGTTTTCACCTCGGTCGGTGATCGGTACCTCAGTACTGGGTTCCCCGCCCTCCTGACTTTCACCGCTGGGATCATCGGCAGACTGGCTATCATCGGGATTCTCAGCAGGCTGACTCTCGCTCTCCTGTCCTTCGCCGTTCTCACCCTCGCCGCCGGGGTTTTCACCGTTCTCACCACTCTCGGGTGTTTCAGGCTCTTCCACCGGATCAAGCTCAACATTATAACGGTACTCGATCACATCATGCCAGATCGCATTAGCCAGTTTGGTGGTATAACCACCGCTGGACTGATCCTCAACGTGAGGCTCGTCGATCACCACCATAATAAACAGGTTGGGATCATCATAGGGTTCAAAGCTGGCCAGGGATACCACATATTTTCCGTTTCCACGGGGATATTTCTCCGCGGTACCGGTCTTACCGCCTACCGGATAACCCTCAAAATCATTGGCCATCCACGCACTGGAATTTTCCAGAACGCCTCTCATGGCATCCTTCAAAAACTCGGAGGTATCTTTACTTACTGTCTCACGGACAACCGTGGGGGTAATATTTTCCACGATCTGCCCCTCTGCACTGATGATCTGTTTTACCACATGGGGCTGATAATAAGTACCGCCATTGATCACAGAGCTGTAAGCCGCTGCCATCTGCATGATCGTCACGTTCATGTTCTGACCGAAGGCGTTGGTCGCGCCGTCGATCTTTGTCATAGATGCGCCGTCGATCAGCAGACCGGCATCCTCGTAGGGAAGATCCACACCGGTCTTTGCGCCAAAGCCCCAGAACTCCTGATACTGACTCAGAAGATCTGTTCCCATGCGGAAAGAAATCTGCATCAGCGCCGGGTTACAGGAGCTGACAACTGCCTGTCTCAGATTTATGGTACCGTGGGACAGTGGATGGACATGACACTCAATCTCCTCACCGTCAACGATCTCAGCCCCTTTGCATACAAACGTACTTAACGGGGTAACCTTTCCCTCTTCCAAACCGGCCGCCACCGTCAGCGGCTTCATGGTGGAACCGGGCTCATAGTTGGTTGTGGTCGTATAATTTTTCCAGAGTGCATCCAGCGCTCTGCTGTAGGCCAGCTTATCCGCGTCTTCCTCTGAGAGGCTCTCCAGCTCCGCCGCCGTCAGCAGTGTATTGACATCATACTGCAAATCTTCCGTATCCGGATCATTCAGATTATAATTTGGATAATCCACATTAGCCAACACCTCCCCGGTATTGGGGTCCATGGCAATGACTGCCACGCTCTTGGCACCGATACTGTCCCAAAACTCCTGAACATTCGCCTCAATAATCCGCTGCAGCTGGGAATCGATGGTGGAAACCACCGTGTAACCATTCACCGGCTGAATCACATTTACCTCTGTCAGACTGTCCTGATTCAGATAGCCGTACATCTGTCCATTGGTTCCGATCAATTCATCATTATAATACTGCTCAATACCATAATTACCGATACTTCCCTCCCCGGAGGAAAATCCGATAATATCGCAAGCCAGAGTGTCATACGGATAGATCCGCTTGTAGGTCGTCTCAAACCAGACGCCCTTGATCCAATCCTTGATCTCCATATTATTATTAACGCTCTCCTGGAAGGACACGAAAGCCTCTCTCTGATCTTCAGTCAGCCCTTTTTTGTATCGAATGTAGGTCGCATTCTCATCGGCATAAATCCGCGCATAGAGAGCCTCCTGCGTAAAGAGACCTGCCGTATCCTCCTCACCGCCAAAAATATCCACCAGTGCCTGAATCGTCGGCCCGGAAATCGCCTCGTTGGAGGTGATGATGGACGGATCCAGAATCAGGTTATAATTAACCTCGTTGGTGGCCAGGATCACACCGTTGCGATCAGTGATATTTCCGCGCTGATAGGGAATGGTCCGGCTGCCGTAGCCCATCTGGGAGAGCACCTTTTTACTGTATTCATCTCTGGTGCTGCCTGCCTTCACCGCCGCCACACCAACCATGACAAACAAAGCCAGCATAATTACACAGAAGGTAAATGCCAGCTTTCTCTGCATGATCACTTTTATGGGAGTACGCATCTTCCTCTTTTTCTTCTTGGAGGAAGATGCTTTTTTCGTTTGATTACGGGATGATTTCATTTTGACGGACATACCCACTTTCTATCTGATCATAGTAAATGATCTGGCTGTCGTCGGTAGACACCAGACCGAGCTGCTCGGTTGCTACCTGATAAATATGCTCCAGATTCACACCGGCTTCCACCAGTGCCTCCAGTTTGGTATTTTCCTCATTAATCTCCATCAGAGTATTTTCCAGTGCCGTCACGTTTTCCGCTGCCGCCGCCAGTGCAGTCTGTGTAGCCAGCATACGGAACGCAAAAAAGAGAATCACCGCCAAAACCACAGTGGTGTACACTGCAAACACAGGAGTCATCAGGGTTGTCCGCTCCTTCGGCTCACGGTAGACTTTAGGCTGTACCGCGGGACGCTGTGCCTGCTTCTTCGCCGGCTTTCTCTCGGGTACCGGCTTGCGGACCGGTTCTGCCGCCTTTCTCACCGGACGTTGTGCGGGGACCTCCTCAGGCTGACGCCTTTTAGGGCTTGTCTCATATTCATATGCGCCGGAAACATCAAGCTTCCTCGCTGTGTTTCCTTCAATATAATGTGTATTCAAGGTAGGCCAGTCTCTTCTTCTCTCTGCCATGTCACTCATTCCCTCCTTGACCTGTGCTGCCGTTCCGGCTGCGTCCAATATCCTCTGGCCATCATGTTCCCACAAAAGGCCCTATGACATCGGTCACAACTTGATCCGCACGCTCTATGCCGTCAACCCCGCTCAAAAATCCTGAGCTTTGCGCTCTGGGAACGGGGATTTGTCTCCAGTTCCTCCTCACCCGGCAAGATCGGCTTGCGGGTGATCACTTTTCCTTTACTCACGTTGCCGCACACACAGGCAGGAAAATTCGGCGGGCAGGTACAGGGATTTTCATTTTCCCTGAACTTCACCTTCACGATCCGATCCTCCAGGCTGTGAAATGTGATGATACAGAGTCTTCCGCCGGGCTTTAACCGGTCAATCATCTCATCGATGGACTTGGTCAGCACCTCAAGCTCCCGGTTCAGCTCAATGCGAATCGCCTGAAAGGTCTTTTTGGCCGGGTGACCGCCCACCGCTCTGACCTTCATCGGGATAGCCGCCTTGATGATCTCCACCAGCTCTCCGGTGGTCTCAATGGGCTTTTTCTGCCGATTCATCACAATATGCTTGGCAATGTTCTTTGCAAATTTATCTTCGCCGTAATCGCGGATCATGCGATACAGACGATCTTCACTGTACTCATTGACAATATCTCTGGCGGTGCGGTCAGCTCTTCTGTCCATCCGCATATCCAGAGGTACATCCTCACGATAGGTAAATCCACGCTCGGCGTTGTCCAGCTGATAGGAGGAAACCCCCAGATCCAGCATGATCCCGTCCACTTTGTCGATGCCCAGATCATTTAACACCTGAGGCATATTCACATAATTGTCGCGGACGATGGAGAGGGTTGTCCCATCTCCAAAGCTCTCAGCCACCTGCTTTAATCTGGCCGATGCCGCTGCGATGGCCGCGTCGTCCTGATCGATACCGACCAGCTGACCGGTACCCTCCAGTCTCCTCACGACCTCGGAGGAATGCCCTCCGCCGCCAAGTGTTCCGTCAACGTATATTCCGTCGCGATGGACCAAAAGTCCGCCCACCGTCTCCTCAAACAATACTGATTTGTGTACAAACTCCATACTAGAACCTCAAGCCGGGAATCGTCTCAGCGATCTCCGAGATAGAATCAAAACTATTGATCTGCTGCCATGCCTGCTCGTCCCAGATTTCAAAGTAGTCACCGGCTCCGACCAGCACCAGATTCTTCTCCAGATGGGCAAACTGGCGCAGGTTTCCGGGGATCAGAACACGTCCCTGTTTATCGATCTCCACCTCGGCGGAACCACCGATCAGGTAACGTCTCATCTCTCTGCCATTGCGGAAATTTGTGGGCAGCTGCTGCTCCAGGCTATCCAGAACCTCCTGCCACTTTTCGGGTGTGTACGCAACAAGACAAGGGTCCAGTCCTTTCGTCACGTAAAATTCATCTCCCAGTAACTCTCTGAATTTTGACGGCACAATCAGACGACCCTTGGAATCCAAACTATGATTATATTCACCCATGAATTTTTTAATCATTTTGAATCCACCGAATCCCGTTTTCTACCACAATCTACCACAAACCACCCACTGAGTGTCCACTTTCCTCCATTTTAGAGCAAAACATTGAAAATAGCAATAGGTTTTTTAGAAAATTAATAAAAAAATTGCGACCCGATGAATTTATTCACCGAGCCGCAGTATAGTCCGCCTCTGTCTATCACTCAAAATATTTTTTGCAGTAACATCACGTCAGGTCCGCTCACTCCACATGCATATGAGTGTACAGGTGATCCTGACAATATTCATAATTTCCATTGCACTTCGAACAGAATCTGAACTCCAGATCCTCTCCATCTGCCTCCGTCCTGCCGCAGACAGCACAGCGATGCTTGCCCAATTTCGCCTTGGCATTTCCGGCGGCCACCTTGGTCGCGTACTCCACTCTCCGTTTTACCTGCTTCGGCGAATAACGGTTGCCGGGCATGGCAAAGAAATAGATGATATAGTTCAGCACACAGAACAGCACCAACACTCCGGTGGAGAAGTTGGATATCTGAACCCCCGGAAAGATCGGAGACAGGAGACCGCTGACAATGATCAGCCCCAGATATGCCGCATCGATGATACCGATCCACTTCGCCTTAACCGGGATAAAATAAAACAGATAAAACTGGGTGTCCGGAAACTCGGTGATGAACGCCAGCATCATAGTCATATTCAGGTAGCTGACCCCGTAAAGCACACAGTTGCCCTCGATGAGCGTCACCAGAAGTGCCGCCACAATGTGGAACAGAATACCGCTGAAAATATAGAGATTATAGCGGAACGCTCCCCAACAGTTCTCCAGCGTAGTACCCAGCTGATAATATATCACCATCATGATCAACGAGAAAAACAGACTTCCTCCCGGTGGATAGATCACGAACGTCACCAAACGCCAGATCTGACCCTTGAACACCTGACTCATGTCCAGACTCAGATACAGCTCATAAAATCCAGGTGCAAACACCTGAAGAATAAGACCCGCACCATAAAAAATTGTCATATATTTTGTCAGGTTGTAGATCGCCCGACGTCCGTATTTTCTCTGCAGCTTATCCAGCCAGTTCATACAAATCCTCCTCATCGCACTCACTTTCGGCTCATCACCGACAAATCATATTGCAATAAAATAAATCAGTACCAGTATACCCAAAACGATGCGGTACACACCGAAAGCCTTGAAATCATGGCCCTTGATATAATTCATCAACAGTTTAATGGCAAGCACCGCCACCACAAACGCCGAGAGCATCGCCACTGCCAGAATGCCGATCTGCGTTCCGGTCAGCACCATCCCTTCCACTGCGAATTTGACAATTTTCAAAAGACTGGCACCGAACATGATCGGTATAGCCATAAAGAAAGAAAACTCCGCCGCCACCTCTCTGGACACGCCTAAAAGCATGGCCCCGAGGATCGTCGCTCCCGACCGCGAGGTCCCGGGAATCATGGCCAGTACCTGAAAAATACCGATCAGCACCGCGCATAGATAGGACATCTGTGAAAACCGGGTGATGGCAAACTCCCGCTTTTCATTCCATTTCTCCAGCACCAGAAAGAAAATACCGTACAGAATCAGGGTTACCGCAACTGTCGGTTCATTATAAAAATTAGCGTCGAACCATTCATCCAGCAAAAGGCCGCAGATCATGGCCGGAATGCAGCCAACCACCACCTTAAGCCATATCTTCCAGGTATGAGCCTTTGCTTTCTCTATCTTCTGCTTCCCAAAGGGATTAAGCTTATCAAAATACAGCACACAAACAGCCAGAATGGCCCCCAGCTGAATCACCACACGAAACATTTCCATAAACTCACCACTGACATTGGCAAAAGGCATTATCTTCTCCAGGAGAATCATATGCCCGGTACTACTGATGGGAAGAAACTCTGTAATTCCCTCCACAATACCGTACACCAGCGCCTTTACATATTCAATCAAGTTTCCCATGTCACTCTCCCTGATTTCCCTCGGCATTTACGCCAACTCATTTTCCTTCATTACACAAGCATACTTCATTTTCAGCGACTCACCGGCACCATTCATCCCGGCACTGACAGCGCCGTCCGCCTCACCTCCGGGCAAGGATCAACGCACGTTCTCGATCTGCCAGTCGATGGGCATCAGACCGTGATCCTCAAGGAACGCATTCGCCCGGCTGAAATGTCTGCAGCCGAAAAATCCCCGGTAAGCCGACAGCGGACTGGGATGGGGTGCCTCCAACACCAGATGCTTCGGATTGTTCAGCATACTTTTTTTCATCTGGGCAGGTCTGCCCCAAAGCATAAACACGATGGCTCTGTCCTGCTGATTTAATATACGAATAGCCGCGTCGGTAAATTCCTCCCAACCGATCCCACGGTGTGAATTTGCTTCATGGGCACGGACCGTCAGGACAGTGTTGAGAAGCAGCACCCCCTGCTGCGCCCACTTGACCAGATATCCGTTATCCGGAACATAGCATCCCAGATCACTCTGCAGCTCCTGATAAATATTTACCAGCGACGGCGGAATATCCACATCCGGCTTCACCGAAAAGCAAAGTCCGTGAGCCTGACCGATATTGTGGTAAGGATCCTGCCCCAGAATCACCACCTTTACCTCTGACAGCGGAGTCAACGAAAAGGCATTAAAAATATCCTGAGAATCCGGAAATATCTGCCGCGTAGTGTACTCCTCACGGATGGTCTTATATAATTTCGCATAATATGGTTTCTTAAACTCCGGAGCCAGCGGCTCCAGCCAGTCATTCGCAATCGCTCCCATGATTTCCTCCGTTGTGTCTTGCCCGATCCTTCGCCGCGCTTCTTCGCCACTCTGTTTGCCGCTTCCTTATATCCGATTCAGGCACATACTTTGCGTTTTCCTACATTTTATCATATTTTCTTTAAATATACAGTAGTTTGGACGATATTTCAAAATTTTAAGAATTTGTCCTGCTGCGGTACTCGCTGGGTGCTACCCCGTAATACTGCTTAAACATCCGAGAAAAAGCAAAAACGTCCGCATACCCCACCGAAGCAGCGGTCTCTGTCACGGTATAGCCCAGCTCCATCAGCTGAACCGCCGCCTGTCGCATCCGAACCTCGTTCAGATATTGCTGGGGTGATTTCCCTTCCGTCTGCTTAAACAGGTTACTGAGATAACTCCGATCCAACCCCAGTCTGGCAGCAACCTCCCCAACCGTGATCCCCACCATATACTCGGACTCGATGAAGTTTTTTGCCTGGCGAATATACAATTCCTTTCTCCCTACTCCCTTCTGGTTCGATGAGACCAGATACATCAGCTCCCAGATTTTTCCGCAGAGATAGACCTCTCTCCCCGCGGTCATGCTCTCCGCCTTTCGCAGCAGTTCGAACAGCGGCCTGCCCTGAGGCAGAGTGATCACATGCTCTGTCAGCGCCTGTGGCACCGTAATCCCACAGTCAAAGCCGATCCAGGTATACTTCCATGGCGTTTTCTCATCTGCCTCATAATAGGTAAGCTCGTCGGGACGGATCACAAACATCTGCGATGCATGGACCGGGTACTGCTGATCACCTACTTTGAACACGCCCTCGCCCTCCAGCACATAGTGAATCAGCCAATAATCACGCGCTGCCGGTCCGTATTTGTGGGATGGTTCACAATCTTCCCACCCACACACCCTCGGATTAATATCTCGAAAATGCTGATTTGCAATCGCAACGCTAACATGCATACTCTCATCCTCCACCACTTCATACAACTCAGATCCACCATATTCCCCAATCGTTTCACTGAATCTCCTGATTTTTATGTGCCCACACTGATCGCTTTCAGTATACCATTTTTAAACGGTTTCGTATAGCTTCAATCTCCGGCCTCTCGCAACCGGTCAAAATAATCTCACATTCTGCAATGTTCTTTTCTCCCGCTTCACCTTATACTAAATCTATAATCCCTCATATCAATCATCGCTTTTCAATATGAGGGTACCGCCGATAGTCGGCAACACTATCAGCGCTTTAACATCGCAAACCAACTAAGGAGGTAAAACTATGGCAAAAATCACATTTATGGGTGCCGGCAGCGCCGTGTTCTCCCGAAAAGTATTGAGCGACTGTCTGTGCAGCGATGCACTGAAGGACAGCGAGTTTGCGCTCTATGACATCGACCCCAAGCGCCTCGGCGAGGTGGAAGCCATCATCAATGCGACCAACCAAGCTCACAGTGGCTGCGCGACCATCAAAACCTATCTTGGCGTCGAAAATCGCAAGGAAGCACTCCGCGGTGCAGATTTTGTGATCAACGCGATTCAGGTAGGCGGCTATGACCCCTGTACCATTATTGACTTTGAGGTTCCGAAAAAGTACGGTCTGCGCCAGACCATCGCTGACACCTTAGGCATCGGCGGCATCATGCGCGCGCTGCGCACCATCCCCGTCATGGAGGACTTCGCCCGCGACATGGCTGAGGTCTGCCCGAATGCCTGGCTGTTAAACTACACCAATCCCATGGCTATGCTCAGCGGCTTCATGCAGAGATACACCCCCGTCAAGACCGTCGGTCTCTGCCACAGTGTACAGGTATGCTCCGAAAAACTGATGACCGATCTGGGCATGGAGGATAAACTCCCGGGCCGTAAAGAGCTCATCGCAGGCATCAACCACATGGGCTGGCTGCTTGAAATCAGGGACAAGGACGGCAATGACCTCTACCCCGAGATCCGACGCCGCGCACTGGACAAGCTGGAAAATGACAAAGAGTCCAAGGACCTTGTCCGCTACGACTACATCCGCCGCTTCGGATACTACTGCACCGAGTCCAGCGAGCACAATGCAGAGTATAACTACTTTTATCTGAAGAAAAACTGTCCTGAACTTGTAGATCGCTACAATATTCCGCTGGATGAGTACCCCCGCCGCTGTATCAAGCACATCGAGCGCTGGGACGACGAGTGCAAGCAGATGA
Organism: Lachnospiraceae bacterium; assembly: GCA_017461725.1. Classification (GTDB taxonomy): domain Bacteria; phylum Bacillota; class Clostridia; order Lachnospirales; family Lachnospiraceae; genus RGIG423. The sequence goes on from JAFTXG010000008.1 coordinate 17,012, forward strand.
TCGCCGACGCGGCAACCCCTGCAAAGCGCTCCAACGAGTATGCGTCCCGCATCATCGAGTCCATTGTGACCAATACACCCTACGAAATCGGCGGAAACATGCTGAACACCGGTCATCTGATCACCAATCTGCCCGCCGATGCCTGCGTGGAGGTCCCCTGTCTGGTCAACGGCCAGGGCATCCACCCCTGCCATGTGGGCCGACTGCCAGTACAGTGCGCAGCCATGAACATGACCAACATCAATGTACAGCTGCTGACCATCGAGGCAGCCGTTACCAAGAAGAGAGAACATATTTATCAGGCAGCGATGCTGGATCCCCACACCGGAAGCGAGCTGGATATTGACACCATTGTAAAGATGGTGGACGATCTGATCGATGCTCACGGAGACTGGCTGCCGAAATATCATTGATCTTGCCGTCATAGGGCCGTGAAAATCCAACCTTTAAATTCTTATTGGCTTTTGTAGCTTTTAAGGTTGCCGGTTTTGACAGCCCTTCTTTTTATCTTTTTTCCATCAATTGCTCGTAGGTGACACCGTACTTCATGGCAATATCCCTCGCATAGGACATGCCATTCGGTTTTCCCACGTGCACACGATAGGAACGCTTTCCATCCTTCGCCTCAGCCACCAGGCTGGACACCAGGCTGTCGCCGTTTCCTTCCGCATTGATCTCATCGATTTCCATAGCTAATTTATGAAGGTGGGTGTTAAAAATCGTTCTGGCACCCAGATCGCGCAACGCACGCACCGCATCATGAGCGATATAAACACCCTCCTCGAAGGATGTCGTGGAGAACGACTCATTCAACAGAAACAGTCCGGTAGGATCTGCTTTCAAAAAGATCTCGCGAAAACGCTTGGACTCCTCTCCCAGTCTGCCCAGATCCATGGTCTGATTCTCGTCTGCGGGAAAATGGGTGAAAATCCCCCTGGCTGGGCTGAACGAAAACACCTCTGCGGGAACATAAATTCCGTTTTGTGCCAGCAGATATGCGATACCCACCGCCTGAGTGATGGTAGTCTTTCCCCCTCGGTTAGCTCCGGTCAGAATATAAATCCGATGCTCCCGGTCAAATATCAAATCGTTTGTCACCACCTCGGAAACCGGGTTACTTACCAGCTTCAGATTGTATATTCCCTTTGTATCAAGCTCACGCTTTTCGGCAGAAATGACCTGGGGCTTACAGAGCGTATAGCCCTTGGCCTGAAGTTTCTCCACATATTCTGCCCATCGAACATAAAAAGTCAGTTCTGGGATCAGATCGGAAATGGCCCGAATATTGACATTGATATGGTTCAACAGCATCTTTTTCAGCGATTTGACGGTATTATTAATCATCGTGGAAACAGCACGTCCCAGCGAACTGATCACTCTTTCCCCCTGACCGTCACCAAAGGGATTCACGATACCCACCGGCACGCCAAGATTGAATGACGTTTTGAAGCCGGGTGTTGCATCCATAAGAAGGCTGAAAATATTTTCCGTCTCCGCCGTATGATAGGTATATTTCTTTTTCCATTCTGTGGTATCCTGAATATCATCTTTCTGATTAAAGTGATCACAGAAGTTTGAGATAATTCCCGACTTATTGAAGTATTTGCTATTGACCGAAACCACACCAATGCCAACCGGTTCCATGCGGTCATTCAGATTTACGCCCAACGTGACACTCTTCACACGGGAGGCTTCGATCCGGGCTGCCGTGACATCTTTTTTTAACTCTTCAAATGCATGATCCTGATACACATCGTAAACATACTGCTTCAGTGTCAGAAACCCCTCCGAACGAATGTCCCGATTGTTTAAGCACTCGTAGATCGCCTCGATACACTGAATATACTGATACATTTCATCCAGCCGATGAAGTAACTCCCATATGCCCTCCCCGTCCGTTTCACGGAAAAAGCTCTTATATCTCCGCATAAAATCAACCTTTTCAAGCAACTCACCCAATTCCTTGCGCAGTTCAGGAAAGCGGAGCACATCCTCGAACACATCGCAGCGATACCGAATAACCTCCTCATTTCCGGAAATCGCCGACATAATACGGAAAATCAAAAATCTCTCCGGCTCCTCTCTGGACAATTCTTTGCAGATAGTTTCCAAGGATAAGTCATGCAGCGTCTCATCCGGAAGAAGACGATACTCTGGATCAATGTTTACCGGATGAAGCAAACTCAACTCTTTCATGTAATTCCCCCTGTTCTACGCTCACCACGCCATTTTTACTCATCGTGATGGGCATTCTTTCTTTTACAGTTTTCGGCCAAATCGGTTAATTACAAGTATAATACATCGTTTTCGTCATGTCCAGTTTTTACCAACGATCTTTTTTGTTCTGCCGCATTCACACGGCCAGACAGCCCCACGGTGAGCGCACAAAAAAACGGTGCAGTCTTCCGACTACACCGCATTCATCTTATGTACTTTAGTTTCCTATGTACTTCAGCTATTTCTCTTCCGTACTCAAACTGCTTCGCTTTCAGCGGCTTTCGTAAGGAAGGTATGTACCTTCAAAACCACACACAGGAAATCTTTGACATTCTTCCATGACCTTCTGGATAAGCCCTCGACCGATTAGTATTGGTCAGCTGCATGCCTTACGACACTTCCACCTCCAACCTATCTACCTCGTCGTCTTCAAGGGGTCTTACTTATTAAATAATGGGATATCTCATCTTGAGGGGGGCTTCACACTTAGATGCCTTCAGCGTTTATCCCTTCCGGACATGGCTACCCGGCCGTGCACTTGACAGTACAACCGGTCCACCAGCGGTCCGTCCATCACTGTCCTCTCGTACTAAGGACAGCTCCTCTCAAATATCC
>JAFTXG010000009.1 GCA_017461725.1 Lachnospiraceae bacterium
GTGAAATCCCTTGGCTCTGGGTTTCCAATAGGGGCGAGAAGCATCCCTGTTGGCACACGATTTTGCTTGCAAAGTCTAGTGTGTTATACGCTCTGGCTGCGTTGCTGTGAAAATGCTGTAGCACACGGGTCATGCTACTGGATTTGAAAGAGCAGGAAAATAGTCTGTATTTGTGGTCGGGGAAAACCACAAATGCAGGGCTGGTTTCATCAGCAGACAGGGCGTATATGGAAACGCTGCATCAAACTCCTTACTCCGTATATCACGCATACTTTTCGATATATGATATAAAAGCAGCGACATTTTCTCTTTGAGATTTCAATTTAGGATGCTCACTTTTGACAACTATCTTGAATTTTCCAAACGGGCGCTCGGCGTTATTCAAACGGAAGCACAGGGAATATTTTTCGCTCATTATCTTCTTTTTAATTTTTACTTGGTCTATGAGAAGCGGAACTCTTACAGTAAATCCGTTTTTATGAAATAATGGAGAATAGCAAACAATCAATAAGTCGCTTTCAGTAAGTCCAAAAAAACAGTAGTATTCGTGAGGACGGGATATACTACCAACATGCAATTTGCCATAGAAAGCAAGCTGCAGATGTTCTTTCTTCTTCAATAGCGCAGATAGTGATATTATCATTTGTTTTTCAAAATCCATAATTTCAGCTCCTTTCTGATAGCGTTAGTTTGATGTGGGCGGGAAGCCATTTTAGGGCTTACCCGCCTTGATTACATTTTTGCAAAGACAGCCGAAGCTGTCAACGGCAGCGTATGAAATACACTGTTCATCTTGACCGTTGACTGGTTCGGAGGGATTTGCTATTGTGTTTGGTCATTCGCATAGTTTCTCCAATTCTTCTTTGGTAAATTCTCTATATCTTTTCCCATTGAACATGGAGTCTGTTGTGTCAGGCAAACGTTCAATCAATGTTTGTAGTTTCACTTTCTCTGGTAATCGTAAAAGATTTTCTTGTGCATCTTCTGAGTTGTACGCACAAAAAATAAATTCTTTTCTTTCCCAATCAATCGCAAAGGAGTTTGTTACTGATAGTGGATCAACATCAAGATAACATTCCTGTTCTGCAATAAAATTTTCATATATAAATTCAAATAAAGCATCTGAACTAATCTTTATAACCCTTACTTTGTTATCATCCATGATTATATTTTCTCCTGCGAAATTCCTGTAATTTAGGGGAATTGTTTTCCCTCTTTATTATTTTGCATAAGGACATTCATTCAACTTTTCATAGCATTCTCTCGAATATTTCTTCTCATCCCAAAAACACAATTTATTTGCTGTAGTAGCAATGGCATAATCACAATCTCTACATTTCCATGAAAGGGTCAATCCCTCAATGACTAAGTCCATTACTCCATTGCATTCTGGACACTGATCTGTTTTATCCATTTTCCATAGTTCGCATATTTCACATCTGTTTTCCATAACCAAATCTTCCTCAAATTCATCACTTTGGCATTTTGGTATCAACATAAATTCCTGGCTCTCTGTTTCCATACTGCCAGTAAAAATCTTCCGATTGAAATAACTCGTCTGTTACATAAACAATCATCGAAATTCCCTCTGCGTTTTCGTTTCCTTCATCCTGAACTGTACTCATAAACAGTAAATGGCACATGGTTTCTGTCGTTTCAATATCATAAAATCCTGTTATTTTACGGATAACATTTCCGCTTTTTGTTTTCTTTGAGGTTGACAGTTCTCCATCATACTCCACCATGTTTCCTGACCATACAGAAAACAGTTCTTCAGTTCTTTCATGAAGTAACTCCATGTCCATTTCATCCAAACTCTCCACCGAGAATATAGAAAACAATGTATCTGCATCCTTAGCTTCGATTGCTTCAACAATCAGCTCTATTATCTCATCGGCAAGATCATCATCTGATTTTGCAGTTTCGCTTAGCCCCACAAGGTTTGCACCACAACCAGAACTCAACAATACAAGTGAAGTCAACACCACCAATAAGTAGCTTGTAATAATCCTTTTCATTATGTTCAAAATTCTTTTAGAATCGTCCATGTGTCATGCCACCTAATTTGCTTTTTTTTCTTTAAACTGCTCTGCCATCTGCGTAAACAGAGCGTTGAACTGTTCTTTTGTATTATCATCAACTTCCATTACCATCGACATTTTAGATGTGACCAATGAAAGCACATCGTCCAATGTAACAGGTGGATTTTCGGTTGCAGAAGCAAGGATACTCTGGAACATTTCTGCGTTTATATCGGGACTTGGCGTTTGCTGTGTATCAATATCGCCCTTTATATCTCGCAGGATGGACATAAAGATGTTCTTCATTCGCTCTATTTCTGCTTCATGCTCGCCAAATTTCTGAGCGTTCAGCAGACGAATATCATGCTTTGCTTCTGACTTTTGAGCCGGATTTTGCTGCATTATTTCAGACAAGGACATTGTAGCCATATTTATCATATCGTTTCGGGACATCATTCCCAATGCTACAGTATCCTCGAAATAAATGCGTATCAGATTAAGCAGTTGCAGAAACTTTGGATTTTCCAGCAGGCGGTTCAGGATCTCAACGTCTATTGTTTCAGTCACAAGTCCCTTGATTGCATTTTCCGACAAACCGAGCTGAGAAATATCATAGCTTTTACGGACGCTGACAGAGGATAAGCCAAGAATGTAGTCCGTGGAGACCTTAAATGTTTCTGCAATGCCTATGAGTGCATCACTGTTAATGGTTGATGTTTTGCCGGATATGATACGGCTTAACTGCGGAGCAGACAAACCGATTTTCTCTGCAAGCTCTTTCTGTGAAATGCCGTAATCTTTACATAGGTCAGCAATTCGCTGTCCCGGTGTGTCTTTTTCAATGAGTTTCATAGGCGCACCTCCTCCGGTTGGGGAAAATGGAATTTTTGTATGATTTATATTAACCTATCTCTGCAAAGCACCAACTAAATCCAATACCGAAAAATGTTTAGGATTAATATATATTTCACCACTATCTATAATATCAAATGCTTCAAAGTCAAATTCAATATTTTCATCGTTCAAAAAGTCATCGTCTATCCAAATAATATTTTCAAATAGAATGGGGATTTTTGCCTCTATATCAATGTAAAATTCATCCGTTTCAAATGATGTAACAGGAACACATACTAACTCGTACTCCTCAGTATCTTTTTTAACCTTTGATAACATATCTTCTCGAACAAATGCTAAATTTTCATTCTCAAAAATATAAGCAACAATATTTTCTTTTACTAAAGGGACTGAATCATAAAATCCAACTTTTGAATCATAATATAGGATTTGAATATCATTATCAGGAATACCTGCACCCGATAAAAAATAGTTACCTATCATTGCTTCTAATTTCCCGCAAAGAGACATCTGATGCCTAATTTCTTTTTTCTGACTTATACTAAAAAAATAATCATTTAGCCTTTTCATATTATCTCCATACTATTCATCAAATTATTGTTTTCTGTCTGCTTTCATATCTACAATCATTATACTACGGAATTGCAAAAATGCAATTTCCAAAGTGTAGACTTCATCAAAATGCAATTCTGGCAAGGAATCCAGAGTTGCATTTTTTTCATGCTACACTTTACTTACGATCGATCGGACGCAACTTGAAAACAGAATACACAACGAATGGAGGCAGTAAATGAGCAATCCAATCTACAAAGACCTGCCACCCGTAGAACGCAAGCAAGATGGTTCTCTGTATCGCATGACCCCGGCACAGCACAAACAGGCAAAGTCACTTCTTCGCCGTGAGTGCTGTAGCTATGACGATGGGAATTGTCTGGAACAGGATGATGGGGACGCCCACACCTGTACCCAGTGCATTTCCTGCTCGGTCTGCTGTAAGTGGTTCCGATATGCGGTCTTGCCCCAACTTGGGACATTGGAAGCAGAGATTTTTAAGGACAGGGATACCAGACGCTGCGTGATCTGCGGACAGGCTTTTGTACCAAAGTCCAACAGGGCGAAATACTGCCCGGACTGTGCCGCTAAAGTTCACAGGCGGCAGAAAGCAGAAAGTGAACGGAAAAGGAGGTCGAGAGTGGACATTTAGAGGGCAAAAAAGCCAGCATTTACAAGGCATTTTAAGCACCAAATCGAGGTGGGTGGTATTAGTTATCATCCACCCCGAAAATCAGGGTTCTAACTGTCCACGAATCAAATATGACAAATTTTATGTATATCCATCAGCAGGAAAAGGCGCAGAGCTTTACGAAGCTGCCAAACTTCCTGTTTGAAGCACCAACCTATCAGCCGCTTTCCAATGAAGCGAAGATACTGTACGCATATATCCTGCGAAGAACAGAGCTTTCCAGAAAGAATGGGTGGGCTGACGATTACGGCAGGATCTATCTGTACTATCCCATCAATGAAGTGGTGGAGCTGCTTCATTGTGGCAGACAGAAAGCGGTCAACACTCTGCGAGAATTGCAGTATGCAGGACTGGTGGAAATCAAAAAACAGGGCTGTGGAAAAACCAACCGCCTTTACCCGCTTTTTTACGAAAGCGGTACCAATCACTGAATGGTTGAAGTACGGATGCGGTACGCCTAATGTCTGGAAACCATACTTGAGAAGTACGAAATTCAATCTTCAAGAAGTACGGAAACCGGACGGAATATAGAAATACAGAGATTAAAAATATTGAGATATATCTTATCCATTCCAATCCTATCAGAGATATTTTCAGCGGGATTTTCCTGTGGAAAAGTCCCGGAAGGGAAAGGAATGGATGGATAGGAAAGGAAGTTCATGGCGCAATATGCGATTTTAAGATTTGAAAAACACAAGGGCACTCCGGCAAGAGCCTTGGAGAGCCATCACGAACGACAGAAAGAAAAATATGCCAGCAATCCCGACATTGACACCAGCCGAAGCAAATACAACTTCCACATCGTCAAGCCGGAGGGCAGATACTATCACTTCATCCAGAAGCGTATCGAAGAAGCCGGGTGCAGGACAAGAAAGGACAGCACCAGATTTGTGGATACGCTGATTACTGCAAGCCCGGAGTTCTTTAAGGGAAAATCCCCAAAGACAGTACAAGCCTTTTTCCAGAGGGCAGGCGATTTCCTCATTGACCGTGTAGGCAGGGAAAATATCATTTCTGCGGTAGTTCACATGGACGAGAAAACACCCCATCTTCATCTGACCTTTGTACCGCTGACGGAGGATAACCGCCTGTGTGCCAAAGAGATTATCGGCAACAGGAAGAATCTCACGAAATGGCAGGACGATTTCTTTGCCTACATGGTAGAGAAATATCCCGATTTAGAGCGTGGCGAGAGTGCCAGCAAAACAGGCAGGAAGCACATTCCCACAAGGCTGTTCAAGCAGGCGGTCAATCTTTCCAAAGAAGCCAGACAGATTGAAAAGGTGCTGGATGAAATCGGCACTTTCAACAGCAGTAAGAAAAAAGCGGAAGCTCTGGCACTTCTGAAAAAGTGGTTTCCACAGATGGAGAATTTCAGCGGACAGCTGAAAAAATATCAGGTCACGATTGATGACCTGCTGGCTGAGAACACCAAACTGGAAGAAAGGGCAAAAGCCAGCGAAAAAGGCAAAATGAGCAACACCATTGAACGTGCGAAGCTGGAAAGCGAACTGAACGAGCTTCAGAGGGTCATTGACCGCATCCCGCCGGATGTGCTGGCACAGCTGAAACAGGAAGCAAAACATCATCACCGAGGCAGATGATTTGAACTTTGAAAATTTAATTATGGAGGACACTGGATGGCAAAAAACAAGAACGATATGAAAATGCAGAACGGTCAGGTTATCACAGGCGAGGACGGAAAACAGTATTTCGTATGTGGTAAGAACTACATCGAAATCTCCGAGCATTTCGCCCAGGACGGAAAGCACCTCGGTGATCTGATTGAAGATGTGATACTGTACACCGCTGACCATCGTATTTCTGCTTAATACTGGAGCATTGACTTACAGCCCACGCTTACGCTATAATTGCGACAGAGCAAGTATTGTAAGCGTGGTTTGTTTCTTTTGAAGGAGGACTTTTAAGTGAAACAACCATACAATACAACGATTTATAATACAGCATTTATCTGCGACTGAGCCGAGACGATGAGCTTCAAGGGGAAAGCGGCAGCATACAGACACAAAGGATGATGCTCCGTGAATATGCCCGTGAACACAGTCTGAATGTTATTGACGAATACATCGACGATGGATGGTCTGGAACAAATTTTGACAGACCGAATTTCCAAAGGATGATTGATGACATTGAAGATGGCAAAATCAATTGTGTTGTCACAAAGGACTTGTCCCGACTTGGCAGAAACTACATTCTCACAGGACAGTACACGGAGATTTATTTTCCCAGCAAGGGTGTCCGCTACATTGCCATCAATGACAATGTGGATACCATAAACGGCGAAAATGAGCTTGCCCCATTCCTGAATATCCTGAATGAAATGCACGCCCGACAGACCAGTAAAAAGGTCAAGGCTGCCTTTCATACCCGCTTTGCAAATGGCGCACACTATGGAGCCTATGCTCCTATCGGGTATATCAAAGACCCGGATAGAACAGGTCATCTTCTGGTAGACCCGGAAACAAAGTGGATCATTGAAAAGATATTCAATCTTGCCGTTCATGGTGCAGGTGCAGCCAAAATCACAAGGCTGCTGATTGAGGAACAGGTTCCAACTCCGGCGTGGCTGAACTTCCAGAGATACGGAACATTCGCCCATATTTTCGAGGGTGCGGATGAAAGCAAGCCGTATAGGTGGACTGTCGCACAGGTCAAAAGTATCTTGAAAGACGAGAACTATATCGGTCACAGCGTACACAATAAGCAGACCAACATTTCTTTTAAGAACAAGAAGAAAGTCCGCAAGCCAAAGGAAGAATGGTACAGAGTTGAAAATACTCACGAAGCAATTATTTCCGAGGATGTGTTTTGGCAGGTACAGGAGCAGATAGCCAGCCGCCGCAGGTCAAGAAAAGACGGACAGCCACAGATATTCGCAGGACTTATCAAGTGTGCGGATTGTGGGTGGTCGCTTGCCTACGGAGAAAACAAACAGAACAAGAACCCTTACGGCTACTACCATTGCAGTAAGAACGGACAAGGGACAAGACAGTGTTCCATGCACTACATCCGCTATGATGTGCTTTACTCTTATGTACTTTCCAGACTGCAATACTGGTATGAACAGGTACAGCAGGATGAAGAAAAACTACTGAAACGATTACTCAACACCAGTGATAAGGAACGCACTGCCACGAAGAAAAAGCGTGCTGCGGAACTGAAAAAAGCGGAGAAGCGTAAAGCCGAAGTGGACGGGCTGTTTGCGAAGATGTACGAGGACTGGTCTGCTGGAAGAATTACAGAATACAATTTTAATATGCTGTCCGAAAGGTATCAGTCAGAGCAGAGGGAGCTGGATAGTAAAATCCAGCAACTGCGAGAAGAAATGGAAGCTGCTGTACAGACAGCGGTGGATGCGGAAAGATGGATTGAACTGATTAAGCAATACTCCAATCCAACAGAACTGACCGCTGAACTTCTGAACACGCTGATTGAGAAAATCGTGGTTCACGAAGCTGTGAAAAATGAGGACGGCAGCCGAAAGCAGAAAGTAGATATTTACTATCGCTTCATCGGCAAGATTGATTAAGAACAAACATCTGAGTGTCGGGGTCACTCGGCACTCAGAGATAACAATATCTTTAACTAAGGGAAACGGGAGAGAGTATGCCGGACATTCTGCTTTTGCCCGAATTGTGTGATATTCTGGGGACATCGGCAGATGCGTTGCTGGAGATGCCCATCGCACTGAAAAACAAGAATATCGTGCAGGATTTCTGCAGCTATGCGAGGGAGCGGGGAAGAAGCGCCGCTCTTGTGGACGCTGCGTCCAGAATGTTTAATGATACGGGAACCATCTGTGACAGTGGATATGTGGATTTTGGGTGTGAATACCTGCGGGTGTACGATAAGGGAGGCATGAGCTTTACGGTAGATGGAAAAGACATTTTAACGACGTGTCTGGAAACTGATTCTGATGATGTGGCCTATGTGCTGCGGATTCTCCTCAGCGAAAACCTGATGTCGGTACTTCGGCTGATCTCCATGGATAAAGCGATCACAAGAGAAGAAATCGCTGAACGGACAGGGCTTGGTGAGGATGCGATCAATCAGATACTGACCGGTCTTTTCAAGCGGGGGATCATTGTTTTTGAGAAAGATGCAGAAGGGAAACGGGGATATCTGCAGAGCGAAGGGATGGCCGGGATTTACATGATTTTGGCAGGCTGCAGGGTAATGAATGCAGCCGGCGGAGGATATAACCGCTTCTCCAGGACCGGGACTGAGTTGAGATAATGTGCTGTGATTTTGCGGGAGACGTTTATTGTCAGCAAGAAAGGAGACTTTTTTTGCAACAGAGGACCTTTAACAAGGCAGGCGTATATGGTATAATATCGCCAGATATTATACCCGCACCGATTCGCATCCGACCAAAGGGAGGATAATTACAAAAGCGAATCGTGTGCATCCCCCGGAGGGGCCATGTGCAGAGCACATGATATAATATCGCCAGATATTATACCCGCACCGATTCGCATCCGACCAAAGGGAGGATAATTACAAAAGCGAATCGTGTGCATCCCCCCGGAGGGGCCATGTGCAGAGCACTATAATAAACATAATTGTCGACCGATAAGGAGAAAAATTATGCTGACAAACGCGAGATGGATTCAGGCACAGTCTGACTGTGCGGGAGCAGTATCCTTTGAGACTTCATTTGTAGCGAAAAAAGCGGTGAGGAAGGCGACCCTTCAGGCTACGGCCATGGGGCTTTACGAGCCCTACATCAACGGTCAGCGCGTGACGATGAATCGTTTTATGCCCGGATGGACCAGCTACCGTCACCGCGTGCAGGTTCAGACCATGGATGTGACTGCCTGCATCAAGCAGGAAAACCGGATCTGCCTTCTCTGCGGAAACGGCTGGGCTCTGGGACGCATTGGCTGGAAGGGCGATGATAAGCATTATGCATCAAATAAGGCGGTGATTGCCTGCCTGACGGTGGAATATGAGGATGGCGACAGGGAAGAGATTATCACTGATCACCGTTGGAGTGTATTTACTTCCCAGATCGTCGCATCTGATCTGTACGACGGTGAGACGGTTGACCACTGCGCGGAGCCGGAAGGCTTGGGAGCAGCGGTTGAGGTTGAAATGAGTACATTACTGATTCCTCAGGAGGGTGAGGACATCCGTGAGCAGGAGCGGATCGCGCCGGTGAGGAGGTTTGTGACACCGGCCGGTGAGACAGTTCTGGATTTCGGACAGAATCTGGCCGGATATGTGGAGATTCGTGTCAGCGGAAAGCGCGGCGAGCGGGTCGTGATGCGTCACGCAGAAATATTGGACAAAAACGGTAATTTTTATACAGAAAATATGCGCTCTGCCCTCACGACCAACACTTATATTTTGTCTGGTGACGGTGTGGAGTGTTTCAAACCCACTTTTACCTGGCAGGGATTCCGCTATATTGCGCTGGATGAGTTTCCCGAAGGGGCATTGGAGAGCGCAGAATTTACCGCAATCGTGGTTCACTCGGAGATGAAGCGAACCGGACGGTTTGTCTGCGGAGACGAAAAAATCAATCAGCTCTACCACAACCTGGTCTGGGGCCAGAAGGGCAATTTTATCGATGTGCCCACTGATTGCCCACAGCGGGACGAGCGCCTGGGCTGGACCGGCGACGCACAGGTATTCTGCCAGACGGCCGCACTGAATTTCGATGTGCGGAAGTTCTTTAAGAAATGGCTGAAGGATCTGGCCATCGACCAGAAAGAGGAGAACGGTGCTGTCCGCGGTATTGCGCCTGTGGTGATGGACCGCTCAATCACCCGCATTTCTGCGGCCTGGGGAGATGCGGCAGTGATCTGTCCCTGGGTGATTTATCTGACTTATGGAGACAAGCAGGTGCTTGTGGATCAATTCGACAGCATGAGGGGGTGGATTGAATATATTCGCAGGATTGCCGACGGTGGCGAGTTCCTGTGGCTGAACGGGGATCATTATGGTGACTGGCTGGCCATGGACAACGGAGAAGGTGTCTATGAGGGTGCCACCGACAAGGACTTTATCGCCACGGCCTTCTATGCCTACTCCACCGGACTGTTCGTGAAGGCGGGAAAAGTCATCGGCAGGGACATGAGTGAGTATGAGGAGCTGTATCAAAGCATTGTGAAGGCCTTTGCCGAGCGATTCACCTCTGATGGTCTGCCTGTCTGTCATACCCAGACAGCGTGTGCGATGATGCTTTATATGGAACTGTGCGAGGACAGACAGAAAGTGGCGGATGAACTGGCTGAACTGGTGCGAGAAAACGGCTGCCGCCTGAATACCGGTTTCGTTGGCACGCCCTATCTGCTCTATGCCCTGTCAGAGAACGGTCATACGGATCTGGCCTACGATCTGCTTTTCCAGGAGAAGTTCCCCAGCTGGCTGTACTCCGTCAATCAGGGTGCCACCACGATCTGGGAACACTGGGACGGTGTCAATGATAAAGGGGAAATGTGGAGCAAGGCCATGAACAGCTTTAACCATTATGCCTACGGTGCGGTGGGAGAATGGCTGTACCGCACGGCAGCAGGTATCCGTGCGGTGGAAGATGCGCCGGGATTTAAGCGGTTTGAACTGTGTCCGGTGCCGGATAAGCGATTAGGCTTTGTGGATGCATCGATCAAGACGGTAAACGGCGAGATCAGATCCGCCTGGTTTGCGCAGGAGGGAATGGTGCGGTACGAATTTACCGTTCCGGAAAACACAGAGGCGATAATCAAGCTGCCGGGCGGAGTGGAAAACACAGTCGGCGGCGGAAGATATGTGATGATCATGAAATAAAGACGGATAGTGTGGCGAGGCAATGAAAAAAGCCGGTCTCCTGCAAAAGCGGGGGATCGGCTTTTTGGTCACGATAGAAGCTGGATCGGGAAATTACTCCTCGATCTCATCCTCATCAACCAGCTCATCGTACTCGCAAGCATCCAGCCACTCGTCGAACGCGTCGGACACTGCCTCGAACTCATCGTCATCAATGATGTTTGCCAGGTCGGGATTTCCCTTCTCATCCTGAAGATAGCGATAGATGTAAACCTCGCCTTCCTCGCCTGCAGGGGGATTCTGGGGGAGAAGTACGATATAGTCGTTCTCGCCTACCTCAAGGATGGTCAGAATCGCACACTCACAGGTGGCACCGTCGTCCAGCTGGAGGGTAACGGTCATTTTGTCATCACATGCGCTGCATCCGTCGCAGTTTCCGGTGCAGTTGCTCAAAAGATCTTTTTCGTTGCTCATAGTAAGTTCCTTTCTTGTTTTGCATTGTGAAACCGGCTGCACTGCATCCGGTTCTTCATTCGCATTTTACTTCGTTTCATGCTCATGATGGGCGTTCGTCAAATGTGTCGATTTACGTGCGAGCACGTATCGACCCGCTTGACTCACTGTTTTCACACGTTGAATCTAAACAGAATTACATCGCCGTCTTTCACGACGTACTCTTTGCCCTCAAGTCCCACCAGGCCTTTTTCCTTGGCTGCGGCGTAGGTGCCTGCATCCAAAAGATCCTGATAGTTGACAACCTCAGCGCGGATGAAGCCGCGCTCGAAGTCAGAGTGGATCTTTCCGGCAGCTTGAGGAGCCTTGGTGCCCTTTTTGATGGTCCATGCGCGGGTCTCGGTCTCGCCTGCGGTCAGATAGCTGATCAGACCGAGGAGACGATAGCTGGCTGCGATCAGCTTGTCCAGACCGGACTCGCTGATGCCAAGATCCTCCAGGAACATCATCTTTTCCTCATCATCCAGCTCGGCGATTTCCTGCTCGATCTGTGCACAGATCACGAATACCTCGCTGTCGCCCGACGCAGCGAACTCGCGGACAGCAGCCACGTACTCGTTGGATGCGCCGTCGTCTGCCAGATCATCCTCGGCAACGTTTGCCGCGAAGATCACCGGCTTTGCGGTCAGCAGATTTAAGGACTGAACGAAGGGAACATCATCCGGGTCAGTGGGAGAGTAGCTCTTCGCCAGATCGCCGTTTTCCAGATGTGCCTGCAGTTCCTTTAAAATCACCACCTCGTGGGCGATGGACTTGTCATTGTGAGCTGCTCTTGAGGACTTCGCAATGCGGCGCTCCAAAATCTCCAGGTCGGAGAAGATCAGCTCCAGGTTGATGGTTTCGATATCGCGGACAGGATTTACACTGCCGTCAACGTGGATGATGTTGCTGTCCTCGAAACAGCGAACCACATGGACGATGGCATCCACCTCACGGATATTGGCCAGGAACTGGTTGCCCAGGCCCTCGCCCTTTGATGCACCCTTGACCAGGCCGGCAATGTCAACGAACTCGATGACTGCGGGAGTGGTCTTGCGGGAATGATACATATCAGTTAAGAGTTTGAGACGAAAATCCGGTACGGCCACCACACCCACGTTAGGGTCGATGGTACAGAACGGATAGTTGGCGGACTCAGCGCCTGCCTTCGTCAGCGAATTGAAGAGGGTACTTTTTCCCACGTTGGGAAGACCCACAATACCTAATTTCATTGGTACCTCCTGAATACTTAAATGGTCACTGGATGAATTGTAGCACAGTCTGAGACAAATTAAAAGAAGAAATTGCTTTTTTTCCGTAATTGAGTTATCATAAAGAGCAGACAGCAGAAAACGATGCAAAATGGAGGCGCTTTGTTGTGATATACGAAAAGTGTGAGCTTGGAAAACTGAAATATGTGCTGCGGTATCCGGATGGGTTTGATCAGGACAAATCCTATCCGCTGATCATCTGTCTTCATGGTGCCGGTTACCGCGGCGATGATTATGAGCGGGTGATGGCAAATCCCTATTTTAAAGAGACAGAAAAGCATGAAGCTTTTCCTTTCGTGATGGCGGCACCACTCTGCACAGAAGATACCTGGTTTGACCTGTGGGGAGCGCTAAAAACCTTGGTGGCTGAGCTGGCTCGCACCTCCTTTGTAAATGAGAAGCAGATCTATCTGATGGGAGCCAGCATGGGCGGTTACGGCACCTGGCAGCTGGCCATGAGTATGCCGGAGTATTTCGCGGCCATCGCACCGATCTGCGGAGGCGGTATGTACTGGAATGCGGGGAGGCTGATTAATGTTCCGGTCTGGGCGTTTCACGGTGCGCTGGACACTACCGTGCTACCGGAGGAGTCAAAGAAGATGGTGGATGCGGTAAATAAAAAGGGCGGACAGGCCAGACTCACCGTTTATCCGGAAAATGCGCACAATGCCTGGAGTGATACCTACGCAAATCCGGAGCTGTTTGCCTGGTTTTTGCAGCATGAAAACAGCAATGCGCAGGATATTGTCAATGAATACAGCGATGCGGATGCCTTTGGATGAGCAGCAGGATATCCGGTAACGGTGTCGGATGATGGACAGACGAAAAGGTAAATGCGGGCATATATTTGATTATATTTAATGAAAGCAGGGAGAATAGGATGGACATTAATTTTATCAATCTGGGCTTCGGGATTTCTGACCTTCAGAAGACCTTCAGCGTGTTTGGGTTTGAGATCGCCTACTACGGACTGATCATCGGTATCGGCATGATCTGCGGTGTGTGCATCGCCATGTGGGATGCGAAAAAGCGGGGACAGGACCCGGATCTATACCTGGATTTCGCGCTGTACGCGATCATCATTTCCGTGATCGGTGCGCGGATCTATTATGTTGCGTTTGCGTGGGATTCCTATAAGGATAACCTTTTGGAGATCGTAAATATCCGCAATGGCGGACTGGCGATCTATGGCGGTGTCATCGCGGCGGTGTTGACTCTGATCGTCTATGCGCGTGTTAAAAAGCAGTCCATGCTCAGCATGGCGGACACCGGTGTTCTGGGACTGATTTTGGGACAGGCCATTGGACGCTGGGGCAATTTCGTCAACTGCGAGGCATTCGGCGGATATACGGACAGCCTGCTGGCGATGCGGCTGAATGTGGAGCATGTAAATTCCTCCATGATCAGCAACGAGCTGTGGGCAAACCGTATCGTCGAGGATGGTATCACCTATATTCAGGTTCATCCGACTTTCCTGTATGAGTCTCTCTGGAATCTGATGGTGCTGGCAGTGCTTCTGATGTACCGTAAGCACAAAAAGTTCAACGGAGAGGTATTCTTTATGTACCTGTTCGGATACGGTCTGGGTCGTGCGTGGATCGAGGGCATGCGCACCGATCAGCTTCTTCTCTGGGGAACCGATATTGCGGTATCCCAGCTGCTGGCGATTGTCCTGGTGGTGGTATCCGCGGCAGTGATCATCGCGAAGCGCGCGCAGGTGAAGAAACTGGCAGCTGTCGGTGGAGCTGTGGAGACTGCGATGGAGGAGACATCTGCAGAGACAGAGAATTCAGCGGACGCAGAAAAAACAGCGGATGCAGCGGAGAAAGCCGGGGAAACTGAAGCTGTGGAAGAAGGCGAAGAAGATATTACGGAAGAAGTTGCCGGAGAAATTGTGGAAACCACGGCGGAGGATCTTAATACAGAGAAAAAAGCTGGGAAAACAGAGACTGTGGATAGTGTAAATAGAGAATAGACTGAGAAAAATAAGACACAGGTCTTCCCTATGATAGCAGCAGACCGGTGGATTGGGCGCAAAAAAATGCGTAAGGATGGGCAGTGAAAGAAAAAAACGGTTTATTTGCATCCGATAAAAAGTAAAAAAATATAAAATTTGCTGATTTTTTAACGAGTTTTGGAAAAACTTTACTAAATATGCAAAAATGCAAAAATTCTGCTTGATATTTTGGGACAAATTAGTTAGAATAGTTAATGGTTGATTTTGTGTTAACAATATAACAAAAGTCATTTTAGGAGGAATTCAATCATGGCAGTAAAAGTAGCAATTAATGGATTTGGCCGTATTGGTCGTCTGGCTTTCAGACAGATGTTCGGCGCAGAAGGTTACGAGGTAGTAGCAATCAACGATTTGACCAGCCCCGCTATGCTGGCTCATCTGCTGAAGTATGACTCTTCTCAGGGTAACTATGTTGCTCAGGGTCACACTGTTGAGTCTACCGAGGATTCCATCATCGTAGATGGCAAAGAGATCAAGATTTACGCAGTTAAGGATGCAAAGGATCTGCCTTGGGGCGAGATCGGTGTTGACGTAGTTCTGGAGTGCACCGGCTTCTACACCTCCAAGGAGAAGGCATCTGCTCATATCGTTGCAGGCGCTAAGAAGGTTGTTATTTCCGCACCCGCTGGAAACGACCTGCCTACCATCGTTTACAATGTAAACCACAAGACCCTGACCGCAGATGACACCGTTATCTCCGCAGCTTCTTGTACCACCAACTGCCTTGCACCTATGGCAAAGGCTCTGAACGATCTGGCTCCCATCAAGTCCGGTATCATGTGCACCATCCATGCATACACCGGTGATCAGATGATCCTTGACGGTCCTCAGAGAAAGGGTGACCTTCGTCGTTCTCGTGCAGCAGCTATCAACATCGTTCCCAACAGCACCGGCGCTGCTAAGGCTATCGGCCTTGTTATCCCCGAGCTGAACGGAAAGCTGATCGGCGCTGCTCAGCGTATTCCTACTCCTACCGGTTCTACCACTATCCTGACCGCTGTAGTAGAGGGTAATGTTACCAAGGATCAGATCAACGCAGCGATGAAGGCAGCAGCTACCGAGTCCTTCGGTTACAACACCGATGAGATCGTTTCCAGCGATATCGTTGGTATGCGTTTCGGTTCCCTGTTCGATGCAACTCAGACCATGGTTCTGCCTCTTGACAACGGCACCACCGAGGTTCAGGTTGTTTCCTGGTATGACAACGAGAACTCCTACGTAAGCCAGATGGTTCGTACCATTAAGTACTTCGCAGAGCTCGCTTAATTGAGGCTCGCAGGTGCAGACAGCTGTTTGACAGAGGTTTGTACTGATTAAGACCTTGTGAGGGTCCGGTCATTTGGACCGGACCCTTTTTTCGTCGGACCGGAGAGCAAGAACCGGTTTGATGATATGGTGCGGAAAGTGTGTCAGTCAGTGAGAACAGAAAGAGACATTTTCCAGGCAAAATTTAAGGAGATGAATGCTATGCTTAACAAGAAATCTGTAGATGATTTGAATGTAAAGGGCAGAAGAGTCCTGGTTCGCTGCGACTTCAATGTGCCGCTGCAGAACGGTGAGATCACCGATGAGACCCGTATCGTTGCAGCTCTGCCCACCATCAAAAAGCTGATGAACGACGGCGCAAAGGTTATCCTCTGCTCCCATCTTGGCAAGGTGAAGAATGGCCCCAACGAGGGTGAGTCCCTTGCACCCGTGGCAGCACGTCTGTCCGAGAAGCTGGGCAAGGACGTTGTATTCGTAGCTGATTACAATGTTACCGGCGAGGCAGCTACCGCAGCGGTTGCAGCCATGAACGAGGGCGATGTTGTTCTGCTTCAGAACACTCGTTTCCGCGGCAAGGAAGAGACTAAGAACGGCGAGGAGTTCAGCAAGGAGCTGGCTGATCTGGCTGACGATTACGTATGTGACGCATTCGGCTCTTCCCACAGAGCACATGCATCCGTTGCAGGTGTTACCAAGTTCATCACCGAGAAGGGCGGCTCCAACGCAGTTGGCTATCTGATGCAGAAGGAGATCGATTACCTCGGAAACGCAGTGAACAATCCCGTTCGTCCCTTCGCAGCTATCCTTGGCGGATCCAAGGTTTCCAGCAAGATCGCTGTTATCAACAACCTGCTTGACAAGGTTGACATCCTGATCATCGGCGGTGGTATGGCTTACACCTTCGCTAAGGCTCAGGGCAAGGAGATCGGAAAGTCTCTGGTTGAGGATGATTACCTTGAGTACGCAAAAGAGATGATTGCAAAGGCTGCAGACAAGGGCGTTAAGTTCCTGCTTCCCATCGATACCGTAGTTACCAAGGAATTTGCCAACGATGCTCCTTCCCGCGTAGTTGAGGGCAGCATGGAGGCAGATGAGATGGGTCTGGACATCGGACCTAAGACCGGAGAGCTGTTCGCTTCCGCGATCAAGGAAGCAAAGACCGTTGTTTGGAACGGACCGATGGGCGTATTCGAGATGCCTAACTTTGCACACGGTACTGTGGCAGTGGCTTCCGCTCTGGCTGAGATCGAAGGCACCACCATCATCGGCGGCGGTGATTCCGCAGCAGCTGTTAACCAGCTGGGATTCGGCGACAAGATGAGCCACATCTCCACCGGCGGCGGCGCTTCCCTTGAGTTCCTTGAGGGCAAGGATCTGCCCGGTGTAAGTGCGGCAGATGACAAGCAGTGAACACTTAGCGAACTCGAACCGGTAGGTGAAGAGTGAGGTTAGTGAGAACGCTCTTCGTGACCCTTAACCTGGCGGACTGAAAGGAACGCTGAGTTTAGTGGAGCGAAGATACCATATAAAACATAATCTAAGGAGAATGATACCCATGGCAAGAAGAAAAATCGTAGCTGGTAACTGGAAGATGAACATGACTCCCAGCCAGGCTGTAGAACTGATCAATACCCTTAAGCCCCTCGTTGCAAGCGAGGATGTAGATGTTGTTTGCTGTGTACCTGCAATCGACATCATCCCTGCAGTTGAGGCTGCAAAGGGCTCCAACATCGCTATCGGTGCTGAGAACATGTACTATGAGGAGAAGGGCGCTTTCACCGGCGAGATCGCTCCCAACATGCTGACCGAGGCAGGCGTTAAGTACGTTATCATTGGCCACTCTGAGAGACGCGAGTACTTCGCAGAGACCGATGTTACCGTTAACAAGAAGGTTCTGAAGGCTATCGAGCACGGCCTTACCCCCATCATCTGCTGTGGCGAGACTCTGACTCAGAGAGAGCAGGGTGTTACCATCGACTTCATCCGTCAGCAGATCAAGATCGCTTTCCTGAACGTTACCGCAGAGCAGGCAGCTGAGACCGTTATCGCATACGAGCCTATCTGGGCTATCGGTACCGGCAAGGTAGCTACCTCCGCACAGGCTCAGGAAGTTTGCGGCGCTATCCGCGTTTGCATCGCTGAGCTGTATGGCCAGGAGACCGCTGAGAAGATCCGTATCCAGTACGGCGGCAGCGTATCCGGTGCAAGTGCTCCCGAGCTGTTCGCACAGCCCGACATCGACGGTGGTCTGGTAGGCGGCGCTTCCCTGAAGCCTGATTTTGGCAAGATCGTTAACTACAAGTAAGTCATTAAGTTGTTCAATATAGACAAGTAACAACGGACAAAACAACGCAAAAGGCTATTCAAATTAGTGAGTTTTACTAATTGGGTGGCCTTTTATCTTTTTGTGTTACTGCGACCATTGCATGGGTATAGATGAATTATCCCGTTCCTATCCCGCTTTGAGTAAGGGGATTTTTGCCGCAAAATTGCTTTATTGCGTTGATTTTATAAACTGTTCATGGTAATATGGTTTTAATGATAGATAGTTGATTTTTGCTGAATTTCATATGAAGGAAGAGGGGAGAAATAATGCAAAAAACGGTAAAAAAGATAACTTTGTTCGAACTCAAGGAGGTACGGGAGGTTCTTCTGGCGCTGTTGGTCGTGATTGCGGCGGTTTGTGCTACTTATCCGATTGCAAGGGCGCAGCACCAGACTAAGCTGGAGGAGGAATCCAGACAGTTGGAGCAGGAAAGTATTGAGGAGTCATCCCGTCTGGCCAAGTGGGAGTCTGAGTGGGCGGCGAGAGAAGCGGCAGAATCTATCGCTCGTTCCGAGGCAGAGTCGATGGCGGCTGCAGGTATCCGAATGAGCCCCTTTGTTGGGAGCACAAATGATGCCGGGCAGAAAATCCTTAAGATGAGTTATCCGTCCGGGCAAAGTGACAGAAGAACGATCACAGTGGATGAATACTGCGAGGCAGATTATACTCTGGTTACGGACAATACGCAGTATGAAGCATATAATAGCTACATGAATTTCTGCTATCCGATTTTCCTGTACAATCAGGTGACGCAGGATTATAAAACGAAGGTTATGGATACCTATGAAGCGGCAAAGTTTTCCAACGGTGAGGACAATCAGCTGATCATGGAATTTACGACCACCTCAAATCTGGATTATCAACAGATTTTGAAAGATATGTTTAAGCGGGTAAAATCGACCTACGGCTTTGAGGCTGAGATAACGGTACAGGAGATGCAGGAAAAGGGCGGATACCTTTACTGGGAATACAAGTCGGACACCGTAGTGGCCAAGGGTGCCATCAAAACCCGTCTTGGTGTCTGTGTATTGGCGACAGTGATCTGCCCGGCACCGACAGACAGCGAGGACGCAAAATACAAGGATTATTATATGGAGATGATGACCCATTTGGCGACACTTGGCGATACCACAGGTACAACCCTGACCTGGGAAGCCTACAATGAGCAGCAAAAGTAAAGAGCGGGAGGCCGATGATGATAAATTTAAAATGTAAGGTGTGCGGCGGCGAGCTGGTCATGCAGGGTGACCGGATTGCGAAATGTGAAGTCTGTGAAAATCTGATGCTTCTGCCGTCCATTGACAGTGATGTCAGAAATGATATGTTTAATCGCGGTAACTATTACCGGATGAAGTATGAGTTTGACCGTGCAGCGCAGGCCTTTGAGCAGATTATTGCCAGAGATCCGGAGGATGTGGAGGCGCGGTTCTGTCTGGCATTGTGCCATTACGGTGTGGAGTATGTGAAAGATCCCAGAAGCGGTGTATATATGTCCACCTGCCACCGGGGAAATACATATTCTATTCTTGAGGATGTGGACTATCTGGCGGCGATGGAGCATGCGCCGGTACAGATTCGTGAAGTACTGAAACAGCAGGCGGGGGAGATTCATCGGATCTGGCAGCAAATTATGGATATTGCCCGCTATGAGGAGCCCTACGATGTGTTTATCTGCTATAAGGAGAGTCCGGGACTAGGAATTGATCCGAATGAGCGGACGAACCGAAACGAGCGCACCAGAGACAGTGTTCTGGCACAGGAACTGTATGAGGAGTTGACAGAGCGCGGTCTGAGGGTGTTTTTTAGCCGTATCAGCCTGGAAAATAAGCTGGGAAGAGCTTATGAGCCCCATATTTTTGCCGCACTGCAGAGTGCGAAGGTCATGCTGGTGGTGGCTACCCGCAGAGACTATGTGGAAGCTGTCTGGGTAAAAAATGAGTGGCAGCGTTTTATGCACCTGCGCAAGCAGGACAGAAGCCGCGAGATCATTCCGGTGCTGAGAGATATGGATGAGTATGATCTCCCCGACGAGTTTGCCGACTGTATTCCGAGAAACATCGATGAGACCGGAGTCAGACAGGATCTGATCCGCGGTATTCTGAAAATTACCGGAAATACTCAGGGAAATATCGGAATGATCCGTAACCGGGAGCTGGAGATGCTGGCGGAACAGCTTTTGGAGCAGGGAAACTGGGCTGACGCGCAGACAGCGGCCGATCAGATGCTGAATCTGAATCCTGAAAGCGGAAACGCGTATAAGATTCAGTTTCTGGCAGAGGTTCAGTTGGACCGATTAAGTTCCTATACAAGGCTGAAGCTTGGATTCGAGGATATGCCCTCCTTTGTCCGCCTGAGAAAGTATGCAAAAGGCGACTTGAAGCGTGAACTGGATGAGATCGCAGCTTTTTGCCAAAAACGTGAACATTATTTCAAGGCAGAGCAGTTGATCGCAGAGGGGAACTACGAGGAGGCCTATCAGGAGCTTTTGCTGGCCGGTGACTATCTTGATGCCGCGGCCCGTTTAGCCGATTGCAGGGAAAAGGCGGAAAAGCAGAAGCGGGAGCGTGAGCTGCAGGAGAACATCGAGCGCTATCAGGCAGAGGTAGAGGCAGCGTGGGATGAGATTGATAGCGGATGGGAGACGTTATATCCGGATGTGGTAGCCAAAGGAAATTTGATGCGCATATCCTATCAGAAATGTGACCGGCCGAAGGAAAAGGGAGCTGTGTTCGGGATTCTCCTGACTGGCGCGGCGATGATATTATCCATGTTAAATGATGGAGCGCTGATGATAAAATATTATGCATTCTTCGGAATGATCGGATTGACTTATATGATCGTTCTGATGAACCAGCTCGGAAAGCGCTTGTTTCCCAAAATGAACAGGGTACTTCAGTTGATCATTTTCAGCGGAGTGGGATTCACGGTAGGCGGTGTGCTGTACTTTAATGTGCAGGAGTATTTGGCTGCGATTCTGGTAGAAAGCCTCGGGGAAACGATGGCACTGTGTATCAGTTGGGGGGCTGTGTTGGCTATCAATATGGCGCTCTCACTTGTTCTGTTCTTCGGTCAGGCGGCGAGGTTTGTGAAGTCGGAGAACGTGAGACGTGAAATTGAGTATCATGATGAAGTCGAGGTGCCGGAGTTGAAGAGACAGCTGATGGCACGAAAGTTGGAGGAACTTCGAGGAAAGTATGAGCATCTGATTGGAATTGAAAACTGCATGGGACTTGCAAAATAAAATGGTTGTAAAGAGGAGAGGGATATGCAGACCATTAAGTGTAAATATTGCGGCGGTACGATCACGCTGAGCGATGAAAACCATGGGTATTGTAATTACTGCAGCCAGGAGGTGACATTCCCGTCCAAGAGAGACGAGCGCACGATCTCCATGTATGAGCGTGCGAATCACTTCCGCAGTCAGGGTGAGTTTGACCGCGCATACCGTTCCTATCAGCATTTGCTGGAGGATAATGATCAGGATGCCGAGCTCCACTGGAATCTGTTTTTGTGCCGTTATGGCGTGGAGTATGTGGAGGATAAGCGGCGGTCAAATGAAGAACTGGGGATTCGTGAGTTTAAGCCGACGATCAGCCGCATGAGCTTTGAGTCGATGCTGGAGGATCCGGATTATGTGGCAGCGATCCAGTATGCCGACGAGACCGGGCGCAGAATCTACCGCACGGAGGGAGCAAAGCTTGCGCGAATACAGAACCAGTATCAGGAAATCGCGCGAAATGAGACGCCCTACGATGTGTTTATCTCCTTCAAAGCGGAGGAAAACAACGTCCGCACCAAGGCCAGTGAGATGGGACAGGAGATTTATGAGCAGCTCACGGCAAAGGGCTTGAAGGTGTTTTTCAGCCGCATCACGCTGGAGGATAAGCTGACTGAGGCCTATGAGCCGTATATTTACGCCGCACTGAAGTCCTCCAAGATCATGCTTTTGGTGGCGGATAAGAAGGAGCAGCTGAATGCCCGCTGGGTAAAGAACGAGTGGAGCCGTTTCCTTGCGATGCAGCAGGAGGAACGAAATAAATATATTATCCCGGTTTATAACAGTGAACTGGAAAATCCCATGAGTCCCTATGATTTCCCCGATGCCATTCCGACAGCGCAGGCGCAGGACATGGGAAAAGTCGGGGCGATGCAGGATCTGGTTCGCGGCGTGCTGAAAATGACAGGCCATGCGGAGAGCGAGCAGGTCTATGTGATGGAGGGAGGCGTTACCGTTGAAAAACTTCTCCGCCGTGCCGGCCACGCCCTGGCAGACAAGGCCTTTGACGAGGTGCTGGAATTGGTGGAGCAGGTACTGGATGTGGACGCGGAAAACGGTCAGGCCTATCTGTATAAACTCCTCGCGGAAAATCATGCTTCGACAATGAGTGACTTGATGGAAATCAGCCTGAGCTGGAAGCACAACAGGGATTATGGCCGCGCGCAGCGTTATGGAGGAGAGCGCGAGAAGGCTGAGATCGCTCTGTTTGAGGAGGACTGCAAGAAAGAGGGGATATACCGAAGGGCGAAGTCCCTGGCTGGAAACGGATACTACAAAGAGGCCATCGCTGATCTGGAAGAGATACGCGGATATCGGGATGTTGCTCAGCTGGCAGTTCAATTCACCAGAGAAAAAGAGCAGAAGGAGTTGCTGGCTCAGTATAAGGCAGAGATCGGGGATCCGAGGTATTATCTGAAAAGCAAATTCCAGCAAACCTACCCTTCAGAGGCCGCGAAGTGGGAACGGTTGAAATCGCTGGCGAGGATATCCGAAGATGCGGATGGCGGAGCCTTTACCCTTCTGGTCACCCTCGGAATAGTGGCGGATGCCATTTATATCCTGCTGAACTATGAAATGAATCAATATGGAGTAACCGGTGCAGACGGGATTCTGTTTATCTGGTCTGTTCTCTGCGGTCTCGGCATCTGGATTGCCGACGGGATGGAGCGCTGGTTTGTGAAACTGGTTCTTCCGGTCATCCTGTTCTTCCTGGCGGCGGAGATTGCGGATACGGCATATCTGGAGCAATGGGTGAACTTTGAACTGGCACCTCTTGTGTGCCTTGGAGTCAGCGTCATCTTTCTGCTGAAGCGCTGGAAGAACGGCATGGCTTCCCTCTTTAAGGGCAGCAGAATTCGGAAAATGAAGAAATATTACGAGAAAACGGTCCGACCCATCGGTGCTCAGCTGAAACGGGAGGTCCATGAGAACTGGGCTTACCGGATCGGTGAGGAAAATATGATGAAGCTGAACGACATCGACTGATGATCGGTAAATCAATATCGTCTGTGAAAGAGAGGAAAACACAATGGCGGTTTTAAAATGTAAGATGTGCGGTGGGCAGATCAAAGTGATCGACGGGCGCATCGGCGAGTGTGAGGATTGCGGGACCCGGGGCCTGTTGCCGCTGATCAATGAGGAGCGTATCCTGACGCTTTACAACAGAGGTAATCATTTCCGCGATGTGGGTGAGTATGACAGGGCGTATTCGGCGTACCAGAGTATTATCGCGGAGAACCGCGATGATGCGGAGGCCCATTGGTGCCTGCTGCTCTGCCGCTACGGTATCAACTACGTAAAGGATGAGCGGACGGGAGAGTTCAGACCGACCATCAGCCGGATGAACCGATCTCCGATTCTGGAGGACCCGGACTACCGGGCTGCGATCCGCTGCAGCGAGGGAGAGAGCAGAGAACAGTACATAAGAGAGGCGAAGAAGCTGTTCGATCTGCAGAATCGTTTCCTGGAGATCATGAAAAAGGAAAGTCCCTATGATGTGTTCATCTGTTTTAAGGCGGAGAATGAGGATAGGACGCGCACCGAGGCCAGCCGGATCGGACAGGACATTTACGAGGAATTGACGGCGAGAGGTATCCGGGTATTTTTCAGCCGGATCACGCTGGAGGATAAGATCGGAGAGGAATTTGAACCGTATATTTTCAGCGCGCTGTATACGGCGAAGGTTATGCTGGTGGTTGCCGACAAGCCGGAGCAGTTAAATGCACGCTGGGTGAAAAATGAGTGGATCCGTTTCCTTGCCCTGATGGATGAGGACAGCAGCAGGGCGATCCTTCCGGTATTCTACAAGATGGATCCCTACGATTTCCCTCCGGAGATTCCGACGGTACAGGGACAGGATATGAGTGCGCTGGGCGCGATGCAGAATCTGGTGTCCAACGTGATGGAGCTGTGCGGAAAGGCGAAGGAAAAGATTCGTCTGACCACAGGCCCGGGAGAACGAAAGCTCGATGTGGAAAATGCGCTGCGAAGAGTGGAGATCGATCTGGAGGATCGTGCATTTAACGATGCGATGATACGCCTGGAGGAGATTCTGGAGGTTGATGAGGAAAACGGTGATGCCTGGTATTATGTGCTGCTTGCATTGAATGAGGCAGCAGACAACCGCGAACTGGTAACGAAGGGATGCCTTTGGACCGAGGATGAATCTTTTTTAAAGGCCAGACAATATGGGGATGACGAGCTGCAGATCAAACTTGATGAGCTGAGTGCGTTCTGTGATGTTGAGTTTCGCTACCGC
This sequence comes from Lachnospiraceae bacterium, assembly GCA_017461725.1. GTDB lineage: Bacteria > Bacillota > Clostridia > Lachnospirales > Lachnospiraceae > RGIG423. Next base: position 24,799 of record JAFTXG010000009.1, read on the forward strand.
AGCGCAGAGCTGTTAATCATCAAGAAAAAGTATCAGGAGGCGCTGGAAATCCTTCAGGAAATCGCAGATTATAATGATGCTGCTGCCCTGATCCGCGAATGCGAGAGTAAGCTCGAGCTGAAAAAAAAGATTGCGGCGTACCGGAAGGAGATCGGTAACCGCGCCGAGTACGCTGAGCGGGTGCGAAAAGAGCGATATCCCAGAGAGTCCGAGAAGCTTGAACGGCTGAGAGAGAAGGCGCGGCGCAAAAATGCCCCGGTGGACTGGCTTGATTTCGGATATAAGCCGCTGGTCATCATGATCATTGTCTGGGTGGTTTATTTTCTCGTTCTGGTTAATCTTGGGGAAGCTGGCGGGGAAGCTGAGAGTAAGCTATATGCTGCCCTGGTCTTCGTTTTCGCAGTAGATTTGGGAATAAGCTGTTTTATTGGATCGTTGTTCAGCTCGTTCTGGACCGGAGCGATCTGCTTTGGCGTGATTTTATTTGGACTTTCCAAGCTGCCGGACAGTGTGACGGTTACGATCGGAATGGTATTGGGTGTGATCGGTTCGCTGGTCTGCATTTATGCCACGGTAAAGAGTGTGGGATTTTCCAAAGGATGGGATGCAGAGGAGAACTACTACAAGAATGTGATCAGGCCGCTGGAGGCGCAGATTCTCAACGAGGTGGACCAAAAGTGGGCTCCGATCATCGGAAGAGAAAATCTGTAGCGGTCAGAAACAGCGATGATTGATGAAAGCAAAGGCAAAAGTGCAGGACATAAAAGGATAGGAGGAAACAGCGATGAGTTTAAAAATTTGGGAAGTCATCAAATATGAGGGGAATAACAATACACTTGTCTGGAAGCATGAGGCGGAGGATTTCAATACCAGCTCCACCCTGATCGTGAAGGAACCCATGGAGGCGATCTTCTTTTCCAACGGTCAGATCGCAGATGTGTTTCAGGCTGGAAAATATAAGCTGGAGACGGGAAATATTCCGATTCTTCGCAGGCTTCTGGAGATTCCCACCGGCGGCGTTTCGCAGTTCCATTGTCAGGTCTATTTTGTCAATAAAGTCGAGATCATGGCGCTTCGCTGGGGAACGGACAGCAAGGTACAGTTTATGGAGCCTACCTATAATTTTCCGATGGAGATCGGCGCGCGGGGAAGCTTAAGTATCCGGGTCAAGGATTCGGCAGCGTTTGTGACCCGTCTGATCGGGGCGGAAAACTCCATTATGCCGGAGACCATTGTCCGCTATTTCCGCAGCTTCATCCAGAACCGGGTGAAATCTCAGTTGGCGCGCACAATCAAGGAGCAGCAGCTCAATATCTTCGAGATTGACACGCAGCTGGATATTCTGTCCGACGTGCTGCGTGACCGCCTGCGCACAGATTTTGATACCTATGGTGTGGAACTGATGCAGTTTTTGATCGAAGAGGTGGTTCGCCCTGAGGACGATTACAATTATATGAGACTGAAGGATTTGGCAGCAAAGCGCTACACGGATATTTTCGAGGCGCAGACCCAGTCACAGGTGGAAATCATCAGAGAGCAGACCGAAGCGCAGAAGCGGATCATCGAGTCCCAGTCCTTTGCGAAAAAGCGTGAGTTGGAAAACTACACCTATCAGGAAGAGAGAGGCTTTGACCTTGCCGAGAAGGTTGCGGAGAATGAGAGTGTCAGCCAGTTCGCCAATATGGGCGTTGGTCTCGGCTTGATGGCCGGAGTCGGCGGAGCGATGAGCGGTACCATGATCGGAGCGATGAACAGCGCGATGCAGGCGGTTCAGACTCCACAGCCTGTGGTAGCACAGCCCTTCGGTGTGCCGGTGATGGGTGTCACTCCTGTTCCGGTAAGTCCGGCGGTGGAAGCGGCGGTGACCGCGGTGCCGGTACAGCAGGATGCGCCTCAGAGTGCGGACACCAAGGTCTGCCAGTGTGGTGCAGTGATCGGGATCAAGGCGAAGTTTTGCCCCGAGTGCGGAGCAAAACAGCCCAAGCTGTGTCCCGGATGCGGAAAAGTGGTAAGCGAGACTGCGAAATTCTGTGACGAGTGCGGAAGTAAATTGGGCTGAAGCCTGGAAGTCCTGCTCACTGTGCGTGTATAGCACGGTGGCAGGACTTTTTTGGCTCTTTGTCAAGAGTTGGGGTAAAATATTTTCGAGGCATGGGATTATTCCTGTGCCTCGTTTATGATTGTGAGCATCCGTCAGGATGGCCTGAAACTTCTGCCCGCCGGAGTTGCCCTTCAACTCGTCGATGGAGAGAACTTTGGGCAGAGCAGCCGGTTTTGGAAAACGAATGGTTTTCAGCATACGAAATACCGTTGAAACGGAAATGCCGGACAATGAAGCGGCTGAACTGGCGCTGTAACGATTGCGGAGCAGGTGCACGGAATAAAAGGCCAGCCGTGTTGTAATCCGGAAATGCTTGGGGAGCAGTTCAAAGGATTCGTAGAAGTGTTTTTTACAGCAGGGACAATGATAGCGCCGTTTGCGGTAGTGAAGAAAAGTCATCTTACCCATTAAAGGGATGTCCTTGATGACAGAGGTACGATAATCGTGAACCTGAGAGGTAAGGGTACCGCAGTGAGGGCAGGAGTGAGGTTTTCTGTTCAAGGAAAAAGAAATATGTAATTCGGTATCGGAGGAAGAAATATTTTCTAAA
>JAFTXG010000010.1 GCA_017461725.1 Lachnospiraceae bacterium
CAAGAGACCCGTTTACGGGTAGCAAGTAATCAAACGCGTGGCTGGCAGGCCAAACGAAAGACGCATTTATGCGTGGCTAGTAGAGAAGGGCTATGCCCGAAAAAGAAAAACCGCCCGCTATGCGGGCGGATGGTTATTCAATGCTCCAGTGTGCTGTTTTTCTTCCCCTTGATTAAGGTAGGGGCATGACCATAAGTACGTTGATATACCTTGAAAAAAGAATTATAGTTGGTAAAACCACACCTCAGTGCAATCTCGGAAACGGAATATTCTCCCTCTAACAATAGTTCGTTGGCCAGCACCATCCGTTTTTGCTCGATGTAGGAGGAGATCGGCACGCCGATATCCTTGGAAAAGGTCTTTCGTATCTTTGAGAAGGAGCATTGAAACTGTTCTTCCAGCGTCGCGCTGCAGAGCTGAGCATCCACAAAATGGATATCGATGTAGGCTTTCACCTGCTCGGCAAATGATTCTGAATGGTCATCGTTTTCCGACTGAAACCGTTGGCAGAAATTGATTATGCATGATTCCAGAGCGGAGAAAAGATCGCCTTGAGGTTGATAGAAGGGGATCTCTATGTCGAGCAGCAGATCGGCATAGTCCTGCTTGATGCACAACAAGATCGAGCGGAACATTTCAAACACAGCCCGGTTGCGCTTGTTCAAGGCATCAGTGTAGGTTTGGAGCCGGGGCAGTGCCGCGTCCTCGTTACCGCCGGTGATGGCCGAGTAGATCAGCATGGTATCTGACATTTGGAAGCCGGTCTTTCTGGCAATCTTGAAGTCGGATACCGCACACAACCGGGAAAGGGTATCGGTGGATATTTTGCTGCGGATATCCTGCATTTGGAGATACGCATAGGGGAGCTCCTTCAGGCTTGAATGAAGATTGCCGATTATACCCCAGGCGTGATAGCAGGGCTCCTCATTGTTGATGTTTTCGATCAGGTGGTTGATCGTGTGGGAATACTCCTTTTCCTCATGTTCTGCAACGATCAGAAGAAGCGTATAGGTGGTCAGCTGCTGCATATATGCATGGGGAATCATGGATTGCAGATAATACTGAATGCTCGCCATTGGGTTCGGGTAAATATTTCCATGTTCTGTCGGCTTTTCGGAAAGGCCCATCAGGATCAGACGGTAGTTGTCGGGGAAGTCCGGGAAGTAGGCGTGGAATTCCTCATAATCCGAGTCGGAGGACAGGGAGCCGTGGAGTGCTTTCTCAATGAACCGGGCCTGTAAAACCTTCATCTGCGTGTCAATGGTGGTCTGGTATTGCTGCAGGTTGTTTTCGTAGGATCGTATTTTGTCATGGATATAATTAAATCCGTACCCCAGGGAATGTTTTGGATTGAGAGGCGGTTTGCCCGGTGCCCCGTCTGACTGGGGGAGTTTGGTGTTTTCCAGGGTGTTGATGATCCGGGCTAACGGTCTGGTGGAGAGATGGGTTCCGATCAGGATGGTGATGATCAGCACCAGCACGCAGAGGGCCAGATAAATGCAGAGGAATGAGTATAGCGGCTTCATGCGCTCGGTTAAGGCACTATTAGGAATATGTACGGTGATACTTAAGTATCCGGAACCGTTTTTTTGGGTGACGCTGTGGTAATCGGAAAGATCATCAGTCAGATCGGTGTAGAGGCAGGTGCCGCCGCTGTTTTTGATGGTCAATCGATAACTGGCCTGATCGTCCTCTGCGATCAGAACATCGCGGATCGCTGTGATGTCGAGGCAGGCATAGAAATATTTGTTTTTTGCCCATTCAATCGAGTAGATCAGCCCATCATAGTGATTGTAGGGTGTGGTAATGTGATGGAGAGGAAGAAAACCGGAGGGGTTATTCTGTAAAATGGAGTTCCACTCAGCAAAGATAAGATCATCAACCTGAAAATAAAAGGGATAGTACCCCATCCGCCCGCCAAAGGTGGTGATGGTAGGGGTGACCGCATCGTCTGCCGATAGCTGTAACGCACAATCAATGATCAAATCGCTGGGGCGAACCATACTGCCCAGATAATCCCGCATCTGATTGCGGACAGCTACACTGATCTCCGAATAGTCAGCGTTTGTATAATGAAGGGAATAAAAACGGTGGTCGTCATAGATGGACTGGGAGGCATTGATAATGGTAGAGACGGTATTGTCCAGCTGATTGATTCCGAAATCCATCTGTTGAGTGCTTTTGTTAATCTCCAACTCAGTGAACACGCCGCGGCAATAGGAGACCAGGGGAAGGAGAGCGATGAAAAAAATAAGAGAGAAGCATAAAAAGCCCATGAGAAACCATCGGGAAACCGAATGGATGGGAGAATTCTTTTCGGAAGATCGCAATCTGATCATAAAAACACCTCTTCGATATAAATTAATACTGTTTTCTATATCAGACAGCATACCATTTCCAAATTTGTAAAGTCAATTTCAAAATACAGGAATGCCCACATTTACATATGTGTGCCCCAACGGCAATGTGGAAAATGGGAGATGGCTGCCCTTGATTGCAAGGCGGATATCCCAACAGCAAGTTGAAATTTTGCCAAAGTACGGTATGCTAAAACTATCAGCGGCACCGCAGGCCGGCAGTGGTGTCCGCCCTGTCGTTAGGAATGACGGCAGAGATAAGCAACTACATAATCAAGTTTGAATGGAGGAAACAACATGAAAAACGTATTTAAGCGCGTGATGGCAGCGATGCTGTCTCTGATCATGGTAATGTCTCTGGCAGCCTGTGGTGCTCCTGCAGATGACAAGACTACCGATGCTCCTAAAGCAACCGATGCCCCCTCGACAAATGCACCGGACGATAAGGGAACGGAGGCGTCTACTGATGCTGCTGAATTTGATCCCAAAACCATCACCGACGGCGTTACCCTCACCATCGCAGTGAAAGCTGACGACGAGGTCATTGACTGGGAGACTAACCTGGTAACAAAGATGGTCGAAGAGAAATTTGGTGTAGATCTCCAGTTCGAGGTGTATGCATCCGATGGTTTCGGTGATAAGCTGAACGTAATGATCAACGGTGGAGACAAGCTCCCTGATATCATCTTTGGTGATAGTACCAAGGGCCTCAACGATTTTCAGACAAACTGGGTGGATGCGGGAGCAATCCTGGAGCTGACCGAGTTCTATGAGAACCCAGACTATGCAAGCAATATTAATGCGGAAATGGAAAAGCTGGGCGTGGATGTAGTATCCATGCTGGAGGATGCGGATGGAAAGATTTGGTCACTGCCCAAATACTTTACTGCGTTGAATGATGCCTGTGCACATAAGCTGTGGATCAATGCCGAGTATGCCAAGGCGGTGGGCTATGATGAGATTCCCACGACCACAGAAGGTTTCTTCGAGCTGTGTAAGGCATTTGCGGCTGCAGGCGATGTGAACGGAAACGGCCTGGACGACGAGCTTGCTTTCACAGGACGCGGTGACAATCTTCGCTGGTTTTTATATCTGATGTCTCCCTTCGCCTATGCGTGGGATGATCATGTGCTGGATGTGGAAAACGGAAAGCTGAGCTTCGCCTATGCAACGGATGGATGGAAGGAAGGTCTTAAGTATATCAAGCAGTTCTTCGATGAGGGGATAATTGACACTACTGTTCTGACCCAGGATAAGGCAGGATACAATGCAATCGTCAATAATTCTGAGGCTGTGGTTCTGGCAGACGTATATTACCGTCCACAGATGGTAAACAGTGATGTTACCCTGAAGACTCAGACCTGGCTGGAATATGATTTTGTGGCGGCACTGGAGGGACCTAAAGGAACGACAGAGTCTTATTATTCTGATCTTATCGCCTATCCGGGAGCAATGATCACTGTGGACTGTGAGAATCCGGAGGCGGCGTTTATCGTCCTGGACTATATGTGTTCTGAGTATATCAGTATCTGCAATCGCTACGGTGAGGAAGGTGTGGACTGGGATTACTGGGAGAATGTGGACAGCTCCAAGTTTGCAGATGGAACGACCAAGGAGATGTATCTGGCACGCAACGGAGAGGAACCGCTGTTCTGTTACTATAGCTCCAAGTATTGGGGAACCGGAACACCCCAGAATGCAGGCTACATGCAGGCCGGTCCCAACATTTTATACAGCGATGAGGTTGGACTTGTGCTGACCGGAGCGACCACTGACGAGGCCAAGGTACAGGAGGACTGGATGACCTTGTATCAGAAGGAAAGTGTCAACGCGGTGTTTGACCAGAAGCCGGAGGAGAGAATTGTGAGACTCCCCATGACCGCTGAGGAAACGACAACCGTTGCAGAACCTCAGAAGGTGCTGGACAATTACTGGAAAGAGGCTGTCGGTAATTTCCTGACCGGTGAATGGGATATTGACGGATACTGGGATACCTATCTGGCGGAACTGGAGAAGATGGGTATGAGTGATGTTCTGGCGATCTATCAGACGTCTTACGACCGTACCAAGTAAACGACAAGAGATGTATGGCGGCGCGGTCCGGTGATTCGGGCTGCACCGCCGTTTCATATGAGAGAGGAGCGGTCTATGAAGAAGAAAAAAGCCGGGAGTGCGGTGATCAAAAAGAGGGATCCCAGAAAAGACTGGGACCTGTATCTGTTCCTGCTGCTCCCGATGATCTATATTATTGTCTTTAAGTATCTCCCCATGGGTGGTCTGGTGGTTGCCTTTAAGAACTATAAGGTGCGCCAGGGTATCTGGGGAAGTGACTGGGTGGGGATCGACCAGTTTGTAAGATTTTTTGAGTCCTATATGTTTAAGGATATCATGGTCAATACCTTTGTGCTTTCCTTCTATTCCATATTGGTCAGCTTTCCGATCCCCGTCATATTTGCGCTGACCATCAACAGCGTGCAGAATAAGCGGTTCAAGAAGGTTACGCAGACCATCGTCAATATGCCCCACTTTATCTCCACCGTCGTTCTGGTCGGTGTACTGATGATGATCTTCCATAACCGCCAGGGCATTTATGGAAATATCGTACATATGATCACCGGAGAGTACCCGGCGGATCTGTTCGCCTCACCGGAAGCCTTCCGGCATTTTTATGTGTGGTCTGCCGTATGGCAGAACTTCGGCTGGGACAGTATCATCTACACGGCGGCCCTTTCCAGTGTTGATCCCTCATATCATGAGGCTGCCCAGATGGACGGCGCGTCCCGGTTCAAGCGGGTGATCCATGTGGATCTGCCCACCATTATTCCCACCATCGTCACGATGCTGATTTTGAAGATGGGCCATGTGCTGACCTTGGGATTTGAGAAGATATTCCTGATGCAGAATCCACTGAACATCAGTGCCAGTCAGGTGGTATCCACCTATGTGTATGAGATGGGTATTGCCGGTGATGGTGCAGGCAACTTTTCCTATGCGACGGCCATTGGAATGTTCAATAATGTGATCCAGTTTATTCTGGTTGTTATCGTGAACAAGATTTCCAAGAAGGTCAGCGAGACCAGTCTGTGGTAGGAGGGGCAGGATGAAAACAAGTACAAAAATCAAAAACAAACAGGACCGATGGTTCTATCTCTTTTGCTATGCAGTGGTCACGATTTTGACCCTGCTGGTATTGTATCCGGTCATCTACATCGTGTCCGCGTCCTTCAGCAATTCGGACTTGGTGGCGCAGGGAAAGGTCTGGCTGTGGCCGGTTAAACCTACCTTGCAGGCCTACGAGATTATCCTCAAGCGGCCTCAGATCTGGAATGGATATAAAAATACGATCATTTATACGGTAGCGGGAACTCTGCTCAACGTGGCGATCACCCTGCTGTGTGCCTATCCCATGGCCAGAAAGAATCTTCGTGGACGAGGAGCCATCATGTTTATATTTTCTTTCACCATGATGTTTTCCGGCGGTATGATCCCCAACTATATTCTGGTCAGAGACCTGGGGATTATGAATACCCGCTGGGCAGTAATTCTCCCCGGAGCCATGAGTGTGTACAACATGATCGTCTGCCGTACCTTTATCGAAAACAATATCCCGGACGAGATGCTGGAGGCGGCCCAGATCGACGGCTGCAGCAATACCCAGTTCTTTTTGCGGATGGTACTGCCGCTGTCCAAGGCCATCATTGCCGTATTGACCCTGTGGTATGGTGTGGCCCACTGGAATTCTTACTTCAATGCCTTCCTGTATCTGAGAGATCAGGATCTGTACCCACTTCAGATTTTCCTGAAGGAGATCCTGATCCAGAGTGAACAGCTGGGCGGAGAGGACATCGTTGATGCGGATAATGTATCAACCATCTATGTGACATTGAAATATTGTATTATTGTGGTTTCCTCTGCACCGTTGTTCTGCGTGTATCCGTTTGTGCAGAAGCACTTCCAGAAGGGTGTTATGGTGGGTAGTGTAAAGGGGTAGATTGTAATTTGAGTGTGATGACGTTACAGAGGCTGCAGCGTCATTGTGCCGTTTAGATATCGCTGAGATTCAGACCCTTCGCAAGCTATTTAAGAAGGATAGGGGAAAGGTTTGAGTATTGCTATTGAGAGATAGTAAAAAGATGGCGGCGGAGAAGTAAATCTTCGCCGCTTGACATTTTTCCCTGTGCGTGATATTCTTAGCTCACTTCAAGCGACAGTCTGTCGCACGATATTCATGCCCATCATGGGTTCTGATTTCGGCACCTCATATTCGAGGGAGTATCCGATGTGAAAGTAAATATAGTTTGGCTAATAATCGACGATGGTATCGGTTTATTTTGTGTTTCACAAACTGGTTGAATGTTGTCGTTTTGTGCTGGACCGCAAAATACCGGGTTGCGATTTCGCTTCCTGTATTGTAAAATAAAGGAGGAAACCATGAAACAACTGAAGGATCTGACACTGCTGGATATTTTGTGAACGATTGAAGAAGATCCATGCATGTGTCAGCCGGGTGAAATCCAGTGAGGAGGCGGGTGTAAAATATATGCAGAAGTGGGAAGAGAAGATTATTGAACGGGAAAAGGCACTTGCTGAGGGCAGAGAAGAGGGCAGACAAGTGGAAAGAGCTGAAATGATCCGTTCCTCTATGCACAAGCTGATGGAAAAGATGAACATGACCGCGGAGGAGGCACTGGACTTTCTGGAAATACCCAAGGATGAGTGGGAGAAGTATTTGGACGGTCAAGAGAAAACTGAGGATAATGATGTACGTTAACGCTTGACAAATCATAAATTCGCGATTATGATATTTTACAAATGAAAAAAGCGTTGACGAAGAGGAGTATCTTATCCGCAGTGATCAGAGAGGATGACCCGCCGGCTGAAAGGTTATCTGCACGGGCGATGAGAGAAGGTAGCTTCTGAGCTTCATGGCTGAAGGTTTTTGGACTGTGTAGGCGATGACGGGTGACTGGCGTTAACAGTTGAGAGATACCGATTTGTGGATATTTGTCGGAGAATATGACAGATATAATGGTCGGTAAACAAAGGTGGTACCGTGCGACATGCGCCCTTTGCGGAAATTTCCGTAAAGGGTGTTTTTTAGTTCTAGGAGGATTAAAATGAGAGAACTGGCAAAAACCTATAACCCTCAGGAGATCGAGGGAAAAACTTATGAAAAGTGGATGAGCAAAAAGTATTTTGCTGCCAAGGTGGACAAGAGCAAAAAGCCTTTCACCATCGTGATGCCGCCGCCCAACATTACCGGACAGCTGCACATGGGTCATGCTCTGGATAACACCATGCAGGATATTCTGATCCGTTACAAGAGAATGCAGGGCTACAGCGCGCTGTGGCAGCCCGGCACTGACCACGCGGCGATCGCCACCGAGGTAAAGGTCATTGAAAATCTGAAAAAGAGAGGCATCGACAAGGCAGATCTGAGCCGTGATGAGTTTCTCAAGTACGCCTGGGAGTGGAAGGATGAGTACGGCAGCCGCATCGTTAAGCAGCTGAAGCGCCTCGGCTCCTCCGCTGACTGGGACAGAGAGCGTTTCACCATGGACGAGGGATGCTCCGACGCGGTTAAGGAAGTATTTATCCGTCTGTACGAAAAAGGTTATATTTACAAGGGTTCCAGAATCATCAACTGGTGTCCCGTTTGTCAGACCTCCATCTCCGACGCTGAGGTAGAGCACGAGGAGCAGGCAGGACATTTTTGGCACATTAAGTATCCGGTAATCGGCAGCGAGGGCGAGTTCGTGGAGATCGCGACCACCCGTCCCGAGACTCTGCTGGGCGATACTGCGGTTGCTGTTCATCCTGAGGATGAGCGCTATCAGCATCTGGTTGGCAAGAAGCTGCTTCTGCCTCTGGTTGGCCGCGAGATCCCCGTGGTTGCCGACGAGTATGTAGACAAGGAGTTCGGTACCGGCTGTGTAAAGATCACGCCGGCACACGACCCCAACGATTTCGAGGTTGGAAAGCGTCATAATCTGCCCGAGATCAACGTGATGAACGACGACGCCACTATCAATGCCAACGGCGGCAAGTACGAGGGTATGGATCGCTACGAGGCGAGAAAGCTGATGGTCAAGGAGCTGGATGAGATGGGACTTCTGGTAAAGATCGTTCCTCACAGCCACAATGTTGGTACCCATGACCGCTGCCACACCACCATCGAGCCCATGGTTAAGCCCCAGTGGTTCGTTCGCATGGACGAGATGGCAAAGCCCGCCATCGAGGCGCTGAAGAGCGGACGTCTGAAATTCGTTCCCGAGAGTTTCGGTAAGACCTATCTCCACTGGCTGGAGGGTATCCGTGACTGGTGTATCTCCAGACAGCTTTGGTGGGGACACCGCATTCCCGCATATTACTGCGCTGAGTGCGGCGAGACCGTAGTTGCCCGTGAAATGCCGACCGTTTGCCCCAAGTGCGGCTGTACTCATTTCGCACAGGATGAGGACACGCTGGACACCTGGTTCTCCTCCGCACTGTGGCCTTTCTCCACACTGGGATGGCCGAAAAAGACCGAGGAGATGGACTATTTCTATCCCACCGACGTTCTGGTAACCGGCTACGATATTATTTTCTTCTGGGTTATCCGTATGGTATTCTCCGGTCTGGAGCAGACCGGCAAGGAGCCTTTCCACACCGTATTGATCCACGGTCTGGTTCGCGACTCTCAGGGCCGCAAGATGAGTAAGTCCCTGGGCAATGGTATCGATCCCCTGGAGATCATCGATCAGTACGGCGCAGACGCGTTGCGTATGACCCTGATCACCGGAAATGCACCCGGAAATGACATGCGTTTCTACTATGAGCGCGTTGAGGCGAGCCGCAACTTTGCAAACAAGGTTTGGAACGCTTCCCGTTTCATTATGATGAATATTGAGAAGGCCGCAGCTGACGAGGTTTCTCTTGACCAGCTGACCGGTGCCGATAAATGGATCCTGTCCAAGGCCAACACTCTGGCGAAGGATGTGACCGAGAACCTGGACAAGTACGAGCTGGGTATCGCCCTGCAGAAGGTATACGACTTCGTTTGGGAGGAGTTCTGTGACTGGTACATCGAGATGGTTAAGCCCCGCCTCTGGAAAGAGGACGATGAGACCAAGGCTGCAGCGCTCTGGACGCTGAAGACTGTACTGATCCAGTCCCTGAAGCTTCTGCACCCTTACATGCCCTTCATCACCGAGGAGATCTTCTGCAACCTGCAGGATAAGGAAGAGTCCATCATGGTTTCTGAGTGGCCGGTATATAAGGAAGAGTGGAACTTCGCAGAGGATGAGAAGTCCGTTGAGACCATCAAGGATGCGGTGCGCAACATCCGTAACCTGCGTACTTCCATGAACGTGGCTCCCAGCCGCAAGGCGAAGGTGGTTGTGGTTTCCGCTGATCAGGAGATCAGAGACATCTTCACTCAGGGTAGCCTGTTCTTCGCATCTCTGGCATCTGCCAGCGAGGTGGTTGTTCAGGAGGACAAGACCGGTGTGGCAGACAACGACGCTTCCGTGCTGATCCACGGTGCAGCCATCTACATGCCGTTCGCCGATCTGGTTGATCTGGACAAGGAGCGCGAGCGTCTGTCCGGCGAGGTGAAGAAGCTGACCGCTGAGATCGCCCGCGCGGAGGGAATGCTGGCAAATCCCAGATTCGTGGACAAGGCACCTGCGGCAAAGGTACAGGCAGAGCGCGACAAGCTGGCCAAGTACACCGAGTTGCTGGCACAGACCAGGGAGCATCTGGAGAAGCTGGGGTAAAGGAAATATTGATTAAAGCACGAACGTTTATTGACAAATAAAGACAGAGTGGGTACCCGATCATCCCGATCCGGTACCCACTTTTGTGTTGATTATTTGATTTAGTAACTCATGATTGGCATTTCCTGGGTGAGATCCAATTCATCTATCATGGCCTGAACATATACCAGTAGCTCATCCAGATAGCTGGGGATCAGCGATCGTTGAGATGGGATGGAACGAATGGAACTGACATCTGTACTGTATGGAACAGATACATATTTTCTGTGCTCAAACCATGTATTTGAGCCATCCTCCATACCGCGTCCGATCAGCTTATAACGATTATCGTATTGGGGAGAGATGTCAAATGCTCCACGGATTTCAAAGCTATTTTTGGAAACTGGTTTCGGATTGGCCAGGTAAGCTTTGTATGCTCCGTTGTAGCTGATGCTCAAGCTGAAATACTGATGGTGGTTTAAGAATCCGTAGTCATCCTCATAGATTCGGCGTCCTTCAATAAAAATCCAACCGCCGGATTCACCCCAGATATTGCTTTGGTTGCCATCGGAGAGATCGTCATCTGTCCATTCACCGTAGCTGGTGTGGGGCGCATCAAAGGTGACCACAAGAACAATATTTCCGGCAGCAACCTCTTTTGTCGCACATAATTCATCTACATTGCTTTCATATAAGAACGTTGCTTCCGGCAGAAGAGCGAGCAATTCAATATATACATCGGACCAGGAGTTGGTGTCACGGGAATCAATAATGGAATCGGACTCCTGGTTGGGGTAGAGCACGAAGAGATCACCGGTATTTTTCAAAATCAGCTCTACTTCGATGGGCTCATCCTCGATCTTCGCATGGGCTTCACCCTTTTTACCGGGGGAGCTGCCCTTCAGAAGGGTGTCGCCTTTCGGGAGGTAGAGTCTCAGCTCGCCATCCTCATCTGCTTCACGTTCTTCCGATTCACCATCCGGTGTTTTTACGGTGACAAAAGCGTTTGGCACGGAGAACCTATCCTCATTGATGACGGATACATCTGTGCGATAGAGGATATAAGGGCATTTACCCCAGTCGAATTCGATGCCGTCTCTGCCACGGAAGGAAACGTAGAAATTATCGTATGGTTCAGGGAAAGCCAGGGGGACATTGACAAGGTTCCAGCTGAGGTCACCGACAGACCAGGAAGTGCTGTCTACATATGAGGACGGAAGCGATTCCTTTTCTTCATCTGAGTCTGAGATGCCGGTCGTGGGTTTTTTGTTTGCGGCGTTATCCTTATCCTTTTCTGCCTTCAATTCATCGGCCATACCGGCAAAATCAAGGGAGATTCCGACATCCAACTTCAGCAGGAAGTCAAGATCGCCATCGGCGCAGCGCTCACATTCATGTCGGAAATCATCATCGCTTTCATCTGTCCAGTCGGTATTTTCGAGCTTTGCACTTATCTGGGGGCCTCCGTAGGATTGGGCATACAGTGCGGCAATCTTCGGGATACCAATGGACATGTAGGCGCTGACGACGTTTAAAATTGCATTGCCCTCCACACCGGTAAGGGAGAGATCAATCGAGGGAGTTGACGGGGTGTAGAGGTGGCCTGACGGAATGGTTACTGTGCTGGCAATCGAGGTGTAGCCTGCCTGGAGATCAGCGACCGATGAACAGGTGCCGGTGCCCGTCAGGCTGATGCCAAAATCAAAGGAAGGATTGTAGGCGAACTGAAACACAACCGGGCCTGAAATAGGAACGATTATGGGAGGGACAGGAAATGGAATGGATCCCGTGTATTCGAGGTTCCAGTCATAGGTCGAATAGGTACTAAAATTGGCAGTGGTGCTGAAACATGTGGTGAGAAACAATGGATAAACTTTGAAAACCACATGAATATTATACAGACGTCCGGTTGTGTGGCCGCTGATATTGACCGCTGCCTGGTTATAGTTGGCCGGAATGGTAAGACTCAGGGCGGAAAGGGTCTTGTCGATCAGAGTGTTTTCTAACAGAGAAAATTTCCCTTGTGTCCTGAACTCAGGATTCAGGTCGCCGATCGGGGATGCGGACAACAGTTGAATATGGGCAGAAGAGTCTGTGCTGACGGAGCCGGATTGACCGATTGTGTCGGCGAACGCCTCATCCGAGGAAACGAAAGAGAGCTCTGCGCCTTCCGGCATCTGCGAAGAATCATAATACACTTGAGTAATAGGCAGAACCATATCCACATCCGCATACTCAATCAGATCTTCGATATACAGGTCATCGCCGGAAATAATGGCTTGTCCATTCTCAAAACGAATCTGTTTGACTTTGACAGAGATGCCCGGACCATAATATATGGAAGGTTCCATAAAAAAGACATCTCCCTTTTTCAGAGAGTTGACCTGGTCGTCCGGATGGTCAATGATATATACTTTTTCTTCGTCATCGACGGAGGAAATCACGTTGGCACCACCCTCGGAAGTGATGCGCTTGACATCTTCAGCGTAGACAATAAAATTGGTATTCTCATTTTCATCCAGATTGTCAATCATGCGGTTGGGAAAATCGTGGATGGTTTTTACGAATAATTCTTCGACTTTCTTTTCTGCCTCTGCCTCAGTTAACGTCTCCTTGGCAGAATCATTTTTTCGCAGCAGGGAAACAGTCAGGAAGACCACGGCGACTAAAGCAATGACAAGGCCGAAAACAAGAAGCAGATTGATTTCCTTTTTCTTTTCCATAAAACAAACTCCTTTCTGGAGAGATTAACATAATTATATATCTCCGTGAGAAAAAAAGTCAATTGTTCGGTAAGTATTTATAAAAATATGGCAATGGAAAAGCAACATTTGTCACATTCTGCGATTCATTTTACTTGGCATATTCCCAAAATCGTGGTATCATCTCTGTAGGGATTTTTCCTTAAAAAACAGTGCTGTTATCGAACAGGGGATTTAACCCGGAGTTTTGACGGCAGAATCAGGAGATCAGACAAATGATGACTTATACCGAAGCGGAAAACTATTTAAACGATATACCGAAATTCAGTAAGAAAACCACCCCGGAAAACACCCGAGCGATTCTGGCCACTCTCGGTCACCCGGAGGCAGAGCAGCGTTTCATCCATGTGGCGGGAACCAACGGAAAAGGCTCCGTCTGTGCATTCACCGCGCAGGCGCTGATGGACAACGGCTACAAGGTGGGTATGTTTACCTCCCCTCATCTGGTGCGGATCAATGAGCGTTTTAAGATTAACGGCCAGGACATTGACGATGAGACCATGCTGAAGGCATTCCATCAGGTGTACGAGCTGTTCCAGGGCGGACACCCGGAGCTGGTTCACGCGTCATACTTTGAATTCATCTTCCTCATGGGCATGCTGATCTTTGCCTGGGAGAAGGTGGACTATACCGTGCTGGAGGTTGGTCTCGGCGGACGTCTGGACGCGACCAACGTGGTCGAAAAGCCCGAGGTGTGCGTGATCGCATCCATCAGTCTGGATCACACCGAGTTTCTGGGAGATACCCCGGCGCAGATCGCTTCCGAGAAGGCTGGTATCATCAAGGCCGGCGTGCCGGTGGTCTACGATGCCAACGACGCGGATGCGGCTGCAGTGATCGCTGCGAAAGCGGTGGAGATGGGTTCACCCGCTTATCCCGTGAGCCGTGAGGATATTCTGATCACCCGCGCGGACAATGACGGCGTGGCTTATCGATTTAAAAATAAAGCGTTCGATGAGACTGAGTACTGTGTGCGCTCCGTGGCTACCTATCAGGCGATGAATTCTGCGCTGGCGCTGACTGCGCTGAAGGTGGCCTTCCCCGGATTGAAGGATCTGGACAAGTCTATCGCAAAGACCCAGTGGGGCGGCCGTATGGAGCAGGTACTGCCGGGTGTATATCTGGATGGAGGTCATAATGCGGACGGTATCGCCAAGTTTTTGGAGACTGCCCATCGTCTGACCTGCCCCGGAAAGAAATATCTGATGTTCTCCGTAGTGGTGGAGAAGGATTACGACAAGATGATCGCCGAGCTGTGCGAAAAGTCCGACTTTGCGGGCATCGTGTTGGCACAGATGGAGAGCTACCGCGCGCTGGATGTGAAGGAGATGTATGACACCTTTATCGAGCATACTAAGGCACCGGTGATCGCAGGTGAGAGTGTGGAGGCCGGTCTGAAAAAGGCTCTGGAGATCAAGGGGCAGGAGGACATCCTGTTTATTGCAGGTTCCCTCTATCTGGTGGGAGAAGTCAAGGAGGCTCTGAAAGCGCTGAGTTGAGAAAATGGGCGGCAGAACAGGCGTCCGGAGCAGGCATAATGTATTTGAACCGTTCGGATGGAGCTGAGCGGATGATTCAGGGGGATACCGATGATTAATTTTGAGGAAGAGCTGGCAAAGTTTAAACCCAGCACAGATATTGAGCATCTTGAGGATGAGATCATCCACAGAGATATGACGGATATGGCAGATATTCTGATGCAGATGCTGCAGAAGACGGACAAGGAAGATGAGTAGGAAAAGGATAAACAGATGAAGTGTTTTTGGTGCGGCGAAACGCTGGAGAACCAGAAGGTATGCCCGAAGTGCGGACAGGATATGAGCATCTACCGCAGGATTATCCATGCATCCAATTCCTGCTATAATCTGGGACTGGAGCTGGCTCAGGTCAGAGACTTGAGCGGCGCGATACCTTATCTGCAGCAGAGCCTTAAGTGGAATAAAAATAATATCGAAGCCCGGAATCTCCTGGGCCTGATCTACTGCGAGATCGGGGAGATGCAGAGTGCTTTGGAGGAGTGGACCATCAGTGCGTCCTATCAGCCGAAGGACAACCCTGCGACCCGCTATCTGAACGTGATTGCGGCCAGACAGTCAAGGGTGGACAATATCAATCAGGTCATTCGCAAGTATAATCAGGCGATCTGCTACGCAAACAGTGAGAGTGACGATCTGGCCGTCTTGCAGGCCCGTCAGATTATTGCCCGCAATCCGAAGCATTTGAAGGCCCACCTTTTGCTGGCGCTTTTGTATATGAAAAAGAGCGAATACGGAAAGGCAGAGCGGATTCTGAGGAAGGCGCTGCGGATTGATGCGGGAAATACGACGGCACTCCGTTATCTGCATGAGCTTCGGGAGATTGCAGACAGGAAAAAGCTTAAGCGAAAGAAAACGAAAACAGAGGTCATTCCGCCGCAGCCGGTGGATGAAAATACTATCCGGGAGGACAGTATTCTGATTCCGGCCTATAAGGAGAGTACCGGCAGCTGGAGTACGGTGTACCTGCTGATCGTCGGGGTATTGATCGGCGGCATCTGTACCTATTTCCTTCTGTTTCCGGCAGAGCGCAGACAGCTGCAGGCGGAGGCGAACCGGATTCAACAGGAGTATTTTTCGGAGCTGACCCAGCTGCAGAATGAGATTGACCGATTGAAGGGCGATCAGAACGACTGGGAGTCGGAGCGTCAGGAGATGGAGGACGAGCTGGCTCAGTACGAGCAGGGCAATCCGTTGGAAATGCAGTATATGCTTCTGCACGATGTGTTTCGCTATAAGCTTGCCGGGGATGATTATCACGCGCTGGAGGCACTGCAGCAGATCGCGCTGGAGGGCAATCTTCCGGAACAGTTTCTGGAAAGCTACCAGGAACTGATGACTGAGTACGCGACTACCGGTCTGGATCGCATATATAATGATGCGCTGGAACTGTATCAGCAGTCGCAGTACGAAACTGCCAGAGACTATTTGTTGAAGGTGTTGGAGATGAGGCCGGACTTTCCGGAGGCACTTTACTGGATTGGTGTGAGCTACTGGAATCTGGCAGACCGAACCACTGCCACTGAGTATCTGACACAGCTGATTGAGCAGTATCCGGATCACGGACTTGCAGCGGAGGCACGGACGCTGTTGGGCATTCCCGCAGTGTAGACAGCCGAAGCAGTGTGGTTTGCGGCCAATCTGTGTTAATCGGAGCAGCTGCAAACGGACAATAATTGAATAGAGAGGTTTATATCAGCACTCATACAAAGGATAAAACTGTCCGGTGTGGGTGCTTCTTTTTATGCGAAAAAAGTCGCTATCAGGAGAAAATGCACAATTTTCGGCGAGAAAAGGAGAATAAATCAAGGAGGAGACAGAATGCAGGAACAAAAAGGGACCTATTGTATTGGCGGAAGCTTAGTGATCCCGATGCCCAGAGAGCTGGATCATCACAGCAGCGGTGAGATCCGGGATAATCTGGAAATGATGATGGTCGGCCGCGGAATACGGCAAGTCGTGCTGGATTTTACCGGAACGGAGTTTATGGACAGCGCCGGAATCGGTATGGTGTTGGGAAAATACCGGAGGGTGAAGGCCTTCGGCGGACAGATGGCTGTCTGCGGGGCAAATGACCGGATCATGAGGATTATGAAGATGTCAGGGATTGGTCAGATTATCTCATTTTATGCCACACCCCATCAGGCGATTACGGCAAAACAGTAAGGAGGAAAGAGGATGGATAAGGAGAAACAGACAGGAGTACAGGAGACGGTAAGGGTGGAATTTCAGAGCTATTCCCACAACGAGCAGTTTGCCAGAGTGGTGACTGCGGTGTTTATGGCGAGACTCAATCCCACCATGGAGGAGCTGGAGGATGTGAAAACAGCAGTATCTGAGGCGGTGACCAACTGCGTGATTCACGCCTATGAGGACTGCATCGGTACGATTCGGATGGAACTGGAGACAACCGGAAGAGAATTGACTGTGCGGGTACAGGATTGGGGGATCGGAATCGAAAATCTTGATCAGGCGAGGGAGCCGCTGTACACCTCCAAGCCATCCAGGGACCGATCGGGTATGGGATTTACCTTCATGGAAACCTTTATGGACGGAATGGAGGTCAGCTCGTCTGCCGGTGAGGGAACCACAGTGGTTATGCGAAAGCTGATCGGCAGCAGTATATTGGAAAAGAAAGTGGTATAAATTCAGGAGAACCTGCGTATGGAAGACACAATGGCACTGATACAACAGGCACACGCGGGGGATAAGGATGCCAGAGACAGGCTGGTAGCAGAGAACATGGGACTGGTCTGGAGTGTGGTTCGCCGTTTTTCCGGCAGAGGCTGTGAGACGGAGGATCTGATCCAGATCGGCAGTATAGGTCTGATTAAGGCCATCGACAAATTTGATTTACAGTACGAGGTGAGACTTTCCACCTACGCAGTACCGATGATCGCAGGAGAAATCAAGCGATTTCTGCGGGATGACGGGATGATCAAGGTCAGCCGGTCGCTGAAGGAATTGTCTTACAAAGCGAAAACGGCCAGAGAGCAGCTGAATATCCGCCTGGGCAGAGAGCCAACCCTGGAGGAGCTGGCGGCGGAGGTTGGCACCGGGGTGGAAGAACTGGCGGCTGCGGTGGAGTCAGAAGCGGAGGTGGAGTCGTTAAACAAAACGATTTATCAGAGTGATGGCAATGAGATCCATCTGATCGACCGGATCGAGGAGGAAGGACGAGAGGATGAGGAGATCATAGACCGGCTGGCCCTCCACAAGCTGATCCGCGAGCTGGAACCGAAGGAGCGTCAGATCATCGTCATGCGGTACTATCAGGACAAGACACAGACCCAGATTGCCGGGGAACTGGGTATTTCGCAGGTTCAGGTATCTCGTCTGGAAAAGCGGATTCTGGCGTCAATGCGCAAAAAAATCAGTTGACACCGACGAAGCAGGCAAACAGAACGCAATTTATGAATAAAAAACAGTCATGTGATTCATACTAATTCCAACTCAGTACAGTTCAGGCAGCTCTGCCGAAAGGAGGAAAAGATGGAAAAGAAAATGAATCGTACATGGCTGTTTCTTTTGATGGTGGCAGTGATTGCCGCAGCGATTGTACTCTGGCTTTGCATCGGCAAATCTGCTGGTGGCTACAGCGGAGGTATTCTGATCGAAATGCCGGGGGAAACGGACCAAGTGATGACTGCGGCAGGAGAATGGCTATGAGCGAGACGGTATATTTAAAGCTGGACCGGATATCCAGAGTGAGAGAGAAAAATGTACAGCTGCATCAGGTGGGAAAGCTTTGGTGCAGCAATAAAGAGCTGGAAAGCCGCTGCGGTCAGCTGAAAATCCTGGAAATCAAGGCAGACACCGACCAGAGATACGTCATGTCGGTATTGAAGGTTATTGAACTGCTGAGCCAAATGGACGAATCCATCCGGGTGTCGAATCTGGGAGAGATTGATTTTGTCATTGACTATCAGCCTGGACCCGGCAGCAGTAAATGGTGGAATTGGGCAAAAACATTGTTTGTCTGCGTGACTATGTTCATCGGAGGCGCTTTTGCCATCATGACCTTTAATAATGATGCCTGTGTATCAGAGATTTTCCAGCAGATGTATCTGAGTGTTACCGGGACAGAGGCGGACGGAGTCACCGTGCTGGACGTGGCGTATTCCATCGGATTGCCGCTGGGAATACTGGTATTTTTTAATCACTTCAGCAAAATCAGCTTTTCCAAGGACCCCACACCCATCGAAGTACAGATGCGCGGTTATGAGTCTGAAGTCAATGATACGCTGGTCCAGAATGCATCCAGGGAGGAATCGGGCATTGATGTATCTTAAGCTGGCCGGTCTGGGGCTGGTCGGGCTGTGTGCAGGAGCGGTGGTGGCCGCAGGGCTTTTCGCGTTTATGGTCACTGTCGGCGTGGTTGTGCGAATCATCGCGAAAAGTCATACCTCGGTGAACAGTCGTTTTTATGAGGACTGCATTGCTGTGGGGGCAACCGTGGGGAATCTTTATTATTTTTATCAGTGGCCACTGCCCGGCGGCAATGTATTTCTGTCCGTGTTCGGTTTGTTTTCCGGCATTTATGTGGGGTGTCTGGTTATGGCGCTGGCGGAGACAGTAAACGCCATACCGGTCATGAGCAGAAGACTGCGCCTCGCGGTGGGGTTACAGTATCTGATTTTAAGCGTAGCGATCGGAAAGGCGATCGGCGCGCTGATTTATTTTGCCAAAGGGTTTGCTGCGTGACCCGGTGTAGCGGTGTGGAAAATTGTAAAGAAACGGTACGAAAAGCCAGTGTACCATAACGCAGAAAAAAGGCGAAATGAGGAAGAACATGATGAAAAAGCAGCAGAATGCTCATGAGAATATGAGTCCAAAGGAATATGAGGCTTATGTAAAACAGGTCACGCCCACCTTCAGCCTTCCGCTGAATATGCTGAAGGCGTTTATCACCGGCGGAATCATCTGTACCATCGGACAGGCGCTCATGAACCTGTTTTTAAGCTATGATCTGGAGAAAAAGGATGCCAGTGCCTGTACACTGCTGGTGATCATTTTCTGTACGGTGATCCTGACCGGTCTGAATCTGTTTTCCAAGATCACCAAATTCGGAGGTGCGGGCAGTCTGGTGCCGATCACCGGGTTCGCAAATTCGGTGGCATCACCGGCCATCGAGTACGGTGTGGAGGGCCAGGTCTACGGAATTGGCTGTAAAATTTTTACAATTTCCGGGCCGGTGATATTGTACGGCATCTTCACCAGCTGGATACTGGGAGTGATCTACTGGGGATTAAAAGGCATGGGGATAATGTGATAAATGAAGATGCCTTTTCAAATATGAGCGACGAGGAAAAAATGCAGTTGTGGAAAAAGGTCAGGCATTAACGATAAAAAAAGATTGACTGATATACAGATTAAGATTTAAAATAACGTTGGTAAAAAGACTGATTTGAGGATAGCTTAAAGGAACAAAAGAGGAAGATTATGAATATGATTTCAGTAATCATGGCTGTGTTTGCCATGTTGGGAGCCTTTGACCGGCTCATCGGAGATCGGTTTGGTCTTGGAAAAGAGTTTGAGCGGGGATTTCGGCTGTTTGGCGATCTGGCCCTGTCCATGATCGGAATGATTATCATCTCACCTCTGCTCGCTGATCTGCTGGGACCTGTGTTTGAGCTGTTCTGGGAGGTATTTCATATCGATCCGTCCATTATCCCGGCGGCATTGTTTTCCATCGATATGGGCGGCGCACCTCTGGCGGTGGAGGTGGCTGTCAGCGAACAGATGGGCAAGTTCAATGGGCTGGTGGTGGCGTCCATGATGGGAGCCACGATTTCCTTTGCCATTCCCTACTCACTGAATGCGGTTCGCCCAGAGCGGCACAAATGGCTTTTGCTTGGTCTGCTCTGCGGCGTGGTGACGATCCCGCCGGGATGTCTGGTGGCAGGTGTCATGCTGGGCATTCCCTTCGGGGAGCTGATCTATAATATGCTGCCGTTGATTTTGTTTTCTGTCGTTATCGCGGTGGGCTTGATTCGGGTGCCGGAGCTCTGCACAAAGATCTTCGGTGTAGTTGGC
Source organism: Lachnospiraceae bacterium (assembly GCA_017461725.1). GTDB lineage: Bacteria > Bacillota > Clostridia > Lachnospirales > Lachnospiraceae > RGIG423. The sequence goes on from JAFTXG010000010.1 coordinate 20,427, forward strand.
GTGATCATCAAGCTGTTGATCACTATCGGTCTTGGTCTGGGTGTGCTGCGTTTTCTGACCGGCGTGGAGGTGGTCAAGGGCCTGGCGACGCTGGAGGAAGGTACTATGATCTGCCTCAGCTGCTGTGCGATCATGTCCGGAGCCTTTCCGCTGTTACATATTCTTTCACGGCTGTTGGCGGGGCCGTTGGAAAAATTGAGGGGTGTCTTGGGGATCAATGAGAATGCTTCGGTGGGGTTGGTTTCCACTTTGGCAGCCAATATCACCGCTTTTGACAGGATGAATGAGATGGATGATAAGGGGATCACGCTGAATGCGGCTTTCGCTGTGTCGGCGGCCTGCACCTTTGCCGATCATCTGGCGTTTACCCTGGCATTTGATAAGGATTACCTGGCGGCGATGATGATCGGAAAGCTGGTCGCCGGGGTTTTGTCGGTGGCAGCGGCGGATTTTATTTACCGAAGAAATCAACATTAAATGAGAACAGAAATAATTTTTTCGCGTTGTTTCGATTTTTTTCTTTACATGTTTGCGTGCAGATTATATAATAATAGCGTGTTTGTGCGGCAATGATAAGATGAGGAGGACACGATATGTCAATCAGAGAAATCAGTTTTCCGTCCGCAAACGGCAGAGATATGATCAAGGCCTGGGCTTACAGCCCGCTGGGACAGCCCAAGGGGATCATCCAGCTGATCCACGGCTATGGCGAGCACTCCCGCAGATATCTGCACATGATCGGCAGGTTTCAGCAGGCCGGATATGTGGTATACGCAGATGATCATCTGGGACATGGAAAGACCGGTTATGACAGCGGCACTCTGGGTGACCCTCATTCCGGCGGTTACATGACCTACTTGAAGGATGAGAAGAGCCTGCACGATATCGCGGTGAAGGATTACCCGGATATCCCTTACTTTGTGTTTGGACACAGCTGGGGGTCCATGCTGGCGAGAGCTTATGCAGCTCACTACGGCGAGGACATCAAGGCGATGATGCTCTGCGGTCTCTGTTCCCAGTGGAAGGGTTGCGAGGATGCCTATGTAAACGAGGAGTTCAATGCGGCCTACGCGGCAGATCCCTATCAGCCTGCCGGAGAGTGGTTTGGCAAGGTGTTCAGCGGCATGACTGACCGGATCGAAAATCCCATCAGTGCGGCTGACTGGATCGCAAACGATCCCCGTGTGGTTGCCGATCACGCCGGAGATATGTTCAATACCTTCGACACCACGATCGAACTGCCCTGGGATTTTGTACAGCTGTATCACTTCATCGAGAGTCCCCAGTGGGCACCGATGGTTCCGTCCGCTATTCCGGTATACCTGATTGCAGGTGACCAGGACCCCTGCGGAAATTACGGCGAAGGCCTCTACCACGTGGCAAACCTGCTGGCCAACTCCGGAAATAAGGTTTCGGTGAAGGCATATTCCGGTTACCGACATGAGATCCATAACGAGCTGGATATCCGCGACGAGGTCGAGGATGGTCTGATCCGGTTCATGGAGGGTGTACTGGCGTAATCCATGCGTCAGTGTGAAAAGATAAAACAGGCAGTACCGGTTGATCATCAGCCGAATAAATATATTTTGCAAAAGGAGTAAGCAAACCAATGAAACAGGATATGATTGTTATTCTGGATCTGGGCAGCACCGAGAATACTGTGCTGGCACGCCAGATCCGTGCATTAGGTGTTTATAGTGAGATTCATCCCCATGATATTACCGTGGAGGAGCTGCATGCACTTGACAATGTTAAGGGTGTTATTTTAAACGGCGGAGAGAACCGTGTGGTAAACGGTGTTCCGGTTGAGATCGACGCTGCACTTTATAGCTGCGGCTACCCTATCATTTCCGTAGATTATCCTTCTTCCCAGTGTCAGAAGCGTTTTTCCGCACTTCCCACTGACGAGGAGCTGAAAGCATTCGTATTTGATGAGTGTGAGGCTGAGGCCAACTGGAATATGCCCAACTTCATCGAGGACCAGGTGGAGCTGATCCGCAAGCAGGTAGGAGATAAAAAGGTTCTGCTGGCATTGTCCGGCGGTGTTGACTCCTCCGTAGTGGCTGCGATGCTGATCAAGGCGATTGGACAGCAGCTGGTATGTGTGCATGTAAATCACGGTTTGATGCGCAAAAATGAGTCTGAGAGCGTTGTGGAGGTATTCCGCAATCAGCTTCACGCAAATCTGATTTATGTGGATGCTACCGAGAGATTCCTCGGCAAGCTGGAGGGTGTTGCTGACCCTGAGCAGAAGCGTAAGATCATCGGCGGCGAGTTCATCCGCGTGTTCGAGGAGGAGGCGAGAAAACTCTCCGGCATCGATTTCCTGGGTCAGGGTACTATCTACCCCGACATCATCGAGAGCGGTACCAAGACCGCTAAGATGGTTAAGTCCCACCACAACGTAGGCGGTCTGCCCGAGGATCTGCAGTTTGAGCTGGTGGAGCCTCTGAAGCAGCTGTTCAAGGATGAGGTTCGCGCCTGCGGTATCGAGCTGGGCCTTCCCGCAGAGATGGTTTACCGTCAGCCCTTCCCCGGCCCCGGTCTGGGAGTTCGCTGTCTGGGTGCCATCACCAGAGACCGCCTGGAGGCAGTGAGAGAGTCCGACGCGATCCTTCGCGAGGAGTTTGCGAGAGTTGGCCTGGACAAGAAGGTATGGCAGTACTTTACCGTAGTGCCGGATTTCAAGTCCGTTGGTATGAGAAATCACGCGAGAAGCTTTGAGTACACCGTCATCATCCGTGCGATCAACACCATCGACGCGATGAACGCATCCATCGAGCGCATCGACTGGGATGTGCTGCAGGTGATCACCGACCGTATTCTGGCAGAGGTTAAGAATGTTAACCGCGTATGCTACGATATGAGTCCCAAGCCGCCGGCGACGATTGAATTTGAGTAACCGTTAAACGCCAATTAAAGATTATTCAAAAATATAGAGCTAACTGATTTTCTTTGGGTAAGTCAGTTAGCTCTTTTTAATTGTACTGTTCGATAAAAAAGACATCTGAGGATTTCCATAAGACGTTGGTGGAAAATATGATCAGTCTGTATAAGGACAAGGCAGTGAATATGTTATTTCAGTTTCAAGAATTCCGAAATGGCCATATGGCAATAGTGTCCCAGACGATCCAGACGATTTGCCAGCTCTGCAGTGGATAAACTCCCGCCATCCTCGATCCAGTTCAGGATCAGCCGCATAGAGCCTGCAAAAATGAAGTCAAAAACATAGTCCAAATCTGTTCTGCTGTATTTGGGAAACTCTTTACACCATCCATCCACCACACCTTTCCGTATCATTTCCTGAAGTCGTTGCAAAAAGCGAGGATTGCCGTTTTTACCCATAATGATTCGGCAAATCTCTTTATTCTTCAAGATACAGGTGAACATACCGGCCAACTGGCTGGTTTCGTAACCCTGATGAAAATATGGAGAGAAGTATGCCATATTTTCATCGATGAACTGCTGCTCAATTTCAATTAACAGATCGTTGGGGGTAGAATAATGCAGATAGAATGTACCGCGGTTGACTTTCGCTTCCTCGCATAGCTCTTTGATTGTAACTTTGTCGATATGCTTACTTTGCAGGATTTTTAGTAAAGCTTGCTGTAAAACCATCTTGGTATACCGCACCCGGTTGTCTAAGTTCTCCATGTTTTAGCACCTCTGTTCAACATTTTTGGGATTTTTGTTCAGGAACGTACAAACAAAAAATCTTTGTATATTGATTGATTTCATTACTCCATTATAATGAAAAAAAGAAAGAAAATCAACACGGTGATTAAAAAATATTATTTTGTTCACATGCATGGTTTTCTGAAAGAGAAGTTATACAGGAGGAAAACAATATGAAAATGCGGCTGTTTGATTTACCTGCACTGAATTCCAGAATCAAGTCTGCCAATACTCAGAGTTCCGAGCGCTGGTGGGGATATTTCTTTGGCCCTATGGGTGCCGCAATTCTGAACGTTACCATCATCAGCTACATCAATGTGTTTTACACGGATGTGCTCGACCTGACCAATTCTTTCGCGCTGGCAGCAGCGTTCCTTGCGATTTTCCCAATCGTATCCAAAATCATTGATGCCATCACCAATGTTATCATGGGACAGATCATTGAGAAGACCCGCACAAAGCAGGGCAAGGCCCGTCCTTGGGTCTTGATCTCTGCCCCTCTGATGACGATCACCTGCGTTTTGATGTTCCTGATCCCCCAGGAACACAGCATCTGGCAGTTGGTGTGGATTGTTCTGACCTATAATCTGTTTTTCTCTTTTGCATACACCATTTACAACATGAGCCATACGCTGATGGTTCCTCTGTCCACCAGCAATGTTAAGCAGCGTGACGCACTGTCCCTGTTTACCAACATGGGTGTCAATATGCTTCCCGGCATTCTTGTTTCCCTGCTGTTCCCTGCAGTGTTGATGCCTATGCTTGGCGTAGATTACAACAAGTGGATCACTGCCATGGGTATCATTGCTGCAGTTGCGCTGCCTTTGACTGTTGTAGAGTATTATTTTACCAAGGAGCGTGTGACCGAGGCCGCCTACAGCGCCAAGGAAGAAACCACGGTATCCTTTAAGACACAGCTCAAGGCCTGCTTCTCCTCCAAAGAGTGGATCCTGATGGTCGTGTATATGCTGATGTTCCAGGTCATGTCCAACATAATGACCCTCTCTCTGCCCTATTTCTGCAACTGGGTGCTGGGTACATACAATGACGGAACGACCCAGATGATTCTGTCCGCTGTTGGTAAGGCGCCCCTTGGCTTTGGCGTGTTCCTGCTTTGGCCCCTGGTCAAGAAGTTTGGTAAACGCAAGGTCATGATCGTTGGTTTTGGCATGGCGGCAATTGCGGAGGCCATCTGTCTGGCGGGCAGCACCAGCATGCCTGTGATGCTGGCTGGCTCTTTGCTCTATGCCATTGGCTGGCTGCCCTCCTATGTGTTTTCCGCGCTGATGGCGGATACGCTGGACTATGTAGAGTATGAGAAGGGTATCCGTGCAGACGGTTTAACAGCTTCTGTCTTTACCATCGTTGCCACAGCCTCGGTTGGCTTGGGACAGGGTATCTTCAACCTCGGCCTGACCACTACCGGCTATGAGGCCCCTTATCTGGTTTCTGAGGGTGTCTACAATGTACAGAACGCAGCTACCCAGGGCTTCATTTCCTTCGCCTATCTGGGCATCCCTATGATCGCTTTGATCGTTATGGCTGTTATTATGGTATTCCTGCGTGTGGAAGACAAGCTTCCCATGGTACATGAAGCTCTGACCGCTCGCCGCAAGGCAGAAGCTGAGGCTCGCGGTGAGGTTTACTACTCCGATGAGGAGAAAGCCGCCATGGAGCAAGCTGAAAATGACCGCATTGCGGAGGAAAACCGCATTAAGGAACTGAAGGCAAAGTGTGCCAAGAAGGGCCTGAACTTCGACGCAGAAGAGGCTAAGTACCAGGCAAAGCTGGCTGCTGACAAGGCAAAGGCTGAGGCACAGGCAGCTAAGAAGAATAAGAAGAAGTAATGTGACATCGTCTGGTGGGCGGCGGCAATTGCCGTCGCCCTTGCTGCGATTCGTATCTTGAATATAGGAGATTAGTAATATGCTGAAAATAGGTAAAAGAATCAGAACTGGTGAACCGGTAGTCCTGGCCTTCTTCGGTGATAGTGTTACCCATGGAGAATTTGAGTTTACCAATGGCTATAAAGAATCCGTGCACCGTCCGGAGCTGGTGTTCCACAAGCTGCTTGCAGATCGGATCAAGGCTGAATTTGGCACTGAGGTAACGGTAATCAATGCGGGTATCGGGGGAAATTTCTCTGACGATGGCCTTGCCCGGATCCAGACGGATGTGCTGGATAAGAAGCCTGATTTCTGCTGTGTCATGTTCGGCACAAACGATGTGACCAATGCCCGCAAGGGTCAGGAAGCTTTGGATAAGTACGAGCAGAACATGAAGGAAATCATCGGCAAGCTTCAGGCACAGAAAATCGAGGTGGTTCTGATGACACCCGGTATGCTCTGTTCCCGGGGCGTTAAGGGCTTTAAGGGTGGCTGGTGGTTCATCCACAAGTATTATGAGAGCCTGCAGAAGGGCGGTAAGATGGATCAGTACGTGGATGCCATGCGCAAGGTCGCAAAAGAAATGAATGTCCCTGTTGCAGATGCTTATGCTGAGTGGAAACGGCTTGAAAAGTCCGGCGTGGATACTACGGCCATGCTGGTCAACGGAATGAACCATCCCACGGCTGAAGCACACAAGATATTTGCCGATAAGCTGTATGAACTTTTTTTAAGTGATAGATAAGGAGCACGCAATATGAAGAAACTTTGTTTTAATACTGGTTGGAACTGTAACGGTGCGCCTGTGACGTTGCCTCATGATGCTATGATCCATGAGACTCGCAGGGCAGATAATCCCAGCGGCAGCGCTCAGGCTTATTTCCCAGGCGGTAAGTATGTGTATGAAAAGACATTCCTCAAGCCCGCAGCAGAGCATGTGACTTTCCAGTTTGAAGGTGTCTACCGGAATGCCAAGGTGGTCATCAACGGTAAAGATGCCGGTGGCACCGAATATGGCTATCTACCCTTCTTCGTTTGTGCAGATGATCTGCTGGTAGATGGAGAGAACACTATCCGGGTGGAGTGCGACAATGTGAATCAGCCCGATTCACGCTGGTATACCGGTGCCGGTATATACCGTCCTGTCTGGATGTGGACTGGCCCTAAGAGCGGCATCGAGCCCGAGCAGGTCAGAGTCCATACCGTTTCCATCGAGCCTGCAACCATCCATGTCCATACGGGCTACGAAAATGCAAAGATCGAGATTCTGGATGGCGAAATTGTCATTGCCACCGGAAACGGCTGTGAGGCGGATATTGCTATTCCCAATGCCAAGCTGTGGAGCGAGGATGCCCCCAATCTGTACACCTGCAAGGTGACTGTTGAGGGTGATGAAGCTGTGACAACCTTTGGTATCCGCACCATTACTTGGGACAATAAAGGATTCTATATCAATGGCAAGCGAACACTGTTACGAGGAGGCTGTGTTCATCATGACAACGGTATCGTTGGTGCTGCTACCTACGACGAAGCAGAGTGGCGAAGAGTCCGTATTTTGAAGGATGCTGGTTTCAATGCCATCCGTTCCGCCCACAATCCTACTTCCCGTGCCATGCTGGAAGCCTGTGACTACTACGGCGTGTACATGATGGACGAAAGCTGGGATATGTGGTTTCATCATAAGAGCAAGTTCGATTATGCCACCCATTGGCGCAAGAACTATCTGTCTGACCTTGCCGCTATGGTCAACCGAGATTATAACCATCCTTCCGTGGTCATGTACTCCATCGGTAACGAGGTCTCCGAGCCTGCAAAGGATGAGGGTGTGGAAAAGACCAAGGAAATGGTAGCATTCCTGAAGCAGGCAGACGGCACCCGTCCTGTCACCGGCGGCTTTAACCTGATGATCATCGCCAACGCCAAGAAGGGCAAGGGCGTTTACAACGAAGAAGGTGGCCGTGATGATTCTGCCGATAAGAAGATGCAGGGTATGAACTCCACCATGTTCAATATGATCACCAATCTGGTGGGTACCGGCATGAATAAGTCCGCCAATGGTAAGGCTGCTGACGAGGCAACGGCTCCCTGTCTGGATGCGCTGGACATGGCTGGCTATAACTATGCTTCCGGTCGTTATCCCATGGAAGGTAAGTGCCATCCTGACCGCCTGATCTATGGTTCTGAGACCTTCCCTCAGGACATTGCCAAGAACTGGGCAATGGTGAAACAGTATCCTTACCTGATCGGTGACTTCATGTGGACCGCTTGGGACTACATCGGCGAGGTTGGTCTGGGCGCATGGGCCTATACCAAGGACGGCACCGGCTTCAATAAGCCCTATCCCTGGCTGCTGGCAGACACCGGCGCTTTCGATATTATCGGCACGCCCAACGGCGAAATGTTCCTGGCACAGGCTGCATGGGGACTGCTGGATAAGCCTGCAATCGGTGTTCAGCCTGTGAATCATCCCAGCATGAATCCTGCCAAGATGGCATGGCGAGGCACGAATGCTATGGCTTCCTGGGCATGGAATGGCTGCGATGGCAACAAGGCTATCGTGGAAGTGTTCACCGATGCCGCTGTTATAGAACTGTTGATTAACGGAAAATCCTTGGGTAAGAAGAAGGTTAAAGAATGCAAGGCAACCTTCAAAACAAAGTATCAAAGCGGAAAGATCGAAGCTGTTGCATTTGATGTCACCGGTCGAGAGGTTTCCCGGAGTTCCCTGGAATCCGCTACTGGAAAGACTCAAATTTGCGCCGTATCTGAAGTGGAAAACGCAAAAAACGGCGAAGTTGTCTATGTGAATGTTGCCATCGTAGGCGAAAACGGTGTGGTGGAATCCAACGCGGATCGTAGACTGACTGTGAAGGTGGAAGGCGGCGAGCTATTGGCCGTTGGCTCCGCTAATCCTAGAACTGAGGAACGGTTTGACGAAGGTGTTTATACCACCTACTACGGCACCGCTCTCGCAGCGATCCGTGTAAAAGAAAACACTACGGTGACCGTTACCGATGGAAAAGAAACAGTACAGACTGTCATCGCGGTAGAAATGTAAGAGGTAAAAACGATGGGAAACAAGATCAGTATTCTTGAAGGAAAGGAATTGAACCTTGACTGTATCGAAGGTCGTTTTGCGGCTTTTGCAAAGCATCCCTATGCAGTTACTCTGCGTTTGAGCCAGCCTATTGCCGAGGATGGCTATGGCGTGATCACTGTAGACGGTGTAGAGATTCCCAAAGGCACACAGTTCCTGATGGATGTGGTCATCAAGATGAATTGCCTGATGGTTCCTGTGGGAAGTGTTGCCAGAGACTATGGCAAAGAATATACCATGAAGCTCATGGGCTTTAAGGGCAAGGACGGCAAGCCCTTCCCGGATACTACACTTAAATTCAAAACCATGGAGCGCCCCCAGCGTGACCATAAGTACGATACCCATGACGAGGTGGCAATTCAGGCTGCCCGAGAAGGCATGGTACTGCTTCGCAACGAAAACAATGTCCTGCCGTTGCAGGAAAACACCATTCTCAACTGTTTTGGCTCTGCCCAATACATGTTCCGCAACACCGCTACCGGCGCGGGTCTCATCAATCCCCGCTGGCAGGCAAATTTCCATCAGTCTATCGAGGAACACAGCAGTTTCAAAGTCAACCGGGAGGTTTCTGATCTGTATGTGGGGCTGAAGGATGTTGTTCCCACGGAAGCGGTTCTGAACCGGGCAAAGGAGCAGTCCGATACGGCAATCATTCTGGTGTCCCGGCATTCCGGTGAATTTTCCGACAACCGTGCGGTAAGGGGTGGCTACTACCTGTCCGATGACGAGCGGGCTGTGATTGCTGCTGTCAGCAAGGCATTCACCAAAACCGTTGCCATTATCAACACCGGTTATCCCATTGAGATGGGCTGGGTAAATGAGTTTGGCATCGATGCGGTCATCTATACCGGATTCGCCGGTATGGGGGCAGGCTATGCTCTGATGGAGATTCTGGATGGCCGAACCAATCCTTCCGGCAAGCTCCCCGATACCTGGAGCTATGACTACTATGATAACCCAGCTGCCCACAATTTCATCAATCTGCCCGCTGAGCATAAGCAGGTAGGTGAGAAGGAGTTTGGTGTCCATATCTACTATGAAGAAGATATCTATGTGGGCTATCGCTACTTTGACACCTTCGGGAAGAAGGCAGCCTACGGCTTTGGTCACGGCAAGAGCTATACCGATTTCGCATTTGATTTTGGCGTACCTGCTTATGAAAACGGAAATGTGACGGTAGATATAACAGTCCACAATACCGGAAAGCGTCCCGGCAAGGAAGTGGTGCAGCTCTACATTCAGGCTCCGGATGGTGCTATTGAGAAACCTAGGCGTGTGCTGGCGGCTTTTGAGAAGACTGCGCTTCTGAAACCGGGCGAAAGTCAGAAGCTGACCCTGACCGCACCGGAGAAAGCGTTTGCATCCTTCTGTGAGAACACGGGTGCTTTCCTGCTGGAAGCGGGAGAATACCGCGTCTGGGCTGGTAACAGTCTGGCAGATTCTCAGCAAATCGGCAGTTTTTCTTTGAATTCAGCCAAAATCCTCACCAAAACCAACCGAATCAATCTGCCGGTAGAGTCCTTTAAGCGGATCACCAAGGCAGATCCTACGGTCGAGGTGATTTCCAAAATCGTTCCCTTAGAAGAACGTACAGGAAAGGGCGCACCACGTCCTGTTTATAATCCCACGCCGCTGCCTGTGTACAAAGGCAAGAAGATTACCTTTGAGCAGTTGAAAGCAAACCCCGCACTGCTGGATAAATTCGTTGCTCAGATGAGCAATGACGAGCTGTGCAAAATGAATGTCTGCGGCGGTGCTGACTGGTATATGCCTTGGCAGAGTGGCGCAGCAGGTAAAACAGCTGTAATTGGCAAATACAAAATGCCCAAGGTGATGGTGTCCGATGGCAACACCGGCCTGAACCTGAAAAAGCGGAACATCGGCTTCCCCAGCAGCTGTACTGTGGCAGCCAGCTTCAATAAGGAACTGGCCTATACCATCGGCAAGGTGATCGCAGAGGAATCTCTGGAGCATGGGATCGGCATGAATCTTGGCCCCGCCATGAATATCCACAGAAACATCCTAAATGGCCGTCATCCTGAGTATTTCTCTGAAGATCCATACCTGGGCGGCATTATGGCCGGTTACCACGGAAAGGGCCTGGAAGAAAACGGCTGCGGCTGTACCTATAAGCATCTGTTCTGCAATGGTTCCGATACCTCCCGAAAGGCAAGCCACTCTATCGTTTCCGAGCGTGCGCTGCGGGAGATCTACTACAAGGTTTTCGAGTTTGCGGTTGACGTTCACAAACCCAGCGGTATCATGACCAGCTACAATGCGGTCAACGGCATCTATCCAGCTGAAAATGCAGACATTCTGCAAACCCTTCTCCGGGAGGAATGGGGGCTGGATAGCATGATCATGACAGACTGGGGGACCTATGACACGGTGGACCCGGTGGAGATGGTGAAAGCCGGTAACTGCTGGCTGACCGATGGTGGCGGCAAGTACGTCCGCATCCTGCAAAAGGCAGTGAAGGAAGGAAAGCTCTCCCGTGCTGTGTTGGAACATAACGTCCGCCATGTGGTCAAGACGATCCTGAAATGGGGTTGACCTGATATCTTCTGGAAATATTTAGAGCAGAATATGATCGAACAGAAACGGAGAAATGAATCATGAAATATGGAATCCAGATGTACCTTCTGCGGGACTATTGTAAAACGAAAGAGCAAACCTTACAGACCCTGAAAAAAGTTGCCGAGATGGGTTGGGATGGTATCGAACTGTTTCAGGGAGCCGATATCCCAGCTGCGGATATCCGGGCTGCTGTGGGCGATTGTGATATCCTGAATCCTATGCTCTGGTCTAAGAATTTTGAACCGAAAAAGATCCAAAGAACCTGCGATTGGCTCAAGGCCCTCGGTGCAAAAGAAGCTGCCTATAATGTGCTTCCGATCCTGCTGTACAATGCGAGGAACTATCGAAAGTTTAACGCCAAATACCAGAAGATCGCACCGTATATGGCAAAAAACGGGCTGACCTTCTGTCATCATAACCACAAGCAGGATTTTCAGGTAACCAGTGGACGGGTAGGTGTGGATATTCTTACGGAGGGTGTCGAACCCTACTGCCTGGAAATCGATGCCTACTGGGCCTTGGTTGCGGGCTGCGATGTAGTCGATTTGATGGAGGAAAGAAAGGATCATCTGCGCTATATCCATCTGAAGGATAAGAAAAACGGCGCAAAGACCTTCTGTCCTTTGGGCGAAGGCGATGTGGATAATCGCGCTTATGTAGAGAAAGCTATCGAGCTGGGGCTGGAATATGTGATCGTCGATCTGGATAACAGCGACGGTGATGTATTCGAAGCTGCTGAGAAAAGCCTTGCATGGCTGCGCAGTAATTTCGGCTGAGCACAGGTATGTAATGTGCGTCGGGAGAGATAGCCTGCTATTTTGAAATGGAGTGATTCGTTTGAGAGCAATACGATTAAAAACAGAATATTTGACCGAGCCGTTGGGTCTGGGGATCGCTGTGCCCAGATTTTACTGGAACTGTGAGGGTGGCGAAAAGCAGACGGCTTACCAGATCATCGCAAAGTGCAATGAAAATGTGGTCTGGGACAGCGGTAAGGTGGCGTCCTGCGCTATGACCCACATTCCCTATGGCGGTGAGAAACTGCATAGCCGGGATAGAATCGTTTGGTTTGTAACGCTGTGGGATGAAAATGATGTTCCCGGCGAAGCGGCAGAGAGTTGGTTCGAGCTGGGTTTACTTGCCTCCTCTGACTGGAAAGCAAAATGGATCACTGGCGACTACAAGCCTAATAAACGGTACCGCCAGAGCGTGGACTGCTTCCGGAAGTGCTTTGAAGTAACTAAAGAAATCGTCCAAGCACGGCTGTATGCATCCGCTCGTGGTCTTTACGATGTTCACATCAACGGCAAGCGGATTGAAGATTTCATCCTTGCTCCCGGCATGACCGACTACCGCAAGCGCATCCAGTATCAGACTTATGATGTGACCGCACTTTTGCAACAGAAAAATACTGTGGAGTTGCGTCTTGCTGACGGCTGGTATCGTGGAAGTTCAGCTGCTTACGGTGCCACCAATGTGTATGGTGAGCAGACCAGTATCATTGCACAGTTGGAGATTGTCTATGCCGATGGCAGTCGGTCCGTAATCTGTACCGACGAAAGCTGGGCCTGGTGTAACGACGGTCCCATCCGCTTCGCTGACTTGAAGGACGGCGAAGTCTATAACGCGCTGATGGTTCCTTCTTATATTGGAAAGGCCAAAGTAGTGGATGCACCCAATGCACCGCTGGTGGCATCCAATAATGTACCTGTCCGGGAAAAAGAACACTTTACACCGAAGGTTCTGATTTGTGCAGACGGCAAGCGTGTTCTGGACTTCGGGCAGAATATCGCAGGTTATCTGGAATTTACTGTTCGGGGCAAGTCCGGGCAGTCTTTTCGCCTGTTCTGTGGCGAAATTCTGGATGCGGACGGCCATGTGGATATGTGCAATATTCAGGAGGTCGTACCCTCCAAACGCTACGATCAGATGGCTATGCTAATGAAGCTGTTAACCGGCAAAGCCTCCGGTATCCCGACACTGAGTCCTTTGCAGGAGATCCGTTTCACCTGTTCTGGTGGCGTGGATCATTACAAGACCAGCTTTGCAGTCTTTGGCTTCCGTTATGTGCAGATCGAGGGCCGGGTGGAATTTGATAACATTGAGGCGATTGCTGTTTATTCTGACATGGAGCAGACCGGCACATTTGAATGCTCCAATACGCTGGTGAACAAGCTGTACAGCAATACCCTCTGGAGCATGAAGGGCAACTATCTGGAGCTACCCACCGACTGCCCCACAAGAGAGCGGTTGGGCTGGACCGGCGATGCACAGATCTTCTTTGATACAGGTGCGTATCTGATGGACACTTCCGCCTTCTTCCGCAAGTGGATCCAGGATATGGCCGATGCCCAGTATAAAGATGGCCTGCTTCCTGCGGTGCTGCCTTATCAGGGTATTGAAATGATGTACAAGACCACAGGACAGTCCGTGGGTTGGGCGGATGCTGTTTATCTGGTGCCTTACCGTTATTACAAGCGTTTCGGGGACAAGGCTCTGCTGGAGAATTGCTACCCCATGATGAAAAAGTACGCCGATTATCTGCTGTCCCATCTGGGCATGGCAGACAAGAAGGAAGCAAAGGCCAATCCCTATAACCAATATACCTACGAAAAGGGCATGCATCTTGGCGAATGGCTGGAGCCGGAGGAGTTCCAGGAGAAGGTCTCTGCTGGCAAGAAGCCCAAACATCCCGAGGAAGCTACAGCCTATCTGCACTATGCGATGAAGACTATGGTGGAAATCGCGGCTTTGCTGGGTAAGGATCAGGAAGCCAAGACTTATGCCACCTATGCAGAAGGTGCGAAGCAGGCATACGACCACCTGTTTGTAAAGACTGGCACGCTGGATACGAACAGACAGGCCAAGATCATCCGTCCTCTGGCGCTGGGACTGCTGGATGGCGAGGATAAAAAGACCGCTCAACAGCGGCTGGTGAAGGCGGTCACCGACTGCAATTACCATGTTGG
>JAFTXG010000011.1 GCA_017461725.1 Lachnospiraceae bacterium
AGCCAGCTCCTCGTTGGTAGGCATCAGCATTACCTTAACCTTGGAGTCGGGAGTGGAGATCATAGTCTTCTTACCTCTTACGTTGTTTGCCTCATCGTCGATCTCAACGCCCAGGTAGGACAGAGACTCACAGATGCGCTTGCGGCCTGCTGCGTCATTCTCACCAACACCTGCGGTGAATGCGATAGCGTCAACGCCGTTCATCGCTGCAGCGTATGCACCGATGTACTTGATTACACGATAGAAGTATGCATCCAGAGCTACCTCTGCGCGCTCGTTGCCCTCAGCTGCTGCCTTTCCGATATCGCGGAAGTCGCTGGAAACACCGGACATACCGAGAACACCGGACTTCCTCTGTGACCTCACTTAAATTCGGTCAGTATCCGTTCCAACGCTTGGCGTACTTCACTTTCCTGCCCCAGACTGCCGACAATATGTATCTGATAAAGCAGTCCATCCTGCACAAAATAAGACTCTGCTGACGAATAATTCCCTGCTCCCTGCGGAGTTACCAGCTGAGCTATATTGCCATTTTTCATTCCATAGTCCTCAATCTCGAAAACTGTCCCGTCGTTCCAGTCGATACCGAACCGATACCCTCCGTCATCCTCGCTGTCCAATGTCACCGTTATCATCACACGCAGATCCCCATACCGATATCCGGAATTGACATTCACGTAAGAGATATCCCCATCGGACGAACCCTGATAAGTTATCTCGATATGCTTTCTCTCCCCATAGGCAACCGGGGTATCCAACGCAATTCCCAGATGATCCGCGGTTTCCAGCCAGTCATATGTTTCTAACGGATTATCAATCGAAACGCCTACAGCGGCCTCGCACGCTTCCCAGGTATCAAAATTCAGTACACAATAGCCCGGCAAAGAGCTGGACAGCGCCTGCTGCATCGCGTCCAGAGAATTCCACCGCTGCCATTCCTCATCCAGTCCGCTATGAATATCAGTGCCAAACTCCTCGTCTCCAATCACTGTGAGCTCAGCTTCAATCCAGCAATCTACGCCGCTGTCCTCCTGATCCGCCCGAAGTATCTTTACCGTACCAAACCGCTCCGAATCAGTACCTGCACCGCAAGCTGTCAGGAAACACGACAATGCCGCCAGCATCATGAGAACCAGACTCTTTTTCCTATTACCAATCAGTTGTTTTGCGCTCATCATTTCCCCTCCTCACGCAGACTATCGCTATCGTCTACATATTATCACAACAATCTGCACAAGTCAAGGATTGCGATGTTTAAGCCTTTTCTCAAAAACAACCACTTATGTTTTACTCTTCTCTCAACATCTCAATGTAAGCATAGATTCGAGATAATGTCCAGCATCGCGGGAAAAGTCTGCTATATACAAAACACCTGCATTGCTTTTCTCGCATTATCCTCCATGGCCCTTTGTGCCACTAATGCAAGATCATGAAAAAATATTACATCTTCATTTTCCAGTAATTTTTTCACCGCATTCGCTCCCGCTTGGGCCATATAGCTATAATAGTTGATCTTACTGATGCCATTTTTAATCGCTCTGCGGTAATCCTCATCACTGACTCCGCTTCCGCCATGCATCACCAACGGCAGACCGGTCATCTCAGAAATAAGCTTCACCCTTGCCAGATCCAACACAGGCTTGGACTTATAAATGCCGTGTGCAGTACCAAAACTGGGAGCCAGCGCATCAATTCCAGTCTCCTGACAAAACTTCGCCGCGAGACCCGGGTCGGTATATACCGGTCCGCCCTTATTTTCACGCTCACCGCCCTCGCGGGAGGAGAGTTGTCCGATCTCTGCCTCCACATTAGCACCATACTGTATGGCCATCGCAACCGCTTTCTTTGTGTTGGCAACATTCTCCTCATACGGCAGCATACTTCCATCATACATCACTCCAGTGAAGCCCATTTTCAGTGCCTGTTCCATATAACTTAAAGTCTCACAATGGTCAAGATGGACACATACCGGTATTTTTGCGTTTTTCGCCGCCGAAACCATCACCGGTCCAATGACACTTAAAGGAGCCACTTCCTCATGCAGCTCGGCATGACTGATAATCACAGGTACATCCAGTTTTTCTGCAGCATCCAACACCGCAGTAATGCACTCCAGCGTTGGGGTATTAAACGCTCCAACTGCACAGTTTTTTTCTCTGACTATTTCCAGTATTTCATTGAGTGTTACAAGCATAATCCTCTCCTAATTTTTTATAAAATCCAGCATTTCCCGATCAGATAAGGAATCCTATCAAACCAGCGGTCGTACCGCTTCATATAGTTTTTTATAGCGCTGGTATATCACTTCATATTTTTTATGAAACTCCACCCTGGGGAAAAATGTCTCCCTTTCCTTCACCATTACCGCTGAAGCTTCTTCCAGATTCTTAAACGCGCCAACTGCCACACCAACCAGCATTGCACTGCCGGCCGCACCCGCTTCACCGGTCTCCAGTGCTGTGACCGGCACATTCAGCACATCTGCTTTCATCTGCATCCAGACCCTGCTTTTCGCACCGCCTCCGGTGGCGCGAAGCGGCGCAATCGTGATTCCTGCCTGTGCCAGGCAGTCCTGATTGAGCCGCATTTCATAGCAGATTCCTTCCATAATCGCCCGATAGATATCCTGCTGCGTATGGCTCAATGTCAACCCGATGACAGCACCCTTGCTGCCGCCATCCATGTAGGGAGTCGCCGCTCCCGCAAAATGCGGCAACACGAGAATTCCGGTTGGTTCTCCGGACGATTCTCCCTGCAGTTGATCATATATACTCGTCCCCTTCTCATCGGCTTCCTTTGCAGCAAAACCGGCCAGATTATCCACGAACCACTTCACCAATGCTCCACCGGTATAGGAAAAGGCGTAGGTTACATAATTTCCAGGCTTAATATATGGAACAATACCGTAATTGTTCTCTGCCATTTTCGAAGCATCATAATCTTGAAAAACAGGAGTCATACACTGAACTGTCCCTGCACCGTCCACAGTACTGTGTTCGTCAAGAACACCGCTGCCGATCGCTGCCGCAACCTGATCATGGCTGACGGAAATAATCCTTACATCATGATTCAATCCTAACCGCTTTGCCACATCAGGCCGCACGCAGCCCGCACAGGTGCCTGTGGGTACAGGTCGTGAAAGCAGGTCAGCATCGATTCCTGCCCATTTCAGAATATCGTTGCTCCAGCAAAGCTTTCGGATATCAAAAGCCATTGTTCTTGCTGCCAGCGAATAATCAATCTGTGCCTCTCCAGTGAGCATATAGACAATATAATCTTCCATCAAGAGCACATGTCTGGCTCTTGAATACGCCTCCGTCTTTTTTTCCTTCATCCACATCAGCTTAGGCAGTGAATACATGTAATGCGGTTTTAAACCTGTAATTTCAATCAGCTTTTCTTTGCCAATTTTCTCAGACAATGCTGCACACTGTTCCTCCCCTCGAAGATCCGTATACAGCATTGAGGGAAGAATGGGCTCATCCTTCTCGTCCAACATCACAAAAGTCTCACCAAAACTGGTAACACCGATGCCTGCAATGCCGTGGTATTTTTCCTCAGCCTCCTTGATCACCGTCTGGACCGCAGACCAGATGCTACCGGCATCCACCTCATGAACATTATGGCTGCGCTGCACAGGATATTCCCGATACACATTGTCAAGAAATCTCCCATCCGTTTGGAAGACAGAAATCTTACAACCAGTAGTTCCAATATCAAGTCCTGCAAGAAACATGTTTTTCTCCTTTAAATTTCTGTCACCTCATAGTGCAGATACACCTTGAATGCTTCGTCCAGAATATGCTTCATGTGACCAACACCAACTGAAGTGTGGTGCTTAAACCCGCCACGAGCCAGTTTAATCAGTTTATTCTGCAAGTCAGGTATTTCTGCCACACCGCCACAACCAAAGAAACTGTTTTCGATTTCATCTCCTGTAAATTCACCCTCGGCAGAATACACAATCAGCTTGCCATCCTTAGTCTGACAGTTGGAAAACGTCATCGGCATCGCCTTAATACGTCCCTCGTTGGAGCCCCAGCCACTGCCGGGATCTCCTTTTGCAAACATTTTGTGCTCGGTGACAGTTCCCTTTTCAGTCATCAGCGTCTGTGCTACCGGACCGCAATGGAACAGAATAACTTTGTTCTCATTTTCGCCGTAATTATTATTCCAGTCCAAAACAGCCGTTGGCTGCTCAGAAGCCAGATTCATGGCGCGCATAGTAATCGCGCTGCACAGATCAATCTCACAGGATGCAACGATTCCCCGGTCGTTGAGTTCGGACAGAAGCACGCAGGGACAAACCCGAAGAATGGTCTCCATCTCGTTCCAGCAGCGCAGTGAAATGGCATCCAAATGATAAGTCTCAATATACCAGTCAAGGACCACACTAATCTTGGCGAGAGTCAGCATATTAGCGGTAGGCACACCGGAACAATTGGTATAATGGTTCAGCCGTTCGATTCTCTCCGACACACACGGCTCCTCATCCTTCATCTTCTGCACCATATGTACTAATTCAGAAAGATCAAAGCTTTCCACCGTAATACCATATTTTTGAAGGGCAATCTCATCAAAGCGAGTAGTTTTAAATGCGGTGGTTCTTGCACCGATACAACCGATAGTAAATCGCCTCATACCGTTGACTACCCTGCATACTGCAGCAAAATCTCTCAGATTCTTTGCAAAAGCAGCGGTATTCGGATGAACCACATGAGGCTTCATTACGGTAAATGGAACATTATACTGTGTAAACACATCAGTAACCGAAAACTTACCGCAATATGCATCACGGCGATGTTGAAAATCCATCTTACCAATCTCGTCAGGATATGCCTGCATTAAAATAGGCACACCTGCATCCCTCAGTGCTTCAATTGCTCCGTTCTCATCCACAAAAATGGGCATAGAGAAAATAACACCGTCATACTCCCCTTCATGCGCCTTCAGCCATGCAGCATACAGTCGTCCTTCATCACGTGTTTCGACTGCACCGTAACGAGTAAGCTCCTCATCCATGATCATGTAGTCATAGCCTGCATCGGTGACCGCCTTAATCATATCCGTCCGGGCACCCAGAATCAATTCTCCGGGCATGAACCCGCGATTGCCAAAACACAGCGCAAATTTCATTCTTTTCATCTCATTTATCCTCCTTATATCTTCTCAAAGAGAAACTTAATTTCTGTCTTAACTGTCTGAAAGGGAGCCAAAACCGGCAGTGTTCCGTTTTGCCGTTCTTTTTTTCTTCCCATTATATAGCAGTTTGTTGGCTCCAAACCACAGACATAATCCCCGCTTGCCATACTTCGCCAATGAGCAAGAATCGGCAGATTTTCACTCCAGGTTAGGGTAACCTTCACACCGAGAACTTCATTGACCAGCGCCGCCCTGTGCTCCATCTCTTCATGAAAAAACACGCGTTCTTCCTCGCCGGGCACAGGAAAATCAAACAACATGCTGCTTCCAAGCCCTGTCTCGGCAAACCATGTTCTGGGTGTAGTTTTACGTTCTTTGGACATCTCCACATGCGCATTTTCACACACAAGCGGATAGCCGAAGTTACAATGATAAAGCAACGCGTACTCCTCATTCCCATGACCTAAATTAGTCACCTCATCGGAAATGATAATTTCTGCACCAAATATGGGAATCTGAATGGTGCGTTTCAATTCCAATACATGACCAAAAAGCGAAGTTTCCCGCATCGTGCCTTTAATCGTAATGACATTATTTTCCATATCCGTGCTGACATGCTCCGCCGACAGACTGTGATAACGTCCGTGAAGCGGATGCCACTCATCACCATCTCTGTTGGCTGGACCGGTACTGCGCAGCCCACAGGTATACAACATTCCCCCGGGGAATGTGTTTAGAAACTCATTTTCATAAGGGATAAAAGTTACCGGACTATCATAACCATTCTTGCTGATAAATGCCATGTTTATGCCTTTGTAACGTACTTGTCCAATATCCAGACCGGCATCCGGCAGGATATCCGCTTGAAGTCCTCCCGCCGTGCAGACCTCAACGATTTCAGTCCCTTTTGCCTTTCCCTCAGCTATTGTTACACGCCGCAGAGTAAACAGTTGCTGCGGATGACACAGATAGCCGTCTTTCAGCAATTTTTTCATACCACAAACTCCTCTTGATATTTAACCAAACGACTCTGTTTCTTTCCACTCTCTTAAATTGCTTTGCATACAAACGACTCCTCTGTATAGTAAATCCATTCTCTTTCTGGTGCTGCGTAATTCACCTTTCTGAATACAATTTCGCCGTCTGCTGTCCAGCTTTTGACCAAAGGTGCATCTACCTCTTTTTTAATGTGTACATCATCAAGCAAAATACGATCATAGTTGGCTGCATGCAGGAAAGCTGTACCAGTCACATCATCGTGAAAAGTGACCTTAACTCGACACATGACCAATTCAAGAGGAACCTCCGGCGAGCCATATGCAGTGAGCGGCATCCTGATTCCGGTTGCAGTGATATCAGTAAATCTAATCGAGGCCAACGGACGATGTGCTTGCCACCTCTCATTCCCGGAATAATTATAGTGCAGAAAACGATCAACATTGTCTACCGTACAGTTAGTAATGACAATATTTCCCGGCTGTTCAGGAATGTCGACTGAAAAATCCGCATAATAGGTAAAGACAGAAAGCATATTGGTCCGGTGTGGTCGATGGGCCTGTGCACCGCGTTGTTTTTCTTCGAGACTCAGACTCCCTCGAAAAAAGTTCTGTGCCGGACCGAAAAAGTGACAATCTCGAATGTGTGCGTTTGTTCCGCCAAAACGCAGGCCGGAACAGGCTGTATTACAGATACATCTGCTGACATATGTATTGATATTACCAAATCCCGCTATACAATCATCTCCGGTATAAAAAGCACTGTCCGTAATATCTATATTTGTACAACTAGTGCAGTGGATTCCATCATGCCCCCCGTGAACCGAAACTCTGCACATTGTAATATTACTTGAATCAAAAATACAATGTGCCCAGTTTCCCGTATTGCGTATCTCATACCCCATAAGAGTGATTCCACGACAATGGTGCATACTGATGCCATGAGGGCCTCGATACCTCTCCTCGCCCTGTGCATCATAACAATCACATCCGTCAATCATCGATCCAGGCTCACCAATAACCGCCACATCAATCGCATTAACGGCGCGGATCATGGCGTTACCCCAACGCCCTCCCGGCTTCATAAAATCATAGCAGCGCTCAACTCCCTTAACAAATGGCTCCCAGCATTTATCCGTACACCATTCCTCCGGCAGCGGCTCAAACACCTCATCCGCAAGAATACAATAATCCTCCGGATCACGACTGCCGATTAGCTCTGCACCGTCAAGGAGATGCAATGTCGTATGTGAGCGCAGGCGAATACTGCCGATACGGTACCGACCAGCCGGTACAATAACCACACCGCCTCCAGCACACCAAACTTTATCCAGTGCTGCCTGAAATGCCAATGTCTGTAGTTCCTCACTGCCCGGACATGCCCCGGTATCAATAACCGAGATTGTTCGATTGCTCATAATGAACCTCTCTTATCGTTATTACTTTTCTGAACTTCTTTTAACTCCATCTGTATCAGATTTTCTTTTGCCCACATCGCATATTGCCCCTTACCCCATATCTGAAACGGTGGAAAATATCCTTTCCATGGTTCTATAGACATATTTTTTCTCCTCAGTCTTACTCCAGATTCAGCCATGCAAGTTCTTCGTCACTCAGTTCAATATTGATTGCTGCGATGTTCTGCTGTATCTGCACTTTCGTCACAGGGCTTGAAAGCGCAAACACTTCAAATTTTTGATTATAAATCCATGCCATTGCAGTCTGCGCAATGCTGATTCCCTTTTTCTCTGCAAGGATCTCACATCTTCTCAGACGCTCGATGTTGTTATTACAGTAATATCCAATGATACCGGGCTCATCCATAATCTTTTTAGCATCCTCGGGTTGGCTGCTCTTAAAGGCACCGGAAAAGAAACCTCTGGCCAGACTGGAATACGCAAATACCGGTATCTTATTCTGCTCATACCACGCTCTTGCTCTCTTATTTTGAGGTCCGGATATCGTGACACAACCATCTCCGAACCGCGCATCACATCTCCAAGGATCTGCCACCTGTTCTGCAAGACCAAAGTTGGGGCTCGAAACTCTGAACGGCTCCAGGTTATGTTTCACCGCATATTCGTTGGCTGCTTCGATTCGCTCATGAGTCCAGTTCGAACCGCCAAAGACCTTGACCTTACCTTCGTCATATAGTCGATTGAGCGTATCCACAATCGTCCCCACCGGAACCTCTTGATCGTCACGGTGCAGCATATAAATATCAATACAGTCTGTGTTCAACTTTTTCAGTGAATCATGCGCATCAGACAAAATATCAAAATCGGTAACTCTCTGTCTCCATTTGTTCGGATGTGCACATTTTGTGATCACAACACACTTATCTCTGATTCCTCTATCCTGCATCCATTGACCAGTGATTTCTTCTCCGTAGTGTGACGCACAATCAAACGTGTTGATTCCGGACGCATAAACCTCATCCAGAAGTTCATATGCAGCTCGCTTTTCCGCATCGCCTGAGTTTTCTGCCACTGCTGCAAACAGCTTCGGTGTAGCTGTACCAAACACCAATTTCGATATATCTTTATCCAGACCTTCAATCTTTCTGTACTTCATCTCCAGCACCCCTTAATGATTTACTATATTTTTCGGCATACCATTCAAATAACCTTTCAGATTCTCAAGAGAATAATCCACAAGTCGTTGTCTGCATTCAATTGCCGCCCAGCTTATATGTGGGGTAAAAAACACATTCGGTGCACTTAACAATGGATTGTCCATCTCAATCGGCTCATTTCTGACGGCATCCAACCCTGCTGCATATACCTTTCCGCATTTCAGTGCCTCCGCCAGATCTTCTTCAACCACCAGCGCTCCACGGCTGTTGTTAATGATAATGACACCATCTTTCATCTTGGAGATCGTCTCACGGTTAATGATATTTTCCGTTTCCGGAAACAACGGGCAGTGTAACGCAATCACATCAGACTGTGCAAGCAGCGTGTCCAGCTCACAGTAGCTACAATTTTCATTGACCAGTGCCTCATTCCGGAACTGATCGTAAGCCAATACCTTCATTCCAAATGCCTGCGCCACCCTTGAAGTAATCTGTCCGATTCTTCCCAGGCCAATAATACCCATTACCTTGTTTTCCAGCTCAATACTCGGATAATCCCAGAAGCACCAATCATTCGCTCCATTCCTTCTTCCTTTGCGGACCTCTGCGTCATGATGCGCAACATGGTTGGTAATTTCCAGCAAAAGTGCGATGGCGTGCTGTCCGATCGCTTCCGTACCATAGGAAGGTACATTGGCAACCGGGATATGTAACTCCTTTGCTGCCTCCACATCCACCGTATTATATCCCGTCGCAATCACACCGATAAACTGAATATCAGGACACTTAAGCAACGTCTCCTTTGTGATAACCGTTTTATTTAATAGTACAATTTCCGCATCTCCGATACGTTCTGCCGCCTGCTCAGGAAGTGTTCTTTCGTATCTGAAAACTTCCCCATACTGTTCGAATCCGCTCCAATCAATTTCCCCCGGATTCTCCCGCGGATAATCCAAAATTACAATTTTCATATCTTTACACCCCGCTTCTCTTTTCCCCAATAAATGATCACATCCATTTTATACACTACTGCCTATTTTATCTCTGCGAGAACATTCATCTCCTCAGTATATCCCCGCATATAGAAATCCTTATCACTTCCCGTCCAAAGAACATTACATCCCATGTTGCGGTATTTTTGTGCCAACACTTCATTGTCACAGAAAATGCCGCAGGACTTTCCATAAGAATTACTAATGTCAAAGATTTTTTGAATCGCCTCAATCATCTGCGGGCTCTTGATATCCTTCGGTGTTCCGACCATAATGGATAAATCATACGGTCCGATCATCACTGCACTGATATATTCCCCATACTCCTCCAGCATTCTGGGCAACATCTCAATACCCTTCGGAGACTCAATTTGCGGCATCAGAAAACGTGTCTTTGCAAAATCTCCATATGCCTCTCCGGTCCTGAATTGTCCATGTCCGCCGCTCCCCTTTCGTCCTTCCGGATAGAATAAAAGCGCATCCACTGCTGTTCTCAACTGCTCAAGGTTCTCTGTTCTGGGAATCATCACCCCATCTGCACCCATATCAATTGCCTTTGCAATCAAGTGATACTCGCAGTCCTGCGCGCGCATAAATGCTGGCAATCCCAGTAAACGGCATACCTGCAGCAATTCCACCACATTCTGTGTATCAAAAACACCATGTTCAGCATCAAACAGGACAAAATCAAGTTCTTCCCGGTTCATATACTCCAGTAGGAATGGATTTTTTATCAAAATCATTGTTGTGCCAATGACCTTCTCCCGATTTTTCAATCTGTCTGCCAATCGAACATATTTATCCATGCTCCTGTCCTCCATCAAATTTGTATGGTTTCACCCGGCTCTACACAAAACAGTCCATTACTGCTTTTCAAGTACAGTGTCGTGTTGGTTGGGTTAAATACGGTTTTACCGTTCATACTAAAAATCAATTGTTTATATGCCGCTGTGTAATCGTATATCTCAATATTTGTGGCATACCAGATATCCTCTCTATTCCCGATATACTTTGCAAAGTCCTCAATAATATACCAATTATCGTTGTCCTCAAACTCGTAACTGTGCCCCCACAGATAAAACATCTTCGGTCCCCAGTCCCGTCTGTCCTCCACAAATGTCTTGGCCAGATTCATCAATTCCGGATCCGTATGATGGCAGGTTGCCGGAAGTCTGAGCCAGTCCTCTGGAAGATCAAATTTATGTGTGGACTCTACCGTTCGGGCGTAAGCAATGCCACATTGCTTCAACGTTGTACACACCGAATCACTGGTCGTCCCAAACGGATATGCCAACCCCCTGACCATACATCCATATATTTCCTCCAGGTTTTTACGGTCCTGCGTCACTTCCTGCAGACACAGATTCACCGGCAGCTGATCCAAAAACGGATGTGTCACCCCATGACAGGCAATCTCCATTCCGCTGTCTTTATGCAGTTTCACCGAATCGTTCATTGTCATTCTTCGATGTCCTACATTTCCCACCGGACCAGTGGTTCCCTCCGGTGAAAACTGACCGCTGTTAATATTGAATGTTCCTCTCAGTCCATACGCTTTCATAATTTCAATTAATCGGACATCCTGCTCTACTCCGTCATCGTAACTTAATGTCAATGCTTTCGTTCTTCCTCCCGGAAAACGCATAAAAATACTCGGCATATAATTCTCCCTAAACTTACTTTTGTCAATGATTTTCCCTAAATTCTGCCGGAGATACTCCGGTCAGCCGCTTGAATGCCCTGCGAAAGCTGGAATCCGAAACATATCCCACCGCTACCGCAATCTCACCAATCTTCATACCGGTGCTGTCAAGAAGTTCTTTGGCCTTTTCAATCCTAAATTTCTCAATGACAACCGACAAATTCTGTCCATACTCCTCTTTAAATACATTGGAAATGTAGTTTTCGTGGAATCCAAAATGCGCTGAAATCCGCTTGATGGATAATGTGCTGTCAGCAAAATTCTCCTGCACATAATCCTTAATCTTTGCCGTCCAGCTATCATGAACCGACTTTTTCTTTACGGTAATTTCTCCTACAATCCTATCGGTCAGTTCAGTCAGCAGAAGAAAATACCCCTTGATATTCTTATCTCCGTCAGGGCGCAGCGAAGTCTCGTTTACTGACACCCCCTGTTTTTCAGCCGCTGAAAATACTGCGTTTCTGATGCGAAGCATCACTGCTTCGATCGCATCGAGGGATAACCTTCTATTCTGATTCAGGAAATTCTCCTCATAGATTTTCCAGATAATACCTTTCACTTCCTCCGCGCGTTCTGCGACCATATAGTTGCTGATTTTATCATCCGTTGACATCGGATAATAATAAACATCCTCCAGTCGGTCTATCTCTGAATACATGCGAACAATTCGCCCTGAACCCTCACTATATCGGATGACTGCCTTCGCCTGTTCGTATGACTTTCCTATGTCGTAAATAGAATCCACTGCATTACCGACGCCAATTTTTAACTCAATTCCACACTGATACTGCACTTCCACGGTGAGCATGGAAATCAATTCTGTGAAAATCGTTTCCATCTCATGATCCCCTGATAATACACATACAATTTCTCTGGAAGAAACATCAAAAATTTCGCAGCTTCGCTCCGCACGCTCGTCCAGCAGTTTAATAATCATATCCCGCATAGCACCGTTTTCTATCTCTTTTTTCTGATCTGAGATATCTTCAAACTGCACACACATGACAACACAGGTATCATCCCGAACCTGAAGCTCAATATTTTTCAATGCCTCTCTCTTTTCCACCGCAGACCAATCCGCGTTGTGCACAAGCCTCTCCAGCGCACTGTTTTTTTGTGAACTGTGAAGCTCCGCCACGTGTTCCCTATATGCGCTATTCTCATTGATGATTCTTCCTACATATTTGCGTACTGACTTATATCCAACCTCCTCCGAAATTTCTCCCCACTCATTTGTCTGCTTATCTCCCTTCAGATAAATCAACAGTTCCAAAATTTCTCTGTGATTTCTATACGTAAAATAGATGCACATGCAAACACTCAACAATACCGGCACTACAATCAGCCAGAGAATATTCGTGGACCTCAGAGAATTGTTATTGATTTGTGCCAGCTCCGGAACGAACAGTTTTACCTTCCAGGATACATTCTTACATTTGATTTCCATTCCATAAACGGTTTCCTCTTCCCCCTCAATTAGCTCCAGTTCCGAGGAAAGTGTTTTATCCGCAAGCGCTGCATACCGATCACCGCTGCCATAGACTAATTCCTCGTGCGAATAAACATAAATCTCACCGCCGTCACCCAGCAGATCAAAAAAGTCACTGAACAGCGATTTTACATCCACAATTAAAATCAATTGCGATTGATTTTTACCAAATTTGCCGACGGGAACAGAGATTTTATATTCAATCGCCTGCATTTCCGAATTATTGAGAATTACTTTTTCAGCCGTTCCATATCCCCTGCTGGTACTTTTCAATCGTTCAATACACTCTGCTAATGAATAATCTTCAAACCGATATTTGTAGCGGAAGAATACTTCGGCACTGCTGAATGTGGAATCAGACGTAATGATACGTTCCTCGTTAGCGTCATAAAAATAGATTTCGGTCAGTTCACTGCTCACCGTAAATGTCGACAGCAGGTCCATTACTTCAAGGCAGTCAATTACCCCATTCCCATTTCCAGTCAGTCCGTTAATCACATAATCGGTCATAACATTATTCTGGTCGATCACATAGGACATTTCCTCTATGGATTCGATCCGATAATCCAACCGTTCCACCGCAGCCATAATATTCCGCTGTCGGTCTGAGAGCACCTTTTCACTATAATTGCTCACAATAATCGCTCCCAGACAGAATACCGAGATAATCGGCAACAATACCGTGATTGCATATGGAAAAGCTAATCGGATAATCGACTTTGCCCTAATCTTCATCTTCTTTTCTCTTCCTTCACCTATGATTCTTGAATTTGGCGTTTTGTCTCTCCTTTTTGAAAAAGTGGAGGCATACTGAAAACAGTATCCCTCCACCTCCCTAAAGCATATTCACTTCAATGATGACCTTTACTTGAAAATAGCATCCATATAGCCGCTATATGCATCGCGATACAGCTCAACGTACTCTTCGACACCCAGAGATTCCAGTTCTTTCCAGAACTCATCAATCTCATCTAAAGATCGAACGCCGGTGATAAACTTGGCTGACTCCGCAGTAATATGCTCAACCAGGATCGTTTTCAAATCCGATGCCCGTGCTGAATCGTCCACATTCAGATATGCCTCAGGCAGTCTGACAGAGGTTGCCACAGGATTCCACTTTTCGATGGTAATCAGTCGCCAATGTCCATCGTTTGTCTCATGGCTGTATTCCTCGTTATAAATCGTGCTGACAGTCTCTCCGGTAACCGCATCCGTATAACTGATAATTTCTCCTGTACCGGTGGTCACAGTAACCGGTCTCAATCCCGCACTGTCATAAGGATATACATACTGCCGAGCGTATACCGTCATATTGTCATAGTTTCCATCCGCCACCTGCTTTGTCGTGATAACACCCTTTTCATCATAATACCATCCGTCAAGCATATTCAAAGGATCCTTGCCCTGTTCAGGTCCATTTCTGTAGACAAAAGCTCCTTCATCACTATAAATGAAATCTACCAGCATTGCAACCAGCTCCGGATGCTCCGTGTCCGCGGAGGCCCACACTCTGCCTGCCTCATAAGTGGAAAGCTTGCTCACATAGATTTCATCATTGTCACCGAGAAGAATGGGGTTCGCACAGATAATATCCTCAAAATCCTTTACATCTCCCAAGGTCCAATAACACAGCGCACCGCATACGCCTGCCCCCATCAGACCTCTGGCTGTCGTTCCATCCATGGTAAAGTGATCCGCGGAAATCAGTCCTTCGTCATAACAGGTCTTCATGATCTCGATAAACTCACGGTAGTCCTCTGTATAAGCGGGCAGCTCCACCTGGCCATCCTTGATCATTAAATTCGTACCGTACTTTTTCGGTTCCGTTCCGTAATATCCCAGGCCAACCCAAAGATATTTTTCAAAGAAATCATCCGTACTTACCAAAGGAATCACTTCCTGTCCATCTGCCAGCGTTATGTTCTGTTTAAACGCGCGCAGCATATCCAACAGTTCTTCCTGTGTTGTAGGCTCCTCCAGACCACATGCATCCAGCCAGCTCTGACGAATATATAGACGCTCGGAAATACCGTACGTACCGGAACCATACTGGTTTGGTTTGATATAGGGAAGTGCATATACAGCGCCGTCAGGTGCTGTGCATGCCGTCATCAGCTCCGGATAAGTCTCAAACTGTGCGGTAATATTCGGCATATACTCAGTGTTCAGATAAGGAGTCCAATCCAACACGATTCCTTCCTCCACACCATACTGAACCGTGTTTGTCTCAGAAAGTTTAGGTCCCCAGATCACATCAGGCAGCGAATCCGTACCCAGCAACAGGGGAATCTGCTGATCCTCCTCCATCGTCTGCTGTACTTCGATCGTAACATTGTAGCCCTGCTCTGCAAACCAGTACTCCATATACTTGAAGAACCAAAGATCGCTCGCATCGTTGGTAGCCTCGTTGTGACGGGTCGTAAGCACAGTAATCGTCACCGGATCTGCGCTCTTACCTTCTGTCTCCGTCTCCTTAACTTCACTGTTTCCGGAAGACGGTGCCGGATCAGTGGGTGTTTCCTGCTGGCTGCCGCAGCCTGTGAAGCATCCTGCAAATACCGCAAGACTAAGCAATAACGCCAACCATTTCTTTCTTGTTTTTTTCATGCTTTGCCTCCTGTTTTATTATTTATTTTTGCTGCCTCAGCAGCTAAAATACATAAAAGTTATATCAGCCTTTTACTGCCCCCACCATAACGCCCTTTACAAAATGCTTCTGCACAAACGGATAGATGATCAGCATCGGGGCACTGGCAATAAATACCAGCGCATATTTCATGCTCGCCGCCAGATAGGACTGCTTAACGGCATTCTGAATCAACGTCGCGTCTCCGGAGCTCAACGCATCCTCATACGCAGATTCATTTAAGATCAGTATTCTTCTGAGAACAATCTGCAGCGGTTGAATATCATTATCCGATGTGTAAACCATCGCCGGAAAATAACTGCTCCAATGACCTACCGCGTAATAAAGGGCGATTACCGCAATAATCGGTGCACTGAGCGGCAATACCAGTTTGAAGAAAATTCCAAACTCACTTGCCCCGTCAATCCGGGCCGCTTCAAACAATGTTACTGATATATTGTTCTGAAAATAGGTGCGGGTCACGATCACATTATAGACACTTACTGCTCCGTTCAAGATCAATATCCCGCGAGTATTGATCAAGTCCATCTGTCTGTACAGCATATATGTAGGAATTAAACCACCGCTGAAATACATTGTAATCAAAAATACGGTCATCAGAAAATTGCGTCCATACATCTTCTTTTTGCTCAGTGCATACGCACAAGGAATGGTCAATGTCATATTAAACAAGGTTCCCACCACCGTATAGTAAACAGAATTTGCATAGCCTCTCCAGATTGATTCGTTCTGAAATACCAATCCATATGACTCCAGCGTAAAACCACTGGGCCATAAATTGACCTTACCCATATAAACATCGAACGGATCTGAAACAGACGCTATGATTGTAAAGTACACCGGATAAACGCAGATGAATACAATCGCAATAATTACCGCATAAACCATCAGAAGAAACAGTTTATCATTCCATGACATACGCGACCACTTTGATCTTATCTTTTTACTTTTATTCCCCATTGACTTTTTCCTTTCCGCACAATGATTAGAAGAGCCCAACCTCAGTTATCTTTTTCGATAACTTGTTAACCAGCAACAAGACAACAATATTAATCACATTGTTAAACAGTCCGATCGCTGCCGAATAACTGTATTGACCGCCAATGATACCAATCTCGTAGGTATATGTAGAGATAACACTGGAAACATCAAGATTCAAATCATTCTGCAGCAACAGAATCTTGGTATATCCAACCGTCATGATACGTCCTACTTGCATCAAAAAAGTAATTACCACAGTTGGCATAATCCCCGGCAAATTGACATGTCGCATGATCTGGAATCTGCTCGCACCGTCGATTCTGGCCGCTTCAATCTGCTCATTCGGAATGGAAGCCAATGCGGAAATATAAAGAACCGCATTCCAGCCCAGATTCTGCCATAGGCCAGACAAAACATATATACTGGAAAACGCATCCGGATTCCCCATAAATGCCTGTCTCTCACCGCCCAACAATGCAATCAGGTTATTTATGGGACCGCTTGTGCGATCCAGCATTAAAATCACCAGCGAGCATACAACAACCTCAGAGAGGAAGTGTGGTATGTAAGTGACCATCTGCGCCACCTTTTTAAAGCGTATCTGGGTGATTTCATTTAAAAATAGCGCAAAAATGATTGAACACGGAAATGTTGCCAGGCTCAATAAGGTAATAGACAATGTATTTCGGATCATTTTCCAGAAATTCGGATAATTAAAAAAACGAATAAAATTTTCAAATCCTATCCATTTGCTTCCCCATATACCTTTGGAAGCTCGATATTTCTGAAATGCCATCAGTACGCCATACATCGGTCCATACGCGAAAATAATTATGTATATCAATGCAGGAGCAAGCAAGACATACCACTGCCAGCTCTCCTTTAACCTTCTTCCAACATAACCTTTTTTTCGGTAAACCGTAGTTTTCGGCTGCGCCAAGTAACTTGCTTTGCTCATTCGACTACCTCCTGGAAACTTGTCTGTTCGCAATGTTGTCTGTTCGCAATGCTAGTATAAGCTCCATTTTTTACAGAAAACAAGGCACAATTCCTAAGATTGCCGTTCATTTCCAAAGAAATCAATGCAAAAAGCACAAAAAAGGCTACCGTTCGGCTAAAAAGCTTAGCCATCACGATAGCCCATGATGATGATTTGATTGCTTATTTATTTAACCAGTGCCAGAGTATCTCTTGCGATAGCCAGCTCCTCGTTGGTAGGCATCAGCATTACCTTAACCTTGGAGTCGGGAGTGGAGATCATAGTCTTCTTACCTCTTACGTTGTTTGCCTCATCGTCGATCTCAAC
>JAFTXG010000001.1 GCA_017461725.1 Lachnospiraceae bacterium
AGGTAATCAAGCGAAATGCCTTTGGTTATCGGAACTTTGACAACTTTAGAAATCGGATATTCCTTGCATTAACATAAACGAGGCACAGGAATAATCCCATGCCTCGAAAATATTTTACCCCAACTCTTGACAAAGAGCCGAGAAATCCCCATGCGGCTCTTTGATTTATGAATCAACCATACAATATATTACTTTACAAATGCCTCAACCTTCGCTGCAATGCTGTCAGCATCCAGACCGTACTTTTTGATCAGCTGTGCTGCGGGGCCGGACTCGCCGAATACATCGTTGATACCGATCTTCAGCACAGTGGTAGGTGCCTTTGCGGACAGGCAATCACAAACTACACTGCCGAGGCCGCCGATCACGGAATGCTCCTCAACGGTAACCACCTTTCCGGTCTCCTTCGCTGCTGCCACGATCAGCTCCTCATCCAGAGGCTTGATGGTGTGGATATTGATCACCTTAGCGTCGATGCCCTTTGCTGCCAGCTGCTCAGCTGCTGCCAGAGACTCTGCCACACACAGACCGGTAGCCACGATGGTCACGTCCTTACCCTCACGGAGAACGATACCCTTGCCAAGCTCGAACTTGTAGGTCTCAGGATCATTGAACACGGGAACAGCCAGACGACCAAAGCGCAGATAAACAGGACCAACATACTCAGCCGCTGCTCTCACTGCTGCCTTTGCCTCCACATCATCTGCGGGGCTGATCACAACCATACCGGGGATAGTGCGCATCAGAGCGATATCCTCACAGCACTGGTGGGTAGCGCCGTCCTCACCGACAGAGATACCTGCGTGGGTAGCACCGATCTTAACGTTCAGGTGAGGGTAACCGATGGAGTTTCTCACCTGCTCAAATGCACGTCCTGCTGCGAACATCGCGAAGGTGCTGGCGAAGGGGATCTTTCCTGCGGTCGCGAGACCTGCAGCAACACCCATCATATTACACTCAGCGATACCACAGTCAATGTGACGCTCGGGAAATGCCTTCATAAACACACTGGTCTTGGTAGCACCTGCCAGGTCAGCATCCAGAGCAACGATATTAGGATTCTCAGCACCGATCTCCTTCAGTGCATTACCATAGCTTTCACGGGTAGCAATCTTCTTTACTTCTGACATAATGCTTCACCTACCTTCTCCAAATCTGCCATAGCAACCGCATACTGCTCATCGTTGGGAGCAGATCCGTGCCAGGACGCCTGATTCTCCATGAAGGATACATCCTTACCCTTAACCGTCTTGGCAACGATAGCGGTAGGCTGTCCCTTGGTCGCTCTCGCCTCTGCAAACGCAGCTGCCAGCGCGTCAAAATCATGTCCATCCACATTGATCACGTGGAAATTGAATGCCTCAAACTTCTTATCGATGGGGTAAGGGGAGTTTACCTTAGCGATATCACCGTCGATCTGCAGACCGTTATTATCCACGATCACTACCAGATTGTCCAGCTTGCGGTGTGCAGCCAGCATCGCTGCCTCCCAAACCTGACCCTCCTGAATCTCGCCGTCGCCCAACAGAGTGTATACACGGTAATCAGCGCCGTCCAGCTTACCGGCAATGGCCATACCAACTGCCGCGGAGATGCCCTGACCCAGGGAACCACTGCTCATATCAACACCGGGAATGTGCTTCATATCCGGATGTCCCTGCAGATAGCAGCCAACTTTTCTCAGATTATTCAAATCCTCAACCGGGAAATATCCCTTGTGTGCCAATGTCGCATACAGTCCGGGAGCGGTATGTCCCTTTGACAGAACGAAACGATCACGGTTAGGATCCTTCGGGTTCTCGGGATCCACATTCATCTCTGCAAAATAAAGGTAAGTATAAATGTCTGCTGCGGAAAGTGATCCGCCGGGATGACCGGACTTTGCACCATGCACAGCTGTCACAATACTTTTACGAATCTCATTGGCTTGTTTTTTTAATTCCAACGTATTCATCTGTCTCTCCTCCTCCAGTGCTCTCATCTTCTCTGCCATCGGCAGTGGGGCGAATCTGTCAGATTTTTCCGCCCTGATATTATCAGTATAACATCTTTTGCCGGTTATGTCCAGATAAAAGCCTTTCTATATACATGTTCACTCTTTCATTTTTTTTGCACATTTGTGCAAAACTACACGTTAACCGAATGCCACCCATTTTGACTCAGCGCTGTAATGACGATATCCGGCTATCTGTGCTCATCCATCCACTGTCTCACCACAAGCTCGTCGGACAGATAAGGCTCATAGCGATTTTCCACCCGCTGCGTGGTCTCCGCACCCTTGCCGCCGAGAATCACCACATCGCCGGCTTTCGCACGGCCAAGAGCAGTCCGCACGGCTTCCGTGCGGTCGGGGATGATCACACTCTCCTTGTGGATATATTGCTGAATTTCTCGGCAGATATCCTCCACCTTCTCATATCCGGGATCATCGGCAGTCAGATATATCTCATCGGCATACTCATCGGCCAGACTGCCCATGTCTCGGCGGCGGACCAGTGATCGCTCACCGGGACATCCAAACACCGTGTGAATCCTGTTTGGCTTAAATGTCTCCCTCACCGCCTCGTAAAGCTTCAGAAAACTCAAATAATTGTGGGCATAGTCCACCACCACATGGAAATCCTTCACCGGGATCACCAGCATACGGCCCGGAATGTACACATGGCTCACCGCCTGGGCGATCACGCCGACAGATACTCCGCTCTCCAGCGCCACAATGATCGCCGCCGCCAAGTTGTCCACATTAAAAGCGCCGATCAGATTGGTGGAGAAGCGATACCAGAAGCCCTTGTACATCAGCTCAAAGCTCATTCCCTCACTTCTGGAATCTACGTTGCGAAGCTGCACATCACAGTCGCTGTCATATCCGTAGACAATACATCTCGCCCCGCCGTTTTTCGCCTTTTGAACAGCCAATTCAAAATGATCCGTATGCCGATTGATGACTGCGGTTTTACACAGTCCCATAAAATCCGTCTTACAGCCCACATAATCCTCAAGGGTAGGATGCTCCTGTCCGCCAATGTGGTCCTCCCCCACGTTGAGGAAAATACCGTAGTCAAAATCCACTCCGTAGACACGGCTCATCTTCATGGCCTGGGAGGAAACCTCCATGACCGCCTGTCGGCAATCTGCCTCCACCGCCTCATGAAAATACTGCTGCAGTTCGACCGGCTCCGGCGTGGTCAGATGGGTATCATACTGATTTTTCACCGTATCCACCCGGCCGGTGGACAACAATGCAGTCTTTCTCGGCGATGCGGTATCAAAAATGTGCTTCAGAATATTTGCCGCGGTGGTCTTTCCCTTGGTGCCGGTGATGCCGATGACACTCATGCGCTCAGCCGGATAACCGTAAAAC
The DNA here is from genome assembly GCA_017461725.1 of Lachnospiraceae bacterium. Classification (GTDB taxonomy): domain Bacteria; phylum Bacillota; class Clostridia; order Lachnospirales; family Lachnospiraceae; genus RGIG423. The sequence goes on from JAFTXG010000001.1 coordinate 3,362, forward strand.
CACTGGGCCGCCAGAGAAGATGCCTTTCGCACATCGCTGACCTGAATACAGGGGAGTTCCACATCTTCATAGGCGGTCTCGCTGATATAAGAGACGGCGCCCTTATCCTTTGCAGATAACAAATACTCCTTCTTAAAGCCAAAACCCTTACAGATAAAGAGCGTACCCGGCTTTACCTGACGGGAATCGGCAGTGATGTGGGATACGGTCAAATCCTCACAGCCACTCATCCCCAAATAGAGAGCCGCCTGCGACAGACGATCGGCCAGTTCGCTCAGTCTTTTGTCTTGATTCATGATTTATTTTATCCTCCGACATTGCGGTTACTATTCCGCCAGTTTTTCTTCTATCTTTACTGCATAATAGTATACCCTTTTTCGCTCTCTCACACAAGTGATTTCTTTTCTGTTTCCTCCCTCCGATTGAATCTGTCTCACTGTCCATTTTTTGAATCTGTCTCACTGTCCATTTTTGCCTTGTCAAACCGGCTCATTCTGTGTTATGATTGAGCAAATGGTGCGTTCAAGTCTCTGACTGTCAGACTTTGACCGCCGCCATACGAATCAAACCAAAATTTACGCCGCCATGACCGGCGGCAGAATGGAGATTATTATGATCAGAAGAGCATCCGAACGTTCCATCAAGGTTAACGAAAACATGAAGGGCGGCGACGGCAGCGTCAAGCTGACCAGCCTCATCTCCGGTCCCGAGGAGTTGCTGAACAAGGGGCGCCTGTTCAGCGTGATCACCCTGGAGCCCGGCTGCGGCATCGGCTACCATGTGCACGAGAACGAGAGCGAGCTGTTCTACATCGTGAAGGGCTCCGCTGTCTACAACGACAACGGCACCGAGTCCGTGGTAAATGTGGGTGATGTGATGGTATGTCCCCCCGCAACCGGACACTGCATCCGCTGCAACGGCGACGAGACCTGCGAGCTGGTGGCAGTGATCGTGTACGCATAATGCGTTAAAAACGGTTTATATGTATTATCTAAAGGAGGAACCGGACAGGTTCCTCCTTTCATTCTTTCCCCCTCACTCAGTCTCCGTGGATCCATCCCGTACACCTGCACCACTTCCACCAGCCCTGAGTTCAGGATATCCGTGCAGCTCACCAGTCTCCCTCCGTCCGAGTCCAAATCATAGCCGAACCGATTCCACGCGTACCAGATTAAGTAGGAGCAGTGTGCGCCGAACCATGGCTCGTCTGTTTCCAGGGCCTTCTCTCCGATCCAGCCGGCGAGCAGACGATAGGAAACACCGTTTAATGTTTCCCTCGCGTAGGCAGCCACTTCCTCCTGTAAGGCTTCATCGGTGCCTTTTACCCGCAGCACGACAACATTAGAATAGGTGGTCCAGTGATTTGCATTCATGATCCCCGACACCTCTCCGAGAGATACACTTTCCAGCACAGAATCCTCATCCAGCACCAGCCCCGCGTGCCCATGCCGCCAACCCACGCTGTGGGTGGAGAAGGTGAGCAGAATATCTCCCGGCTGCAGATCGACCAGGGTGATCCGCTCATCCGCTTCCCTGCGGTCCTCCCTGGTAAACCAACCGAGGAGAGAAATGCACTCCGCTTCTTTCGGTTCAAACGTCGCATCCTGTAATTCCAAAGCGACCTCAAATCTATCCTCTGCAATCAGTTTATCGACGGCACTCCCACTCAATCCGGTCTGCAAAAACAGCGTCCCCCTGTCTGTCTCCTCAGTGATCGTCAGGCGCTCATAGTCCGGAACAAACTCGTCATTCCGGTGCGCCCACGCTGTCTGCAGCAGATAAATCACCAAAAATAATCCCGACAACACCGCTAGTGCTATCGGGATCAATCGCCTGATATTCGTTTTCTTCTCTTTCACGCACGCACGGCTCTCCTTTTCCGATTAGTATGCCACGGCGCACGTTTATTATTCACCGATTTTTACACATATCTGCCCACGGTCACATTGATCTTGCCCTTCTTGCTGAGTCCACCCTGTGCCAGATACTTAAACTTCCCAAAGCCCCTGACGGAAATGACCTCATTCTCCTTCACTGCATAGCTGCTGTTCTCGCACAGTTTTCCGTCCACAAACACCCGCTTTGCCCGGAACAGCTCCAGGCTGTCCCCGCGGGAGAGATTGTAGACCTTGGCGATCACGGCATCCAGGCGGACAGACGCGACCTGCACCCGCATCTCCTCGATCTTTCGCAGCACAGCGATATCCGGCAGACTCTCTGCGATACTGCAGCGGACCGGTGTGTGCTTAATTTGAGTCAATTCGCTTGTCAGATATCCGGCCATCTTGTCGGTACAGAAAATATAAGCCACATTATCGCAGAGCAGAATATCCCCGATGGTACTGCGCTCCACGCCCAGATTCATCAGAGCTCCCAGCACATCCCGGTGGCTTAAGCAATCGGCAAACTTCTGTATGGGCGGCTCTGCCTTGATACAGCGGATGGGGAAGGGCTCCTCGTAGCCCATCATCTCCTCACTGCCCAGTCTGGCCATCTGCCGCTCACAATCCTCCATTCCGCCGGACAGCGCGTAAGGCACATGGGGGAATTCCCTGGCGGTCTGCAGAAAGAGGCTGATCTCCGTCAGATTCAAAAAACCGGTGAACTGGTACTGGCAGTTGGTGTAGGCCCGGTCTGCCAGCTCCAGGAACCGTTTCTTTAACTGCTCTTCCTCGCTCATCTGGTTACCACCTTGCGGATATCGTCAATGTGCCCCATGACCAGCAAATGCTCACCTTTCTTGAACACATAGTCCAGACCGGAGAACGGGCGTACCTTACCGTTCTTCTTAATGGCCAGAATATTCAGATTATACTTGGCGCGGAAATCCAGCGGCATCTTACTGCCCACCCATTTCGGCATGGGCTCGATCTCGTAGATAGAGTAGCCGTCGGAAATCTCAATGCAGTCGAAAATACTGTCGGAGCTCTCGCTGACCGCCAGACGTCTCGCCACATCCTTCTCGGGATAGATCACCTCGTCCGCACCGTTTCTCAAGAGGAATTTGGCCTGAATGTCCTCGTCAGCTTTGCTGAACACCTTCTTCGCTCCCAGCTCCTTCAGGGAGCAAGTAACCTCCAGACTGCTCTGGAAATCACCGCCGATGCACACAAAGCAGGCATCAAACTCGTCCACGCCAAAGCTCTTTAATACCGCGGGGTTGGTGCAGTCTCCCACCTTCGCGCTGACCACGTAGGGCAGCATATCTTCCAGATTCTCCGAGTCACGGTCAACGATCATGATCTCGCACTTCTCTCTCGCCAGCTCCCGGCACAGATGGTGGCCAAAGGAACCCATTCCAACAATCAAAAATGATTTCATATCTACCTCACCCTATCGTAATTTTTTCCGTCGGTGCGGTGACCGGCGGCAGCGCCTTGCGCTCCAACAACGCCGAGCCGAAGGAAATACTTCCCACCCGGCCGCAATACATCAGAAAAATAATCACCAGCTTGGAGACCACCGTCAGCTCTCTGGTGATTCCGGTGGTCATGCCCACCGTTCCGATGGCGGAAAATGTCTCAAACAGCACATCCACCAGCCCCAGATTCTGAACGCCGCAGATAATCAACGTGCCCACCAACGCCAGCCCCAGATTCGTAAATAATACATAAGTTGCCTTTTTCAGGCTGTCATCCTCAAGCCTTCTGCCGAAGATGGTGGCGTGTTGATGACCACGGATACCACAGACCGTGTAGACCAGAATCACCATGATGGTGGTGGTCTTCACACCTCCGGCGGTGGAGCCGGAGCTTCCGCCGATCAGCATGAGGATCATGGTCAGCAGCTTGCTGGGACCGCTAAGAGCTGCCGTATCGGTGGTATTAAAGCCCGCTGTCCTGGCGGTCACTGAGTCAAACAGTGCCGTCAATATCTGATCGCCAATACTCAGATCCGCGCCCAGATTATTCCGCTCAAACAGGAAAAACAGTGCGGCTCCGCCAAAAATCAGCACCGCCGACACGGAGAGAACAATCTTCGTGTGCAGGGTATATCTGCGAACATTCCATTTTTTCTCCCAGAGATCATCCCAGACCATGAAACCCAGTCCGCCGATGACGATCAGGGCCATGATCGTGCAGCTTACCACCCAGTCCCCCGCATAGTCGACGAAGGAGGAATAAGGAACCTTCACACCCATCAGATCAAAACCCGCGTTACAAAAAGCCGAAATCGCGTGGAATACACTAAATGCAATGCCTCTGCCCAGACCAAACTCCGGGATAAACCGTGTGGACAGGATCAACGCACCCATTCCCTCAAAAAGCAGCGTGCCGCAGACGATCCGTTTCACAAAGGGAACGATACCGGCCACCTGGGAATAGCTGATACTCTCCACCATCACCGCCCGCTTACGCAGGCCCATCCGCTTGCGGAGCGCCAGAAAAAACAGGGTGGCGATGGTCATAAAGCCCAAACCGCCGATCTGGATCAATGTGATGATCACCACATGACCGAAGGTGCTCCAATAGCTTCCGGTGTCCTTCACGATCTGACCGGTCACGCAGGACGCGGAGGTGGCTGTGAACAGGGCATCGATAAATCCGGTCCACTGTCTGCTCTGACTGGAAATCGGCAGCATCAACAAAAAGGTTCCTGTCATGATCATCAGGAAGAAGCCCAGCGCAATGATCTGCGTGTGGGTCATTTTGCGCCTCATATCAAAATTCCTCCATAATATTTCTTATCAAATCTCCATGAGATGACATCCCTTACCCGTGACATCTTCTCACATTTCTTCAATACCGTTTCCATCATTTGCCGCACCTTCCCTCACATCCGCAGCATCATCCCGCACTTCCATAGCCTCATCTTCATCAGATTCAGTCATCTCAAACACGTAGATCCGACTTCCAAAATCGGGCATATACCGGGTATCTCCACTGAATCCGGTGCCTCCGAACACCTGCTTCGGCCGGAAGCCTGCGCGGTTGAATACATTTCCACTGGCTGACATGGACTCCTTCTCCATGTCCATGGGCTTCAATTTGCCCAGCAGCTGATGGGCAAGGGAGCCCGCCTTGATGTGTACCGGCGAAATGTGGTTGATCAGTCCGCCAAACTCCACCAGATTAAACTGGGTGGAGATCACGCTCATCTGATAGGCAGACTCATCATCCAGTCCTCGCGTGCGGATCACCTCCACGCCAGAATTTACCTCCAGCAGTGTGTGATAGTTGAGCAGCCAAGCCTTCTTTTTATCCTGGCTGACGATCATCCAGCGGGTATGATTTCTATCGGCGGGCAGACGGTAAAACTCGCCGAACTGCATCTGATCCCGCCACTCCTTGTAGAGAGCAATCTGTGCGCGGATGGCCTCGCGGTCCTCCCTGTTCATATCATTCAGATTGCACTCATAGCCCAGCAGACCGAAGGATGCCACAGTGAAACGGCTGTACATGGGTGTGGTGCGCAGGGACTGGTGGTTGGGCACCGCCGACACATGGGCGGACATCACCGATATGGGATAGCCATAGCTGGTTCCGTTCTGGATGACGGTGCGGCACTGTGCGTCGGTGTCATCGCTGGTCCAGATCTGGGGCATATAGCAGAGCATGCCCAGATCGAAACGGTTTCCGCCGGAGGCACAGGCCTCAAACAGAATCTTCGGGAATCGCTTTGTCAACCGGTCAAGCAGCTGATACAACCCCAGCTGATACCGATGGAAAAGCTCCGGCTGCTGTGACACAGGCATGCCCTGTCCATATGCATCGGAGAAAATCCGGTTCATATCCCACTTGACATAGGAAATCTCTGCGGAGGAAAACACCTTCTCCAGCGCATGATACAAATAATCCACCACCTCCGGCAATGCCAGATTGAGGATCATCTGATTGCGGCCCACACTGTGATGACGGTTCGGGTGACGGATCACCCACTCAGGATGAGCGCGGTAGAGCTCGCTGTCCTCGTTGACCATCTCCGGCTCCACCCAGATACCAAAATCCAGTCCAAGTTTTTTTATCTTGTCCGCCAGACCGTTAAGCCCGCCGGGCAGCTTTTTCTGATAAACGGTCCAGTCGCCCAGGGAGGTGGTGTCATCATCCCGCTTTCCAAACCAGCCGTCGTCCATGACGAACAGTTCTACTCCCACCTCCTTAGCCTTCCTTGCCAGCTTCAGCAGACTGGCCTCGTTGAAATGGAAATAGGAGGACTCCCAGCTATTCAGAAGAACCGGGCGGGGCTTATCCCTCCACTCGCCGCGGACAATGTGCTTGCGGACAAAGGCGTGCATCTGACGGCTCATTCCGTTAAAACCGTCCATGGACAGCGTCATCACCGCCTCCGGAGCCACCAGACTCTCGCCCGGTGCCAGTGTCCATGTGAATCCCTCAGGGTGGATACCATTCAACAGCCGCAGGCCACCGTAGGCATTGCCCTCACAGAGCTCCAGATGATTGCCGGAGTAGACCAGATTCAGACCGATACACAAGCCCCGATCCTCCGTGGTGTGGGGCTCACTGAGCATACAAAAAGGATTGCTCCGGTTGCTGGAAGTACCTGCCATGGTTCCGGAAGCCAGAATACCAGGGCCACAAGGGCGATCCTGACGGTTCATCTCCCTGGCCCACGCTCCGTAAAAGGTGGTAAACACAAGATCCTGCTCATCAAAATCCAGCTGTGCACTCATCAGACGGTTGACGGTAATCGTCTCCTCCGTCCGATTGAGGATGCGGGCACTTCTGGTGATCACATCATTTTTCTCAAACACACTGTACAGCAATTCCAATCGAAGTTCTGTGTCCCTGTCCTTCAGCACAATACTCAAGGTCTGGGCATCGTCCTCGTCATCGTAGGAACAGGGCAGGCCCTCCAGACAATATTTCCCCGGATAAATTCCGCAGGTCTCATACAGCAGATCCAGACTGTTCGAACCGTCAGCAAAGGTCACATCCACAAAAGGCTCCCGGATGTCTCCCTTTCCTCTGGCACCGGCCTCCAAAAGCATGGTCTCCAGTCCCACAGAAGGATATTTCACATCGTAGGCCACCGCATTGCCGGGAATGAACTCCTGCTGCGGAAACAGCGGCGCAGTCCCCGCAGAGATATCCAGCTTTTCCCCGTAATACAAATGCTGCAGCAGACCGGCCTCATTCACCGCAAACAGATAGCTGGTATGTAAGGTCTCCAGGCAAAACAGCATTCCAAGTTGTCTGATCATAACGTCTCCTTCTCACATGTTCAATGTATCATCCTGTCCATCCACTCCGGGGACATGGCAAACGATTAAAGAATAAACAAGCCCCGCAGTCAAATGTCCGCGGGGCATCAACCGCATCATGGTTTCATATGCAGTCCTTTATCATTACATATTTTCCAGACGGCTGCGGATCTCCTTGATGAATGCCGCGCTGTCCAGGGTCTTTGGCTCTTCCATGGTGGTGATGGCCGCCAGATCACCGGTCATCAGACCGCTCTCGATGGTCTCCAGAGTAGCCTTCTCCAGTCGGGCAGCAAAATCACACAGTTCGGGCAGCTGATCCAGCTCGCCTCTCTTGTTCAGTGCACCGGTCCATGCAAAGATGGTCGCCACCGGGTTGGTGGAGGTCATCTCACCCTTCAGATAGCGGTAATAGTGGCGCTGCACGGTACCGTGAGCCGCCTCGTACTCGTAGCATCCGTCGGGGGAAACCAGCACGGAAGTCATCATGGCGAGGGAACCGAAGGCAGTCGCCACCATGTCACTCATGACATCGCCGTCGTAGTTTTTGCAGGCCCAGATGTAGCCGCCGTTTGAACGGATCACTCTCGCCACCGCATCGTCGATCAGGGTGTAGAAGTAGGTCAGACCTGCCTCTGCAAACTTTTCCTTATATTCCTTCTCAAAAATATCCTCAAAAATATCCTTGAAGCTGTGGTCATACTGCTTGGAGATGGTGTCCTTGGTGGAGAACCACACATCCTGCTTCGTCGCCAGACCGTAATTGAAGCAGCAGCGGGCAAAGCTCTCGATGGACTTCACCGTGTTGTGCATACCCATCGCCACACCGGGGCCGTCGAACTGATGCACCAGCTGTCTCTCCTCGGTTCCGTCGGGTGAGGTGTAGACCAGCTCACACTTGGTTCCTGCCGCTACCTGCTTATCCACCGCCTTATAAATATCGCCGTATGCATGGCGGGCCAGCGTGATCGGCTTGGTCCAGTTCTTTACATAGGGCTCAATGCCCTTCACCAGGATCGGCGCGCGGAAAACAGTTCCATCCAGAATCGCACGGATTGTTCCGTTGGGGCTCTTCCACATCTTCTTTAAGTCATACTCCTTCACGCGGGCTGCGTTGGGGGTGATGGTCGCACACTTCACCGCAACACCAAGGCGCTTGGTGGCCTCAGCGGAATCAACGGTCACCTGATCGTCGGTCTCGTCGCGGTACTTCAGTCCCAGATCGTAATACTCGGTCTTCAGATCCACAAAGGGAAGCAAAAGCTCATCCTTGATCATCTGCCAGAGCACGCGGGTCATCTCGTCGCCATCCATCTCCACCAGGGGAGTGATCATCTGTATCTTGCTCATTTTCTGTCGTCTCCTGTTCCGTCATATTATTTTCGCTTAGTTTCATTTTCCGCCGGGTGGATAACTGATGATATTTCTGCGTTTCCACTGACAGTAGTTACCTCATACTATATAGAAAATTGAGATATTCGTCAAGAACATTCCAAAATCTTAATATTTGCTTCTCGACAGTTCAACCCACAAGGAAGCATCGCATTAAGCATGGAAGCAGCTTCCTCCGATGAACTCTCTCAGAATCGAGTTTCTGGCAATATCCTCGGTGCCTGCCACCAGGAAGTAGTCAAAGAACTTCAGCAGACGCTTCGCCTCCAGATACTCAGGGCAGTTTCTGGGAACGGCAAACAACAGTGGCTCCGCAAAGGGCTTCAGCACCGCCAGCTCATAGATCAGTGCGGTATTTAATACCACATCCGCCGTCTCCTGATAGGGGAAGATATTCTCCTGCTCGCCTCGTCGAACGGAGGGCCACATGGAGATGGTTTTCTGGGCATCCGCACCTCTGGTTCTGGCATCCCGCACAATCCGGCGGATCAGTCGTCCGTCGGTGGTGGAGATGCGGTTATGCTCATCGACATTGAGCTGGGTCAGTGCACTCAGATAGATCTTAAATTTATTTTCCATGGGCAGGGAATAGCTCAGCTTGTCGTTGAGGCAGTGAATGCCCTCGATGACCAGAATATCGTCCGGTCCCAGCTGTAGGTAATCGCCCTTGTACTCTTTCTTTCCGGTCTTGAAATTAAATACCGGCAGCTCCACCCGCTCCCCGTTAAGCAGCGCGGTCATATCGCGGTTAAACAGCTCCAGATCCACACACTCAAGACATTCAAAGTTATAATTTCCATCCGCATCTCTGGGTGTAAACTCCCGGTCCACAAAATAGTTATCCACCGCGATGGGATGAGGATTCAGTCCCAATGTCTTTAGCTGGATGGAAAGGCGGTGTGAGGTGGTGGTCTTTCCTGAGGACGAAGGTCCGGCCAGCATCACCAGCTTTTTCTTGCGGTCCGCCGCGATCATTGCAGCGATATCTCCCAGCTTTTTCTCCATCAGCGCTTCCTGGATCAACACCAGCTCGGACAGCTCGCCGCGCACGATCACCTCATTCAGATCACCAACGGTGGTGATCCCCAGCTTTTCGCCCCAGCGAGCAGACTCCTTCATGGTCGTGAACAGCTTCATACTGGCCTCAAAGGGCGGAACCACCTTGGGCGCCTTTTTCTCCGGCATCTGCAGCACTAAGCCCTCGTCGAAGGGAATCAACTGAAAATACTTCAGATAGCCGGTGTCCGGAAGCATATATCCGTAGTAATAATCTTCGAACTCATTGATACTGTAAATATTGACCCGGGACGCGCGGCGGTATTTGAACAGCTTTTCCTTGTCAGTCATGCCGTGCTCGCCGAAGGACTCCATGGCATCATCCGCCGTCATACTCTTCTTCATGATGGGCAGTTTCTTATCCACCATCTCCCGAATGCGGGCATCAATCTTTGCGACCAGCTCGGCATCCACCTTGTGGTCACTGTCGATCTCAATGTAGAGGCCTTTACTCAGGGAAAACTGCACGGTCACCTTGCGAATCTCGTGATTTGTCACGTCATAAATGGATTTGATGGTCAGAAACAGCATACTTCTGCGGTATGTCTGCATGCCGATCTCATCCTCGGTGGTCACAAACTCCAGTGTGCCATCCTGCGCGTGCTTAAACAGCTCACGAAGTCTGCCGTTCATCTTCACCAGCACAATATCGTTGGCATAATCCTTCTGATACTCCTCCGCGATCTGACGGAAGGAAGTCCCCTCCGCATACTCTCTCTCCTGTCCATTGATCATCATCTTCAGCATACGATCACCTCTTTCCATGCCTGTTTCCCCCTGCCGTCGGTCCTCACATCCGCTGCAATGCAGCACTCACATAACGCAGATCTGCCTCGACCTCCGCCCTGCGTCTGTCGACCTCCGGCTTGTTACTCTCTGTCAGTTTATGCAAAATCCCGGTGAGAATACCCTCCTGCCAAAGGAGATAATCCCTTAACACCGGATTTTTCTCTTTTAACAAATCATGTCCAAAACGTAAGGTCAGCTCCCGGCCGTTTTCATCCGCAGAGGATCGATCTGCTCTTTCCGAAATTATCCCGCGTTCCTCTCCGTTCTCAATGATTCTATCTCCGTGAACGGCAGTCCCATCCTCATGGATAACCTCCATGATCACATAGTATTTTCCGTCCTCAAAAACCATCGTCTCGCGGCATACCCGCATCCCCAGTTCCTCCAGTCCCAGACGGAATCCTCTCCAGTCCGACTGCGGTGAGAGGACAAATCGCTCCACCGAAGGAGTCACACGGCTGCCGGCTCTCAAAATGTCCAGCATCAGTGGTCCGCCCATGCCGGCGATAATCACCGTGTCCGCCTCACCGGGCTGCAATTTCTCCAGACCGTTGCCCAGACGGGTTTCAATCTGCTTTTCCAGACCGGCCTCAGCAATGTGCTCCTGCGCTCTGCTCAAGGGACCTTTCCGGATATCCATAGCCACTGCATGCACGGCGATCCCCTGCTCAATCAGATGAATCGGCAAAAATCCATGGTCCGTGCCCACGTCGGCAATCCGGCTGCCCGGTCTCACAAAGGACGCTATGGTTAATAAACGGTTCGACAATTCAACCATGTATCGTTTCTTTTCTCCTCGTCGTTTCTATCTTTTTCCATCCTCTTTTGTTTTCCCAGCTGACGCTCCATTCGCCTGATCTGCCGGCTGACCGCTTTCCATCAGCCTTCTCCAGCCTCCGACGCAAGCTTCACGCCCACTCCCGGAGACACTCATCATTCAATCCAGATAATCCCTGAGCCTCCTGCTCCGGCTGGGATGGCGCAGCTTTCTCAGGGCCTTGCCCTCGATCTGCCTGATCCTCTCTCTGGTCACCTGAAACTCCCTGCCCACTTCCTCCAGGGTTTTCGGCTTGCCATCGTCAAAACCAAAGCGCATCCGCAATACCTTCTGCTCTCTCTCGGAAAGCATGTCCATGGCCTTAGCCATCTCTTCTTTCAATATCTGCAGCGTCGCCGCGTCGGCAGGCATCATCTTCTCGTCCTCAATAAAATCCAGAAGATGGCTGTCATCCTCCTCACCCACCGGTGTCTCCAACGATACCGGCTCAAGGGCGATCTGCATGATCTCCACCACCTTGGCAACCGGCATGTCCAACCGCTTCGCCACCTCCTCGGTGGTGGGCTCGCGCCCCAGCTCCAGGGTCATCCGACGGGTAGTCTTCATGATCCGGTTGATCGTCTCCACCATATGCACGGGAATGCGGATCGTCCGGCTCTGATCGGCAATAGCTCTGGTGATGGACTGACGAATCCACCAAGTCGCATAAGTGCTCAGCTTAAAGCCCTTGTCCACATTGAACTTTTCGATGGCTTTCATCAGCCCCAGATTTCCCTCCTGAATAATGTCCAAAAGGGATATCCCCCGCCCGGTATAGCGCTTGGCGATATTTACTACCAAACGCAGGTTGGCCTCCGCCAGCCTTCTCCCGGCTTCCTCATCGCCTTCCTGATAGCGTCTGGCCAGCTCCTGCTCCTCCTCCGGTGTCAGAAGAGGAATCTTTCCGATCTCTTTCAGATACATCCGAACCGTATCCTGTTCAGATACTTCCTCCCTGTGCTCATCCACAGGCTCTGCGACGGAAGTTCCGCTCAAATTCCCGGCAATCTCCTCCAGTTCAGCTGTCTGAGGCAATACATCTGCCTCCTCGCTCTCCGATTCCAGGCGGCGAAGCTCTTCCTCGCCCGGTTCCTCTTCTGTCAGTGTTCCCGCGGTTAAGCGACTGTCATCCATCTGCAATCTGATATCCTCCATAACATTAAGTGTCAGAAATGCTGGATTGCCGGACACCATTTATTCACTGCATCCGCCATCCGACTTTTCCTCTCACAATTCCAAGCGCAGCCCATCCAGTTCCTTCTGTGCCCGGAAAATCTCCTGCAGTCTGGTCAGATCCGTGGCATTTCTGCTCTGCAGGTCCAGACTGTTTCGCTTCAGTCGCTTTACCGTCTCGGTGATGGCCTTGGTTCGCTCATCGTCAGAGAGCTGTTCATCTATGGTCGTATTGAACAGGACCGCCACTTCCCGGTAGGCATCCTCCTGCTCAATAAAATAATTCAATATCCGCGCCGGCTCCGGCTTCTTCCCTGCCTTCAGATCAGCAAACACCATCTTCGCCGCCTCATGATAGGGTTCGTCCGGAAAATCATCCTCACTTATCCATCTGGAAAGCTTGGGATACAGGGTCTCGTCCGAGGTCAGCCAGGTCAGCATCAGCCGCTCCGACTTTTTCAGGCCGTCCACCTTATCCTTCTGCTTCTTTTTCTGATAGGAAACCGGGTCTTCCTGCGCCGCCGCGCCGCTTCTGGCACCCACTGCATTCACCCGCCGTTTCAATGTGCCGGTGTCCATGGTATACCGTCTGGACACGGCCTCCAGATAGCTGTTTCGCTCGATTTCATCGGTAAACCCGGCCAGTTTTTCCGTCACCATGTGCCAGAATGCGGTCTGCTGCTCCGGGTCCGACATGTCATACTCGCGGCTCAGCACATCAATCTCGAACATAAAGCTGTTTTCCGCCTGATCAATCCGCTCCTGGAACGCCTCCGGCCCCATGTTTTTGATAAACTCATCGGGATCCTTGTAGGGTTTCAGGCTCAGCACCTTGACCGAGATTCCCGCCTCCTTAAAGATGGGAATCGCCCGTCTGGCTGCCTTCACTCCTGCCCCGTCGCTGTCAAAGGTCAGGATCACCTGCTTCACGTAGCGCTTGATCAGATTCGCCTGGCCGGGTGTGAACGCTGTTCCCAGCGGTGCCACCGCGTTGGTGAAGCCCGCCTGATGGAGGGAAATCACATCCATGTAGCCCTCACAGATCAGGAAGTAAGGCTTTCTGGTGGTTCTGGCATAATTTAAACCGTAGAGATTGCGGCTCTTGTCAAACAGTTTTGTCTCCGGCGAGTTCAGATACTTCGGCTCGCCCTCGCCCATGACACGGCCTCCGAAGCCGATGATTTTATTATTACTGTCCATGATCGGGAACATGGCCCGGTTAAAGAACATATCGTAGGCGTCGTTTTCCTTGACCTTGACCAGACCGGTCTCCTTCAGGATCTCGTCGTCAAAACCCTTGCCCTTCAGATAGCGGTACAGATCGTCCCGCTGGCTGTCTGAATAGCCTAACCCAAAATGCTTGATCGTATCCAGCGAAAGACCTCTTCCCAGAAAATACTCCAGCGCTTTTTTGCCCCGGTTTGTATTCATCTGGCGGAAGAAATAATAACCGGCCAGCCGGTTGATCTCCAAGAGCTTACTGCGAAGATCCGCCGCCCGGCGCTGCTCCTCGGTCTCCTCCATCTTGGGAAGCTCAATACCGGCGCGGTCTGCCAGCGCCTGCATGGCCTCGGAGAAGGTATAATTTTCATACTCCATCAAAAAGGTAAACACGTTTCCGCCGACGCCGCAGCCGAAGCAGTAATACATCTGCTTTGACGGCGTCACAGAGAAGGATGCTGTCTTTTCGTTGTGAAACGGGCAGAGTCCAAAATAGGTACCGCCCCGCTTCTGTATCTTCACATAGCCGGAAACCACATCCACTATATCGTTCCGGGAGCGTACCTCCTCAATCAAATCATCCGAATATCTCATCGTATCCCTGCCTTTATCGTAAATTTACTGCTGATATTCTTCCCTGATTTCAATGCCGGATACGTCTGTCGGCATCTGATTCCAGTCGGTTATTTCATGCAGCACTGATTTATATAAAACCGTTTCTCCGTCCGCGTACTGCAGACTAACCGGAATCCTCATCATAATCAGGCCGAACCTGCAAAACGATCCTCAACTGTTGTTTTCATCTCAATACACCTGCCAATTTCTCGGAACAAATAATCTCTCGTATGTATCGATGGCGTATCCGTCGCTCATGCCGGCGATGTAGTCGCAGACCACCCGCTCAGCCGAGTCGCCTCTGACCTCCCGAAGCATCCGATACTCCTCGGGAAGCTCGGATAAATGGTCCATATAGTACACAAACAGCTGCTTCAACATGGCTTTCGCCTTGCCGTCCTCGCTCTTTGACTTACTGTTTAAATATACATTCGTGAACATGAACTCCCGCAGATCCTTCATGGCCTGCTCCACATGGGGCGACATGACGATTTCCGGCTTGTCCATACTGTTCTCAATAATATCGTGAATCAGACAGTTCAGACGGGCTCTGACTGAATGGCCCAGCACATCAGTGCAATCCGACGGCAGCATGTCCTCACTTAAGATACCCCCTCGGATCGCGTCATCAATATCGTGGTTGATATAGGCGATCTTATCCGACAGTCGAATGATCTTTCCCTCCAGCGTGGAAGGACATCCCGCCGTGCGGTGATTTAAGATACCGTCCCGCACCTCCCAAGTCAAATTAAGGCCGACACCTTTTTTCTCCAGCACCTCAACCACGCGGACACTCTGCTCATAGTGGGTGAACCCCTCAGTACAAATCGCATCCAGAGCGTCCTCCCCTGCATGTCCGAAAGGCGTATGGCCCAGATCATGGCCGAGGGCGATCGCCTCCGTCAGATCCTGATTCAGCCGCAGCGCTTTCGCAATGGTGCGGCCAATCTGCGCCACCTCAAGGGTGTGAGTGAGTCTGGTCCGGTAATGATCGCCTGCAGGTGCAAGAAATACCTGTGTCTTGTGCTTCAATCGGCGGAATGCCTTACAGTGAAGAATCCGGTCACGATCACGCTGATACTCAGGGCGAATATCACACAAGGGTTCCAGCCGATCACGTCCTCTCGTCTCCGCACTGCGGGACGCATATGCACTCAAATAAAGTCGCTCTTCCAGTTCCTGCTGTTCTCTGATATTCATAGGCTATCTCCTCCTGTGAGGGTGATCGTACATTTAATGCCCACATCCACAGTGCATATTCGCACCCGCTTCGCGGCTGCTCATCGCGGGCTTTCGCCCTATATATCCGCCTGCAAATGCGTCTGCCTGTGAGCCAGCTCACGCAGCCGATTTGCAGCGGATATGCACTGCCCATTGCTTACGCGTAGTATACCACATTTTTGCACATATGGCAAATCCTTGTATTATATATATTCATTTCTCAGGAAAATTATGTAAATATTCCAATGTTTATCCCGATTTTTCTTTTTCGCTCCCTGCCAAAAGCCCCATTTCCGTTTGTGAAACAAACTACTGAATTTCAAGAATCGCCATTTCGTGAACTCGCAAATTGCGACTTCAAACCGCGCCGCATCACCTCACCGGTGTCGGTCTCGCCGGGTCAAACACTTCCTTTGCATCAAACAGATCAGACAGCCAGTCCTTCTGCCCGGAAACCGCCTGCCACATCCGGATGCCGTCCAGATTCCGGCGGCCCTGCCGGAGATAATTGCTGCCCAGCTGTACCCAGTACCGGTTGGCATCCACATTGCAGAAATAGTCAAAGCCCAGCGACTTCAAATACACAAATTTCTCATTCTCCGCCGTGTAGGGAGAAGTTCCTGCGATGTCCGCGCCGTAGGCATAGATGAGAATATCCGTCTCGCCGATGATACTCTCCACCGTATCCTCCCAGGTGTTGGAATCCCACACCAGATCATAATAGGAAATGGTGCCGTAATTGCGGTGTCCGTAGCTGTGAGAGGCAAACTCCCATCCAGCCTCGCGCAGTGCCTCCGCCACCCGCTTCGCCTCAGCACATTCCCCCTCATAATCAAAATCCGGGTGGGCATTAAGCCATGCCTGCTGGGATGCGTCAAGTCCCTGATGATTCTGGTACGCCGGGTCTGTCCGATAGCCCAGCACACCGTTGTAGCCGGTCAGCGCCAGAATGCCTTTCGCTCCCCGGTAGGACGCGTCCGGGTGTTTCTCCACAAACTGATCCACCAGCGGCATCACATCAAAGGCCCCGGTGATCACCGTGCCATCAGGCTCAATGTATTCGCAGACCACCTTGCCGTCCTCGTCGATCACCAGCCTGGTGGCGAATCCGTCGCCCTCCATGTAATGGTAATAGCTTGGATCATCCACCGACAGCACGTAGGGGATCTTCCCCTCCGGCAGATAAATCTCACCTGGCACCATGACTTCCGTGCCATCTGCCTGCACTTCAATATGGGCAATATCATGCATGCTGACCAGCACATAGCCCCGGTCATACATCTCCTGCATGATCTTCTTAAACTCCTCCACCGTGGTCATGACCCGGTTATAGTTATATTCGTCCGCATCCCCATCAAATGCCAGGGCGGTATCCGCAATCAAGCTGTGATAAAACACATGGGTGATCTCGGTGATGGGCTCCCATTTCACCGCCGCAGCCTTCTGATTTTCATAGCGAACAAGGGCCTCCATCATGGGAGGAATCTCTGAAAATCCCTCATAGGCCTCGATCAGCGCCATGGCAGCATCGTAGTCGTAGCCTGCCGCCAGATGGTCCGCCTCGTCGATCAGGGACTGCTGCTTTGCCGTCAATTCCGGTGCGGTGGTTGGTTCTGTGGAGGCCTCGGTGGCCTCCACGGTCTGCACAATCCAATTCTCGTCTGAAGTCACGGATTCCTCCGATGGTTCATTTGCTCCCAAAACATCCTCACTGCCGGTCACTGCGGTCTCCCAATCATTTCCGCCAGGGAAAAGAAAATACTCTCTGTCATGTCCGATGACACACGCGCCTGCGGTCACTGCCAGGAGGGCAATCAGAATAATCAATATCCCCATTTTTTGCTTAACTGTCTTTTCTCTTTTGTCACGCACAGCTGTCTCTCCCCATTTCAACCTTAATCTGTAACTTCATTATATCAGAAAATCCGCCGGAAAGATTTTACAAATATGTCAATTTAATTATTTAATAGTTATATCTCTGTCAATGACCCCTGCCGGAACTAATCAATGCAAATGTCGTTCAAATCACTCACCGACAGCCACTCTACCCCGTATTGCTCTTTCAAAATCTGCTTTTTAATCCCCCATTCTATGTGACACAGCCCCATAACATATTTTGCTTCTCCAAATTGTTCCTGTCTGATCCGCTTCACCTCTGCATCCACTTTTCTTTGCACCTCCGGCAATATTTTTTGAAACTCCGAATCATCCTCCAAGGGGTGATAATACCATCCTCCGGCACTGCGTGGCAATTCTCTGGCCTCTGAGTCCTCCCCAGTTACATAGTAACTTTTTCCTTCACGAAAAAATATACGATATTGCGGTAAATTCATTTGACAAACAACGCCTGTTTCCTTCTGCGCTTTTTTGCTTTTTTTGATAAAACCGATAATTTTTCTCATTTTCACCCTGTCACCTCATTATATCAAACCAACATCACGGGCCAAAACTGCGTAAATTTTGTTCAGTGATAAATATAATTATGGCACTCTCCTTCTGGAGAGTGCCACAAAATAACACCTTTTAATCAATCCCAGCACTTCAGAACATCCTGATAGAACTGATCCATCTCTTCCTTGGTGTTGAAGTTTGCCACATACATCTGGTTGCCCATTGCGCCGGACAGTACATCCGGGATGCGAGCCTCCATGCGCATATTTGCGCCGTACTTCGCCATGATGTCATCGCGGGTCATGACAAAGTTCTTGCCGTCGCGAAGACCTGCGAATGCACAGTAAGCGCGCTCGCCCACGGGCTTGGTGGACTGATCAAATGCGATCATGTCCGCCCAGATCTTGTACACGTCGGTGCTGTTTGCAAAGTTCATCATATCAGGGCTGAATCCGCCGCAGGGACGCATATTTACCTCCAGCGCAACCACATCGCCCTTCTTGCCCAGCTTCTGATCGGACAGCAGACGGAAGAACTCGAAGTGTACGAAACGGCTCTTTACGCCGAATGCCTTCACGGTAGCGCGGCCAGCCGCACGGGTGTCCTCAGGAAGCTCATTTACGATGTAGTAGATGGAGTTGTCGTTGTTGTTTACCACATCCATAATGGAGTTGGGGGTAACATTACCGGTCTCGAAGATGGGCTCGCCGTTGGAGTCGATGATCGCGTCGTAGGAGTTAACCTCCGCGTGAATGAACTCCTCCATGATGTAGGAAACTGCCGGGTCCTTCTCAGCCAGGAATGCCTTCAGCTGCTCCTCGTTCTCAATGCGGTATGTATGGGAAGCACCTACGCCGTTGTCGGGCTTAACGATAACGGGATACTTCACCTTCTTGATAAAGTTCATGCAGTCATCAAAGCCCTCAACGATGTGGTAGCGTGCCACGGGGATACCTGCCTTGCGGTAGTAGGGCTTCATCTTGGACTTATACTTAATTCTCGGAATATCGGAGGTCTGGAAACCGCTGGTGATGTTGAAGTCGGTACGCAGCTTTGCGTCTCTCTCCAGCCAGTACTCGTTGTTGGACTCCAGCCAGTCAATGCGGCCGTGCTTGAAGATGAAGAACGCAACTGCGCGGTACACCTCATCCTCGTTCTCCAGGTTGTTTACCTTGTAATACTCATTCAGGCTGTTTTTCAGCTCAGGGCTCAGCTCATCGTAGGGCTGATCGCCGATACCCAGCACGTTCAGACCGTTGTCCTTCAAATGACGGCAGAACTGCCAGTAGTTGGTGGGGAAATTAGGGGAAATAAATACAAAATTCTTCATAACGTTTCCTTTCAAACTTTAATCATTTTTGATACCTGCGGATCGTTTTTAGGCATAAATTTTTGACCCTGATATCCTATATTGATACTGACACATCATCTTTCCTTTGACAATGGATTCAGAAATCATCCGATTAGTATAATTCAGCTCAACAGATAAGGTACGTAATAAGCTACCTGCTTGTACCACCAGGGCCAGTCGTGAACACAGTCATAGCCCCAGAAATCCACCCAGGCATTGATGCCCTTGCTGTCCAGAATCTCCTTCATCCGTCTGGTGGAATCGGGTATCTCCCATGCGCCCTGTCCGACGCAGATCACGGCCTTATTCCGGTTATAGCGCTCGATGTAAGGGTGCCCTGCAGGCATATTCTCCATGTAGTGAACCGGTGAGTTCTGGTACACCAGATCATTCATAAAGCTGCCGAAGCCAAACTCGGCGGTATAAATACCGCTCAATGCCAGCAGACGGTCAAACAGGTCCGGGAACCGGAAGTACAGGTTTGCTGCGTGAGTCGCACCGAGGCTGCTGCCGAATACCAGCACACCGGGATTTCCCTCCCAGCCGTTACACTCGTTTGCCACCGTGCGCATGAAGGGAACCACCTCTCTGGTGATGTAATTGATCCAGCGCTCATAGCGCCAGATCCGCCAGCCTGCGTCTCCGCCCTTGTCAGACCAGGTCTCAGAATCGATGGTGTCAATACCAAAAACCATCACCTGTCCGGACTCAATCCAGGGCCCCCATGCCTCGGTCATCTTATAATTTTCGAAATCATAAAAACGCCCGTCCTGACAGGGGATAAACAATACGGGGCGCCCGGCGTGACCGTAACGCTTGATCTCCATGTCGCGGCCCAGCTCATTGCTGTACCATTTGTAATACTGTGTTTCCATCCTCAATTTCCTCGTTTCCGCTTATGGCAGTCATTTCCTCTGTGTGATTGCTGTCTGCTTTTGCTTTATCCTGTTTTGTGTTGTTTTTCTTAATGTTTTTTCTATTATCGCCTGTCTTTGGCTTTTCTTCTTTATCCGTTCTTCTTTGGTTTCTGATTTTCGTTACTCAGTTTTCTTTACGTTTACTTCTGTTTTCTTTGCCTTCGCGCCACGCTTGCGCTGCGGCCACTTGATATTATAGCGCAGCGTGTGCATAAAGAACGGGATCTGGCGCTCCCAGCTGGCCTCGCTGTGATTACCTCCGGGCACGATCCGGCTGTCCAGATATACGCCTTTCTTTAACAGCAGCGCGGTCATGTCCGCATACAGCGGAAGCATCCCCTCGTGATTGATCAGCTCGTCGGAGCCGTAATCCATATAGAGGACAGTGTCGGGACCCAGGTCTGCATTCTCGATCATCTGCGCCACCTGCTCCACATCGGTCCAGAGAGAAGGCGAAAGGGCTGCAGCTCTGGAGAAGGTGGAATTGTACTCCATCAGTGCATACACACTCATCAGACCGCCCATGGAACTGCCTGCGATCCAGGTGTACTCGCGGGCCCTGAAGGTGCGATAATGCTTATCGATATAGGGCTTGAAGGTCTTTACCATCCAGTCCATGGTGATCTTCCCTCTTCCCTCAATCTCACCGAAGGTTTCGTCGGAAAACGTGAACGGGGAATACTCCTTCAGCCGACCGTGGTCGGGGCTGTGGTTGCACTCCACCGCAGCCACAATGATCTCCGTGCCGCGGGACTCCAGAAAACGTTTCAGTCCCCAGCTTTTGCCATAGGTGGCATCCTCGTCAAAAAATACATTGTGACCATCAAACATATATAAAACCGGATAACGCTTATTCGGCTTCTGGTCGTAAGAATCGGGCAGATACACGTAAGCCCGCCTCTTCTCCCTTCCGGTCAGCTCCGGTATGGTAATCTCCCATGTTTTTACCATGGCAACCTCCATCACGGTTTGTATTTAATGTCAACGTAAGCGGTATATCTATCCGCATACTTATAACTGTACATCCTGATAATTATATCGGCAATTATCGGGTGAAGTCAAGAAAATTTCGTTATATTTTCGGAAATTGTAGGGATATACACAAATTTCCACATCTACATGAATCGATTCGGACATTTTGCCAAAATCGGCTGATACCATTTTCCCTGTCAGAGTGATTCTGCCCATGTATAACGCCTAATCCGGTATACTCTCCCGCAGGCAAAGTGTTCCCCAGCCCAGCTGCTGATTAGGATAATCGGCAAATCCCGCCAGCTCAGCGGCACCGCGGATCAAATAGGCCTTTATTTTTTCCCCATATAAATAAGGATCATTTCCCCGCACGATCCCCCACTCCATCAAAAGGGCGGCGCTGCCGGTCACAAAGGGGGCCGCAAACGATGTTCCTGTATATTCCCCGTATCCACCGCCGGGAGCAGCTGAGACAATATTCACGCCCGGGGCCGCCAGATCCGGCTTGATCTGATTCAGCCGGGTGAATCCTCTCCCGGAAAAGGGCGCATAAATTTCCCGCCCGGAATCATATGCCCCGACAGAGATAGCGGCCGACGCGGTGGAAGGGATGGTCAGCGTGGTTTCCGGTGTGGGCTGAAGGAATCGGGTCGTGTCATTTCGCGCGCTGCTGCCCGGAAGCCACAGATGATAGACGCCGTCAACAATTCGCCGCGGGCGAAGTCTGATCCGGTAGATTCCGCTCTCCAGATAATCTCCCTCCGGGATAAAATCGAAGTAAATCTCCTGGGCGGTCCGGTAAGGGCTTGGCTCACCGTACAGAACCAGAAGCAGTGCTCCGCCGATGGAAAATCGGCTCACCGGCTGACTCTCCGTCAATGGCCCCACCATCTGTCCGGAGGGCGTGACCAGACTGATTTCAAACTGATCCGCATAGTTTTTCCACAATTGAATATTCAATCCTGTCTCATAAGGTCCAACTGCCAGCTCGATTTCCAACGGCTGGGCCACCTGTCCTCTCATCGGGTTCTCCAGACGGCCGGAGACATGGCCTCCCGCATCCCCCTCGTTTCCGCTCCCGATGATGATCTGTGTCCGCCCCACCCCGATGGCTCCATCCAGATACCGTTCTAACAGTGAACTGCCATCGTGAGCACCGTAGGTATTTCCCACGCTGACATTGATGGCCACCGGGATGCGCTCTGCCGCTGCCTTCCCGATCACGTAATTCAGCGCCTGCATCAGTTCAGAGGTTCGTGGAAAGGACTCCGGCGCCGGAAGGCCCAGTTTTACCACGATCAGCTGACTCTCCGGCGCAACTCCGGTAAACCGGCCATCGCTGTCCCGACCGTTTCCTGCGGCTATTCCTGCAACCCCGGTGCCGTGGCGCTCATCGTCCGCACCGGGCAAGATGGGACGGTTAGCCAACGCACTCCGGTCATATTCTGCCAGAAGACGATTAATTTCCTCTGCGCTATATTCCACTCCGATGTGGTATCCCTCCGGCACGTCTCCGACCAGTGGTCGCGCCGTTTGATCCCACAGCCATTTTACCCTTGTGGTCCCGTCTGCATTGCGAAAATCCGGATGACTCAGATCAATCCCTGAGTCCACGATCCCCACATAGACACCAGCTCCCGTGAGGTTCTGTGCCGAAGTGCCGCCTCCATCCGGCTGGACACCGCTTCTCCCCGCTGGTCCACTCGCATCGATACGCCCCGGCAACTGATTTCTGATGCCTCCGGCCATTCCCGTTGACACGCCGGTCACCCGCACATTCGGGATGCATGAGGCTGTCTTTCCCTGATTCACGCCAAAATAGAGCCGCTTGGGGATTTCCAGATATTCGATCTGCGGCAATGCTGCAATGGACTCAATCAATCCGGCCGGTGTGTCAATGACCGCATAACCACCATAAAGGGTAGTCACTGTCACTCCCTCGTCTTCCAGAAAGCTGATATCACCATTATATTTGACGATGATCTCCCAACGGTCGGTGAGCTGATCCACTGCTGACCCCAGATTCAGCGATCTGGCCCGCTCCTCGTCTGTGGATTCCAGCGCTAAGGTTAAGAGATTTTCCAGTTTTTGATCTTCCATAATCGCGCTTCCCCTTTATTCCTTTTCTTCTTATATACTATGATATAAGGGGAAAAGATCATGCGTTTCATGCTCGCTTGGAAATATATGACGTTGAGACCGTGATAAATTTCAACACACGAAAAAGGCGGAAACCCCGATCATCGGAATCTCCGCCACAATTCTATCATTTATCGTTTTTTAGCAGGACAGATCCTGTACATAGAACTCTCTCACTGCACCCTGATCAGCCTTAACCTCAGTCTTAACCTCAGTCTTAACCGCTGCCTTAGGCTCCTCCTTGGGCTTAGGGTTGTTGCGCTCAGCCAGGAACTTGCTTGCCACCTGAGGGAACAGCGCATAACTTAAGACATCCTCATCACACTTAGCAAGGTCGCCTGCCTCTGCGCGATACTTCTCGAGCTCAGGCTCCAACTGGTCAGCAGGACGGCAGGTGATCACCTCTGCGTCACCGATGGCCTTCCTGCGAACATCCTCGTTCACCACGCCGGGCAGCTTACCGTACTCGCCGCGAAGCAGTCCCTTGGACTCCTTGGGAACCATCTTGTAACGCTCGCCTGCCAGCACATTCATAACCGCCTGGGTACCAACGATCTGGCTGGTAGGGGTTACCAGGGGAGGATAACCGAAGTCCTCGCGAACCTTGGGGATCTCTGCCAGTACATCGTAGTACTTATCGGAAGCATTTGCCTGCTTCAGCTGGGAGATCAGGTTGGAAAGCATACCGCCGGGTACCTGATACAACAGAGTATTAGTATCAACATTGAGAACCTTGGGATCAAGGCTTCCCTGCTCTTTCAGCTTGGCAGCAACACCGCGGAAATGAGCCGCAGCCTCAGCCAGCTTGCCCAGATCCAGGCCGGTATCGTACTCGGAACCCTGCAGGGTGGCAACCAGAGACTCGGTTGCGGGCTGGGAGGTACCGTTTGCCATGGGTGACAGTGCACAGTCAACAATATCAACGCCTGCCTGGATAGCCATCAGGTTGGTCATATCACCGATACCGGTGGTGTTGTGGGTGTGCAGATGAATCGGAACATCCACATTTTCCTTCAGTGCCTTCACCAGGGAATATGCATCGTAGGGAAGCAGCAGGTTAGCCATATCCTTGATACAGATGGTGTCAGCACCCATCTGAACCAGAGTCTTGGCCAGCTCTACGAAGTAAGCCTCGTTGTGAACCGGGCTGGTGGTGTAGCTGAATGCAGCCTCACAGATGCCGCCGTTCTTCTTGATGGCCTTCATCGCCTGCTCCATGTTACGAGGGTCATTCAGTGCATCGAACACACGGATAACATCGATACCGTTCTCGATGGACTTGCCAACGAAAGCATCTACCACGTCATCTGCATAGTGCTTGTAGCCCAGAAGGTTCTGGCCACGGAGCAGCATCTGCAGCTTAGTGTTTGGCATCGCCTTGCGAAGCTTTCTCAGACGCTCCCAGGGATCCTCTCCCAGGAAACGCATACAGGAGTCAAAGGTTGCTCCGCCCCAGCACTCCAGAGACCAGTAGCCTACACTGTCCAGGAGCTCACATGCGGGGAGCATATCCTCTATTCTCATACGGGTAGCCGCCTGGGACTGATGAGCGTCACGCAGGATAGTATCCGTAATCATCACTTTTTTAGCCATAATTTTTCTCCTAATTAAATATTAACCTTACAGCAGTTCAGCTTTTCTCTATTGCTTAACATCAACCAAACAGTGCCATCAACACACCGGCTGCGATGGCGGAACCGATAACACCGGCCACGTTGGGACCCATCGCGTGCATCAGCAGGAAGTTTCCGGGGTTAGCCTTCTGACCCTCAACCTGAGACACACGGGCTGCCATGGGAACTGCAGACACACCTGCAGAACCAATCAGCGGGTTGATCTTTTCCTTCAGGAACAGGTTCATGAACTTCGCCAGAAGCACACCGCCTGCGGTACCGAAACCGAATGCCACAACGCCCATGACAATAATCGCCAGGGTGCGTCCGGAAAGGAAGGTGGTCGCTGTCGCGGTGGCACCTACGGACACTCCGAGGAAGATGGTTACGATGTTGCAAAGCTCGTTCTGAACGGTCTTGGAAAGACGCTCGGTGCGTCCGCTCTCACGGAACAGGTTACCCAGCATCAGGCAGCCAACCAGAGGGGCAGCTGAGGGAACCAGCAGCGCTACGAAGATGGTAACCACGAAGGGGAAGATGATCTTCTCTTTCTTCGATACGGGGCGGAGCTCCTTCATCACGATCTGCCGCTCCTTCTTCGTGGTCAGCAGACGCATGATCGGGGGCTGGATAACGGGAACCAGCGCCATGTAGGAATATGCGGCAACTGCGATCGGGCCCAGCAGATGAGGTGCCAGACGGGAGGTTACAAAGATCGCCGTCGGGCCGTCAGCGCCACCGATAATACCGATGGAGCTTGCCTCAGCAGGGTTAAATCCGAAGAAAGATACCGCGCAGATATAGGTAATGAAGATACCCAACTGAGCCGCTGCACCTAAGAGAAGGCTCTTGGGATTAGCGATCAGAGGACCGAAATCGGTCATCGCACCTACACCGAAGAAAATCAGACAGGGATACACACCCAGCTTAACGCCCAGATAAAGGACATCGATGAGACCTACACTGATGGTCTGTCCCACACTGACTGTCGAGATGATCGCCTCGGACACACCGGAGGCTCTCCACTCCTCAATCATTTCCAGTGTGACCTCGGCACCGCCGAACAGTGCCCAGTTCACATGACCGCCGGCAAAGAGAATCTCGTGATACATCTCCGCACCGGGCAGATTAGTCAAAAGCATACCGAATGCGATCGGCAACAGCAAAAGGGGCTCAAAGCCCTTGTGAATAGCAAGGTAAGCCAGAAAACAGGCAACAGCGATCATGATCAGCACCTTGGGATCGGCAACGATCATGGAAAAGCCTGTCTGCTGGAGGAAATTCAAAATTGCGTCCATTAAACTAGCCTCCGTTTCTAAAAAACAGAACGATTAGCTCAGAACACAAAGCAGGGAACCGGACTCAACGGATGCGCCCTTGGTTACGCTTACTGCATTAACCGTGCCATCGCAGGGAGCCATGATCTCGTTTTCCATCTTCATGGCCTCAAGCACCATCAGAACATCACCCTTCTTAACCACAGAGCCGTTGGATACATTAACTGCCAGAATGGTTCCGGGCATGGGAGCGTTAATCTTCTCGCCGCCGGCGGGAACTGCTGCGGGTGCTGCAACGGGCGCTGCTGCAGGTGCAGGAGCTGCTGCAGGTGCGGGTGCAGCCTTAACCTCAGCTGCGTCTACTACCTCAAGAGTGATCTCATATACATTTCCATTTACATTAACGCGATACATTTTCATAATTCATCCCTCATACTTTCTTTAATGATAAAATTCGAATTGCGGATACATCTGTGCCCAGTTCCTCAGCCAATGCTGCGGAGACAGCGGCCACCAGTTCCTGACGGTTAGCAATCGGCTCTGCCGCCGGAACGATTACCGGAGCAGGCGCAGATGCCGGAGCAGATGCTGCCGCAGGCTCGGACACGCTGGTTATCTTTTCCAGAATCCTGACCACTTTGCTCATAATGCTACAAAGCAATACGATACAAACCAGTCCGACGAATACGATGCCCATACCCATAATCACCACAAATCCACTGGGGATCTGTTCTGCAGCGGCTGCCAACGTTTCTGCTGACATACTTACTACACTCATGGTTACACCTCCTGATTTTGATGTTTGAAAAAGCTTACTCATTTTGCGCTGATTTCGACCCTTGAACATATTGGCACAAAAGCCAAAATCAGGTACATTATATAACAACTCTTGTACAAATTTCAATACATTTTTTTCATTATTAACAATTTATTTACATTTTCATCAAAAAAACATATATCAAAAAAAATATTGCTTTTTTTCAACAAAAGGATTATGATATAAGCAAATTATTCTATAAGGAGAGGTACATAACGATGAATCTTAATTCCATTAAACCCTATTTTCCTCAGGCATTCAAGGCAAACGATGTTAAAAGCCTGGTGATCGCTCTGCTGATTTACGCTGTAGTTGCCTGCGTACTTGGTTGGGTTCTTGGTCTGTTATCTTTCATTCCGATCATTGGCTTTATCACGAATATCATTGGATGGTTGATTAAGCTTTACTGTGTAGCCGGTATTGTTCTTTCACTTTTTGTATTCCTTAAGGTTGTAAAGTAAGCACGACCTGATAGGACTAAATGCGCGCTCAAAAAGGAGCAGTCCAGCGCGGTCTTCTGACCGTTTTGACTGCTCCTTTTTCGTTTTCATCTCAGTTTCTCACTGTATAACTATCGTCATTTCCAATTTTCTTTTCTCTTTTTCCAGGCGTGTACTATCGTCATCGTACACAGAATACCGCAGGCGATGGCCACTGCCAGGAGAAGCGTCTGTGTTCCGTAATCCGCAAACCCGCTCCAGTCGCCGTGCATGGCCGCCTCCATGGTAAAATACAGCTTGCTTCCCGGAAAAAACGGGATCGCCGCCGACACCACAAAAAAGGTGGCAGGCGTCCGTTTCACTCTCGCCATGATTTCCGCGTAAAAAGTCAGTGCCGCCGAGGACAATACAAATCGCGCCACATCGCTCTCGATCCAGATCCCCAAAAACAGATAAAATGCCCAGGCCAGACCGCCGCCCAATCCGGCGAGAAACAGCTTGTCCTTTCTCACATTGAACAGCATGGCAAAGCAGGTGGAGCCGATAAACGCCATCAAAATCTCTATGATCACTCTCATCTCATCGCCTCCTCACACCCACAGGGATACCAGCGCGAAGCCGGAAGCAATCATAATAGACAGAATGATCGCCTCAATAAACCGGTTCATGCCGGAGATCGTATCGCCGCTGAACATATCACGAATGGAATTGGTCAAAGCCAGTCCGGGGATCAGCAGCATGATATCACCGATACTGATCTTGGAAAAATCCTCACCCAGCCCGCAGTGCACCGCCAGCGTCGCCAGCAAACCACCGGTCAGGGACTTGAGAAAGCCGGAAAGGAAACCGTTCATCTCCAGCCGGCTGGTCAGTTCATCCATAAATTTCAAAACGATACCGATCAGTGCTGCCGCCAGCGCATCCCGGATACTGCCGCCAAATAATATGGAAAAAGCTGCCGCCGCGATCCCGTACAGGGCCACATACGTCTTAAATCCATAGACAGGCCGGGCCATGACCTCCTCGTAAACACGTTCGGCCTCCTCCAGCTCCATGCCGGCACAGATGGATCGGGACAGCTGATTCAGATGATCCAGCCGGTCCAGATTATACTTCATCGGCCCAACTCGTTTGGTCTGGGTTACATAGCCGATGTCCTTATTGTAAATCGTAGCCACGATACTGGAGGTGATGACAAATACATCCACCTCCTCCACGCCGAAGGAACGGCAGATACGGTACATGGTGTCCTCCACACGGCTGATCTCCGCACCGCTTTTAATCATATATTTACCGATGTTCATGGCCAGATGAAGCCAGCGGTGGGCATGCTGCCCATCGGTCAGGCTACGGGGAGCACTGCCAGCGCTCTCTTTGTTCTCTCTTGTCTGCATTTGTTTATCCGCTTTCCTCCGGATTACCATTCTCGTAAACCGGTTCATTTCTCCTGCCAAATACTGCGTTAACCGGGGAAACACCATGCACACCGGTTCTGTCGCACCATACAAATTATACACATCCGGCCACACAGTTTCAACCAGATTTTTCGATGCGTGAAAGAAAAAAGAATATTTCTGGACTCATCGGCAAAACTGTGGTATAAATAGCCTGTGAGCTTCGCTCAACGAAAATCACTGAGGTTAATTTATGAAATACGTCAAACAACTCGCAGTTATACTGTTTATCTCTTTCCTCGGAGAACTGCTTAACGCACTTCTCCCCTTTCCCATCCCCGCCAGCATCTACGGCATGGTGATCCTCTTTGTGGGTCTGCTGACCCGCATTATCCGTCTGGAGTGGGTAAAGGAGGCCGGTCTTTTTCTGGTGGAGATCATGCCGGTCTTTTTCATCCCGGTCTGTGTGGGATTGATGGATTCCTGGGTTGATATCGCTCCCTTTTGGTTCCCCCTGGTCGTTATCGTCTGTCTGACCACGGTCATTGTCATGGTCGTCACCGGACGGACTGCGCAGAGTATTCTTCGCCGTAACAAAACAGAAAAAAAGGAGGAGCGCCATGAGTGAGATTCTGTCCTCTACGCTGT
Organism: Lachnospiraceae bacterium; assembly: GCA_017461725.1. Lineage (GTDB taxonomy): Bacteria > Bacillota > Clostridia > Lachnospirales > Lachnospiraceae > RGIG423. The sequence continues at coordinate 32,767 of JAFTXG010000001.1, forward strand.
TTTTCGGCGTCACGGTCAGCCTTCTGACCTACTGGGCCGGTATGCTGTTAAAAAAGCGTTTCCGTTCCCCGGTGTTTAATCCGCTGCTGATCTCGGTTATCCTGACCATCATTATCCTGCTGGTCCTCGATATTGAATACACTACTTACAATGACAGCGCCAAATATTTAAGCTATCTGCTGACCCCTTCCACTGTATGTCTGGCGATCCCGCTGTATCAGCAGCTGACGATCCTGAAAAAGAACTGGAAGGCGATCCTGTTCGGCATCGCGGCAGGCACTCTGGCAAGCCTTGGCAGTATTTTGTTACTCTCTGTGGCCTTCGGTCTGACCCATGAGCAGTACGTCACCCTGCTGCCCAAGTCGGTCACCACCGCCATCGCTCTGGGTATCTCCGGCGAGCTGGGCGGCATGGTCGCCATCACCTCCGCCTGCGTCGTGATCACCGGTATTCTGGGCAATGCCATCGCCGAATCGGTGCTGAAGCTGGCCCGGATCGATGATCCGGTGGCAAAAGGTCTGGCCTGCGGTACCTCCGCCCATGCCATCGGAACCGCGAAAGCCATGGAGCTGGGTGAGCTGGAAGGTGCCATGAGCAGCCTCTCCATCGCAGTTGCGGGCGTCATGACCGTGCTGGCCGCCACTTTCTTCGCAGGACTGTATTGATTGATGATTGTACATTTTCCTAATAATTAACAGGATTTATATTTGTGCTTAACTATTTTGCCAAATTTAATCAATCCGGCTACTTTTTCATTGACAGGACGCCAAAAAAAGTACTATAATTCATTCCAAGAACGGCACTGGTATCGCAGAGGAGCTCCCCTGCTGTCATTGCCGTTTCGTGCTTTAATCTGAAAACAAGGAGAACAACGATGGGTAATATCGTATCTGAACTGTTTGGCACACTGGTATTTAACGACTCCGTTATGAAGGAGCGTCTTCCTAAAGAAACCTACAAGGCGATGCAGAAGGCCATTCAGGAGGGCCGCCGCCTTGATCTGTCTGTCGCAAATGTTGTGGCTAACGCTATGAAGGACTGGGCGATTGAGAAAGGGGCCACCCATTTCACCCACTGGTTCCAGCCGATGACAGGTGTCACCGCGGAAAAACATGACAGCTTCATCTCCCCCATCGAGGGAGGGCGTGTCATTATGGAGTTTTCCGGCAAAGAGCTGGTAAAGGGCGAGTCCGATGCCTCCAGCTTTCCGTCCGGCGGACTTCGCTCCACCTTTGAGGCCAGAGGCTATACCGCATGGGACCCTACCTCCTACGCATTCATCAAGGATCGCACCCTCTATATCCCCACCGCTTTCTGTTCCTACACAGGCGAGGCGCTGGATAAAAAGACGCCTTTACTGCGCTCCATGGAAGCGATCAATAAGCAGACCCTCCGCGTGCTGAAGCTGTTCGGCAATGATGATGTGACGGCAGTGCGCACCACCGTAGGTCCCGAGCAGGAGTATTTCCTGATCGATATGGATATGTATAACCGTCGTAAGGACCTGATTTATACCGGCCGTACCCTGTTCGGCAATAAGCCGCCCAAGGGTCAGGAGCTGGATGACCATTATTTTGGCACCCTCAAACCCCGGGTCGCCGCCTTTATGGCCGAGCTGGATGAGGAGCTCTGGAAGCTGGGTGTTCTGGTAAAGACTGAGCACAACGAGGCCGCACCCGCACAGCACGAGCTGGCTCCCATCTTCTCCACCACAAACATTGCCACTGACCATAACCAGCTGACCATGGAGATGATGCAGAAGATCGCAAAGAAACACGGCATGGTCTGCCTGCTCCACGAAAAGCCTTTCGCCGGCATCAGCGGCAGCGGCAAGCACAATAACTGGTCCATCTCCACCAACACCGGTGTGAACCTGCTGGAGCCCGGAGAGACCCCCTACGAGAATGCACAGTTTTTACTGTTTCTGGTTGCCGTAATCAAGGCTGTGGATGACTATCAGGATTTGCTGCGCATCTCTGTTGCCAGCGCAGGAAACGATCACCGTCTCGGTGCCAATGAGGCACCGCCCGCTGTGGTTTCCATGTTCCTGGGCGATGAGCTGAATGAGATTCTGGAGTCCATCGAGACCGACAGTGCCTACACCGCCAAGGAGCATGTACAGATGAAGATCGGTGTACATGTGCTTCCCCGTTTCCCCAAGGATACCACCGACCGCAACCGTACTTCACCCTTCGCCTTCACCGGAAATAAATTCGAGTTCCGTATGCTGGGCTCTGCCGACTCCATCGCCTGCGCAAATGTCATGCTGAATACCTCTGTGGCTGAATCTCTGCGGGTGTTCGCCGATGAATTGGAGGGTGCAGAGGATTTCAATACCGCTCTCCATGAACTGATCAAGCGTACTATCAAGGAACACAAGCGGATCATCTTCAACGGAAACGGCTATGATGACGCGTGGATCAAGGAGGCTGAGCAGCGCGGTCTCTTAAACTTAAAGACCACTCCCGACTGCCTGCCCTACTATGCCCACGAAAAGAATCTGGAGTTGTTCAGAACTCACCGTATTTACACTGAGACTGAGGTCCGTTCCCGCTGCGATATTATGCTGGAGAACTATTGCAAGATCATCAATATCGAAGGTCTTACCATGGTGGATATGGTGAAAAAGGATATTCTCCCCGCAGTCAGCTCCTATATCAAAGTGCTGGCAGAGACCGGCAATGCGAAAAAGGCCTTCTGTCCCGGCGTTGACTGTACCTACGAGGAAAATCTGGTATTCAGATTATCTGAGCTATGCGGTGTTGTCTGCAAACAGGTCATCGATCTGGATGAAAAGCTCACCCAGGCAAGAAACTCCATCGGCCACTATGCCGCAGCAAACTACTACAAGGATGTGGTTCTGGGCGCAATGTCTGCCCTCCGCTCCAACGTGGATGAGATGGAGACCATCACTGATGCAAAGTACTGGCCCTATCCCTCCTACGGCGATCTGCTGTTCGGCATAAAATAATTAATTATGGAAAGGCTGCGAAAAAACAACTACTTTTGTAATTTCAAAAGTAGTTGTTTTTTCACTGCCCATACAGCTACTTTGCAGCAGCATCGATCAGTGCATATCCGCCCTTCTGAAAGGCTTCCAGCCGATATCCGTTTTCCACACAGTATGCTTCCCACTGTTCATCTGTCCACACTGTGGTGCTCTCGGTATCCACATAGATCACATCCGGCTTCTTTTCCGGGTGGCGCGCCGCATACTCCAGCATACGGGGATCATTCAGATCAACCACCGAGTCGGCCAGCCACGCGGAGCTGCCGCCGTTATTCCAGTCATCAAACAACAAATATCCGCTGATAAACCGACAGTAAAACAGCACGTTCTCACCCTCCTGCTCTCTGAGACTGAGGGCATTCTCGTAATTGACCATGTAGCGGTTCTTCTTATACGGTGTGGTGGTCAGACCTTTCAGCGGTCCCGCCTCTATCCTTTCCGTCATACTCTCCGGACCTGACTCCCAGAAAACATGATTTAACAGAATATAGCCTTCTGCAAACAGCTGTACAGCAATCAGCAGAATCAGTGAAGCCACAGAAAGCCTTGACAAAACTCTTTTCAACCAGACACCCGCCTCTGTTTTTGCCGCAGCCAGCCTTCTGACCGGTGCCTCTGAGGCATAGTCGGCGATTATTAAGACAGAGACTGCCGAGGACACCGTGCATGCATTGACAAAGGTATAGATTCCATTATTGCTGGATGCTCCCATACAAAAGCCGTAAAACACACCGATCAGCCAGCCGCCAAACAGCTCCCACCGCTTTTCCCGGGTAAACAAAAACGCTGCCAGCCCAGCCATGGTCAGCGGCAGCATGATGGCTGCATAGCCGATACCATCGGTCAGCTCAAAGGCAAAATACAGAGTGAGCCAGACCGATGCCACCGAAAGCACTGAAAAGAACACTGCCGAAAACCGTTTTATCAACAGCCCGGGCAGAACACAGACTGCCCATATCCAGAAATACAGCGGATAGACATCCACATAATAAGTGAACGCATGGGTTATACTCCGCAGCGTCTTCGCCTTGTGGGCGGAATCGGACATCACAAACGGCAGGTTATAAAGCATTTCCTTAAGCCCCGTCCTTGACAGCTGAACACACAGAAAATAAACCAGCAGAATCCCGGCTCCTCCAGTCAGAAACAACAGCTTTTCCCAGGAAAACACCGCTGCCGCCCGATGACAACCCTCTGATCCCCGCTTCCGATCTCTGCAGACCATTTTGCCCAGCTGACAAAGCACCGTCAACACTGACCATCCCACATAGAGGAGCACCATATAGGGATTGCAAAGCACTGCAGCCGCCAGTAACAGTCCCATAAAAGCATACTGCAGCTTAGGCTTTTCGGTCTTTACCACATTCAACACGGCAAACAGATACACTGCCATCAGTCCCATGGTGTTATAGCTGAGCGCCTTGATGCCAAAGGGTGTAAACAGCATATAGATTAGACTGACCGCAACAGCCAGCCATGAATTTTTCCTGCGAAGCAGCAGGTATCCGGTCACTGTCACCGCAATCTGGAAGAACAGATAGATATACCGAAAGTTCAATACGATCCCCTCGGTCCCGCCGACAACTGCCAGATACACCTTCATCAGCGGATACAATAAACATCCGGCCAGCTGGGACACATGCCACTCGTCCACGATCAGAGCATCCCCCTGGGTCATGCGAAAAGGTATGGTCAGATAAAAGCTCTCATCCAGGTCAGCCATACCCATATTGATCCTGGACAAATACATGAACACGGATATACACAGCAAACCACCGAATATCCAATCGGCGTACGTTTCTATTTTCTTCTTCATGCAGACTCCTCCCGGCAAACGCTCTGGATCGATTACCTTGCTCTCATTCTATTCCCTCAGAAGCATTTTGTCAAATAGTCTGTTTTTCTTGCATTTGTTCCCTATTCATTATATAATCATTTTATACGGTAACCACATTACTTTCTTTACGATGATCGACAGAGAGGTACCTCTATGCAGCTGATCCATATCCTGCCCACGATGAATCCTAAACATCTGACCATTTACAGTATCGCCCACTTTCTGGTGGATTTTTCCTGTGCACTTTTGCTGTTCGGCTCGTTATCTGCTTCGCCTGACTTTGCGCTGTGCGTGCTGTTTTACAATTTCTGCGCCTTTGCCCTGCAGATGCCCTTCGGGCTTCTGGCCGATTCGTGGAACCGCAACAGCATCGTGGCCGCTGTCGGCTGTTTTCTGGTGGCGCTGGCCTACTTTGTGCCGTTTCCCATGCTTACAGCCATCATTGCCGGCATGGGCAATGCTCTCTTCCATCTGGGCGGCGGAATTGACACCTTAAATCATTCCGAAAAGAAGGCCACCGCCCTTGGAATCTTTGTCTCTCCCGGTGCCATCGGCTTATATCTGGGTACTCTCTGGGGGAAATCCGGGACGGTCTCTGTCTGGCTCGGGATCATTCCCCTGATCCTTGTCGGACTTTTGATTTTACTGATCTGCCGTCAGCCCGGCAAAGGATTCACATCCGAAAATGCTCTGGTCAGTCCGGACACAGTGATCAGCGCCAAATGGCTGATCCCCCTTTTCCTCGTGGTCGTTCTTCGCTCCTATATGGGCATGAATCAACAGTTTGCCTGGAAAAGTGAGGGCAGCTGGGCCTGGATACTGATATTCGCCCTTGCTCTGGGAAAAATGGCCGGCGGTATCCTGATGGACAGGATGGGAGCCCGCAAAGCCTCCCTCTATACCTTGATCGGCGCTGCCATTCTCTACCTGCTTTCCGGTCATCCGATCCCCGGCGTCCTGTCCGTATTTCTGTTCAATATGACCATGCCGGTGACCCTCTGGGCTGTGGCTAAGATCACGCCCGGCATGAAAGGCTTCACCTTTGGTCTTTTAACCTTTGCATTGTTCATCGGATATCTGCCCTCGGCAGTGGGCGCTCCATCGCTGCTCACCGATTACTGGACCTACTCGGTGATCGCCGTGCTTTCTCTGGCATTACTTCTGATGGTATACAAAGCCTTACATAAGGGAGGCGTCTCATGCTGATCGCTCTGTCTTTATCACTGGCTCTGACGCTCCTGTTTGAGGAAGCGTTTGCACTGCTTCGGGGTCTTCGCGTCCGCAGTGAACTTTTGCTGGTGGCATTAGTCAACGTTCTGACCAACCCGCCGCTGGTATTTATCCATTACATAACTGCGCTGTATCTGCCGATGACCGCACCGTTTGTCCTGCTTATTCTGGAAATCGCTGCTGTGATTATCGAGTGGCGCTGTTACTACCACTATTCCGATCAGATTCACCACCCATTCTTGTTTTCTCTGACAGCCAACCTGTTTTCCTTCGGTTTGGGCTGTCTGATCAACCATCTAATATTTTAAGCTGACCACTGGAAATGGTCATAAGCAGAAAGGAGTCCATCTATGAACAGTTTACTCTTCGCGCTTTGCGCCTTGCTTCCGCAGGCACTTCTCGCCGACGTAGCCGCCGGTCCCATCATCGTGATGGGTGTGGGAATGATCCTCGTGATCGCTGCTCTGATTATTTTGCTGATCATCGGTACGATCTGGCTCATCCGCCACTTCTTCATCAAAAAGAAATAACGGGGTTGTGAAAAAACGGCTCCATAATTTCAATTGAAAGAGGCTACACAAAATAAACAGAAGAGAAACCAGCGAGAGCATGTTTCTCGTGTTTATTCTGTGCAGCCTCTGACACATTCAAATCAGTGCCGTTTTTTCACAGCCCCTTTGCATTACATCTTAGCCATAAATTCTTCTATCGTTTCCACCTTTGAGGCAACTTTAAGCCAGTTGTTCAATCTGTCCAGGTTCTTCTCATCTGTGATCCGGTCTACTATGGTCTGCGAAAGCTCTCCATGTTCTTTCAGCAACGAGATCACAGCAGTCGCCATTCCTTTAGCCATTCCTTTAGCCATTCCTTCCGACATTTTCTCTTCCGCAATCTGTCGGAAATGTTCTTCCTGATTATACTCGAATATGCTCATATTCACCACCTCTGCCCGGTTCTTTCGTAAAAACTCCGCCAAAACACCTTCCCGGATACACTCATCTACTGCCCTCTCGACAGCCTGCCTGAGACTCATAATCGGTGCATATGCTCTGACTCGTTCCACATAAACCATATATTCCTGAAGGGCCTTACAGTCATTCAACAATTTCTCATTATGCCCCCGGTTGATATTGATCATCTTTACTGTCAATTCCAGTTCCGGCGTCTCATCCTTCCCTCCTGCCGCTGTCGCCTCATATGCGTCTGACAATCGGAGTATCTGACTTTCCGGTTGGTCCTGCGTGCCATTATAAAAGGTCACAAAATGGGGCGCAGGAATCATAATCTGACGGTCACTGTAAATATTTTTGCCGTGTGTCAGCTTGGTATACAAACTGGAGATATAAAACAAATTTCGCAACGGCATATTTGCATTTACCGTCGACTGATGTTCATACAGATTGATCTGATCGAAGATCACAAACGAAATGTCGTTTCTCCGCCCAAGATAGATCGCATTTTCCAGCGTGTTGATCTCCAGCTCCTCCGGATCGGTATAACCGGTGCCGTTCAATGCATTGTAAAGCGTCAGTAGTGTCTCTTTCTCCCGGAATATCATCCGAAACACAGAATCCTTGTAATTTCGGTTCACCGAGAGCGTTCCCATCAGTTCATCGTTCATAGAAATCCTCCTTTAATTTTGCAGGAAGATAATCAACGAACAACAAAACTGAACTTACAAATACAGCAAGCCCGCTCCATCCGTTCTTTCGAACCTTCCTGCTCTCAATTGGGTAACAAAAGCATCGACGGTTCTTAGAATAGATAGAATATCATTAGAAAGGCAAACGCCCAGAAACATAAGAACAAATGCTTTGCAGTCAGTATAACATATCCCCACCGCAACTGCAAGAAAAATTTCGTATTCGTTCAGCTCTATCTGTTTGATTTCGTTGACGACTCTGGCTTTCATCGGTTATACTATCTTTGTGTATCGTCAATACAGACCGCACAAATACAAAACCAACCACCGTCTCCTATCATCCGCATCAATCTGAGACGACGAGAGAGACTATACCATGAAAAACCTGAACTTTCGCTTAATTTCCGCCGGACTCCTTGTCCTGGTGATCCTTTGTCTTGCCGCTATCTTCCACCTTTTCGGTGGATTTGGTCGAATCTCTGCCTATCTGGAGAAACGACAGCAGGCTGCCGAGGATAAACATCTGTCGGTGGAGGAGGTGACGCTCACCGTTCCCGGGCTCAATAGGGACTACACCTTCCTCTACATCGCGGACACCCACGTGGTGACCAGCAGCGATACCGACACCTCCGATATCAACACCTACGCGGCCTCCCGCCTGCCCATGTTTGTGAACGGTGAGGGGATGACCTCCGCCCGCCAGTTTTCCGGCTGGATCGACATGGCCAACGCGGAAAGCGTGGAAGCACTGCTCATGGGCGGCGATATCATCGACTGCCCCTCTGACTCCAATCTGAACTTTTTAGCCGGGCAGCTTGCCGCGCTGAAGGTGCCTTATCTTTACACCCTGGGCAATCACGACTGGACACTTCCCTGGGCATATCTTGACGACCACGCAAAGGGCTACTATCGGCCGCTGTTCGCCCCCTACATGGACGGCAATACCTCCTTTCATGTGATGCGTCTGGATGGGCTGACCATCGCTGCCATTGACAACAGCTCCGATCAGGTGGACCCGGCTGTGCTTGAGCCGCTGGCGGCTTTGCTTTCCGAGGGCACTCCGGTGATCATACTGCTCCATGTTCCTCTCTACACAGAGGATCTGGCGGCGAAAGCCACCGAAGCCTGGGGACATCCCATTGTCCTCGGCGAGGGCGGTATCACGCCCAACGAGGCCTCCGCTGCATTTCTTGAAATGATCTATGAAGAGACTTCTCCGGTGGTAGCGGTATTGAGCGGTCATGTGCATTTCGGTGCCCGGACCACACTGCCAAACGGTATCCCTCAGTATGTGGCAGACGGCGGATACAAAGGTAAGGGATTGATCATCCATGTAACATCCGGATCCTGATGTTTACCCGCTAATCGGATTTGCATTCTCGTCTGTTTCATCATCGAAATCCCGTGCCGATGATACATTCAAAAAAGAAAGGAGTCCTCCCATGACCAGTTCCGTTCCTGCTTCTTCCATTAACACCCTAAAACAATGGATCGCCGAAAGCCACCGCATCGTCTTTTTCGGCGGTGCCGGTGTCTCCACCGAGTCGAACATCCCGGACTTCCGCAGTGTGGACGGCCTGTACAATCAGTCCTACGCCTACCCGCCGGAAACCATCTTGAGCCACAGCTTTTATGAGCGCAAGCCTGATGAATTTTTCCGCTTTTACCGCAACAAGATGCTCTTCCCTGAGGCCAAGCCAAATGCCGCTCATCTGGCGCTGGCAAAGCTGGAGGAAATGGGCAAGCTGTCTGCAGTGATCACTCAAAATATCGATGGTCTCCATCAAGCTGCCGGAAGCAAAACTGTGCTGGAGCTCCACGGCTCAGTGCTGCGCAATTACTGCGAGCGCTGCCATCAGTTCTATTCCATGGAGGATATCCTGCACGGTGAGGGCATTCCCCACTGTTCCTGCGGCGGGCGCGTAAAGCCGGATGTGGTGCTCTATGAGGAATCTCTGGATTCCACGGTGCTGAACCGCTCCATCGCACACATCCGACAAGCTGATATGCTGATCATCGGCGGCACCAGCCTGACCGTTTACCCCGCAGCCGGACTGATCGACTACTATCAGGGTGATCGGTTGGTGGTGATCAACAAATCCGTAACGCCCAGAGATAAGTACGCCGATCTGGTGATCCAGGGTTCGGTATCCGTATTGGCTGAGTGTATCTGAATGAAATCTCTTTCTCACTCTCCACCGACATTTTATCTGCTTTTATTTTGCATTTTAGGCAGGTGCAACTGCCGGTTGCTAACATTTAAAGTCCGCTTGGTGGACTTATTCACTGAATTTTGCTATACTTTCACCATAAACCATCGCCGGTCAAGAGCCACACTACTGGTTTGACCGGCGATCATCATACGAGGGGGATTTACTATGACATTGGGTGAAAAAATATACGAGCTGCGCACGAAACAGGGACTGTCTCAGGGCGATCTGGCGGAACAGTTAAATGTCTCCCGCCAGTCCATCTCCAAATGGGAGACCGGCAGTTCCACGCCGGATCTGGATAAACTGATCAAAATGAGTCAGCTGTTTCAGGTGACGCTGGATGAACTGGTGCTGGATAAGAAGCCGGATGCAGAAAAGACTGCGGGCAGCACCGACTCATTCTCAGAACCGACACAGGATAAAATCGAATCACCGTTTTCTCATGAGCGGCAGCAATCCCATGAGCCTCACTTTCCCACCAGAAAAATCGCCGGGACGATCCTGCTCTGCATGGGATTTCTGACGTTTATTCTGGCACTCTTATTGAATGGCTCATGGTCCAGCCTGATCCTTGCGGTTCCTTTTCTGCTCTGCGGAATTATCTGTTTTGTCTTCCGCAAGCACGCAGGGCTCTGGTGCACATGGTTCTTATTTTGTCTCATTGATTTATATCTCAGATGGGGATCAATCATATCCTGGCAGGCTGCACTCGGCTTTTTCCGTTTTGGTTTGTATCGAGATAATACGATTGCAGTTGCCACGTCTATGATCATGCTTCTTTTCCTGGTCGGAATGATTATCGTCACTGCTCTGTTTTTCAGCAAAAAGACGTTAACACCCTCGATCAGCAGAATACTGGTATACCTTGTCGGATGGGTGACCTACCTATTTCTGCCGCAGTTGCTTTATAAAGCAGTTGGCAGCTTCGCTTATCCACTTGTTTTCACCCTGATCAGTTGGATAGAAATTGCAGCCTTTATTCTGCTGATGATATTTACCATTCGCTTTGGCCGCTCAATGCTTCGCAAGGGCAGAGAATAAAAACCACAGAAATTACTCATTTTTTTCTTTGTGCTTCACATAATACCCGAACGAATACCCCATCGGCACCAGAATCATCACCAGAAATACCGTGATCATCAGCCACTCTCCGCCAAACCGCAAAAAGGTATTCAGCAGGACGAGCAGCCCGCAGATCATCCACAGCCATCCGGCCAGGCGATGGGTCCGATTCCAGTTCTCCTCGTCGTGTATCGTCCAGGGCAGTTTGATGCCTACGGTGTAATTCCGGCGACACTTGGGCAGATAATTGCCGATCACCACAAGTACAAAACCGATAAACAGCTCACCGATGAAAGACGAATTAATATTGATTCCCAGCGCAAAGGGATAAATCGCCACCGCGCAGAGCAGGGATACCAGCGGACAGATCAGCAAAATCAGGCGATACATCTTCTCGCTGATATTTTGATGTCTGGGATCATGCTCTGTCGCCACGGCACAGATCCAGTGGACTGCCAGCACAAACAGCGGAATGCCAAACACGGCAAAGGGCTTACTGCTCCACCCATTCGCCTCCCCTGTCGAGCCAAAATGGGTCGCGATGGTGTCCGGCAGCTGCTCCCACAGGATCAGCCCCACGATCATCGGAATCAGCGTAATCAGACTGGTCACGATCATATAGCCTCTATTTGTCTTCAACATATTCTTTCTCCCCCTTTAACTCAGCCAACCAGAGCATGACCTCCTCGACGACGGAGGTATTCAGCTCATAGTAGATAAAATTTTTTTCACGGTTCTCAAACACAAGCTCCGCTTTTTTTAAGATATTTAAGTGATAAGATATGGTCGCCCCGGTCATGTCGAAATGACTGCCGATCTCTCCGGCGGAGAGACGTCCTCTTTTCAGCAGGACCAGGATGTCCCGCCGGACCGGGTCCGACAGGGCCTTAAAGGTTTCCGCAAAGCCCATAAGGTTTACCTCCCAGTTGGTATTTAGAAATATTTCTAAATACTATTATGCACATTTTCCTTGAGCTGTCAATAGCTATTTAGATTTTTTTCTAAATAACAAAAAAGACCCTGTTTCATACACTCAGAGTCTTTTCCATATCAGTTGTATATTGCATTTTCATTATTTCCAGAACTTCAGATCCGGCTTTCTCAGGCCAATCGCCTCAGGCTTCTCTCCGGCAAAGATCATCTGCGCATTATCAACAAAATCCTGCGCACTTAGTATTCTGCGTTCAATGGTCGCCGGTGACGAATATCCCACCTCATAAAGCCATGGGCCGGCGTAACCCACTTCCTGCAAAGCAGCCAGCACATCCGACCAGTTGATATCGCCCTCTCCCGGCAGCCAATGTCGCTCATTCAAAAAATCGTAGTCGGAAACATGAAGCGTTATGATCTTACTGCCCACATTCCGGATAAATATCGGTATGTCCTCACTCAATAAATGATTTGTATCAAAACATACGCGAAGAGCCGGATGGACGCTGATGAGTTCCAGAATTTCCGCAGAATTTCTTCCAAGGCAGGTGCGTGGCAGATCTTCCACCGCAATCGTTGCCCCGCTTCTCGCCGCGATCTCCGCCAATTCCGCAAGGCTCTCCTTTGCGCACTCCATCCGCTCTGCACTCTCCGTTTCCTCAATCGGCTCACCGCTGGGATGAATCACAAAATTATCAATTCCAATGTCTACGCCCTTTTTGATCAACTCAGAAAAATAGCTTATAGTCCAAATCGGTATATTTATCATATACCACCGATATTTCCATATCCGTTATCCCGGCCTGCTGATATTCCTTAAACAATTCCTCATCAATGGTTTTTCCGCATGTTGATAACCCTACTCTCAATATTCCTGATTTGCTCTCTTTCATGATTCTTTTTCTCCCCCTGATCATTTTTCAATTTGCTCATTCAGCCATTTAATTGCAATCCCAGATTTACGGTATGATCGCTACAAACGGGATCTCCAGTACATCCCCGATCCCCTTAGGGCTATCGGATAAAATCGCCTTGATCTCCACATGATGTTTCTTTCGCTCCAGATTTCTTGCCAGCACCTTGAAATTAAAATCCTTCAATTCCTCCATCCAATCGTACTTGTCATTCTGACGCTCGATCCATTCTCCGTTGTCGATGCGGTATGCCAACGCGTAACTTTTCATCCCTACCATATGTACTGCCACACAGCCGGTTCCATAAAAATCAAAGGAAAGCTTTGCTCCCACTGCCTTTGTATGAAATACCAGATCCACCGGAATAGTATGATAAGCGCGATAAAAATAGCCGTTTCCATGAATAACCATATCGTGATCAGTTAAGAGAGTCACATTTTCCCAGTTATTTTCATACATTGCTTCCGGCATACTGCCCCGCTCATTCTGCTCGGTAAGTGCCAGTTTGAAAAACTCTTTTACACAATGAGCATAGATATTACTTCCAAAGCTCTGGGGATGCAGGCCATCCGGCATCCATTCATGATGTTGATAAAGTCCCTGCTGCCATCCCTCATAGGCCTTTAGTCCGGGCCACACAGAGGATATTCCATAGTGTTGCGCTAAAACTTCATATTCCTGCACCGTAGCAGGTACTTTCTGCTTCACCAGATCCTCATACATGTCCTTGCAATAGGTGTACACCAGCACAATATCGCACTTTCCATAGCTCATCAGTTTACGCAGCAATCCTTCGCGGGCCTCATAGCGATATACCGATTCTTTCGCCTGATCATTGACTGCATACTCGATGAAGACCAGATTGCACTGTCTTTCAATGATCTGCTTCTCCACTCTCAATACCGCCATATCCGAACCGGTAGCCCCCATCGCCGCATTTTCCACAACAATTCTCGTGTCCGGATACATTGCGCACAGCCAATTCGAAAAATAATCACTCCAATTATGCCCTGCTCTTCCATCCGTGATAGAGCCACCCAGATAACCGACTACCAATCGGCCACGCTCTATTGCCTCCCTTGTAAATTTTAATCCACTTCTTATCTTAAATATTTCCAATGTCAATTCCTCCCATGTTTACCATCGCCAGACCTCTCCATCCTTTTTCTTTTCAAGATTGTCTGTAAAGACAACTTCCATTCGGTTCTGATCAAAGCTTAAGCCTGCCCCAGCAATACTCTTTTCAACTTACCTTTATGGTGATCACAGCCTCCGTATACCCTTCCCGGTCCGTCCTATAGGTTAGATCACCCTTCTCACCAAAAATCAGGCGTATCCGCTCATAGACATTGCGCACACCAAAGCTGTCCTTCGCCGTATCCAGTTCACACTCACCCCGAATATAACGGTTGATCCGCTCAATGTCCGCCCCGGTTCCGCTGTCTGCCACAATGATCACCAGCGTCTGTGCATCCTGCATCCGTGTCACGATGGTAATCTCTCCCCGACCCGCGGCTGATCTCATATGGATGATCGAATTTTCCACCAACGGCTGTATGATCATTTTCGGTACCAGTATGTCCTCGCAGGCAGGCGAAAGCATATACTGCACCCGGAAATTATCACTGTAATTCAGTTTTTGTATCTCCTCATATTTGCGTATGATATCCACTTCCTCACGAAGAGATACCATCGCATGGGGATTGCGCACATTATAGTGCATAACGCAGGAAAGTTTCGTCAGCTGACTTGCGATCTGATCCTGCCCGTTAAGTAAAGCATAACAGCCGATACTGCTTAGGGTATTCAGAATAAAATGGGGGTTGATCTGCGCCTGTAAAGCCTGAATTTCCACCTTCTTTTGCCGTTCTGCACTGTCCCAGGTTTCCTGAATCAATTCCTGGATTTTCTTCTGCATCTGATTATATCCCCAGTAAAGCAGGCCGATCTCATCTTTACCGGCATAACCATTTTCGATTGACTCTATCTTTCCCTTTTCCATCTGTTCAGAGAGGTGAATGATCGGTCTGAGCAGATATTTGCTCAGCACGCTGACCAGCAAAACGCCGAGCACAATGATTGCCAGCATGACGATCAAAATGATCTTTACCATCTGCGATGTCATCTGCTGCACGTCATACACGGGAATCAACGTAAACATATAGAGTCCCTGTCCGATATCATTCTTCTGAATAATATATCTGGTACCGCCATAATTTCGGTATACTGTCTCCCCACTCACCGTCTCCGACACCAGCTTTGTCAGTTCTTTTTCCGGGATTTCCTGTCCATACCCTCCGGTATATAACACACTTCCCGTATTATCCGTCAAAAAGATCCGGGTCTCCTCCGTCAATTCATTCGTATCAATCCTTTCCTCTATCCAGGAAAGATCAAATCCCAGCAAAACAACGCCCAGATCACGCACCGCATATCCCGCATTCCGATAATCCTGATATTTCAGCAGCTTCGCCAGATACAGCTTATCCTGATCGTAGTCCACACTGAACCAGTAGATCTCCCCGTCTCTCTCCAGCGCTTTCCGGTACCAGTCATGCCGCTCCAGCCCTTTATTCGAATAAAACGTACTTCCCGACCAGATTTTATCCCCATGCATGACCGACAAATATTTGCTGACCATATACTCCTGCATGATGATCAGCGCACTTTCCAACTCCGAGCTTTTTGTCTTGAAAATCGCGTCAAAAAGTCCTCTGAAATTCGTCTTATTGTCCACCAACTGTAACTGTAATTGATGCAAATATCCGATCTCATCGGGATTTTCTTCGCTCAGCACAAAACGTCCGATACTGGACATCGTACCGGTCCCATCGGTGATATATGCATTCTCATTATCGTTCACTACGTCGATCCCCACGGTAATGGAATCGATCAGATCGCTCACTTCCCCTGCGTTGGAATTCATCGCGGTTCTCAACGTCTTATCCAACGTGTCCGAAAAAGTATCATAATAATACTCATACATCATAAAACAGGGGAGTCCCACCAGAAACATCAGCAATACGCCGAATATCACCGGCACTTTTACCCGCAAACTGATATCCCGCAACGTTTTCATCGTCTGTGCTCTCCTCCCCGTCGTTTATTTTTGCTCCCCCTTATTGGCAACACTTTCCCACAGCTTTTTTTCGTCCAGATTGCGGTATTTGACACGATATTCCACCGGGGACATCCCTGTCTTTCGGCGGAACGCCCTGGAAAAATAGTTTGCGTCCGAATACCCGGCCTCCTCCGCAATTTCCTTCACTGTTTTTAGCGTTGAACTCAGCTGTTCACATGCGTACTGCATTCGTTTTTCCGTAATATAATCCACCAGCTTCATACCGGTTCGTTCCAAAAAGATTCTGCCAAGGTAAGTGGGGGACATATGAAACAATCGCCCTAACATATGAATATTGAGTTGCGGGGAGGCAAATTGATCCTTGATCACCTTCCGGACAGCGATCACAATATCACAGTCTGCCGCATCGGCTTCCTCCCGCATCATGGACTGATACTGCCCGCGAAGATAGTCCACCCTGGCCTCCCATCCCAGCGTTGCCAGTTCTTCCCCCATGCGCTGTTCTTCCTGTGCCAACATCCCCGGGTCCTGATTGTACAGGGAATAGCGATAGGCAAAGATCGGTTTGATCAGATGGGGCCATATGTTGCTTTTCCGCGCGGCTTTTACTTTTCCGAGATCATGAACCATGCCCAGAAAATCCTCCAGTGCCTCCACATTCCGTTCTTCGATCACATTTACCAGAAAGTTTAAATACTCATCTGCAATGATCTTTGTGTGAAGTTCCTCATGCTCTCTCTGCTTAATGATATTTCGCAGGACATTTTCCAACAGGCCCAGCCGCTCGCGGTCAAAGGGCTTTAAAATATAATCCTTCACATTGTGCCGGATCGCCATCTGTGCCGCGGCGAAATCCTCATATGCGCTCATAAACAGCAAACTGATCTGTGGCCAGCGCTCACTGACCAACTGGCAAAACTCCATTCCATCCATCACCGGCATCCGCACATCACTGATCACTATGTCCGGCGGATTGTTTTCTATCTTTTCAATGGCTTCCACCCCATTGTGAGCGACATCCGGTTCTTCACAGCCAAGTCCTGTCCAGTCGATTTGCTGCTGCAGTAAACGGCAGATCATATAGTTGTCATCCACGATCAAAACACGCATATGCTTCCTCCTCACGGTATTGCCCTATGTTACCCTCTACTATCATACACTATTTTTTATCTCTCGTCTATTATCCCCGCCGTGCCTGCCGGTCCCACGGTTCTCTCCCCTGCGCTTTCCGCGAATTTGAGAAAAAACCGGAATCAAAACATCTGCACGTCATGATTCCGGTCTCTCCCATTCATGTATTACTGTTTATCAGGTTATCCAGCGGATAATCCTTACTTGCTGGCGAGCCATGCATCATACTGTGCCTGGCACTCTGCCACTACCTTATCAATGCCGGCGGAAGCCAGTCTTTCCTGAAGGATAGGAAGGTACTCTGCCGGATCATAGAAACCGTGATCCATCAGTCTCTGGTACTCTTCAAATACTGCGTCGATTGCAGCCAGCTCTGCTACCACTGTCGTCTCATCGAAGAAGAATCCTGCGGTGCAGCAAAGCTCTGCTGCATTGTTGAACTCATTGTACAGCTCAATCTTATTCTCTGCCTCACCGACCATCAGTGTAGGCGCAGTCACACTGGTAACAGCCCAAGGACTGGGATAATTGTATCCGCTGTCACTGATCCGTTCTACTCTGCCGTCTACCAGATTGTAATGCTCACCCTCAATACCATATGCAGCAAGGTTTGCAAAAGTCTCATCGGTGTAGAGCAGCTGCAGCAGCTTCATACAAGCATCCAGTTCCTCGTCGGTTGCCTTAGCGTTGATCATATACGTTGATCCGCTCGCCACACCGGTACCCAGATAAGTCTTAGTGAGCGGAATAACCTCTACCTCGTAAGGATGTCTTGCACTCTCGTTCGCCTTACCGTCAGGAACCTGTGTCCAGTATTTGAATCCGATCTCACCGGCCGCATCATAGGAACTGATCACACTGTCCTCCAACTTGGTCATCTCTTCCTGGTTAATGTAACCATTCTGGTTCCAGCGGTACATCATTTCCAGATACTCTTTGTAATCATCGGTCTTGGTGATGTCCACAATCTTGGTTGTGTCACCGTCACGGTCAACGCCCATATAGTGTTTGATGAAGGCGAAATCATCATAGCAGAACTGGTAATACATCATGGTTTGCTTGAAGAAAGGAAGATCAATTCCATCATTTGCAAGCTGCTCGAGCATGGGCTCAATGTCCTCAATGTCATCGATAGTGGACAGATCCCAGCCATACTTCTCTACAAGGGGGGTGGGAACGGCCAGACCAAAGCCCGTTGCAGACTCCTTATATACAGGAACATAATAATTGGATCCCTGATATTTGCTTGCTTCCCAAACGGTTTCGGGAATGATGTTATACAGCTCAGGATAGTTAGGCAGTACATCAGAAAGATTGTATGCCGCGCCGGTGGTCATAAAACCATTCAACTGAGCACCGGAAGTCCAGAACAGATCAATGTCATCACCAGCCGCCAGTGCCATGTCAAGCGCGGTGGAGCCGACACTCTCGATCACAGACACTCTGACATTGATGAGCGGCTCGATGTATGCATTGATCGCATCCTCCACCATCTTCTCATCTGCGTTCTGATCGCCGTAATGTTTACGGTACCATACGATCTCTACCGGCTCCTTGTCCGCCTCAGTCTCAGGGGCATCCGTAGCCGCGTCAGTTTCCTTGGGCGCATCAGTAGCCTCAGGTGCGTCAGTCTCCTTGGTGTCTGCAGGGCTGCAGGCTGCCAGACTGCCGCAGAGCATTACAAATACAAGCAATGCCGCCAGCACTCTCAGTGTTTTGTTTCTTAGTTTCATACTAAGTTCCTCCTTGTTAAAAATGTTATATTTCCAAACCTCTTTGAGGTATGAAATTCCTACCTATCCTTTTACCGCTCCAACGGTCAACCCTTTCACAAAATACTTCTGGAAAAAGGGATATGCAATCATGATCGGTCCCAATACCGTAAACAGCAACGCCATTCGTGTAGAATCTGCCGGAACTTTCACGTCTGTAATCAGATGGGCAACCGCTTCCATCTCCTCGCTGTTGAGGGAGGCAATATAATTCTCGATGGACATCAGATAATTCTGAAGCGGTTTCAACTCCATCTTCGTAATATACAAATCTCCCTTCACCCACTCATTCCAGTTACCCACGCAGGTCATAAATCCAACCGCTGCCAGAGACGGCTTCATCAGCGGGAGTACAATCTGAGCGTAGGTACGGATATCGCTGGCTCCATCCATCTTTACTGACTCGATAACCGAGTCTGATATGGTTCCCTTGATATATGTACGCATCATCACCACATGCATCATGGATACACCCGGTATGCAGAGGATCAGAAATGTATCCTTCAAATGGTACACAGAGGTATTGATCATATAAGAAGATAACAAACCTCCGCTGAACAGCGCGGTGAACAGCAACAGCTTGGTAAACAGTCCTCTCAGCAGGAAATTCGACCGTGACAAAACATAGGCCAGCATACTCTCGATCAACAGCTGGGAAACCGTAGCGATCGCAACCTTGGCGATCGTGACTTTATACGCCTGGAACAGGCGATCTCTCAAGCCCCACACATAAACCCACGCCTCTGTGGACCATTCCTCCGGAAAAAAGCTGTAACCGTTGGCACCAAGGCTGCTCTCCGAAGTAAATGAGATTACAGCGACCAGAATCACCGGCAATAAGCAGACAACCGTGAAAGAAAGAAGAACCATATACAAAATAATTTGTCCGAATTTTATCTTTTTCATGCAGTCCTCCTTAGAATAATGAATGTTCCGGTGACTTTTTGCGCACAATCAGGTTCACCACAACCACCATGATAAAGCCGATCACCGACTGATACAGCGTGATTGCTGACGATATGCCATAATTTGCCACCGCCCCGCCTCCGCCGGAAATAGCTCCGTACACATAACTGCTCAGCGTCTGGGTGGTCGGATAAAGAGCTCCCACATTTTGGGTTACCCGATAAAACAGTCCGATGTTACTATTCATAATATTTCCAAGGCTGAGCAAGGTCATGATCGTAACCATAGGGGTCAACATTGGAATGGTAATATATCTCAGCTTCTGCCAGGCATTTGCTCCATCGATCTGTGCCGCCTCGTACATCTCCTGATCAATACCGGTAAGGACAGACAGATACAAAACCGAACTGTATCCCGCTTCCTTCCACAGATTGACCAGCGTAAGGATCAACGGCCAGTATTTCGCCTGCATGTAAAAGTTGATCGCCTTACCTCCATTCTCAGTAATCTGAGCATTGATCATACCATTCTTGTAATCCAACAGAGCAGAAACAACAAAGGTCACCGCAACATAAGAAATGAAAGTAGGGAGAATCATAATACTCTGCATGACCTTTGCCGACCGTTTGAACACCAACTCGTTGAGTCCGATGGCAATCATTACACTGGCGATCGTCCCCGTTGCCGTGAGAAGTACATAATACATTACTGTATTTCTGGTCGTTCTCCAAAACACATCTCCACTCATAAACAGGAACCGGAAATTTTCCAATCCATTCCAAGAACTTCCATACAGACCGTCTTTAAAATTAAACTGCTTGAATGCCAGTACCAGTCCTGTCATCGGTACATAGTTAAACAGTATCAGAATCGCAAGGGCCGGTATAGCCATCAGAATCAACTGCTTGTCCCGCCAGAGACTCATCATATTTTTCTTTGCCTGCTGTTTCGTCAACCTGCGCATAAATGCAAACCACCTTTCCGTCCACAACCTTCTTAAGTATAGATTTATTATATTCTGTCAGGCTAAGCTTTCACAATACGCACATTTTGATATTTATAGCACATTTTAAACTTCATTTTTCATCAACCTGCCCTAATACAGATGACTACCAAAAACTTTTTCCGTATATATGACTAAATTTCAGTTCTATCATCCACGTTTTAAATACAGATTATACTCATAGCTGTAGCCTTGATATTCCTCCTGTTTCCGGGCGACCAACTCGTCAAAGCCAAACGTCTTGTATATATGTATCGCTCGGGCGTTGTCATCCTCCACGCCAACCGTGAACTCACGGTATCCTTTTTCTGCGAGCAAATCTATCACCTCATTCAAAAGATACTTTCCATACCCTTTTCCCTGAACATCCTCATGCACCCGGAAAGCAAACAGGTATGCCCGCACTCCGCGAATCGCCATGCGCTCATCTTCGTTCACATACATGGCATGCAGTTCTCCGACCAACCGTTCTCCCTTAAACAGACAGAATATCTCAATTTCTCTGTTTTCCATTCGCCGTGTGTTATCAGCAAACATCCCGTCTACATCACGGTAATCGAACAGTTTAGTTAATCCCATCAATTCATCAACCTTCAGTCGTCTTACCGTCAGATTGTCCACACAGATTGCCTCCATTTCCTCATTCAATTCCGTTTCTTCCGGTCCTTTAAGTAAACTACTGCTATTCACCTGAATTACAGCAGTTGATCCGCAAAATACGCGTTGGAGCTGGCTGTCTTTCCCCGATGATCGGTGACTGTGATAGTGCATGTAATTTACCTATCATTAAAAAACTTGTAATTTGGTTAGATAAACTAATACCGTCTTTTATCATTTTAATTTGTCCTCATCCAAGCCGCAATCATCGTTTCCCAATCTTTTCCGGCAGAAGAATAGTCTGTAAGATAAATCTTTTCTCCTTCTGGCGAGAGAAATTCTACGCGTATGAGGCAATGGCATCCATCTATAATTTCCTTCCTATCAGAAATTTCATAGAAAAAGCTATCACCCTCCTGTTGGAATGCGAATACCGAATCTGCTGGTTTCCCCATTCTGGAATCCGCACAGAGCACGATAGGTCCATATGAAAGTGAAATATAATAATCATCATCCTCCGTATGTCTTACATTTACCGCACTTGCCATATAAGCACCGGGCTTGTTGTCGGACATATCCACATAAATCACGTCCTTCTCCCAACTAATTGGATAACTCGCCCGGACAGTCATATCAAAAGCTACCTCGAGCTCCGTTTTTTCAGCCCACTCTCCGGAAATGATGATATAAGAATCATTCATTACGTATGGTATCTCTGACTTAACCAATGTTTCTTTAGACCAGCCGGGAACACGGATTTTTAGCGTCATTTGGCATGATTCATTCATCTCCACAGAAATAGCTAATTTACCCTCTGCCGGATATAACGTATCTGTCAGAATTTTAATTTCCTTTCCTTTATAGGAAATGATTTGCTCTCCTTTTTCAAAAAACTCAAGAACCAATCCATCCTCATCCACCAGAACCGAGTGTTTCGCAAAAAGGCCTACCCCTGCAGGACTTATACAAGTACAACACCCATAATAAGACATATCGGACAGTATCTGTGCTCCACCTACTTTTACTCCTCGCTTTCCCGCTGTAAGGGGGCTGTAGCTATCAAATGGCAGAAAAGTATCTACAAAATAAGGATTTTTTTCCCTTCTTATAAACTTATCATAAATATAATCACATTGCTTATGTTCTGTATTAACTGCTCCTGCATAGGCATTATAAAAAGCCTTCTCTATACAGTCTGCAAATATGCTTTCCCCGGTAAGCACCAACAAGCGTGCACAAAACTTCATCCACGTTACAGTTACACAAGTTTCCTGCATAACACCGTCATATTTAGCCGTCTGGCGCACTTTCGAATGATCAAAAAGTTCATGTGTGCAACCGCAGGAACCAATAATGGTAACATCTGATTCAATGACCGCTTTTGCAAAATTGACAGCTGCAGTCTTATACTTTTCATTTCCCGTAGCACAATAATACTCAACCAACCCTTCGAAACATGAGATCATTTCGTAGGCTTTTGGTACACCATACTGATATGGATAGAGCTTATTTTCGTAGGCCAGTTCAAATATATTTATTCCCTCTGCCGCGCCTTCCTCAACTATGTATCCAGCAAACTCTAAGTAACGCTTTTCGCCGGTAACATTATAGAGCCTTACTATCGGTTCCAAAATTGAGGAGGAATTAATTCCTAGCCAGCTGCTTGATGAGGATGTGATTTTTATCTTTCCTTCTTCATTTCCTATATGTGCCATAATGTAATCCGTGCTTTGGCAGAGGAACTTAACAATTTGTTCTTTCAATGCTGGATCACGACAAATATCATAAAAATAGAGCAAGCCTAACATTACATATTTTCTACACCACATATCCCAAGCATTAAACTCTGTCTCTTCTGAGTAAGAAGATACTCGTCCATTATCATTTGCGACAGTTAACATATCGCAAACCGTTTCTGTGAGAACATCGTAGAGTTCTTCTGTACGAGTATATTCATATACCATAACTCCGCCACGCATCATTTTTCCCCAGTATTCACCACGCCAGCCTAAATTTTTACCATCAATCTGCTCTCTGAACTGATTAACAAAACGACGCCATAATACACGATCCATCAACTGTTCTTTTTCCAAGAAACGGGCAATACTATCTGCACAACCGCATAAATTCTGTATTTTTTTTGTAATATGTAATTTGTTTTCCATTATTTTCTCCTTTTATCTTTTACCAACACTTTATTTCATCAATAAAATATGCGTTAGTGTTTGCCGTTCTCCCACGTTCATCGACCACGGTTACCCGAATATAGATATTGTCATCAAAGAGTTTGTAAGAAGCAGTAGTCATCACCGTCTTACCTTCCTCTGGATAACTAACAGTTGCTCTTCTGTTTCCTGGCGTAAACAAAATCTTAACCACATCTGATGTAACTACATGCAAAACACCATCTTCTATATACATTTCATATATTTCCGGTCCCTGAGTAGCATAGAAATTGCCATCCATCAATGCTTTTGTAATAGAACGGTAATCCAAGCTATTCGCCTTAATCATTGTCCAAGCCTTACCCGCATCACTATACAACGTCGGACGATTATGATTATCGTCGCCACCTATACAATAAATACGCTCGCCAGCCCTCAGCATGTCATCATAGACCCGCGGATTATATTCCTCTGCTCCATTATACATTTCCATAGCATGCATATTGTGATAGTTTATGTAGTGGGTATAGTTTTCCAGAGAGCCGGTGGGATGATTGTAGGTGACAAAAAATCCATGCTCACGGCCACGCTTCATCATGTCGCTGATGCATTCACCGGTGTACTCCCTGATATAGTCAGGCTCGTCCTCATAGAACTGGATCTGGTCTCTGTACTCCACCGCATGAGCGTACAGATAATCGCTTCGGTGCCAGCAAACTTGCTTCAGATTGTCCGGCTCCAGTGCGATCAGACATATATGACAGGTCTCCATGTTCGCCCAGTCCGGAGTGCCTTTACCATTGATTTCCATCTCGTAGCCGTTCAGCGCCAAAAACTCTTCATCGTTCAAATGAGAGCGGTCCAGCATGATATCGTGATCAGTGTAGGCCACAATGGAATAGCCCATCCTCTTAAACACTTCTTTGACCAGTTCCGGGGAAGCGGAGCCGTCAGACATATTGGTGTGGGCATGCAGATTTGCCCGGTAAAAGTTTCCTTCCTTTGGCAGTAAATATTTTCTCATTGTGCTCCTCCTCGTCCATGATAAGTACCTGCAATCATACTCTGATAATAAGTTAATTATAGACTATCGAACCGACGAATTACCACAGGACTTTTTTTAGCTTTCGGGGACTTTTTTGTCGACTTCCTCAAACGGTTCCTCTCCTTCTTGACAAGCAAAAAAATCCATGCTACTAATGCAGTCAGGCGCTTCAAAACGAGCGCCGGCGGAAACGTCGACAGAGAAAGGAAGGAAAACATATGGCACTGAAACATCTGGGCGCGACTGGACACGCCTTTAAGGACGACACCTTTCAGAAGGTTGCAGAAAAGTTAAAGCGAAACAATATTGACCGCATCCAGCTCACCCCCGGCAAAATAACTACCGAATTTGACTGGACAAAAAACTGCTATACCCCTGCGCTGGCCAACTATATCCGTGAAAAACTGGAAGGCATACATCTCTCTTCACTGGGCTGTTACATCAATATGGCCGCAGACGGAAATGCCGAGGTGGAACGCTTTAACAAAAACATTGAATTTACAAAATATGTGGGAGCAGATCTCATCTGCACCGAAACCGGTAAGCGAGACACATTGGAGGAGACACGGTCAGCTGAAAATTATCACCGCGTTCTGGAAAACGGCAAAAAGATGGCCGCCTGCGCCGAAAAGCACGGTGTCACCATCGGGTTGGAGATTTGCCGTCCCCATTCTATCTGGAATATAGAGCTGTTCAAACAGTTTCTTGATGCGATCGACTCACCTAATTTGTGCTGTGTCTTTGATTTAGTGGGATTTTTAAATTCCGAAAATATTGATCAACAACATGAACTGATGGATCTGTACTTCGATTTGTTGAGAGACAAAATACGCCTTGTGCACCTTAAAGATATGGATATTGTTGATGGCAGAAAAACCATTGTCCCAGTGGGCACAGGCCGGATTGATTTTGAATATCTGTTTAAGAAGATCGATGAAAATATCTGTGCTGTTGATATGATCGTAGAGTCTGTAAATCCTGAATACATTATGAATGGCCTCGACTATTTTAAACGATATCGGTAAAGGAAATGATTGCGCACTTGACATCCTGACCGCCTTCCGTTACAATATTCTCGTAAAGATTTCTCGGATAAATCTTGTACGCGTCTAATCTTCTATTTTACCGTTGGCGCTTTCGCCATATTTCCATGTAAAAAGTGAAAAAGTATGGCAGAGGCGGCATTTTCCATGGGCAGCTTCCGCTTATGATGAGAGGAATGTACATGGGAAAAGAAAATGATCTGATGCTGGATTATCAGCGGGATAATGGGGATTGAAACCTATCTGGAAAACAAGGAACGGTATAAAGAAGAAGGGAGTCAGTATAACATGTGTCAGGCGATTCGGGAAATGTGGGAAGATGGATGGAGTGATGGAATAGCTCAGGGCTTTGCTTTAAGTGCAATTGTTTTTCGTACCGTACAATCTGGTTTAACGGATAATCAAAAGATAGCCGAGCAATGTTCTTGCACAGTCAAAGATGTAGAGAATATCCGAAAGGCTTTCGAAATCTAATCTGTAAACTGCGGGGGCGTCGCACCAGCCTAAAATTTTTTGGTTGGGCGATGCCCCCTCTTTATACGTTTTAGTGTTTTGCTCTCTGTCGGCCCAGCCTTGCCACAGTGGCTTTAGCAGTTCAGAAAATCCTTCCGATACTTCACACCGAAATACTCTGCCAGCTCCTTCAATTCCTCATCCTTTATGGTATTGATCCGGGGCAGATGAGCAGTCAGCATATATATCTGCGCTGCCTTCTCCACGGTCTCGATGAGGCCGAAGGCCTCGTCCAGATTCTTGCCCACGCCGTAGATCCCGTGCATTCCCCACACTACCAGACGGAACTCTTTCATCTTCGCCGCAGTGGCCTCGCCTATGGAGTTGGTTCCGCAGAGCATCCAGGGCAGAACGCCGATGCCGTCCGGGAATACCACGATACACTCGGTGCACATCTCCCACAGGGTGTGGGTGAATTTCTTTTCATCCAGCTCGTGGACGTAGTTCATGGCCAGCGTGTAGGTGGGATGGCAATGCATCACCACACGGTTGTCCGGGTCAACGGACAGTCTGGCCATGTGGCTCATCAGGTGAGCCGGCAGCTCAGAGGTAAACTTGCCTCCGTCCTTGTAGCCCCACAGAAGCTCTGCGGTACAGCCATCCTCAGCGATACGGATGATGCCCAGATTGGTCTCCGGGTCATCCATCACATTTTTAAAATACTTACCGGTACCGGTAACGATAAAGATCTTTCCGACCAGTGATTTCGCCTCAAATCCGATGGGGATGGTGCGGATCACCTGTGTCGGATCCAAGTATTCAGCCACCAGATCATTCTCCAGCATGTAACTGATATTGCCTCCGTTGCGCTCATCCCAGCCCAGACGGTACATGTTTGCAGTCATTTTCTTCATTTCCTCCACAAAGGGAGCAGTAAATATATCTTTCATTTGCCTGTCTCCATTTCTTTAATCAATCCAACTATGCTCTGTTATTTCCGTTGAATCAGCTGTCGGCGTCATCATTTCATTCATAGCAGCTTAACGCTTCACGAGCACCTCTGCCTCATACTTCTCAATCATCGGGAACCACTCACCGTCAGCCGGCTTTCCGCAAACCTTACAGTACTCCTCCCAGATCTCGCCGAAGGGCATGGTCTTCAACTCCTCCTGCATCACCATCAGTTTGGTCCAGTTTCCCTCATTCTGCAGTCTGGTCAGTTCAGCGTTGGGCTGAAGCAGTGCGAACAGCAGACATTTCTGCAGATTTCTGAATCCGGTCACCCAGGCGGAAACACGGTTGATGGACGCGTCAAAGTAATCCAGCGCGATGAATACCTTGTCCAGACCGTCACAGCGAACGATCTCCTTGCAGATCTCCTTGGTCTCATCATCAAAGAGTACCACATGATCAGAATCCCAGCGGACGCCGCGGGTCACATGGAGCGCCATCTTTTTATCATATGCCAGTACCGCGGAAATCTTGTCGGAAACCACCTCGGTGGGGTGATAATGGCCGTTGTCCATCAGGCAGATGCAATCCTCCCGGCTGTCCGCGTACTTCAGACACCACTCCGCTGAGCCGACGGTATAGCTCTCCACACCGATGCCGAAGACCTTGCTCTCGGCACAGGGGTATACCTTCTCCTTATCAAAGGGCTCAGACAATATCTCATCAAAGGACTGCTTGTAGCGCAGTCTCGGTCCTAAACGGTCCGCGGGTATGTCCTTAAAGCCGTCGCCTGCCCAGATATTCATGACACAGGGCTGTCCCAGCTCATCCGCCAGATACTGGGAAATCCGCACACAGGCCTTGCCGTGCTCCACCCAGAACTTTCTGGTCTCCTCGTTGGGTGAGGAAAGGGTCAGCGGATCACATTTGGGGTGTGAGAAGAAGGTGGGGTTAAAGTCACAGCCCAAGCCTCTCTCCTTACAGAAATCCACCCACTTCTTAAAATGCTTCGGCTCCAGCTTGTCACGGTCCACCCAGCCGCCGTTCTCCTCGTCAAAAATGGCGTAGCTGGCATGAAGATTCATCTTCACCTGACCGGGCACCAGCGCGATGACCTGATCAATGTCCGCCATCAACTCTTCCGGAGTGCGAGCGCGTCCCGGATAGTTACCTGTGGTCTGGATGCCACCGGTCAACGGCTTGTTGGGATCTGTGTCAAAACCGCGCACGTCATCGCCCTGCCAACAGTGCAGTGCCACCGGCACAGTCTTTAATTTTGCAATGGCTGTGTCAGTATCGATTCCCAACACAGCATATTTTTTCTTTGCTTCCAAGTAACTCATTGATTGTCCTCCTGACAGTTAAACATCGCTGTTTTATACCTAATTTTTACCTATAGATTCGTTCATTTATGGCTGAAATATTTCACTTACGGCTGAACTACCGTTACCGCAAAGCTCTGCCGGATCATTTCCCGTGCCGCCTGCAGATCGCTGATGTCGCCTCCGGCGATCATCTGAATGATCAGATTGCCGATGGCAGTGCCCTCCACCGGGCCTGCATAGACCGGCAGTCCGGTGGCCTTGGCGGTGCGCTCATTTAAGTATGTATCCTGGCAGCCGCCTCCCACGATATTGATGCTGGTGTACTTCTTTCCGGTCAGCTGCTCCAGAGACTTGATCGCATCCCGGTAACAGAGAGACAGGCTGGTGTAAACACACTGCATGATCTCACCGACGGTCTCCGGCACCGGCTGAGACGTGCGGGCGCATTCGTCCTTGATGGCCCGGATCATACTCTCCGGTGCAAGGAAGCAGTCACGGTTTACGTCCACGATACTCTGGAACCCCTCTGTCGCTCTGGCCGCTGCGATCAGAGCGGGGAAGGTCCATTTTTTTGCCGCTGCCTGCTGTCCATCGGCACCTGAAAGCCGCACGGACTTACCGTTTACACTCAAATCCTCTTTATCTGAATCACTATCTTCGTCCCCATTCGATTTCGTTTTCCCGGCAACCATTTTCCCCTGCACATATACCGCACCATTTAACTCCCTGCGGATGGACTGAATCATCCACAGTCCCATGATATTTTTCAGATACCGATATCGGTACCAGGCTCCGCCCTCGTTGGTAAAATTTTGTGCCTGGCTCTCCTTTGTGGTAATCGGATGTTCATTTTCCACGCCCAAAAGGCTCCAGGTCCCGGAGGAAATATACACCGCCTCGTCATCCCTGGCAGGAATCGCCAGAAAGGCTGATCCCGTGTCGTGGGTTGCCGGCAGGATCACTGTGGTATCAAAGCCTAGCTGTTCCCGAATCTCCGGAAGCAGGTTTCCCAGCACGGTTCCCGGCATGGCCAGGTCATGAAACAGCTCCACAGGCAGTTCCAGCTCTTCGATAACCGATGCGTCCCAGGTCTTCGCCTCTGCGCCCACCAGATTGGTGGAAGTGGCATTCGTATATTCATTTTGTTTGATTCCCGTCAGCCTAAAATTATAATACTCCGGGATCATCAGAAACCATTTTGCTTTTTTCAGTTGCTCCGGATGCTCCCGTTTCAGCGCCGTCAGCTGATAGATCGTGTTAAAGGGCTGATACTGGATGCCGGTCCTTTCATACAATTTTTCTGCCGGAATAAGTTCATTCACCACTTCTCTCATTCCCGCCGTCCGGCCGTCCCGGTATGCTACGGCATCGCCGATCATCCTGTCCTGCTCATCCAAAAGAATGTAATCCACTGCCCAGGTATCGATGCCCACGGTCGCCGGAATCTTCCCGATCTCCCCGCAGGCCTTCAATCCGCCAATGATTCCCTCCCAGAGATTCTCCAAATCCCAGCAGTCGTGTCCGTTTTTATGTATCTGACGGTTATCAAACCGATAAATTTCTTCCAACACCAGTCGTCCATCTTCCACATGGCCCAATATGTGTCTCCCGGAAGAAGCGCCGATGTCGATCGCAAGATAATATTGCAACGTTAATCTCCTTTCTCAACTATTCTATTTTCTCTCTGCTTCCCGTTTTCCTCCCGCCACCTGCCAGCAGTAAACACCGGGTCGCAGGGAGTGACACGAGCTCAGTATATGTGCGATCTCGCAGACTACTGCCCACTTTCATCTTCTGCCTGTCAGCACCATATCTCATGCAGCCCCGACTCCAGCCGGCAAAGCTTACCCGAATCGCCCGGCAGACTCACATACGCCGTGGTATTAAAGGGCACCTTCACCGCCAGCCGATAGCCCTCTCTCCCTTTCGTCTTTGCCTTTTCCCATCTGATACGGATCTCACCTCTCGGCGAATGATACTCCATCTCCACATGGTCAAAACGCTCAGTGAATTCCGGTCTCACATAGAATTCCTTAAAGCCTGGCTCTTTTTCCGTCAAACCGCACATATTCTCATAGTACCACTGGACAATACTTCCGTAGGCGTAGTGATTCAGGGAATTCATCCCGGTGCCGGAAATCTTTCCGTCGGGAAGGACTGAATTCCAGCGCTCCCAGATGGTCGTCGCCCCCATATCCACCTCGTAGAGCCAGCTGGGGAAATCCTTCTGAAACAGCACTTTGTAGGCCGCCTCACTGCAGCCTTCCGCAGAAAGGACTCTGCACAGATAAGAGGTTCCCACAAAGCCGCAGGACAGGTGCATATTGTTTGCCTCAAGCAGCTTAATCAGCCCCTCGGCAATCAATTTTCTTCCTTCCGGCTCCACAAGATCAAACTGCAGCGCCAGGATATGCGCTGTCTGTGTGGGAATGGTCATCCGGCCATCCTCGGTAAAATATTCCTTTCGGATCGCAGCCCTCGTCCGATCGCTGATTTGCTGATAACGATCCGCATCCTCCTCCTTGCCCAAAAGCTTTGCTGTCTGCGCAACCAACAGAGAAGAATTCTTCAAAAATACGGATGCGATGTAGGTGGTGTCAGTTCCGCCATATCGGTCATCCTCCCCCTGTCCATCCAGAGCAAGCCAGTCACCGAACTGAAAGCCGCCGCTCCACAGACCTTTCTCGTCCACATACTTGCCCACGATCCAGTCGACCCAGACTGACATACTGGGATACTGCCGCTCCAAAATGGTGATATCTCCGTAATGCCGGTACATGGTCCAGGGTATGATCACCGCCGCATCTCCCCACACACTGGCGCCTCCGTGCCAGAAAGCAGATTCCGTGAAGGACTCTCTCAGCAGGGAGGGCACCACATGGGTGACCATTCCATGATTTTTCTGCTGCTCATGCCAGAGATCGTGGAGATATTTGGTATAAAACGCGTAGGTCTCCATGTTATAGCTGGCCGTCTTGCAGAACACCTGTGCATCACCGGTCCAGCCCATCCGCTCATCCCGCTGAGGACAGTCAGTGGGCAGCTCCAGAAAATTATCCTTCTGGCTCCACTTGGCATTTTCAAACAGTCGGTTAATCCGCTGATCGGAGGTCTCCACCCAGCCAGTTTCATCCAGATCAGAATAGACCACGCAGCCTGTAAAATCCTCCAGATTCAGCTCACCGCTGACACCCTCCACCTTCACATAGCGAAAACCGTAGAAGGTAAAGTGGGGCTCGACCGCTTTCTCCGTGCCATCTGAAATATATATGTACTCTGCTTTCGCCGTTCTCAGATTCTCCCGGTAAAAGCAGCCATCCTGCAAAATTTCCCCGTGACTGAGCTTGATCCGGGTTCCTGACAACTCATGAACCCGCATCCGAATCCAGCCGACCATATTCTGGCCCATATCCAGCACCGCCTCACCGGCAGGAGTGCGGATAACCTCCACCGGCCGGATCGTCTCCTTGATGATCACCGGCAGCGACAACCGATCCTCCAATCCACCCAGAGGCACCTTATTTGCCGGTACCATATAATCCCAGCCGTCATCGGACACCTCTGGCGCGGACCAGCCGGGGATCACCTTGCGCTCATCGTAAATCTCTCCGTCATAGAAATTATCAAACAGCACGGGGGAAGGTGTACATCTCCAGCTGTCGTCTGTAACGATCACCTGCTCTGAACCGTCCGCCAGCTGGATCCGCAGCTCCGCCCGCAGAAAATAGTCATTGATATATGTCTTAGTGTGTGTTCTTCGTGAGCCGCCGAATCTTCCCTTCGCCCAGCCGTTTCCCAGCATGAAACCGAGGACATTGTCCCCCTGGCGCATCAGCTCAGTCACATCGTAGGTGTAAATCTGCACCCACCGATCCACCGCTGTGAATCCCGGTGCAAAATATTCCCTTCCTATTCTCTGCCCGTTCATCTCCGGCCAGACCAGACCAAGACCGGTCACATAAAGTCTTGCCTTGCAGATCTCCTTCTCAGTCCTGAACGATTTTCTGATGTAAGGACTGATCGTTTTATCCTCCCAGGGTGTGGTGATCCACTGTCCGCCTAACGGTTCCTCCCGTTTACCGGTCTCAAAATAATTCACCTGAGAAACCGCCGTATCTCCCTGATCTCCCCAGACCTGGACAGTCCAGTAATATTCGGTGCAAGGCTTCAGAATGATCGGAAGTTTCACACCGGTACTATCCGGATTTGCCGCAGGATCACTCTGATAGATGATCTCCTTCATCTGATTATCCAGTGCCACAATGATCTGCGCTCTCTCCTGACATGCGGACTCATCACTGTCCGCGATCCAGGAGACCACCGGATAGTCCATGGCAAAGCCAATCGGATTTGTCATATGATTTGTTCTGCACTGTAAAATTTTCATGCCAAACAATCCTCCTTTTTCCCTTGGTTCACTCAGCGACCGCCTCCTGCTTTCACAGTTCTGTCTTTTCTCCCACCACTATTTGAAAAAACTCAGAACGCTCCATTTTGTTTCAGTTTATCACAACTAAAGCAAAATTTCGAGGTCCTGAGTTTTGTAAAAAAGTATCCTCTCTTGCAATCAGCTCTCATCCCGGTAATGCTTCGGCGATCTGCCGAACGCCGCCGTAAAGATGCGATGAAAATAACTGATATTCTCATATCCCACTGCAATAGAAATATCCGCCACATTTCGGTTAGTATTTTTCAACAGAAATGCTGCCTGCGCAAGTCTACGCTCCTGAACGATCTGGGTGTAAGTTTTCCCGGTCTTGCGCTTGATCTCCCTGGAAAGCCAGGAAAGATCATAGTGAAACAGCTCTGCTGCCTCGGTCAGACTGCCGCTGACATAATCCGACTCCACATAGCGCAAAAGCTTTAACACCGCTGCCTCATCCTGATCCCCGGTGACCAGCGTCTCTGTATGTCCGAGCAGCTGGAGGAACAAAAGAGCCATGGTCATCTGACTGACCTTTCGCTTGTTCGGGGTCTCCCGGATCAACGTCCACAGCAGGTTTTCCACCAGATTCTGGATCGGTGTCACACCGGCAACCCTGAAATGCAGATATCCCGGTCCGTCATTCTGCCCGCAGAGACAATCCACCAGGAATCGGCGCAGCGGAGTCTCCTCCTCGCCGACCACAGACAGACTGCTGGCGAAAAAATCCGGCAGGACGATGAAATTTACCGCCACATCCTCCTCCTTGGCCCTACACACCTCATGAGTGGCGCTCTGATTCAGAAACAGAAGCTCACCCTGCCGCAGATGGATACGCTTGCCGTTCACAATATGTACCGTCTCTCCGGCGCACATATAGACCACCTCCACATAATCGTGGGTGTGCTCCGGGAAATGGATGAATCTGGTATTTGGCCGGATGGTAATCAGCTTTCCTGCATCCAGCAGCTTGCGGCTGTTGATCGTATTTCCCTGACCCTGCATGTAGAGCTCACGGTCAATACTCTCCCGCCCACAAAGTATCGCCTGTTCCTCGGCGGTTATTGCTCTCAAATAATCTAAAATGTCCTTATTCATTGTCGGTGCCCTTTCCGGCAGTCCTTATCCGGCGAAGCCGCTTCATCACATCATTTCCGCCTGTGCCGAAATAGTCGTGAAGAAGCAGAAACTCCTGATACAATGCCTCATATCTCACCACATTTTCGGGAATCGGCTTATAGCTCACCGCCGCCACTCGTCCCAGCTTCGCTGCCGCCTCCGCCACCGTATCATAACCGCCGCCTGACGCGCCTGCTGCCACCATGCCAAATATCGCCGACCCAAGTGCCGGACACTGATCCGATGCCCCGATAAAGACCTCCCGGTTGGTCACATCCGCGTAGATCTGCATCATCAGCGGATTCTTCCTGGAAATACCGCCACAGGCGTAAATCTGACGAATCCCAATACCATTCTCCTCAAAATTGTCAATGATTTTCCGCATGCCGAAAACAGAAGCCTCCAAAAGTGCGCGGTACATCTCCTCCGGCTTTGTGGACAATGTCATGCCCAGAAACATGCCGGTCAGCTCCGCATCCACCAGACAGGATCGATTCCCGTTCCACCAGTCCAGCGCGATCAGTCCGCTCTCTCCGATTTTCAGCTTCGAAGCCTTTTCCGTCAACAACTGATGAACCGTCACCTCTTTTTCCCGCGCTTCCTCCGCATAAGCGGCAGGAACCGAATTTTTCACAAACCAGTTGAACATATCTCCCACACAGCTCTGGCCGGCCTCGTAGCAATAATAGCCGGGAATCAGACCATCCTCAACCATGCCAAAACTCCCCGGCACCGCCACCTTTTTCTCCGAGCAGATCATCGCTCCGGCAGAAGTGCCCAACACCAGGAGCAGCTTTTCCGGCCCGTCAATACCAACCGCCAGCCCGGCTACATGTCCATCCAGATGACCGTCTGTCACCGGGATCCCGGCCCTCAGCCCCAAACGCTCCGCAGCCGCTTTCGTCAGACGCCCTGCAGCCTCTCCCTGTTGGACAAGTTTTCCTCCCAGCTTCTCTGTAATCAAATGCTCAAACTTCGGATTTACTGCCTTCAAATATTCCGAGGAAAGCGGTCCGTCACATTTGCTCCAGAGTGCCTTGTATCCGGCAGTGGCTGCACTTCGGATATTTTCCCCAATCAGATTCCGCACGATCCAGTCTCCCGCTTCCATAAAGCACTCTGTCTGCTCATACACTTCCGGCGCCAATTCAAGCGTCTCCAGCAACTTAGGGATCATAAGCTCCGAGTTAATGATCCCACCACAGTAGGTCAGGAACGTCTCCCCTCTCTCAGCTGCCACCTGGGTCAGCCGTCTGGCTTGATCCTGCGCACCGTGATGCTTCCAGAGCTTCACCCATGCATTTGGCTCACCCACAAACTCCGGGTTAAGACACAGAGGATGACCCTCCTGATCCACCGGAAGCACCGTGCTGGAAGTAAAATCCACACCGATACCGATTACCTGCTCCGGAGACGCGCCGGACATCCGCATCACCGCTGGAATCACCTCATAAAGCACCTCCAGATAATCTCCCGGATGCTGAAGTGCCCAGTCAGCCGGCAGTTTTGTACCGTCCGGCAGAGCAGTCTCCATCACTCCATGTGCATAGTCTTTTACTGCCTGTGCCGCAACTTCACCGGTCTTAGCATCAACCAATACCGCCCGTCCGGACAGCGTCCCAAAATCAATACCAATCGCATACAATTCCGTCATATATTTCCTCACATTCCGCTGCAAATCGAATGCTCCCATAAACGCTGACAGCCAACTAGAAAGGGCCGGCCCACCGACCAGCCCAACATATTTAGTATATCAAGTCCGTACTTCTCCTGTCAATCAATTAACGTTCGTTTTTTTCGATTCTATGTTTTGCATTAAATTCTCTGTTAAATTTCATGCAATACTCCATATTGAAAAAGAAAAAAGAATGTGTTATTTTATAACCATAAAGGATGACACCGTTACAGACGGCTAACTCCTCAGTTCATCTCCTTTCCTCCTTAGAAACCACTTCGCTGCACAGACGGTTTACAACGGGGTGACTTTCATTTTCAACAAAGGCTGATGTTAATCTGTAGAAAGAGAGGTTATCCAAAGATGTTAGAGCCCAAGAATGAACAGAAATAACCCCTGGCTGAGGTAGATCATACATCAGTCAGGGGTTATTTCTTTTTGTACAATAAATTATCCCGGAAACACAAAAATCGCGAAACTCTCGTTTCGCGATTTCAGTGCGGATGGCGGGACTTGAACCCGCACGAGCGTAATGCTCACATGAACCTGAATCATGCGCGTATGCCAATTCCGCCACATCCGCAGGTCTTTTGCGTTGCTCATTTCTGAACGCTCGTTTATAATATCAAATTAGAATGGATTTGTCAACTACTTTTTTTATTTTTTTTCAATTTTTTTCGTCGATTTTCGTAACTTCCTCAGTCTCGTATTCCACCCGGTAGTATTTCAGACTGGCCTCATAATTTTCCTGCCCGATGACACGCTTCAGTCTCTCCCAGGTCACCTCACGGCAAATATTGTTTTCATTGCTGGTACAGAGGATAAACTTGCGTTTTCCGCCGTCCAGCTGATTCAGCTTCATCACCGCATGGCCCAGTGTACCACTTCCGGCAAAAAAGTCCAGACACAGCGCATCGGCTCTGCGCACCGAGGCCACCAGTTTTTCCAACAGACGCACCGGCTTAGGGTAATTAAAGCTTTTCTGTCTGCCAAGGATCTGACGAAGTTCCTCATCCGCGTCCTCATTGGTTCCCCAACCGCAGACAAACAGATCCTCAGGATCAATGGCCGTGCGATATGTTCGCTCCGGGTCTTCTCCCACTCTGGACAAAAGATCCTTCAACATCTTAAACCGGGGATGATCCACGATGCGGCGCAGATACAGGTCTCTGGTCAAATACAGCTCATCCTTTGACGCAAATTCATCCAGAGCCTCCTGTGCATAGCGCCAGTTGCCCTCGATCAGCACATCCTTCTCCAGTACGCCGCCGGAAATGATCAGATCAGAGTGCAGCACCATATTCATGGTCTTATCCGAAATGATGGCACCGGTGGGCAGAAAATAGTCTTTATCCTTATAATTGCTGGGCACTCCGGCCGGAATCCGGCGAATATCCCGCTTATTGACCGCATTGATACAGGGATAGGTCTCACGCTTTCTGGTCACCTGCCCCACCAGTCCGGTAAACCGTTTTATGTTATTGGTATAGACCAGTATATACTCTTTGATATTCGTGATGGAATTAGAGAGGAAGGAACCTTTTCGTTTTTTCTCCCACACCAGCTGAGAGACAAAATTTTCCTCGCCGAACAGCTCATCGCAGATAAACCGCAGGGTGGCCTGCTCATTGTCATCAATACTGATGAAAATCACACCGCCGTCCGCCAGCAGGCCTGCCGCCAGCTGAAGACGCTTTTTCATGAAGCTGACCCACTTGCTGTGGCGGAAGGAATCTCCCGCATCCACAAAGGTATCGTCATAGACAAAGTCTTTGTTTTTGGTGTTATAGGGCGGGTCAATGTAGATCACATCCACCTTGCCGCGGTAGTCCTCCTCCAGAAGCTGCAGCGCTGCCAGATTATCGCCCTCGATCAGCAGATTATCCTCGCCGCCGTTACAAACCGCAGCCGCCTCATCCTCAACTAAAACCGCACGGTGAGTTGCCAGAATATCCTCGATCTTTTCGCGGTGCTCCTCATATACCAGACCAAATTTTCTGCCGTTGATATCCTCCTCGATCTCCATCAGCGCATCAAGCAGACCGTCCCGGTCCGGATTCTGGGAAGATGATGCGATGAAGTTTCGGATCTGTTCCAGCTTGGTCAGCAATTCTTCACGTTTTTCTCTGGACTTGTTTGTACTCATTTAGCCCTCCGTCAAGGCAGATTTTGTCGACCCCTGTCGATAGTCACTAAATTATAGTATAACATCGTTCCTTCGATTAGGCAAGAAAAAAAGGCTGTAGAGGAGCGATAAGTCCCTGTACCAATCACTCCCCGTACTGAATCCCGGTTATATTACCTTGTGTGTCCACAAAAACAGTCTGGTCTCCCCCAGCGGTGTTTTTCTTTGAGAAGTTCACCGACCATAATCCGGTATCAAAGTCAAAATAGGCCCTCACCTGATTATACTCCACATTACACTTCTGCGAAGCGATCTCGATGGCCTCCGTCTCGCCGGTCAGATTTGCCGCGACCACTGCGCTCTCCACGATCCGCAGCGCCTCATCTCCGTACTGATCCCACCAGGCGCTGGCACCTTCATTCATGAATACATAGCTTCCGGGTGTATCGTTAAAGCTGATAAAATCCCATCCGACAGGACCACCGTAGCTGCCCAGATGAGCCGTTCTCTCTCCGATCACAATCTCCTTCGACGATAATCCAGTGCCGCACACGCCGAACACATCGTAATAGTGCAGCTTCAGCTTTCCCTCCGATTGACCCTTCGGCCAAAAGCTGATGCCAAAATCATATACATCCTCAGCGTACTCGTCAATTTCATATTCCCAGCCTTCAAGTTTCAACAGCCTCATATTGACCCAGTTGCAGCTGTATTCAATGTACTCTTTCCTGTCCGTCACATTCTTCCCGTCCAGAATCACCGTAACCGCCGACTCGTCGGCCACATCGACGCCCGCCTCCGGCTCGATCATCAGGTGCCACTCCGCCATATCGTCGGTGACCACTTCCGGCACGATGGTCTTGATGGCGATCTCCATCTCACTTTCTCCGTCATTACCGATCACTCTGACATCGGTGACCTGATGGCGGATGGAACCGCTGCCCTCCTCCAGAAGGACGAACACCAGAATCTGCTGTTCAAAATAGGCATCGTCATACTTTTCGCAGGCATCCAGAAAACCGATGGTCGTATCCGAATATACCTTTGCGGGATTTTCCAGATAATAGATATCTTTGTACTCCTCATAATATGTACTCAGCTCATCGGCAGAGCGGATGATCTTTACCACCGGGTAATCGATGTCCTCGTGATACCCATCGGTACGGATATACTGCACAGAAAAATCACAGTCCTTTTTCGGCAAATATAATCCGCTTCCATCGTCTCCACCGTTCCCACTCTCATCGCCGTCACGCTCACCGCCACCGATTCCGTCACTTCCGCTGATGATCGTCTCCCAGCTGAGCCAGCCCAGTTCCGTCAACCCATCGATAACCGTCTGCGGAATATCGTCCATGGATCCATCCCCCAGCCGCATGCAGAAATACACGCCGGTCTTCCCCGGATAGCTCTCCGCAATGCCGTCGTGAACCACCAGGATCTTATCGCCCGTCTCCATTTTATCAAACATCTCTGTATTTCCACCGCGGGCAGACATATTGATCGGTGAATCCCCGGCGATCAACAGATAGGATCCGTTGTCCGCAACCAGACATCTGCCCACGGTGATACCGTTTCCCTTATATGACCAGACGAGGAGTGCTATCATTCCCACCGCACACAGGGCCAGTACGGCTCCCAACACAGATAACATCGACTTCAGTATGTTCTTTTTCACGATAGTACCCTCCTTGTATTCAACAGCGAATTTTCAACGGTCAAAATACGATATCCCTTTCACTTATTATACGATCGATCCGCATCTGTTTCCTTACACGTTTCCTCTTTTACCCATCAATATCATGGCCGCCTTGAAGCTGCCACTCCTTTCAGTCACAGTCAGCAATGCACCGCATCTCCATGTCATAGATGTCATCAATGGAGACCTGACTCCCATCTTTCATCACCACCGCCCGCGCATACTCATCTATCCTCTTCACACATCCGCTGACGCTGACATAAACGCCGCCCACTTTCCGCTCATCCGGCTGAAAATACGTAATCGTGACCTCCGGTTGCTCATCACTCATGATTCTCTCCCGAATCATCTGCAGCCGCTCATCCAACATCGCCATTCTGCTCTCGTCAAGTTCTATCCGCTCATCGGTCAGTCTGGCGGTCTCCTTCACCGCCGCATCGTAACCGGTCAATGCCGCAAAAGGCGAAAACTGCGCAGCCCGGTCGATCATGGACATCTGCGGTCTGGTTTTTGAGATGTGATGGGGCAGATTAATAATATCCTCGTATTTACGCCTTGTGTCCGCCAATCTGTTCATTCCGGTCAATAGTGGTCGCTCCTTCCTCCAAATTCATGCCTTTCAGGATCGCATTCTTGCCAAATTTCTTTTTTATGCTCAACACTGCCTGCTGCATCCGCTTTTCTCTCTCGCGCGCCGCCTTTTCCTCTTCCCTTTTTTGCTGTTCTGCCGCATAATCGGTGAACAGATCCAGCTGTTCAAAAACAACTTTTTCCGGCACGGATCGCTCGTCAACCACCCGGTTTGCCGTGAGGGTCACCCGGCGCACCAGAAGATTCGGATCAATGATCCGATCATACAGCTCCATAACCGCATCCATGATCAATTTCGTGGAGGATGTCTGACGTTCCAAATTCGCCGTTCCGTGGGCGTGTTTTGGCACCCTGCGGCCATAGTGGTCAATGGTCACCGGCCCCTTATAGGCCTTGCTTCGCTCGGGATCACTTAAATTTTCAATATCATATCCCACGGTAAGGACCATCTGATCGGTCACCAGACCCTTGTCCACCAGATCCAGCACCAGCAGATCGGTCATCTCACGGACGATCAGCTTCGCTTTCTCCGAAGGATAAGGGCAGTGCAGCACCTGTCCGGAACCAACGCTGCTGGACTCCGGCTTATAGGCCTTGATATCTGCCATGGTGCAGGGCTCCCAGCCCCAGGCATGATCAATCAGAAGCTCCGCATTGATCCCAAATAACTTGTAAAGAAGATCCTCGTTGTGGTACTCCCCCGGTTTTCCGATGGAACATCTGGCGATATCCCCCATGGTATACATCCCGTGGGCCTCCAGCTTTTTCGCGTAGCCTGCACCCACCCGCCAGAAATCCGTCAGTGGCCGATGATCCCAGAGGAGTCTGCGATAGCTCATCTCATCCAGCTCCGCGATCCGCAGACCGTCCTCATCTGCCTCAATATGCTTCGCCACAATATCCATGGCGATCTTACAGAGATACAGATTGGTGCCAATCCCCGCTGCCGCAGTGATCCCGGTGGTTTTCAGCACATCCTGAATCATTCGCTTGGCAAACTCCCGTGCAGTCAGTCCGCTGACCCTCAAATAGGAGGTCACATCCATCATCACCTCGTCGATGGAGTAGACGTGAATATCCTCCGGGGCCACGTACTTCAAATATACCTGATAGATCCGGGTGCTGCACTCCATATAGCGGGCCATCTGAGGCGGAGCCGCAATATAGTCAATGGCGCGGGAAGGGTCCGTGGCCAATTCATCTGCATCATAGGAACTCCCCGTAAATCTGTGGCCGGGAGCCTTCTGCTGACGAAGGCTGTTTGCCTCCTTCACCTTCTGCACCACCTCAAACAGTCTGGCCCGTCCTCCGATCCCGTAGGACTTGAGGGATGGTGAGACCGCCAGACAGATGGTCTTTTCCGTCCGGCTGGCATCCGCCACCACCAGATTAGTGGTCAACGGATCAAGCCCCCTCTCCATACACTCCCAGGAGGCATAGAAGGACTTCAGATCAATGGCAATATAGGTTTTGTTTTCATTCATCACATCCACCTCCTGACGGCTCTTTCCCATCGGTTCTTCCCTTGCGGTTGTTCCCTGTCGATTTTTCTCTGCCACTTCTTCCTTATCGGTTCTTCCCGATTTTTTCCGCCGATTCTTCCTTACCGTTTCTTCCCTGCCGTCAAACCGTCAGAATCAGGACACATCACTGGTTATTTCCGATATTTCTTTCTCTCAAAAAGAACAGCCGGCAACTGTCTGCCGGCCATCCTCATCATTCACAACTTACTCCTCTTCTTTGCTCAGATCCACATGCTTTGCCATGAAATCATCCAGCTGCTTGATCTGGAGATTATCCTCGGTAAAGCACTTAAGGCTCATTACCAGCAGTACGAACAATTTCGCAGTCGTCACGATACGATCAGCCGTAGAGAACAGGTTGGAAACAAAAGCAATGCTGAAACTTTGACCAAAGATGCTCATAACGGAATCCATCACCGAAATAATACTCGGAACAAAATCCAGAACTACTGATAATGCAGAACATACAAAAGTAATGATCACAGTCTGAATCGTCATCTTTTTCAGCCACTCATTTTTCTCCATCAGCAGAATGTAAAGCACCAGTCCAAGAAAGAAAACATATCCTCCGGACAGAGGTGCCAGACAGGTGATGGCTGCCAGCAGTTTCACAGAGATGCCAAGCTTTGTCTTTTCCATAAGTATACCCTCCATTGTAAAATGTTATTATCAGTATATCATTTACTTTTTCAATGTGCAAGCAAAACCAAAAAAACTGTTATTTTACAGAAAAATAATCCTGAAATAATTTTAAAATAGGTATTGACTTTTCCCCGTGAAAATGCTATTATAACCCTTGCGTTCAGCATGCGGATGTGCTGGAACTGGCAGACAGGCATGACTAAGGATCATGTGCTCGTAGGGCGTGCGGGTTCAAGTCCCGCCATCCGCAGTCAAACCGTTGTAAACATCAGGTTTACAGCGGTTTTTTTGTTTTCTGTAAAAGTTTTCATGCCTACATGATTCTTGAGCAAAATTTAAGGAGTCATGTGAGTATGAAAACCAAAATGTTTTGATCAAAAAAGGACGCCGAAGAATCCTCCTCAGCGTCCATTTTCTCACTAATTATCGTCCAATCAGTTCAATGCAAGATCATCCTTCCTTGCTCAGGCTGCCCTTCTTTGCGCGGGTCTTGCTGTACAGAACCAGAAGCACAGTACCGATCACACCGGTAACAACAGCGTTCAGGATAGCCGCAGTGATACCCTGCAGGAATACAGTCTCAACGGGCTCAGAGTAAATCACGATGTCCAGAATAGGCGCTACTACCAGCCATGCGATCACATTAGCCACAACCTGATATACGTTGTACAGAATGATGTCCTTCTTGCCGAACTCACCCTCTTCCACGTTCAGCTTGGGGTAAACCAGACCGATCAGGAAACAGGAAACGCCGGAAGCGATAACCCAGCTCCACCAGGGTGAGCCGTAGGAAAGCGCATCAGACAGTGCATGTCCGATGAATGCGATCAGACCACCTGCGATGGGGCCGAACATCGCTGCGAAGAATCCGCCTACGCCGTATGCGGTCTGCAGGGAAGTCTCCGGAACGGGGCTGGGAACCTTAACGTACATAAACAGTACGAAAAACAGGGCTGCACCCAGACCGGTAGCCACGATGGTCTTGGTCTTAAACTCAAATAATTTCTTCATACCTCTATCCTCCTTGGATGCTTGACAGGACGTAAATCCTGCTTTATCTTATAACGCTGCAATGCATTTCCGCCCGGCGGCATACATCCACATTACGTCCGCATTATAGCACAAAACCGTTCACTTGTAAACAAATAAGTAAACCAATCGCTCCATACATGAACAGTTCAGCCCTAATGGATATGAAACAGTTGTCTCGGAAAGCCGCATACGGAATCTTACTTCATAAAGGTCACGGTCCATTCCGCACCGTAGCTCAGATCATACTGCTTGCAGAGGCTGCCCTGACTGACTGCCATGGCCACCTTCATGAGCTCATTGTTGTAAATCATGGGCTCGCCCTTCTTCGCGTAACCGAAGCTCTGGTGGAACAGTACCTTCTGTGCAAAGCGCTCCTCTCCCTCACAG
Source organism: Lachnospiraceae bacterium (assembly GCA_017461725.1). GTDB lineage: Bacteria > Bacillota > Clostridia > Lachnospirales > Lachnospiraceae > RGIG423. The sequence continues at coordinate 76,294 of JAFTXG010000001.1, forward strand.
CAGATGCTCACATCCACCATGTCCCCATAGGCGAATCCTGCCTCCTCGAACTTCTTCAGCGGAATGTTGGTCCACAGGTTTCCAAAGTTAGGGTCGTTGATTTCAAATATTCCTTTCACCCAGCCGGGCTTTACCTCCGGCTCGTAGATGGGATGCTCCACGATCTCCTCCACGGGATACTCGGGACCTACGCCCTCGAAGTCGATGATACCGCTGGCCAGTCTGGCCGCTGTGTAGCCAAAGAGGTCTCTTCCGTGGAAGATCGCCACACCCTCGGTGCCCTTGCCCCGCAGACGATTGACGGTCTCGTCAATCTCGCGGACAGACTCGATGCCGATGAACTTCTTTACATGAGTCAGGCTTCCATTGTCGGGAGTCACCACATAATAGCCGTCCACGGTCTTCGCCACACAGGCGCGGCGCTTGGTGCCCACGCCTGGATCGACAACAGAAACATAGATGGTTCCCTCCGGCCAGAACTGGAGGCTCTGGTAGAGACGGTAGCTGGCGCTCCAGGTGTCGTACTGGGGGATCTGATGGGTTCCGTCCATGATCTCCAGCTCGCGGTCAACCGTCTTCACTACACCGTACATGGAACTGACCGCGCCCTCCGCATAGGTAAAATCAGTCTGAAACACTAAGATGGGCTTATCGTATTTGCTCATATTCGTCATCCTCTTTCTTGTTTAATTAGTAAAACGGATTCCAGAATCTTCCGCCATTGATAAACATTGCAATCCCGAATACCACCAGCGCCACGCCCGCGCAGGCTGTCAGGCACACGTAATCGGACTTCTGCATCGGCTTTCTGGCATACCAGGTACGCTTTTTGTGTTTTCCGAAACCGCGCAGATCCATGGCATTGCTGATCACATCGATCCGCTGCAGGGTGGAAAAGATCAGCGGCACACAGATATTCAGCACATTTTTGATTCGCGTCGAAGTCTTTTCCTTCTTAGACATATCCAGGCCTCTGCTCTGCTGAGCCAATGAGATATCATTGTAATCGCGAAGAATATCCGGGAAGTAGCGCAGCGTCAGTGCCACCGCATAGCAGCCCCGATAACTGATCTTCACACCGTTCAGCGAAGACGCAAACTCGGATGGATTGGTGGTCAGCAAAAAAAGCATGCCCAGCGGGATCACAGAGACATATTTAAACAGCTTGGTCACCTGATACAAAAGCTGCTCCTGAGTCAGCACATATCGCTCACTGAAGCGAATGATCTCATGGCTGGTGCCGTAAATTTCAGTGCCGTAGGTCGGTGCCAGCAGAAAGGTCAGCACCTGGTTGAGCAGCAGGAAAGCTGCCACATAGTAGAGCATCATTTTAATCTGTGAGAAGGTAATGCCCGACATTTTAAGGACGGTGAAGGACAATATCAGAATACCCAGAATACAGCGGATATCATAGGTGTACATGGAGGCAAAGGTCAGCAGGATAAACCCGATCAGCTTGGTCAGACCGGACAGGTTGTAGACCCAGTTATCCCGCTCCACATAGTCAAACAGCTTACTTTTCATGACGGTACACCTCCCTCTCGTAATCGATGAAGTGCTGCACGAAACCGGCGGTATCCTCAATACCGGCGGCCACCGCCAGATCATAGAGGCTGGTCAATTTGAGGCTGGCTGCCTCCGCGATCTCCCGGTTGGTCAGAATATCCACCGCCGTGCTGTCACCGATCTTCTTTCCCTCGGAGATAACGATGGCGTGAGGGGTGTACTCCAGCATCAGGTGCATATCGTGGGTGATCATAATGATGGTCACACCCTGATCATTTAAGCTCTTTAAAAATTCCATGATCTCGGTATAGTGATGATAATCCTGTCCCGCAGTGGGCTCGTCCAGAATCAATACCTTCGGTTCCATAACCAGTATGGAGGCAATGGTCACACGCTTTTTCTGTCCGAAGCTGAGCGCAGACACCGGCCACTTCTTAAAGGGAGACAGACCGCAGATCTTCAGCGCCTTATCCACCTTCTCTGCAATCTCCTCCTCCGGCACACCGCGATTGCGAAGGCCTAAAGCGACCTCATCGTAAATCATGGGCTTACAGAGCATCTGGTTGGGATTCTGCATCACATAGCCGATCTTTAAGGAACGCTCCTTGATGGTCTCTCCAGCCATGGACTCGCCGGCATACAAAAGCTCGCCCTCATCCTCCTTCACAAAACCGCAAATCACCTTCGCCAGGGTACTCTTTCCGGCACCGTTGGTTCCGACGATGCTGACCATCTCGCCCTCGCGGATGGCAAAATTAATATTCTGAAGGATTTTCCGCTTCTTTGTATACTGGAAACTCAAATTTCTGGCCTCCAGAATAGTCGGGCGCTCCTCCCTCGGCGCCGCAATCCTCTGACTCAAATGCCACTCAAGCAGCTGATCCTTCACCAGATCCAGGCGAAGCGTCTCCATCCGGCCCGCGCGAAGCTCAGGCGTGAGCTTGATGCCCGCATACTTGAGTGCAGTCGCATATAAAGGCTCACGGATACCAAGTCCAACCAGCATATCCGACGCGATCAGCTCATCCGGCGTCATGTCCGCCACGATGCGGCCCTCAGATACCACAACAATGCGGTCCACATTGCGGTAGAGCACGTCCTCCAGACGGTGCTCGATGATCACAACGGTTTTGTTATACTGCTTCTGGATGCGGTCGATCAGGTCAATGGCGGTCTTTCCGGTGGCCGGGTCAAGGTTTGCCAGCGGCTCGTCGAACAGAAGGACCTCCACGTCGTGAACCATCACCCCGGCAAAGGCAACGCGCTGCTTCTGCCCGCCGGACAGCTCATAGGGGGATGAACTGAGGAGCCTGCCCATGTCCACCATGTCGGCAACCTTCTGAACGGTCTCCCTCATCTCGTCCTGCGCCATGCAGTCATTTTCCAGCGCAAAGGCGATATCCTCACCGACGGTCAGTCCAATGAACTGTCCGTCCGAATCCTGCAGTACAGTGCCCACCTTTTTCGAAAGCTTGAAGATGTTTGCCTCTCTGGTCTCCACGCCGTCGATCTTCACACTTCCCTTGATCTCCCCCTTGTAGGCAAAGGGGATCAATCCGTTGATACAATGACCGAGAGTACTCTTTCCGCTGCCGGAAGGACCCACAATCAGTACTTTCTCGCCCTCGTAAATTGTCAGATTGATGTCCTGCAGGGTAGGCTCCGCCTGACTGAAATACTGGAAGCTGAAGTCTTTAAATTGAATCAATGGTTTTTTCATCTAACCATTCTCCTCTTTATCTCCGTTTGCCGCCTTGTCTGTCCGATTTTTCGGATAATGACTCTGGCTGAATTTTATTCATAAACAATCCTCGGCGCCTTGCGCATGTGGATCTTCCACTTATTTCCGGTACCGATATTGTACGCCTTGGCAAAGCTGCCCTGATTGATGGCGACGGCCATGCACTCAAGGCTGTTCATATACACCAGCGGCTCGCCCACATACACGTCGGCAAAGCTGCGGGCATACACCAGAATATTTTTGTACAGAGTGCGGGTCTCGTTCTCAATGCTGATCTCCACGCGCTGTCCGTAATTAACCCCCAGCTTCTTAAACAGCTCATTGCTGATGTTGGTCCAGAGACTGCCGAACCGCACATCCAGCACGTCAATGGTGCCGGTCACCTGCTCGCCGTCAAAGGTCGCCTCCACCACCGAAAGCTCGATAACACTCTCCGCGGGCACCTCGGGGCCTACCTGCGAAAAGTCAATCACGCCAGCTGCCAGTCTGGCACCGGTGTAGGCGTATATATCTCTTCCGTGGAAGGTGTAGCTCTCGCCTGAGTTGGGGAGACGATTCACGGTCTCGTCGATAATCCTGGCCTCCGCAATACCGCACATCCGCTTAATATGAGTCAAGGTACCGTTATCAGGGGTAATCACATACTGTCCCTCGCTGGTCTTCACCGCGATGCTTCGGCGAGTGGAACCAACTCCAGGGTCCACCACGCTGACAAACACACTGCCGGCAGGCCAGTATCTGACCGTCTGGATCAGCCGGTAGGATGCCTCCCAGATGTCGTACTGAGTGATTTCATGGGTCAGATCGGAGATCAGCAGGGTCGGGTCAACACTGTAGGCCACACCGTACATAGCGGACACTGCGCCGTCGGCGGTTCCAAAATCAGTCTGAAAAATCAATGGTTTTTTCATATCATTTCCTTTCCGTTTCTAATGCGCTCAGCATATTATTTCACTCTTTGTCAAGCTGCAGGGGGCTTCCCTCCACCCTTTCCACACAGCATCTCCGGTTTTTCAAACAAAAACGGAGATGATAAGTGTACAGACAATGCACACTGTCGGGCTGCCATCCATTTAGCCACTCACAGTGCTCCTGTCTCATCCTATCATCCCCTCTTTCATCGGTTACACATCTACATCTATCAGCAGGCTACAGCCTTTACACGGATCTGGCATCCGCCGTAGTCCGGGAGCGTGATCACATTTTCACCCTCCTCCACTGATTTCGGGAGCTTTCCGTTTATCCGGGCTGCCAACAGTCGGAAAGCCTTTTTTTCACTGTCCGCCTCAATGGCCAGCTCAGTGATGTATTTGCTGATATCATAGCGCTCTTCTCTGGACACTTTGCCCTTTTTTACACTTACTTCCTGAATTTCAAAACGGTAGCTCATTTGTCTTCTCCATTGCAAAACATACTATAGGGAGCCTATCACGATTTCTCCCGTTTGTCAACCACTGTGCGGCACTCTTCGTTAGAACAGATCAATTTATCCCCTCTTTCGGTCATATAACTGCCACACTGAGGACATTTTTCCTCGGACGGCTTCTGCCAGGAGATGAAATCACACTCCGGGCTGTGCTCACAGCTGAAAAACCGGCGGCCCTTTTTGCTCTTGCGGATAATCACCTCTCCGCCACATTTGGGACACCTCACACCGGCCTTCTCCAGCAGAGGCTTCGTATTGTGACACTCCGGGAATCCGGGACAAGCCAGGAATTTGCCGTGGGGGCCGTACTTGATGACCATATTGCGGCCACAGTTCTCACAGATCTCCTCGGTCTCCTCGTCCTTCACGATCACGTTAGCCAGCTCTTCCTTCGCCGTCTCCACCGCTTCCTTCAAATCCGGATAGAAATTGCTGACGATCACCTTCCAGTCGATCTCTCCCTCGGCAACCTTATCAAGCAATGCCTCCAGATTTGCGGTAAAGCTGATGTCCACAATGGTGGGGAAGGCTTCCTTCATCATATTATTCACCACATCGCCCAGATCAGTGACAAAAATATTTTTTCCTTCCTTGGCAATGTATCTTCTCGCCAGGAGAAGAGTGATGGTCGGCGCATAGGTACTGGGACGTCCGATGCCCTGCTCCTCCAGTGCGCGAACCAGCGTGGCCTCGGTAAAGTGGGCCGGCGGTTGGGTAAAGTGCTGCTCAGGGGCAGTCTCCAGCAAGGTGAGCACCGTATCCCTGGTCAGGCCCTTAGTCATAAGGCCTGCCTCGCCGTCCTTCTTCTCCTCGTCCGCATAGACGGACAGGTATCCGTCAAAGCGCACTTTGGACGCTGCCGCTGTGAACAGATACTCTCCCGCACTGATTTTCACTGACATAGTATCATATACCGCAGCGGACATCCGACTGGCGGCAAACCGCTGCCAGATCAGCTGATACAGGCGGAATAAATCTCTGGTCAAAGACACCTTGAGCTGCGCCGGTGTCCATGCAATATTCGTCGGGCGGATCGCCTCGTGAGCATCCTGAATCTTTGCGCCCGACTTTTTTTCACCGCTTGTGGGTGCTACATAGTTATCTCCATAGTTTTCTGCAATATACGCTCTCGCTGCACCGTCTGCCTCCTCCGACACACGGGTAGAATCGGTACGCAGGTAGGTGATCACACCGACGGTACCGTGACCCTTGATCTCCACGCCCTCGTAAAGCTGTTGGGCAAGACGCATGGTCTTTTGGGTGGAAAAATTCAGATGAGTCGCAGCCTCCTGCCGCAGTGTGCTGGTGGTGAAGGGAAGCGGCGGCTTTTTGGTGCGCTCGCCGGGGCGAATCTCCTGAATCTTGAAGCTCTCCTCCGCGATCGCGCCCAGGATCTCGTCCATGCGCTCGCGGCTGGTCACCGTCTCCTTACCATCCTTATTTCCGTAATATTTTACTTTCAGCGGTTTTTTCTCCCCATCACAGGAGAGATCCGCCTCGAGGCTCCAGTACTCCTGGGGAATGAACGCATCAATCTCCGCCTCGCGGTCACAAATTATCCGCAGTGCCGCCGACTGCACACGGCCTGCACTCAAGCCTCTCTTGATCTTGTCCCACAAAACGGGGCTGATCTCATATCCCACCATGCGGTCCAGCATACGTCTGGCCTGCTGGGCATCCACCAGATTCATATCAATCTCTCGGGGAGCCTTTAAGGAGGCCTTCACCGCATTTTTCGTGATCTCATTGAAGGTAATGCGGGCCACCTGCTTATCCTGCTCCTGCATTTTCAGGGCGTGATAAAGATGCCAGGAAATCGCCTCTCCCTCGCGGTCCGGGTCAGTGGCCAGATAGACCTTATCTGCCTTCTTCATCTTCCTGCGAAGATTGCTTAAGACATCGCCTTTTCCGCGGATCGTGATATACTTCGGCTCATAATCGTGCTCCACATCAATCCCCAATTGACTCTTTGGCATATCACGCACATGTCCGTTGGACGCCTCCACATCATAGTTTGCCCCCAAAAACTTTTTGATGGTTTTTACTTTTGCGGGGGACTCCACAATTACCAGATACTTTGCCATGTTATCTCCTTATGTCAGTCGCTTCACATACTCATTTACCCCAGCCCTGACAATAACTCCTTTTAATTCCAGTGTGAGCAGTGCCTCCATCGCCTGCGGCAACGAAACGCCTGCCTCCAAAACAATCTGCTCCAGATGTTTTGGCACCAGACCAAGGCAACTATACACTGTTTTTTCCAAAGACGCAAGACTCTCCCGGGTTTTTTTCTCAATTTTTTTGCTAATTTCACCGAATTTTCCCAGAATATTCAAAATATCCTCCGTGTCCTGAACAAGAAAGGCTCCGGACTGAATGAGCCGGTTACATCCCTCGCTGAGCCCATCGCCCACCCGGCCCGGCACCGCACCGATATCCTTTCCCTGTTCCAGGGCATAATCGGTGGTGATCAGGGTTCCGCTCTTCTTCCTGGCCTCCACCACCACCAGACAATCCGCCAGTCCGCTGATGATCCGATTTCTCGGCGGAAACTGGATCGCCAGGGGAGGCCTGCCCACCGGATATTCGGAAATCAGGCCGCCTTTTTCCAGAAGTGCAGAAAACAGTCCGGCATTCTCCGGCGGATAGACGATATCCACACCGCTGCCCAACACGCCAAAGCTGGCTCCGCCGGCCTGCAGCGCCGCCCACTGGCTGATCCCGTCGATTCCCGCCGCCGCCCCGCTGATGATCTGCACACCGGCCTCGGCCAGCTCTCTGCCGAATTTTTCCGCCAGCGCCCTGCCGTAGCTGCTGCACTTTCTGGCTCCAACGATAGCCACCGACAGCTGATCCGGATCCGGCAGTTTTCCCCGCACATAGATACCGTAAGGCTGTCCGGAATACAGCCTTAATTTCTCCGGATAGTCCTCGTCCCATCGGGTAATAAACCTTATGCCGGCCGCCTCCTCTCTATGATACTGTTCCCTGAATCCGGCCCAATTTTTTTGCATGGTTTTCCACTTTCTGATCTGCTCCCCGGAAAAGCATCCGACCCGCTGTAATCCCGTTTCTTCTATATTATATATGGCGGCAATGGAACCCTCCACCTCCAGCATCCGGTCAAATTTGTCCGCCGTCAGAAAGCTTAAATGGCTCAGGCTGTAGAGCATCTCTTTTTCGGTCATCTCCCGTCCCCCTCACTTTGTTCATTAATTTGTCTGTCTCCACATTGATTCCACAGACTGAGACCGATTTATCGGCATATTCCCCATCACCTCCGGCTTCTTCTAAATCAGCTTCATCCGGGTCAGTCTCCTCTCCTATGCGGCGGCTCGCTCCCCCAGAATTTCTCCTCCACGCCGCGATAGCACACCGCCTCCCCCAGATGGGGAAGTCCGATCTCCTCCTCGCCGGCCAGATCTGCAATAGTCCGCGCCACGCGGAGAATCCGGTGATACCCTCTGGCACTCAGGTGCATCTGTTCAAAAATCTGCCGCATCATCCGCTCCTCCTTCTCCCCCAGCCGACAATATTTCCCGATCTCACTGGCCGGGATCTTACTGTTGAATCGGATATTCGTCCCGGCAAACCGCATCCGCTGCAGAGCTCTGGCAGACTCCACCCGCTTTCGGATGTCGGCGGAGGATTCATTTTTTCTGGTCATTCTGCCCGTTCTCTCTGCTTCATCAAGCTTCCCCACTGTCTCTTTCTGCAGTTCCACCGCCCTCTGCATATCCCCAACTCCCCTAAGCTCCTCGTAGGACACTCTGGGTGCCTCCACACAGATATCCATCCGGTCCAGGATGGGGCGGCTGATGTGGCTCAGATATCGATGGATCTCCCGCTCACCGCAATTGCAGGTATTCCGATCCGGGTAATAACCACAGGGGCAGGGGTTCATGGCCGCCACCACCATCATATCCGCCGGAAACTCCCAGGAAGCCTGCAACCTGGACACGGTGATCTTCCCCTCCTCCAGCGGCTGCCGCAGCGCCTCCAGCGTGTATCGATTGAACTCCGGCAGCTCGTCCAGAAACAATACCCCGCCGTGGGCCAGTGAGATTTCCCCCGGCTTCGGCACCCTGCCGCCACCGATCAGCGCAGTGGGCGGAACCGTATGGTGCGGAGCGCGAAAGGGACGTCTGGTCATCAGTGCCGCCCCCGGCGGGAGCTGACCGCAGATACTGTGGAGCTTGGTGATCTCAATCTGCTCCTCACGGGTCAATCCCGGCAAAATGGTGGGAATGCGGCTGGCAATCATGGTCTTTCCCGATCCGGGCGGACCGATCAGAAGGAGATTGTGCATGCCAGCGGCAGCCACCTCCGCGGCGCGTCGAACCACAGCCTGGCCACTGACCTCACAGAAATCAGGCTCACGTCTGCTGATGTCGATCACGCTTCCGCCCCTGTGACGTTTTCCTGCTTCCTCGGTCGGTATTGTTTCCGATTTCATTTTCTGTTTCGTTTCCTGCTTCGTTTTGTGTTTCGATTCCTGTTTCGCTTCCTGTTGTGGCTCTTGTCCTGTTTTCCGCTTTGCTTCCTCTTTCCCTGTCTGTATCACCCCCTTATTGTCCTCACTGCTTACCATCTCCGGTTCCGTTCCCCCACCGATGTCAACAATGATTTCTTCCCAATTTTCCTCATCCATTCTCCCGAAAACATCACCGCCCTGTTCCATCTCCCGGTTATACCGGCCAATCTCCTCCGGATAATTCATCCACTGGATCACCTGCAGCAGATCCCCCGCCCCAAGAGCCTGAATCTCACTGATCACCGCCGCCTCCTCGCGGTTTTCCCGTGCTGAGACCACCCGCTTAAAGCCCTCCTTTCTCGCCTGATCGGAGAGGGAGAGAACGCCCCTCACCGGACGGACGCTTCCATCCAGACTCAGCTCACCCACGAACACCGTATGTTCCAGAACCTCATCCCGCACAATACCCATGGCCGCCAGCACCGCCACCGCGATGGGCAGATCAAAGCCACAGCCCTCCTTCCGCACGTTGGCCGGTGACAGATTGACCGTTATCCGTTTAGCCGGCAGCGAAAAACCGAGATTTTTCAGCGCAGTTTTCACCCGCTCTCTGGCCTCCCGGACCTCCTGCGTCAAGGTGCCGACCATGTCAAAGCAGGGCAGACCGTCACTCATGTCCACCTCCACTTCGACAATGTAAGCCTCCACGCCCGAAATACCCGCGCTGAATACACGTTTGAACATAAACTTCCCCCTTATTCATTTGATTTGTTCACACTGCTTTGTGCAATGCTCATCCGAAGTATTTTTCCGCGCAATAATAACGCCTTCACCATGCTCCGTTTGCCAGGAAATGCACATGACTGAAATTATCGCCGTTTTCTCTGGAAATTTTCCGAAATCAGAATCTGAAAATAACATCGTAGAAGATAGAAATGTGCAGCAAAAAGCCACTGTTTGCATCATAACACACAGTGGCATATTTTGTCAATTTCTGTTTTTTGCTGCTGTTTTTAATTTGATATTGCTGCCAACCTAAAAAATACTCAAGTAGAGCTGCTGACTCAGTTTTTCCAGCAACTGGATCCCCGCAACACTGTTACCCTTGGTATCCAGCGCAGGAGAATAAATACCGATTCCCATTCTGGTCGGAACAACCGCCATAATGCCTCCGCCCACCCCGCTTTTTGCGGGAACGCCGACGCGAATGGCAAAATCGCCTGACCCGTTATACATACCGCAGGTCATGAGGATAGCATTGACATATTGGGTATAGGCGGCAGGAACCACCCGCTCATTGGCACCGGGTGTGCGACCTCGATTGGCCAGTACAAAACCAATGTTTGCCAGATCCTTACAGGTAACAGAAATCGAACATGCCTGAAAATAACACTCCAGAACATCTTCTACCGGATCTTCCAGCAAACCATAGGATTTCAACAGGTAGGCCAGCGCACGATTTTTACTCCCATACGCTTTCTCAGAAGCATACACCGCCTCATCAATATCAATCTCCCGATTTCCGGCCAGCCGTCTGGTCAGTTCCAGGACCCTTCGGATTTTATCCTGATAGGTGTCTCCGTGGATCAGGGAACACATGACAATGGCTCCCATATTCACCATGGGGTTAAGATTTTCACTGTCCAGCCGCTGCTCACTGACGTTGATCGCATCAAAGGGCTTTCCGGTCGCCTCCGTACCTACTCTGGCACTGACAAATTCGATCCCATTATCCAACAGGGCCTGCAGCAGAAGGATCGGCTTGACAATACTCTGTATGGTAAAGTGAGCTGCGTGATCTCCGGCACCATAATGCTTTCCGTCACTGGCGATCATATATACCCCCAGCGCGTCAGGACTGACTTTTGATAATTCGGGAATATAGCTTGCCACCCTTCCCTCTTTGGTATATCCCATACAATCATTGACAAGCTGCTCTAATAATTCATCCATCGGACGCCTCCATCAAAAACTTTTGATCCAATGAATGGCATCCCTCACCCAACCGGCCATGTAATCATTTTTCAATGCCGGATCGCCCTTCCAGGTCTCCTCATTGGCCAGGGCCATGCCATGTACGCCGTCGGGATAAATGTGCAGTTCATAGGGTACCTTATGGGCGCTCAGCGCCTGTGCCAGAAACAGACTATTCTGTACCGGTACCAGCTGATCATTGGCTGTATGCCAGATAAATGCCGGAGCAGATTTCTCGCTCACCTGCTTGTCAATACTATACTTCTCGATGGTCTCGGGATCATCCTTTCCCTCTCCGCAGAGCCAGTCAAAGGACCCGCGATGAGCGTACTCGCCGCCGTTGATCACCGGGTAGGACAGAATGGTTCCGGTGGGCTTGTTCATCCCATAGGGCATCGGGGCCTTCTCATACACATAGTCCTTGTGCCACAGGGTTCCCAGTGAAGCCGCCAGATGACCTCCGGCAGAGAAACCGATCACAAACACACGCTCGGGATCAATATTGTACTTCTCCGCGTTCTCCCGGATGTGCTTCATGGCCAGAGATGCCTCCACCAGCGGCTGAGGAAAACACGCCATTTCATTTAAGGAATAGCGCAGTACAAAGCAATTCATTCCGGCCGCAAAAAAGGCCTTGGCAATGGGCTCCGCCTCTCGGGCAGACAACCAATGGTAGCCGCCGCCCGGGCAGATCAACAGTGCTGTTCTGGGCGGAATCTGCAGTTCCGGTTCATCGTTGGAAATATAGGTCGTCAGTGTCGCCTTTGACATGTCGGGACACAGACTGATTACTTCTGTTTTCATCGGTACGCCTCTTTTCTGTCAATTAATCTTGTTATTGATATAATCCGTCTGGACCGCTATGATTGTAGCACAGTTGCGCGGACTTTTCCAGTGATTTTCGTGATCGGACGATGATTACAGACGCACATTAAGTAACAAGCCATTACCGCTTGCATCTTTCCCCAGTTCGTGGTATACTGCACAAGTCAAAAATCTGTTTTCCAACCGTTTTTGATCTTCAACCGGTGAGTTCGAGACCTTCCTCACCTTAAACAAAACTAAAGGAGATTTGAACCATGAAAAAGAAAAATGTACTGTCCCTTGTCTACAGTGCGGCCATCGCTGCCGTCTATGTGGTCCTGACCATGCTGTTTGCGCCGGTTTCCTTCGGCCCCATCCAGTTCCGCCTCTCCGAGGCACTGACGATCCTGCCCTTCTTCACACCGACGGCCATCCCCGGATTGTTTGTGGGTTGCCTGTTGTCCAATCTCATGGGCGGGGCCGTGATCTGGGATGTGATTTTCGGAAGTCTGGCCACGCTGCTCGGCGCGGTGGGCACTTACCTGCTCCGCAGACACCGCCATCTGGCCTGTCTGCCTCCGATCATCAGCAACACACTGATCATTCCATGGGTGCTGCGGTATGCCTACGGCGAAGCTTCGCTGATTCCCTATCTGATGCTGACCGTCGGGATTGGCGAGATTCTGGCAGTGGGTATGGTGGGAAATATCCTGCTGACTGCTCTTCTGCCCTATCGGGAGACACTATTTGGAAAAGTAAAGTAACTGTGCAAAACTCGCGTTGGATAACTCCGCCGCGAGTTTTTTGTTGCATTTAGCAAATATCTGTGTTATACTGACTCACATCCAAATTGTGGCATTCGCCATTATCTATTGATTATCTTTATGTTCAGAAAAAGAAATCATCATTAACACCAGTTTTTAAAAGTATTGACGTTTAGTTTTTCAATTTTTTACTTTTCCTAATGATCAAACTACTAAAGAAAAACAAATGCAATATTTTAAGGCATGGAAGCCGCCACAACATCTGGTACAGTAAAATTACAGGAAAGCAATTCACCGTACCACGGCATAATGCCGAAATACCAATCGGAACCCTAAACACATATTTTGAAGGATGCAGGGCTAAAATAATTCCATCATTCTTACACTATCCTTGAAAGGAGCACTTTATGTCAAAATATGCTTATCCAGCAATTTTCACCCCCGAAGAAGACGGCGGATATTCTATCACGTTTCCTGATTTGGAAGGTTGCTACACCTGTGGTACGGATCTCCGCGATGGTCTCGAAATGGCTGAAGATGCTTTAGCTCTTGTTCTCTATGGCTATGAAAAAGAGGAGCGCACTATTCCCGAACCGTCTTCCGCTTCTGCCTTCGCACTACAGGAAGGAGAATTTGTCAATTACATTGCCTGCGATACGATGCACTACCGCAAACGATACCATTCCAAAGCGGTCAAAAAAACGCTTAGTATCCCATCTTGGTTAAATGAGGAAGCTCTGGCTATGGGCTTGAACTTTTCACAGATACTACAGGATGCACTCATGAAAAAGTTGCATATACGCTGAATTCAATCAATCGCATTCTTTCCAGTTATGAAAAAGCCCGCCGTGGTCATCAATCACGGCGAGCTTTTATTACACCTCTTTAATTATCATCAAATCACTTATTCTCCTGCACTTCGATCTTCCGGATCTCCTTGGTGCGGATCTCCTTGCAGATCTCACCAATGAACTGATCCAGATCCTTCATGCCCTCGTCGCCCAGATAGCGGCTTCTCACGGATACCTTGCCCTCAGCCTCCTCCTTCTCGCCGACTACCAGCATGTAAGGAACCTTGTTAAGTCTTGCCTCGCGGATCTTGTAGCCGATCTTCTCAGAGCGCTGATCTACGGTCACCTGAACGCCGTTTGCCTTCAGCTCCTTGCCGACCTTGCTTGCATAGTCCAGATACTTCTCGGAGATGGGCAGCACGCGCACCTGCTCAGGACACAGCCAGGTGGGGAACAGACCTGCGTACTTCTCGATCAGCCATGCCAGGGTACGCTCGTAGCAGCCCATGGAGGTTCTGTGAATGATGTAAGGGCGAACCTTATCACCGTTCTGGTCGATGTAGTACATATCAAACTGCTCGGCAAGCAGCGCATCCCACTGGATGGTGATCATGGTGTCTTCCTTGCCGTACACGTTTCTCGCGTTGATGTCCACCTTAGGACCGTAGAATGCAGCCTCGCCCACATCCTCAACGAAAGGAATATTCAGCTCAGTCAGAACCTCACGGATATGCTGCTCGGTCTCCTCCCAAACCTCAGGCTCACCGATATACTTCTCGCGGTTGTCGGGATCCCACTTGGACAGATGATAGGTCACGTCCTCCTCAACACCCAGGGTGGTCAGACAGTGCTTAGCCAGTGCCAGACAGTTTTTGAACTCCTCAACCATCTGGTCAGGGCGAACGATCAGGTGTCCCTCGGAGATGGTGAACTGGCGAACACGGGTCAGACCGTGCATCTCACCGGAGTCCTCGTTTCTGAACAGCGTGGAGGTCTCGCCGTAGCGGATAGGCAGGTCACGGTAGGACTTCTGGCTGTTCTTGTATACAAAATACTGGAAAGGACAGGTCATGGGACGAAGGGCAAACACTTCCTTGTCCTTCTCCTCGTCGCCGAGAACGAACATGCCGTCCTTGTAGTGATCCCAATGTCCGGAGATCTTGTACAGATCACTCTTTGCCATCAGCGGAGTCTTGGTGCGGACATAGCCCCACTCATTGTCCTCCAGATCCTCGATCCAGCGCTGCAGGGTCTGGATAATCTTTACGCCCTTGGGCATCAGCAGGGGAAGACCCTGACCGATCACGTCAACCGTGGTAAACAGCTCCATCTCGCGGCCCAGCTTGTTGTGGTCGCGCTTCTTGATGTCCTCAAGGTGCTGCAGATACGCCTCCAGCTCCTCCTTGGTCGCGAACGCGCTGCCGTAGATACGCTGAAGCATAGCGTTCTCAGACTTTCCTCTCCAGTATGCGCCGGAGGAGGAGGTCAGCTTGTAAGCCTTGATGCCCTTAGTGCTCATCAGGTGAGGGCCTGCACACAGATCAACGAAATCGCCCTGCTGGTAGAAGGAGATAACCGCATCCTCGGGAAGGTCACGGATCAGCTCCACCTTGTAAGGCTCACCCTTCTGCTCCATAAAAGCGATAGCTTCCTCTCTGGGCAGGGTAAACTTCTCCAGCTTCTCACCCTTCTTGATGATCTTCTTCATCTCTTTCTCAATATTGTCCAGATCTTCTCTGGAGAAAGGCGCTGCCTCAAAATCATAGTAATATCCGGTGTCGATCGCCGGTCCGATGGCCAGCTTTGCCTCAGGGAATAAGGTCTTCACCGCTTGTGCCAATACATGGGAGCAGGTGTGACGCACCACGCGCAGACCCTCGGGATCTCTTGCGGTCAGAATATTTAAGGTACAGTCCTCCTCGATGACGGTGCGCAGGTCAACCACCTGACCATTCACCTCGCCTGCACAGGCCATTCTCGCCAGACCCTCGCTGATATCATAGGCGATATCAATGACGGATTTTGCGCTCTCGTACTCCTTCACGGAGCCATCCTTCAATGTGATTTTCATGATATTTTCCTCCTTATTTCGGTCGTTTTCTGCCGTTTTCTGCACTGCAGATTTGAAAACAAAAATCCCTGAACAGTATTTCTACTGCTCAGGGACGATACTTTACTACCGCGGTTCCACCCTCGTTGCTTCACCACAGTCCGTACATCATCCATGCTTAGATCACATGGACCACAGACGTGGTTCACCACTCAATTCGACGGTAACGGTGTCAGCCGGGCCGGATTGGGGCCGCTCCAGGGTGGTCTTCACATGATTGGCAATGATGTGCTCGCACCGATGTGCACCTCTCTCTGCAATGTTACTCATGCTACTCTTCCTGTCATTGCTTTAGGAATATTTGTTATGCAAAACATGATAGCCCAATTTTCTGACTTTGTCAAGCGATCAAGTCGTCTTTCCTCAATTTTGGCTACAGTTCAGCCATTCATATAATGCTCTCCAGCCGCTACAAAAGGATTTCCGTGCAAAATGCCGATTCCCGATTGTCCCGTTAATTCCATTATTTTTCTTTGGTCTCCACGTGAAGTCCCATCTCGATGGCTCTCTGTAGACGATACACATTGCCCTCACGAACCAGAATAAACTGGAATTCCTCGTCGCTGCCCTGTCTGAACAAAGGCACCATGCCTTCCTGCACCATACCTCCGGTCTTTGCCACCGCCATGGTCACCACATCGGTTCCCTCGTAAGCGTAATATCCGTTCAGGTAGGGAAGCAGCCAGGTATTTTCTCTGCCCTCATAGTTCTGGATCTCCTGCTGGGCAAGGAAATACTTGGTCACGGTAAAGGGACGCTTATCGGACTCTTCCGTCAACGGCTCCATGATCGCCTTAAACATGGCTCTCACCACATCTTCCATATCCTCATCCTGATCCGGACGGTAGAAAATGATATCCGGGCAAATCGCCGGTGAATAATTATCGTCGGCAGTTCCGGGGATGCGATGCAGCTTTTCGCCGTTGTAATCCTCAAACCACTGACACATTTCCATATAGCTCACAACGGCAGGATACTTCTCAGCCACAGCAGTATACATTTCCTGCGCTGCATTTCCAGTCTCAAGAGTCGTGCGATCCTCATCAAAACTGCTGCCCCAGAAGGAGACGGCTTTGGCCAGCTTCGCCGCCTGCTCACTGTCCACCACGCTTGCCTCCGTGCACAGAATATATCCGAAATTGGAGTTTTCCTTGCAGTATGCGGACACATTCAGCGTATAGGTGCTCCGCTCCAGCATCTCTTCCTCAGAATCATAGATGCCACTGGTCACCATCCAGTCATTCTCCTTCTGTGCCAGCACCTTCACCTCGTACTCATAGCGAACAACTCCTCCAGAGAGCTCTTCCTCGCCGATCCTTGTCGCTCCCGCACCGTTGAGACCACCGATCAGACGTTCAATATAAGCATCAATATTTTCCTCGCTGATCAATTTATCTCCCCCCAGAGCAGATACATCACTGAAATCCCATGCTGCAAACCAACCGCAGAACTGACCCAGACGATAAATCTCCACGCCATCGCCGATGTCCACATACTGCAGACCGTTGACTCCTTTGATGGTGGCGATCGGAGACTCATATGTAATCAGACCATATTTTTCCAGATACGCCTCATCTTTAGCTCCGTCAAAGGAGGATATGATCGATGAGTTGCTGGTCTCCGGAACACTTTCATCCTCAGTTTCCGGCTCAGTGAGCTCCGTGCTCTCCTCTGTGGATGCTTCTGTGGTCCGGTTACCTTCTGTGGGATCTGCACTAGGCTCCCTATCCTGATTAAACGCGATTAACAGCAGCACAATTACCAGAATGATTGTCACCGCGACTGCGGCCGCCACAATTAAACCTTTTCTCTTATTCATATTATCCCCTCCATGAATTAATCACAGCGAATTAACTTTTCTACTGTTTTCATTTGTATTGATTCGATAGATTACTCTTCTATTTTATAAAAAATGATTCCCCCTGTCAATATTCAGGGGGAATCTGTAACATAACCTTAATTTCGTTGTAACATTTAGGCCTGTTTTGTAACATCTCTGTCACATATTTTCCGAATTTTTCCGGCTCTCACTCCGTCAGCAAGATTGCAGAATGCGTTTCCTGACCGGCTATCAAAGATTGCTCTCCTTCCGGTTTGCACTCTTTCGCAGCCAATTTCCGATATTCGTCACCGCCACCATGGTCGCAATGAGGAAAACGCCGGGGATCAGGATGATCCACCAGGAACCGGAAAGCAGCGCCTTGTCCGCCAGGGAGAGCATACTTCCCCAGGAGATTACCTCCAGCGAAAGTCCGATACCCATGAAACTCAATGTAGATTCCGCAGCTATGGCCCCGCGGATATTCATGACCACCATAAACATGATGGAGGAAATGAAATTCGGCGTCAAATGTTTCCACAGTATCCGCTGAAAGCCGGCGCCCATACAGCGGGCCGCCACCACATACTCACTGTTTCGGATCTGCCTCACCTCAGTGCGCACCACCTTGGCAATGCTGGTCCATCCGGTGATACCGATGACGAAGGAAATGCTGAGCACATTTGCCCTGCCCAGGATCGCCTGAATGAAAATGATCAGCAGCAGGCCGGGAATACTTAAGAAAATATCCGTCAGGCGCATCAGCAGATTGTCCAGCCACTTGGGCTCAATTCCGCTGATGGCACCGAACAGAATCGCTGCTGCCGTGGAAATTACCGTAGCAAAAAATCCGATGAACAGGGATATCCGGCCGCCATACCAGATCATGGAAAAGATATCACGGCCCATGGTGTCCGTTCCAAACCAAAACTCACCGTTCGGAGCCACATTTGTATGATAGAGATCCATATAGGTCGGGTCCTTGGGAATAAATAAATCACAGCAAACACAGCCCAGCACAATGATTCCCAGAATCACCATGGAAACGATGGGTTTGCCCTCATACCACTTTGTTTTTTTCGTCGCCGGAGCCGGGATCCGGCGGATCCCCACCTGAATAAACTGTTTATCCAACGTTGGTCACCTCCGACGTTTCCGCAATCTCATTCTCCCGCATGCGGGGATCGATCCGCTCATTGATGACCTGGGCGATCATATTACACAGAATCACCACGATGCCTGACAGGATACACAGGATCATCAGCAGATTATAATCCTGATACCGGGCGCTCTCGTAGGACAGGGTCCCGATGCCCGGGTAGGAAAACACCGTCTCAACAATGTAGGTGCCGCCCAGAATATGGGGGACAGAGATCGCCATGATGCTCAGATAGGATGGAATAATATTCCGCAGGCAGTGTTTGAACAGAATATTCTTTTTGCTGAGGCCCTTGGACTTGGCCAACAGCACGTACTCAGTCCGCACCTCCTCCAGCAGCTTGTTGCGGATCATGTAGGCGTAGTACCACAGGTGATTCACCACCGTCACCGTCATGGGCAAAATCAGATGGACGACGCGGTCAAGGATGTCATCCTTATTCCCCACCGAATAGGCTCCGCTGCTGGGCAGCCAGCGCAGATTCACGGCGAAAATCAGAATCAGGACCAGCGACAGCCAGAACTCCGGGATACAGCTGGTGATGGTTCCGACCTTGCAGATCACCCGGTCAAGCCAGTTATCCTCGTGCCATGCGCAAAAGATTCCCAGTCCCAGCGCCAACACGAAAATCAATACAAAACCGACGCCGCCGAGAATCATCGTGTTCGCCAGCCGTCCGCCGATGACCTCCAGCACATCCATCTTATATTTATAGGAGATACCGAAATTTCCTTCCAGCGCGTTCTCAACCCAGCGGACGTACTGCACGTGGATGGGGTCATTGAGCCCCAGCTTGTCCTCCGCCCACCGGCGCTCCTCCACCGACATCTTCTCCACCCGGTCACCGTAGTAGGAAACCAGCGGGTCGCCGGGGGCCAGGCGGGACACATAAAATACCACCACCGAGAGCAGAAGCACACTGAGAATAAAAATCAACAGCTTCTGTCCGTAGTAGACAAAGGGATTTTTTCGAATCATTCGTGTCCTCCTTTCATCACCAGATGACCTGGACAAACCTCCACCATCCTGCCGTTTACGTCAGACATCGGCTCACCAGCAAGGCGCAATTCCACCTGACCGCTCCCCCCTGACTCATCCTGACCATTTTGACCGACCTGAGCAGAATCAAACTCACTGATCACACGACTTCGTTCAAGCTCCGGATCCGGCACAGGGATCGCCGAGAGCAGGCGCTTCGTATAGGGGTGTCTCGGGTTTTCAAACAATTCCTTCGTCGGAGCCACCTCCACCAGCTTGCCCCGATACATCACACCGATCCGGTCACAGAGGTATCTGACCACCGACAGATCGTGGGCGATAAACAGAATGGAACAGCCGTGTTCCAGATTGCAATGCTTGAGCAGATTGATAATCTGGGCCTGGATGGACACATCCAGCGACGCAATGGGTTCGTCGGCCACCAGAAGCTCCGGCTCCATGGACAGTGCTCTGGCAATGGCCACGCGCTGGCGCATGCCGCCGGAAAGCTCCGACGGGTATTTGTCCAGATAGGACTTATCCATGCCCACATAGTGGAGCTGAAACTCCGCCTCGTTTCTGAGGGTCCCTCTCGCCGTCTTCATATGGTGAATCTCCAGCGGCTCAGTGACAATATCCGCGATCTTCATGCGCTGATTCAGGCTGGAAGTGGAATTCTGGAAAATGATCTGTCTCGCGGTCTGCAAAAGCTTCTGATTTTCCTTGAACTGCTTTCGGTCACAGACATCGATACCGTTAAATAAAATCCTTCCGCCCTGAGGGCGATAAACATTCATCACACAGCGGGCCACCGTGGATTTGCCGGAGCCGGACTCTCCCACCAGACCGAAAATCTCGCCCTTGCGGATCTGGAAGGAAACGTCATCCACGGCGCGGACAACTGCCGATTTGCTCAGCTTAAACTGGTGGGTCAGGTGCTGCACATCCAGCAGAATGTCGTCATGGGAGGCAGAGGGTTCCGCAGATTCAACTTCCAATGCCCCAGCCGTTTCACTCATTACCGGTGATTTTTCCTCAGATTCTGCACGCTCGTACTTCGCTGTGTCGACTTCTATCGATGCGATTTTCTCCGTCCCCGACACGTTTCTTCCTGCCATCGACACGTTTCTTCCCGCCACCGACAATTTCATTCCTTCCACCGGCGACTTGATTTCCGGCGCACGCTCATGAAGCAGCCAGGTGGCCGCATAGTGGGTGTCCGAAACCTTGAACATGGGCGGCATCTCCTCGTAGTCGATGTCCAGCGCATATTCATTGCGGCAGGCAAAGGCATCTCCCCTCGGCGGGTCCACCAGCGTGGGCGGCATGCCGGGAATGGTGTACAGTTCCTGGTCTTCCTTCGCATAAGCCGGAAGAGATCGCATTAATCCCCAGGTATAGGGGTGTCTGGCATCGTAAAAAATCTCCCGTGCTGTTCCGATCTCCACAATCTTTCCCGCATACATCACCGCCACGCGGTCAGCCACCCGGGCCACCACCCCCAGATCGTGGGTCACCAGAATGGTTGCGGTATTTAATTTCTTCTGAATCTCCCGAAGCAGGTCCAGTATCTGCGCCTGAATCGTCACATCCAGAGCCGTGGTCGGCTCATCGGCGAACAGCATCCTGGGATTGGAAGCCAGCGCGATGGCCATGACACTCCGCTGGCGCATACCGCCGGAGAAATGGTAGGGGTACAGCCTGTACCGTTCTTCCGGCTCCTCGATGCCCACCAGCTTCATCAATTCAATGACTTTATCATATACTTCCGACTTTGTCATCTTCGGATGGTGGATCTGCACCGCCTCGGCAATCTGCTTTCCGATACTGATGGTGGGGTTCAAGGAAGTCATCGGGTCCTGAAACACCATGGAAAACAGCTTGCCACGAAGCCGCTCCATCTCCCGCTCTCCATAATTTGTGATGTCCACGCCCTCCACCAGAATACTGCCGCCCTTGATGTAGGCCTCCCTGGATAAAAGCTTCATGATGGCCTTGCAGAGCACACTTTTTCCGCAGCCGGACTCCCCCACGATGGCCAGCACCTCGCCGGGCCGCAGGGAAAAGGAAACATCTCTCACGGCCTGAAGCTCACCCTGAGCGGTGTGAAAGCTGACGGATAGATTTTTCACTTCCAGCAAATTCGTCATTATTTTTCTCCTTAACACTTTCTCAAACTGCCGTCCCTGTGGATGCACAACCTCAGTGTGCTCTTCAGCGTCTGTCATATTTCCACGTCTGTTATTTCTGTACATTTTATACCGGTCATGTTCATTTCTGCACATGTCCGATACGCGGAAAGAAGGACTGCCCGGGACAGTCCTCTTTCGCCATAATCATCTTCCGAAATCAATTATTTTCTATGGTCCACTCGGTCACATTCCAGAAAATACCAACGCCGTGATGGCCCATAACCGTCTCCGCATCGATCCCTTTCAATGCCGAAGCCGCCACATAGTCCGCATCCACATAGCAGATGAATGCGTAGGCAGGATCGTTCGCCAGCTCCACCTGGAACTTATCGTAGGCCTCAGCGCGCACCTCAGGATCGTCAGACTGGCGGGCCTCAGTCAGATACTGATCCACCAGTTCATTGGAATAACCGGAGTAGTTGGCCCCCTTATCGGTACCGAACACCTTGTAGGTGTGGTCATCCGCGTCAAAGGGACTTCCCCAGCCGATCAGATAGGCCATCTGTCCGCCCCAGTCCACCACGGTGGGAACCTCCACAGTGCAGTTGATGCCGATCTCCCGAAGCTGCTGGGCCGCTGCCTGCGCAATATCCAGACGGACCTGATCTCCCGCACCCACGCTGATCACAAAGCCGATCTCCTGACCGTCACGCTCATAGAATCCGTTCGGTCCCATGGTACAGCCCGCCGACTCCAGAATATCCTTCGCCTTTTCGGGATCGTAGCTGTACTGCTCCACATCTTCATTGTTATAAATATTTCTCTGCAGAGGGCCGTAAGCCACAATACCGTGCCCCAGAACCACCGCATCCAGAATCGCCTGACGGTCCAGACCGCAGCAGATCGCAGGGATGATGTCCCTATTCTCCGTCCAGTATTCATTCCAGAAGTTGAACAGAATACCGCGGTAGTCGGAGGTCATCATATTGTAAACGGTGTAACCCTCTTTGCCCTGGAAATTCTCCGAATCCTTGGGTGTGAGCAGTGCCAGATCCAGTTCTCCGGTCTGCATCTGCATGGCCTTCGCATTATCGTCGGTAACGATCTTGAAGATGATCCGGTCAATATTTGCCATACCCTTAAAGTAATCCTCGTTCTTCACCAGCATGATTGCCTGACCCTCGTCCCAGCTCTCCAGCTTATAGGGACCGGTGCCCACGGGACTGCGGAAGAAATCGGACTCCTGCATATTCTCCCCCTCCAAGAGGTGCTTGGGCAGGATTGACATAGTCATGTAATCCAGAAATGCCACATTTGGCGCCGCCAGCTGAAATGAAATGGTATGCTGGTCAATCACGGTGATCTCCTGCACATCCTCATAGTTGGGCGCATTCTCGGAACCATTCTCCGGGTCCATGATCGCCTCAATGGTGAACTTCACATCCTCCGCGGTAAAGGGCTCACCGTCGTGCCACTTCACATTTTCCTCGAGGTTAAAGGTATATGTACAGGTCTCCGCGTCGAAGGTCCAGTCCTTGGCCAGACCGGGAACCACCTGATTGTCGCCGTCATGGGCAGTCAGACCGTTAAACAACAATATATTGATCTCACCGTGTTCATCCATAGCCGGATTGATTCGGGTGTAATCTCCGCTTCCGTAAACCAGCGTAGAGCCCTCATCATCGCCGGTCTGAGAACAGGCCGTCAAACAAAACACTAACATTACTGCCAAAATCAGACTCAATACTCGTCTCATCTTTCTGTCCCCCTTTGCTTGATGAGGATATTTTAGCAGACAAAAATATCCCCCACAAGCCGGGGTGGGGGATAAACATTTAACGAGGATTGTATTTTTTCAGATACGCAGACCTACTCCTTTGGGCTACAGGCGCCTATTCACCAACACGCTAATCTCACACTCCAAGCTTATCCTTCACCTCAGAGAGGCTCATACCCTGCTCCCTGGCGATCCGAGCCAGATCTTCGTACTCGTATTTGGAGCGGATGACCCCGTAGCCATAGCTGTCCTTGCGGCGGATCTCACCAAAGGGTGTGTCAACGGCCGCAATCGTCCGCTCCAGCGTATAGCGGTCACAGTCCTTTTCCCGAATGCCCAGAGTAGTAGTATGCTTAAACAGAAGCCGTACCATTTTTTCTTTATCACCTTCCCGACAGATCACACAGATCATGGTGCCGGGTCTGGATTTTTTCATCCCGATGGGAATCGTAAAGACATCCATGGCACCGCCGGCGATCAGCTCCTCCAGCGCAAAGCCCATCTCCTCGCCGGTCATATCGTCCACATTGCAATTCAGCTCCACGATCTTTCCGGTCTGATCTTCCCGCTCGCCAAGCATTGCCCGAACACAGTTTGCCCGCTCAAAATCCTTTTTGCCCATGCCATAGCCGATATTCTGTATTTTCATCACCGGCATCTCGCCGAAACGATCCACAAAATGGCGCAGTAATGCAGCTCCGGTAGGTGTACACAGCTCGCCCTGTATCCGTCCGGCGTACACCGGAATATCCCTCAGCAGATAAGCTGTCGCAGGCGCAGGTACCGGCAGTATCCCATGTGCGCAGCGCACCGTACCGTAGCCCACATGGACAGGGGACGCGATCACCTCGTCCGGCCTGATCCGATCCATCAACAGGCAGACCGCCGTAATGTCCGCGACCGCATCCATGGACCCGACCTCATGGAAATGGATGTGCTCCACCGGAACGCCGTGGACATGGCTCTCCGCCTTGGCGATCAGGTCGTAGACTGCGAGAATGTCGGATTTCACGTTTTCCGGAATGGTTAAGTGGCTCACAATATGCTGAATCTCAGAGAGACCGTTATGGGCGTAACCTTCGTGCGTGCCATGAGTGTGCGAATGATGTACATGATTTCCATGACTCGCCTCGTCATTCACTGTCTCATGGCTGTGTATATGTCCGTGATCGTGGCTGTGTACATGGCTATGCTCATGCAGGTGCTCGTCCTCCTCCACCTCATTCACCTTCACGGTAAAATGAGTTCCGGTGATCCCGCACTTGACGGACGACTCTTTGGTCATCACCACACCGGGGATCCCCAGTCCATTGAGCTCCTCTATAAATCTATCCGGATCCGGCAATAACTCCATCAGCGCACTACAGAGCATGTCTCCTGCAGCACCCATGCCCAGATCGAGGTAAAGTGTCTTCATCGTTTAGCCTCCGTGTGATTGATCATGTTGGCCAGATACCCGGCTCCGAAGCCATTGTCTATGTTCACGACGCTGACCCCGCTGGCGCAGGAATTCAACATGGCAAGCAGTGCGGACACACCGCCAAACGCCGCGCCGTAACCCACACTGGTGGGAACCGCGATCACGGGGCAGTCCGCCAGACCGCCGATGACACTGGCCAGCGCGCCCTCCATACCGGCAATGGCGACGATCACCGTCGCGCTCATGATCTCATCCATGTGGGAAAGCAGACGGTGAATGCCCGCCACACCAACGTCATAGAGGCGAACCACCTCATTGCCCAGAATCTCCGCCGTCAGCGCAGCCTCCTCCGCCACCGGGATGTCGCTGGTGCCGCCGGTGGCTACCACGATCTTTCCGATACCGCCGGGAGAAGGGAACCCTCCCACGATACCGACTTTCGCTTCTTTTCGATAGTCCAGCTCCACCTTAGCGCTGAGATACTCCGCCGCCTCCGGTGCCATCCGGGTGATCAGCACACGCTCCTGACCGTTTTTCTGCATGGTCTCCACGATACCGGCAATCTGCTCCGGAGTCTTTCCGGCTCCGTAGATTACCTCCGCCGCACCCTGCCGGATCTTCCGGTGCAAATCCACCTTAGCATATCCGATATCCTCAAAAGGGGCGGTCTTAATCTTCATCAGGGCATCATCCACCGATGTCTCCCCTGCCTTCACCGCCTCCAGTATCTGTCTGATCTCACTGTTCATTGTGCACCTCCGATTCCTGTCCGATCTCAGCATGCTCCGCCATCCCGGCGGACCAGATGGATTTACTGCTCCCCTCGCATCTCAAGATCCAGCACCACTGAATCATAGTATTTCTTTAACTCGGCAACGATGGCCTCTCGATTATTCAAAATGATCTCCAGACCATAACCCGGCACCTGAAGCTTGGCCGTATTTCCCATCATCCGCACCCGGAAATCCCGCAGTCCCAGTCCACTTAAAAAGCCCTCCGCGGCCTCCGTCTTCCACAATTTTTCCGCTGTGATCACTTCTCCGGTGGGGATGCGTGTAGCCAGACAGGCATAGGCTGGCTTGTCCCAGGTAAATAACCCGGCTTCTTTGGAAAGCTTTCGGATCTCCGCTTTGGTCAGCCCGCATTCTCTCAAGGGTGAACGAACCGAAAGTTCTCTCAGCGCACGCATGCCTGGGCGGTCTCCCGCATCATCGGAGGCATTTGTCCCGTCCAGCACCAGCGTGTAGCCGTCCGCCTTTGCCTTTTCGGTCAGCAGACTGAACAGCTTCTGTTTACAGTAATAGCACCGATCGGCAGGATTTACGGTCACTTCATCTTCACAGAGAATATCACAGGGAATGATCTCCATGTCAGCGCCCAGCTCCTCTGCCAGCCGCTTCGCATCATCCAGCTCAAACTGAGGCTGGAACGCAGTCTTCACATAATAGGCCTTCACCTCGGCACCGCATTTCATCGCCGCATAGAGCAGGTAAGCCGAATCCACACCGCCGGAGAAGGCGATGGCCGCCTTGGGATTTTCCATAAAAAACGCTGATAACGTTACCATATTTACCTCTTTATGACAACCGAATTTCCTAATGAAAAAGGCACATAAACCACAACGATTTATATGCCTCTCAGTATAACATAATTGATTGATAATTTCAATCTGCCAAAATGTAATCGATTGCTCTGTCACACACTGCATTTACAGCTTCACGGCTCCCTGTCTTCGAGCATCGGATCGTACATCATCAGCGCATGATTCTCGGTGATGTATTCGTCATCCACCAATTCTCCATCCAGATCATAAACCCGCCGGGCAATCACATTATTGCGGGAATATTTTCCGAACAGTTCCATCTGCATGTAATGCTCCCGCTCATAAATCTCGTAGGTGAAGCTGGGCTTTGCCTCGCCCAGGATCTGCCCGTGAAGATATCCTCCGTCAAGCCATACACGGATCTGAAAGGGGAACCCGGTGTTGTTGGTCAGCATCAGATCCCGGTAATTGTACACGCAGGTGGCTCCGCAGCCAAAGGGGATCGTGCGGTTGGCATCGGGAAACACATCGTAGCTGTGGCGGTATCGTTCCGTCACCGTCAGCGGCGAATGGAGCGCCATCCAGTACAGCAGATTGGACAGTTGGCAAAGACCTCCGCCGATCCCCTCCCTGACCTGGCCATAAAACAACTCCATCCCGGGAAGATACCCCTTGCTCTTTGTGGGCCTCCCAATCAACTTCCAGTAGGAAAAGGTCTCGCCGGGCCTGATCATGATCCCGTCGATCCGCGCCGCCGCAAGCTCCAGATTTTTGACTTTATTGTGCTGCAGATACATATCCGCCCCTCTGAGCCTTCGCAGCAGAGGAGTCTGATGATGAATGTATTCGTAGGGCAGCGCAGTCTCCTGCCTCAATTTGGCAAGCCGGTATTTTCCGCTGAGCCAGAGCAGATACCGCCGCAGACAGTAATACTGAGTACCGCACCAGATGCGAAGGGCTGTACGCTGTTTAGGTTTTTGCATCATAATCGCTTCTCCTTATCCTCATTCCCCTGTGAACCAGTCAAGCGGAACATCTCCTTACCGCTTCTCGATCCACTTCAGGACATCCTCATACACGGTCTTCCGATCCAGCTCATTTAAAATCTCATGGCGGTCTCCGGGATATATCTGCAGAGTGACATCGGTCATTCCCATCTCCTTAAACTGGGCGTTCAAGGCCTCTCCGGCCTTCGCACCGCCCACCGGGTCAACCTCGCCCATGGTGATCAGAACCGGGAGATTGCGGCGAATCCGATCAAACTCCACCCCATCGGCCAGATCAGCCATCACCGTAAAGAAATCCTTGAATGCTCCCGCAGTAAACATAAATCCACAGAGCGGGTCTGCCACATAGCGGTCCACAATGGCCTCATCCCTGGTCAGCCAGTCGCAGTCGGTTCTGGCCGGCTTGAAGGGCTTATTGTTTCCACCCAGCACCATATCCGTCAACAGCTTGCTGGGATGACGGAAGCCCTTTGTCTTTCCGATCAGATTTGCCAGTGTCCGGCCAAGCTTTGCCACACCGCCGGGGATCATGCCGGTGCCCATGATGATGGCTCCGGCCAGTTCCTCGCTGTAATGAGTCAGGTAGCGTCTCACCATGAAGGAGCCCATGCTGTGCCCCAGAATGAACCAGGGCTTTCCGTACCATCTCTCTTTCCCAAATGCGGTGATGCGGTGAATATCCTCCACCACGATCTGAGCGCCATTCTGATCCGCAAAATATCCCTGATCTGCCGGGCTGTTCATGGACTGACCATGACCCAGATGATCATGGCCGATCACCGCGTAGCCCTGCTCCGTCAAATACACCGCAAAGTCATGGTAACGGTCAATGTACTCGCACATACCGTGTACCAGCTGCACCACGCCCTTGATCTGGGCACACTCAGGCTCCCAGATAATCCCGTGAAGCGTTGTCTTTCCATCTCCTGAAAGTACATAAATATCCTGTTTATTCATGGTATCCTCCTTTTTTCGGCTCTTCTGTTTTCCAGTTCTTTCCGTCTTCCAATTCTTCTGTCTTCCGGCTCTTCCGCTTTCCAGCTGCTTTTCTTCAGTTCAGTCTCTTTTCATCCCCACCATCATTGTTATCGGCTTTCCTTCCTCTCCATTGCCTGACGGAGCTTTCCCAGTCCGCTCTTTTCGATCCGGCTCACATAGGAACG
Organism: Lachnospiraceae bacterium; assembly: GCA_017461725.1. Classification (GTDB taxonomy): domain Bacteria; phylum Bacillota; class Clostridia; order Lachnospirales; family Lachnospiraceae; genus RGIG423. Next base: position 104,882 of record JAFTXG010000001.1, read on the forward strand.
GCTGATCCCCATCTCCTCGGCAATCTCCCTCTGGGTCATCTCCGCCTTTCCGAACAGTCCGTACCGCTTACGGATGACCTGCTTTTCCCGCTCCTCCAGCACACGCGCAAACTGACGATACATCTCCTCCACCTGGCGATTGATGGCGACTGCCTCCAGAATGTCCATGTCCTCCGCCTCGATAATGTCCACCAGACTGATGACATTGCCCTCCTTGTCGGTTCCGATCGGCTCGAAGAGGGATACCTCGCGGCTTCGCTTCTTCTCTGCGCGAAGGTGCATCAGGATTTCATTTGCTATCCTGTGGCGACAAGCCCGCGCCGATTTATTTCGACAAAACACAGTCCATTCCTGCCTGTTTTGCATCTCGTTTCGTTCAGATCGGTTCACTCAAATCAATTCACTCAGCCACACGCTTCTGCCGCCCTCCACTCTGGACCGCTCCGCCGCCAGCGCCACATAATGGCTCTCCACCGAATCCTTCAGCGAGGTGGTCCGCACCGTGGGCTCGATCCTGCCGCTGACGATATCCAGAAACTCCGCCACCATCCGACTGTCGCCGCCTGCGTGACCGCTGAAATCGCTGGCAATCTTGCTCACATCGATGGTGTATTGCTCCCCGCCAAAAGGCATCACGCAGATGGTATTCTCCTGCAGATTCGCCACGATCTCACCTCTGGTGCCCATGATTTTGGTATCTCTTCCGCCCCTGGAAGTGAATGCGCTCATGACCATCTGGAAGGAAGCTCCGTCCTCCATCTGCAGGTTTACCACCTGATGATCCACCACGTCATTGTCGCAGGCATATACACAGCGTCCGTAAGGCCCGGTCTTTAACGCCTCGCGGATTGCCTCCTCCGTCGGCTCATTGACCACCACATCGGCAGGCCAGCCGGTTTTGCCCGCTGCCACACCAGTCTCCGGGTTGGTGATATAAATCTTTTCCGCATCGTAAGGGCAATGTTCCTTCGCCTGACAGCCATCCAGACACCGCTTTGCCGCGCCTAAGGGAGCCTTCTCCGGCTTAAACAGATAGGTCCCGCCGTAGCTGGACACCGCCCTGCAGTGCTTGCCGGACAACCACAACAGCAGATCCATATCGTGACAGCACTTTGCCAGAATCATCGGGCTGGTCTCATCGCTCCGTCTCCAGTTGCCCCGCACGAAACTGTGGGCTTGATGCCAGTATTTCACATTCTCGGTGTGCTGAATGGACACGATGTCGCCCACCGCCCCTGCATCCAGCAGTTCCTTCAATTTATTATAGAAAGGAGTGTAGCGCAGCACGTGACAGACAATGATCTTCCGCCCGGTCTCCTCCGCCACCTTAACGAGCTCAGCGCACTGCTCCAGGTCCGGCGAGATCGGCTTCTCCAGAATAATGTGATAGCCCTTCTTCAACGCCTCAATGGCCTGCGGCACATGCTGCTGATCCTGTGTGCAGATGATCATCACATCTGCCAGGCGCTCCTCTTTCAGCATCACCTCCGCGCTGTCAAAGCACATCTCCTCCGGAATGTGGTAATGCTCCCTCGCCATCTCCAGGCGGTCCCTGCGGATATCAGCACCGGCCACCAGCTTCATCTTTTCCGGAAAAAGCTTCGCACACTCTGCATAGGTATTATATCCACGGCTGCCCAGACCGGCAATGGCCACGGTGCGTGGGCCGGGAAGTATGTTGGTCATGTTCATCTTGGCTGCTTCTCCGTTCTTGCCTTTATTTTAAGACGCAGAACAGCATAGCAAAGTCGTTATGCTCATGCTCTGCTTTCTGCTTATACCTACAGTATACTCGGAATCCGGTCACAAGTAAAGATTTGTTTGTCCCGGTCTGCTTTTCTCCCCATTTTTTTGAAGAATCTTCTGGACCTGCACCCAGTCTTTGCCGGAAATGATCGGTTCATGCTTTCCAGCCGCCACGATCCATTCGCTCACCCCGCGAATTTGATTGGTCTTTCCCGGTCTCTGCAAGGTGCGGTTATAGGCGAGGAGGCCGAAATTTTCGGATGATTTTCCCGCTGTGCAATCCAAAAACAGCGGCACCTTCTGCTCATTAAAGTACCGCTGCACCGCTTCGTCCGCCGCCGCGTAGACCGGATTGCTCAGGATCGCCCGCACAGCCACTGAAGTAAATGACTTTCCGGTCTTGGTCTTTCTTCCCTCCCGATTCAGCCCTTCCGCCGTTTCTTTCAACGTCCGGCACTCCAGATACCTGCGGAATATCTCCCTCACCAGCTCCGCCTCCTCCGGGATCACCTTCAATTTGCAACATTTTTTGGTCCTCCCGTCCACGGTGACGGTGGCGACACTCTCAGAGGCATATCCTGTGGGGGTCCTCCCGCCCAGCCAGCGGCCAGTCTTGGCCAGCTCCAGCATATTATCCCGAATCCGTTCTGCGATGGTCTCGCGCTCCAGCTGGGAAAACACGGAGGCAATGTACATCATCGCCCTCCCCATGGGTGACGAGGTGTCAAACTGCTCCTTGATGGAGACAAAGGACACGTCCAGACGATTCAGCTCCTCGATGAGCCCGGCGAAATCTCCGATGTTTCTGCTGATCCGGTCCAGTCGGTAAACCACAATCTTTGACAGTTTCCCCTGTCTGGCATCCTGCATCATCGCTTTGAACTGGGGGCGGTCAAGATTCCCACCGGAAAACCCCTCATCCTCATAGATTCTGACATTGCTTCCGCGCCTTCCCCTCTCTTTGTTCGCGCCGAGATCAGCGCCTCGAAATTCTGTTTTTTTGTGCTCCACAGCTGTCTTTTCACACTTCACATGGCATATGTCGCCGGAAAGGTTCTCAATATATCGCTTACACAATTCAATTTGATTTTCAATACTCTCACCGACACCGGTGAATTTGGATTTTCGGGAATAAATAGCGATCGCCCGCTGCTGACACTCACACTGATTTTTTCTCATAAAATAATCCCGGGAATGAACACTGGTCTCATATCCAGTCTATTCACTCCCGGGAAGATGTTATTCTGCAGCATTCCTGTTTTGCATTTTTATACTGAGAGTCTGTACCTCATTTCTCTGTTCACAGTTCACGGTTCACTGATACTCACAGCCTGCTGACACGCGCTGCGCACTGATACATTCGCATTCAGCTGCCCTGCGCCCCACACCGTGATCACTCGCCCAGACTGGCAAAGAACAACTCATAAAAATCATCCTCACCCTCCAGCATCGGAGAGTTTTCTCCGCCACCGTTGGTGCTGCGTCTCATGGCGGCGTAAAACTCCTCGCCCACGCTGATCAGCTCCATCAGATAGATGGGATATCCAAGAGCTCTGGCCTCGCGGCAGAACGCCTCCTGTGGGCTGGGCTCCCTGCGGGTGGCCAAGAGCCGCTGACGCACCGACTCATCGGTCAGGGCTTTTTTCTGAAGCTCGTCAAGTAATTCCGCAGTGTTCATAATCCTCAATCCTCGTCATCGTCGCTGAGCAGTCTCATACCAGCCGTGTCGGTGACAGGAAGGGAGAACACGATGGCACGAGCCTTGCTCTCCAGTCCAGCCTTGTCCATGATCGACTTCATGATCGCATTTTTGTCGTCCTTCTTCGCCACGATCAGCAGGATCTCCTTCTCCTCTGCGATTGTGACACCCAGAAACTTCTCCGCGTGCTGCATACCGGTACCTCTCGCGTGGAGGATGGTGCCGCCCCGCGCATTCTCCTCTCTGGCTGCATCCATGATCACATCGCTGTATCCCTGATTGGCAATCACCATCAACAATTCATAATCTGTACCCTTCAATGTGGTCTCCTCCCCTTTCACATAATCCTGACCGTCCGTGAGAAACATCAGCGCTTTCTTTCCGCCGATGCTGGACATGGGAACGATGAACGCGATTCCTCTGCCCGGAATATCAATCTGTATCTTTTTGCGAAGTCCATGCTTCACTTCTTTCCATTTTTCACCGGTCACCACGGAGAACAGAACCTTTTTCTCCGTCGCCTCCAGACCAAACAGGTTCAGCACCTCACTGACAGCGGTACCCTCTCCGGAAGTCTCAAGCGCAACCGATACGCCGCATTCCCGAAAAAGATTGGTAAACTTCTGCGCGCGGCTTCCGTTGACAATATTTACCATAAAATATAACTCGCTCATGCCGTCTCCTTTCCGCTGTTACAGCTCGATAATCGCATCATCGTCAAGCAGTGCAAGGGCCTTCTCCGCGTCGGTGAGCTCTGCCAGAATACCCAGCCTGGATGCCTTTTTCTTCTTTAACTGTGCCACCAGACCCATCATCTGAACGGTGATCAGAGGGGTCATGGCTACCATGGCAACCACGCCAAATGCATCGGTTACAATATTTCCGCCCACGGCGATGCATGCTCCCTGCGCGAAAGGCAGAAGGAAGGTGGCCGTCATCGGACCGGAGGCAACACCACCGGAGTCAAACGCGATGGCAGTATACATCTTCGGTACGAAGAAGGAAATGGTCAGTGAGATCGCATATCCGGGGATCAAAAACCACAGAATGGAGATGCCGGTGAGCACACGGATCATCGCCAGACCGATGGACACCGCCACACCCATGGACAGAGCGCTGCCCATGGCAGATGCGGACACACCGCCGTCGGTCATCTGCTCAACCTGCTTATTGAGCACATAAACCGCAGGCTCGGCCTTTACGATGAAGTAACCCATCAGCATACCGATGGGCACAATGATCCAGGAGAAAGGAAGTCCTGCGATCACCTGTCCCAGGTAGTTACCGGCGGGCATGAAGCCCACGTTGGCGCCGGTGAGGAACAGTACCAGACCGATATAGGTATACACCAGACCCACGATGATCTTTTTCAGCTGACGCTTGGGTATCTTCAGCATGATGATCTGGAAAATGCCGAAAAAGGCCACGATGGGCAACAGGGAAATCGCAATCTCATGAATGTAGGTAGGAAGTCCGTGCGCAAACAGCTCCCACAGCTCCACAGAGCTGCCGATCTCCGGCAATACGGGAGGCACATAAAGGCTGTCGTTGGGATTAAAGATCATGCCCAGTACCAGCACCGCCAGAATCGGTCCCACGGAGCACAGGGCAACCAGACCAAAGCTGTCATCCGCCGCATTGCTGTCGTTACGGACTGCAGAGACACCGATACCCAGCGCCATGATAAAGGGCACGGTCATCGGTCCGGTGGTCACACCGCCGGAGTCAAAGGCCACCGCCAGAAAGTCCTTCGGCACAAAGAAGGCCAGTCCGAAGGCCAGTATGTAAAATCCGACCAGCATACCGTTCAGCGGAATCCTAAACAGCATACGCAGCAGCGCAAACATCAAAAACAATCCCACACCGACGGCCACCGCCAGAATCAACGTCAGGTTCGGAATGGACGGTACCTGATTAGCCAGCACCTGGAGGTCCGGCTCCGATATGGTGATGATCACACCAAGTACGAAGGACAGGACTGCGATCAGCAATACATTTTTCGTCTTGGTCAGGCTGGTTCCCACTCTCTCACCCATGGGACTCATGGCCATCTCCGCACCCTGGGTAAAAAACATCATACCTACGATCAGCATCACCGCACCCAGCAAAAAGCACAGTAAAATACTGGGGGAAATGGGTGCGATACTGAAGCAGAGCACGATCACAATCGCCACGATAGGCAGGACTGCCCGCAATGCTTCCATCAGTTTTTCATGGAGCTTGGTCCACATATTTCTCATTGGAAGAAAACTCCTTTCTTATTTTAATTCTCTATCTTATCTGTCAGTATAACATAGATTTAACATTTTTCCTACCATACATTGGAAAAGAAATCCTAAAATCTTTCTAACGCTTTCCCCTGCACCTCTGCTCACACAAAACAGGATAGCATTATCTATACATTTGGCTGCGTAGGTTCCGAGCCTGCTGGCCCGTTTCACATCGAAGGTATCCACCGCCTTAATCAGTCCGATGGTCCCGATGGAAATCAGATCCTCCGCGTCCGCCTCCGACTGGGCATACTTTTTCACCACGTGGGCGACCAGCCTCATATTGTGAAGGATGAGCTTTTCTCTGGCTTCCCGATCTCCCGCCGCCCATTCCTCCAGGTATTTCCTCTCCTCCGAGCCCTTTAGGGGTTTCAAAAATGTGGTCATGAAGGTACCTCTTTAGGCTCTTTCTATCAATTTATGCGATTGGAGCCGACGAAGTGCTTTTACACTTTTTATTTCCTGTCGCCGGGGGCAGCCCACACGGTGCCTCTCGAAAAGTTTCCTGTCAAATGTTGACCCGAACTAGTCCCTAAACACCCGCGGGCGTTACCGCGGGCTGTTCTTAACGGGACAATCGGGAATCAACATTTGCACGGAATTCTTTTCTGCGGCACCTGACTGATGCGAGGCGCAAGAGCAGGATATTTAACATTCACAATCTTAAATTCAGCAATTCGCATTAACCCATTCTATGATGGCATCAAATCTTTCTTTTGTTAATGCATGTCCACCAGAGTATCTCTTATGTTGTAGGTTTTGTAATGCACCAAATGCTGAATATGCGGGACTGGCTTTCTCAATGATATATGAGGCATCTTTTGAATATTTATCATCATCACTGGAAACGATAAGTAACCGCCTCGGTGCAATGCATGAAACCAAATCATAGATATCATATTTTCCATGGAAATTTGGAATTACACTTGCCATTTCAATTCCTACATTGTTTAGCATGCGATTCTCATAAGTACAAGCACTACCACTTGCACAACTAAAGGTAATGCGTTCATCTAATGCGGAAAGGAACAATACTGTATTCCCACCATACGAATGCCCCAAGGTTCCGATTCTTTTATTATCAACAAAGTCAAGACCAGAAAGCAATGTTATCCCATTCATCGCGTCATCTAATACTTTCTTCATCAGATAATCTCCTTTTAGAATCCGATAACACATTTCGTCAAAATGTTGCCAAAAATCAAACCCCTCTACACTAGGGTCTCTGCGTCTATCCTCAAAGCATATTGAGTCAGGGGCCAACACGACAAAGCCCTTTTTCACTAACTCAAGCCCAAAAGCTTGCAACGGATTGCCCGCTAAACCGCACACTTCACTTTTCCCCAAATGATGTTCTCTATTATGCTGATGATTGATAAGAATTGCAGGATTGCTATTAAGTCTTTCCGGAAGCAACAAAAAGGCTCTTACTGTATCATCAAAAGAATCATACTCAATTAGTTGTCTTGTATAGCCATCTTCTTCCGTTGATTCTAATACCCTATACTCGACCTTTGATATGGAATTGAAAAGTTTCACTCCTATTGCATCTGCTATTTTATCTCTTAAATGCATCATTCGCTACTATCCTTTCAAATTCTTATTTATCTGCACAGATACCTCACAGCAGTTCGATCGCCTCTCGCACATTCGCCACGCCCACCAGCTGGATCCCGGGCACGGAATATGCCTGATCCAGGCAACTCTTTGGCAGGATGCAGCGCCTGAAGCCCAGCTTTGCAGCCTCGCGGACCCGCTGCTCGGTGGCGCTGACGCTGCGGACCTCGCCGGACAGACCTACCTCGCCGAAGATGACGGTCTTTCCGTCGATGCAGCTATTCTTAAAGCTGGAGGCCAGAGCCATGACAATGGCCAAGTCAATGGCCGGCTCACTGATGCGCATGCCGCCGGCAATATTTACATAGGCATCCTCACTGTTTAAGTGAATGCCTGCACGCTTTTCCAAAACTGCCATCAACAGGTTCACACGGTTATAGTCCGCTCCCGCCGCGGTACGCCTGGGCATACCGAAATTGCTGCGGCATACCAATGCCTGTACTTCCAAAAGGATCGGTCTGGTGCCCTCCATCAGGCAGGCAACCACCGAACCGGAGGCATCCTCCGGCTTTCCATTTAACATAAACTCAGAGGGATTGAGCACTTCTTTCAGTCCCTCCTGGGTCATCTCAAACACACCGATCTCATTGGTGGAGCCAAAACGATTCTTTACCCCCCGCAGGATACGGTAGGACGCGCTGCGGTCGCCCTCAAAGTAAAGCACAGTGTCCACCATGTGCTCCAGCACTCTAGGGCCAGCCACCACGCCCTCCTTGGTCACATGGCCGACGATAAAGATACTGATCCCATAGCCCTTCGCCAGATTCATCAGCACCGTCGTCGCCTCTCTGACCTGGCTCACACTGCCCGGTGCGGAGGTGCCGTCCTCGCTGTACATGGTCTGAATAGAGTCGATGACCACGATTTCCGGACGTTTTTTCTCGATCACTTCCTGGATCGTCCGCAGGGAGGTCTCACAGAGAAATCTCAGATCGCCGGAAAACTCACCCATGCGGAGCGCACGAAGTTTGATCTGGCGCAGTGATTCCTCGCCGGATATGTAGAGCACAGAGCGCCCGTCTGCTGAAAGGTTGCGGCAGACCTGCAGAAGGATCGTCGATTTACCGATACCGGGATCACCGCCCACCAAAATCAGGGAGCCGCCCACGATGCCGCCTCCCAACACTCGATCCAGTTCATCCATGCCGGTGGAGATGCGGGCGTCGTCGGAAGCATCCACTTCCTCCAAACGCACCGGCTCCGCGTTGGTGAATGACCGCACTGCCTTTGCACCGGGGGACTTTCGCTCCACCGGTGCCTCCACCATGGTATTCCACTCGCGGCAGCCCGGGCACTGCCCCACCCACTTGGAGGACTCGTGCCCGCAGCTGCTGCAGAAAAATGCTGTCACCTTTGCTTTTGCCATCTAATTAACTCCTTCTGACCACAAAGCGCAGTTCATTATGATATACACGCAGGCTGACCTTATCGCCTGCCTTAATCTTGCCGCCGAGAATCTCCTCCGCCAGCTTATCCTCCACCAGATTCTGGATCGTTCGGCGAAGTGGACGTGCACCGTATTTGCGGTCATAGCCCTTCTCGATGATCAACGCCTTCGCCGCGTCACCGGCGGTCAGGGTGATGTCCATCTGAGCCTTGGTGCGGCTGCTCAGATTCTTCATCATGATCTCCACGATGTCCTTCATCTGTTCCTTCGTCAACGCATGGAACACGATGGTCTCATCGATACGGTTCAAAAACTCCGGCTTGAACAGGCGCTTCACCTCCTCCATGACACCGTTTTTCATGGTCTGGTAAGCCGCTGTCTCG
>JAFTXG010000012.1 GCA_017461725.1 Lachnospiraceae bacterium
ATTCATCACTCAATTCGTCTCCATTAATTTTTAAATGAGGAAGACCATTTTGAAGATTCGCCCATCGTAATTCGATGCCATTTCCATTAGCATCATAGAAAATTTCGTGTGCAGAAACCATTAAACAGCTACATATGCAAAGCATCGCAAGCAGTAGCGCAATCAATTTTTAAATCGTATTTTTCATCAAGCAATACCTCCATTTTCATTCCCATAAGTCATTATAAATCCCCCGATTCATGAAAAATGCTAATCAACACAAAAATCGTTCCCAAGAATACTAGCAAATAACATAAAATGACCGCATCTGAAAATGCCAAAAATAATCCCCAGCCAAACATTAACTCCCCAATAGTCATTAATTTTTTCATTTTCATTTCAGCCCCAGACGAAATACATAATAACGGGTCTCGTTAGGTTCCTTCATAATCAACCGAATATCACCCTCCGGATCCACCTGTATGCGAAGAGAGCTCCATTTGTCCCCCTTCGCCAGATTACTCACCGGGTAAACCGTCTGCTGTCCCGTTTCCGGGTCAAGCACAAACATCGCTACGTCGGAACATCCCACATACCTGCCGTCCGACAGGCGGGTAATGACATTCAGATCACCGGACCACGATTTCCCCAAATAATTCAACACCTTCCGATCCGCCAACCGGCCGTCATCATCAAGCCGATACACCTTGGCCAGTACGTCCAATGCCACGTCATAATCATATTCCGTGCAGAATACATAATCTTCATCTCCGGTCAACCACCAGCTGGTGCGGAACGGATTGCCCAAAAAACGACTTTCTTTTGCAGCATAGTCATAGAAATAAAGTTCACGAACGCCTTCTCCAAGGGATGCATTCTCGTTGTTCAGGACACGCAGTTCATAGTAAAACCCAGAATCGGTCATACTGCCAAAACACATAACGTAATTACCCGTTCCGACTCCCATCTCATTTTCCCGATAAGGAAAATACAGCGGTGTTTCCAATGAACCGGTTGACAGATCCAGCACATCTATATAATCTCCATCTTCTTCCCGACGCTGAATCAGCACCTTGCCGGCAGCCTCAGCCATATACTGGCCCGCTATCGAATCCTCTATTTCATACAGCGTCGTTACCGTACCGTCAGTACCGATACGCAACACCGCTCTTTGACACTTCTCTTTAAACGTCCTCAACCCAAGATAAATATGATCTTCAATCATCACGCTGACATAAGCTTCGATTTCTCCCCAGCCAGCATAGAGCAGTTCTTCCTTCGGGTTTGATGAGCGAAAATCACGGCAAACATACACACTGTCCAGGCCATTCAGATAATACAGATCCCCGTCCAGCTCACCCAAAATATGCTTCTTCATTTCGGTATTCGGCAGACGTGTCTCTTCCACCAGTTCCAGTTCAGACCACTCACTCTCTTTCGCGCGGATGATCCACTGATTTTGGTTGCCCTCTGTTTCTGGAATCCCTGTGGTCTCTTCTTCGGTTTGTTCATCTGATTCTGTTTCTGTCTCTGATGTTGTCTCAACCATTTCTGTCTCCTCCCGGGATTCAGTCACTTCGCGCTCGGACGAATCAGTCTCTTTTATCCCCGGCACAGCAGCACACCCACCAATCAAAACAGCCAACAACACAAGATATACAAATAAATTCCTTCTACGAATAAACAATTTCCCACCTACTCCCTTACACTTCAGTGCAATCAGTGAATTATCGCATGACGAAAATGATCCATGTTCACTCTATATAAAACATCCATGTCCACCCAATGATTCCCATACCCAAGCCGAGTTGGATCCGCAATCCGGAATGCCATCGTTTCGTAATCATAACCACTCATATTTACAAAATGGCCTGTTGTTTCATAAGGAAATCCGCATTCGCCTGAACCATCATATACTTGACTAGAATCAATATCAAGAATCGCCGGAAGACTATTATCCATAGATGCTTTCAAAAGATTTTGCCACTCAGTCTGATCCGCAAACTGATCTTCATAGGTGTACACTGTCCCAATCCCTAATTCTTGATTTAACACTCCAGGGATTACCGTCATATCTGTACCGTCGCTCGTAGTGCCTAATAGTGCCGCATATTCAGACATTTCTTTCGACTGCCCTTTGATAAAATGAACAACTTGCTTTACTGTTGCCGGACCACACCAGTTTTCGCTCTGAACAAAAATTGTCACATCCAAAATACAGGTTTCTGTCGGCTCTGCCCATCTTTTTTTTACTTGTGCCTTCTTTGCCTCTCTGATACGCAAAGATTCTTCTGTGTCTTGCCACGCCTGCGCACCTTCTTCATATGTCATATCTCCATCGCCATCGGACGCTTCTGAAATTACGCTATCACCTAATACAACCAAAAGAATCAATACCAGTGCAACTACCACGTCTCTGAATGTTCTAAACTTCATGTTTATTTCCCGCCTTTCTGCGAAAGACACCAATGCAGCATGAAACTGTTAAATTGCCTTTTCGCTGTCTAATTTGTTTTCATTCTTTTCAATTTACTTATATTTGATATTCAGCCCATTGGTTTACCCTCCCCACGCACTTATAACATCTTCCAAAGTACCAAAATAGCATCAAAAATGTAAGAACCTTTAAGAGACATTCTCATTATGTATGTATTTTGTCTTATAAATTTTCTTTGAAACATTTCCGAAAGCTTTTCGATGCGCTTTGGTGTCAATTGGCATAAGTCCCAAAGATTATCATTTTTTAATCCATATTTTATATATTTATTATAATAATATCAAAAATATCTTTCAAGCACCATGTCCCTCAGTAGCCTTTTCATGTCCTCGAAATTCATCCGCTTAAATTTCAAACAAACAATAACTCTGCTATTTTCACTATTCCTTCCATGCACCCATATCCAATCCCGCAAAGGCCTCCCATTAATCCAAAATTGTCGCATTCCTGTAACGGCATCAACTTTCTCAATCTGTCCTTACCTACCATACTTAATCGTTTAAGCAATCGCCGGTATTGCCCTCTCGCATCCTCTTGGTGCCCCATTGCACATTGAAGTCCAACAGTACCCATAGCTCCATGACACAAGCAGTAAGCAGATTCGTGTTTGCTTCTCATATGCCAATCTACTTTTTCAATCGCTTTCTCCAGTTTCTTCCGTAATCTCGGTTCTGCGTATTTTATCGCTACAGTGTATGCAGCCACAATTCCGCCCTTTCCATGACACCAAACCAATTCACTTGCATCCTGCTTGTGATCTTCAAATCTCAGATCCGCCCAATCACCAATTTCGGGCATAAAGTAATGCTGTTCAAACAAAAATGCTTTATCCGCAAAGTCATAATAGACTTCTTTCCCAGTATAATATCCTAATTTGCAAAGTGCTAATATCATCCCACTGACACCATGAGCAAAACCGGTTAGCGCCTTTTCCACTCCGTTATTTACCCATCCTACGCCCCACTCATAAGTTGTGGAAGAATCGATTAATATATCACCTGCATCTACAGCCAAAGATAGATATTTCTGATCCCCAGTCTTTTCAAAAACTTTTAACAACACTAAAATTGCTCCTGCATTTCCTGCCAAAACATCGTAGACTTTATCCTGCTTAAGGCATCGAGAAACAATTTCACAATGTCTTTCCATATACATTCTGAATTTCTCCTCACCTGTTCTTTCATACAACAGCAAATAAGCATACACTAATGAGGCCTCCCCTGCATATGCTCCGGTTGGCAATTTCAGTTCTTCTTTATTAAGAGCAGTTTTATCTGTATAATCAAATAACTGTTGAATCAATGTCTCATAAACATGGAAAAAACGATTACTCGAACTTTTCTTCACCAGACTCGCTATAAAAACCGCCACACCAGCCAGTCCATCATATAAGTAATAATTCATTGGTCTAATCAAGTACCCACGTTCCTGATACCCTGCCATAACCATGCTGATCCAACCAACATTCTCCTTATCATCTGTCCAAATTGCTTCCTCCAGCAGAATATCTCCTATTTTTTCTGCTATTGACAGACCAATACGTACTTCATCCTCCTCACTTCCTTCTAATTCCATATTCTCTGAATCATATTCCCCATTGCGATTCTCATCTTCCATTTTCTTAGTTCCAATAAACAATGCATTACGGATGAATCGCTGTTGACGCCCTAAATCCTGGCCGTTCATTTTCTGTAATCTATTCCTAATTCTTTCAATAACTGGCTGTTCAAAATAATTAAGATACACTTCACCTGTAGAACTATGTAACGCACAATCCTCAGCAATATACCAAAAATAAGGAATATCACCCTCATACAAATCTTTTTCTTCCTGCTCGTAAATCCATTCTTTTTTATCCCGAAGAAACTCGTCAACGTTTTTCTCTTCTCCTCGATTCAAGCAACAGATACTTTTACATCGCTCCGTTCGACTCATCAGATACTGCGGATGATATGAACTGTTCAGCATCATTGCATATTGCTGCGTCTCACGAAACAGATATCTAACCGGAACCTTACCGAACTCATCAATCCATTCAGAGATTTTCTCTTTATCTCCCACAATCATGAGATAAGCCGCCTCGAATCCAGCTTGAATTTGCTCCAAAAATTCATACGGCTCAATAAACGTCCCGTTCATCATGGCTAGATTTTTACTTTCTGCCATTACGGGTTGACGATACTCTATGTGCATATTTGTAGTTCCAGTTTCCACAACTACCGGCATCTTAATAGGGCATAATTGCCCCCCACGTCCGTTCATCGCACCTACATTAACCCCTTCCCCCTTCTCGTTCCATGCGTAAAGTGGCAAGATTCCTGTATGGAGTACAGATTCTCGATAGACCTTATTTATCGCACCAAACCCTATTTTGTCTTCAACAATCCCACGACAGCCTACTCCCATTTCGAGATCCACTAAAATTGGAAATTCTCCATTTGCGATCAAATTCTCATAATGCATATCTTCCGCACCCAAAAGATACGTTATGCACAGCAAAATCCCGATTCGAAAATAATAATCCTCTAACTCCCTTCTTGTGTCACAGTCTTTCTTTTTTACCCATGAACACCAGCCATACTCCGTTTTGTCCAGAAGGTTGTTCCACTGATAACCAATCCCGCACCCATTACTAACATAGCCAACAAATTCTTGAAACATTTTGTCAATCGCCAAACTTCTGGGCTTGTACACGATTCTTTCCCCATTGTCCAATTCTACCCAGTACACTCGTTTACCACCATTATGGCTATCAGAGTCTCCGCCACCAATTTTTCTAATGAAGTGAGCTGGGTTTGCTGCAAAAAAAGACTTATTAATTTCTGTTTTGTCCTGTTCGAATTTTTCTAAGACAGACCTGATGTTTCGCATACATCTCTCTAACTCTTGAAAAAGAGCTTTGTATAGTTCAGGATATATTTTATATATCTCCTGAAGATACTCATTATTACTCACTTTTTGATTGACATAAAAGTGATACATCTCCTTCCCGTCTTTGCCAACCAATTCCCCACATCTTTCAGATAAATTCATTTCCAGGATTAGCGTTCTCAGACTTATTCTTTTTAATTGACCAATTATACTTTTAACTAATTCCGCATCAAAATTTGGAACAGTCAAACCTTTTGTTTCACAGTATCGTGACAAACTCGTTTTCAATACTTCAACAAAATGGAAATAAAATGGTAAAAAAACGCCATCATCTACTACTTCACAAGAAACTTGCCAATATATCTGTTCCAACTGCATATTCAAATTCTTATTCTCCTCAACTTAAAATTTAGAAAGGAAAAAGGAGCATTTCTGCTCCTTCAATCCCACCAATCACGAACAACAAATCAACGATAAAAATCCATTACACCCAACCGAAAGAGATACCGCATCTTCTGGTGAATTCTGCTGCATCTTTTGTATCTCTTCCATCTCCAGCTGTGCATCTCCTATGATTCCTATTTCTTTCATCATTTGCTTTCGCATTTCCTGCTTGTTCATACACTTTCTTCCTTTCCTTTTACTCTATCCATCAAGGCTACATAAATGCGCTCATACATATGTAAACCTCAAAGGCTCCATTTTCTGTGCAAATACGCAAAATCCCCTCATGCCCTTCGACAATCTGTTTCACACTGCGAAGGCCCAATCCATGTCGGACTTTATCCGTTTTCGTCGTTTCCGGTATTTCACCATTGACCACTTCTATTTCTGTCGGATTCGTGATCCAAACGATCAACAGCCTATTTTGTCTTTTACAGATAATCCTTATCCACTTTTTCGCCCGATCCCCTAACCGTTCATTAGCCTCTATGGCATTGTCAAGCAAATTAGAAAACAGTGCACAGATTTCCATCTCACTTAACGTTAGATCAGACAAGTCTCCAACTTCCGTCTTCACTTTAATGCCTGCGCATTCAGCCTGTGCTATCTTTTGATCAAGGATCAAATCCAGGAATGGATGCCCTACTGAAATTTTCTGTCCCTTTAATTCCAGTATATGATACATCTCCTGAACATATGTCTCTATTTGCTTCACCTGACCATCCTGAGCCAGTCCCGCTATGGCAAGCAAGTGATTCTTCATGTCATGCAGCAAAATATCCTTTGACTCTCGCTCCGCCCTGATCTGCTGATACTGTTCCTCCAACAACCCACACTTGATCTGCAGCAGCTTCGTGGTATTTTTTCCTTTTTCATTAACACTATAGATAATAACACCTACAACAAACAAGACGAATCCCAGTACCATTCCCCACCAGTTTTCAAAATAAATGCTATTCATATCCACAGCATAGATTCGTGAAAAGTAATATACACAAAAAATCACAATCAATGTTGTCATTCGGATAATGCGATCAGAACAAAGCCATTTGATCACATTCCCTGCCTGAGAAAGCCAACATCTAATATAGACAACCATTACCCCTGCCCAAATTAACAAATAGACTCCCCGAACCCAACTGATAATCATCAGCGCATGATTAATCTGACCGGAATACAAAAGGGAGGTCACTGTCGCCTGAATAAAAAAATCTGCTATCACCACTAAGCTCCAAAACAGATTTCCGATCATCCAACTCCGTCGGAATTGCCTTTTCCAAACCATCTTCGATACGATGGCTAGCACTGTAATTGATATCCATGTAATACTATTGGAAAACACCCCTGAACCGGTATAGACATTCAGTACCTCCAGCGCGGAAAGGAACGCTACTGTTATGTATTTTGCCCGTTCGGTTTTGTAACTAGCAACAGACCTATTGGATGCCACATCAAGAGTGGCAAAAATCGCCCAGACAATTGCTGCAGTATAAATAAACTCACATCCGTAATAAAACAATATCATTATTCACGACCCAAATATTTGGTCAACACCTCCATCGCACTCGGATAATATACCCTGCTTATCTTAAAAATAACATTTCCGGTCAATTCAATCTTATTCCCCTGTATATTCATTACATGGTCAATATTGATGATCTGTCCCTTTCCAATAAACACAAACTTGTCTTTTGGCAGTTTTTGGTAAATTTCTTCCAACGTACTCCGTTCTGAAGCCTCTTTTTCTCTACAATGAAAAACCGCATATTTGCCGTCTTTCGTCACATATCGGATATCCTTCACTCTCACACGGATTAACTTATTCCCATCTTTTATCGTGTGCATTCGTTCTTCTTCCCTCTTTTTTCGAAGAATACGTTCAAGCACACGAGGGAGTTCCTCCTCATACTCTGATTTAAGAATATAGTAAAAGGCTCCTAATTTAATGCTTTTATATGCATATTTTTCATGGGAAGTCAGGTAAACAACTTTTGCTTCTGAACATCTGGATAACAACTTTTCGCCTAATTGCAGACCGTCTATTCTAGGCATTTCGATGTCTAACAGATACAAGTCACCATTCACAGAAAGATCACCATCTTCAAGTAATGCTTTACCATCCGTGAACCGATAAACACTTATGCTTTCATGGTTTTTCTCAAGACAAGTTCTGCATAACGTCTCAATTTTATCCATAAACTTCACATCATCATCAACAATTACTATCTTCATCTTTCGCCTCCGGCTTCATCAGCCTATAATACATCCCCTTCTGAACATTATAAATGTAGCTTTCTTCTTCGTCGATAAACAATATGTACACATAATCAAATTCCGCTGCTGTGGGATTAGCATTACTGTGGTATTCATACCGTCCTATTTTTTTTCCAAGAACCTTGTCGATAATGTCATCAGGGACTTCGTCTATGGGCATTGTATGATATTTAGAACTACTCCAAGGTTTAATCAATCTGCGGATCTGTGGCCGCGTGAGCAGAATATCTTTCGCTGCATAAGTACGCCTGGGGAATTGTTCTTTCCTTGATGTTCCCAAAAGTATCAACACCCGATCAAACAACTCTTTTTCCGATTCATAAGAAAAACCAATTTCCAGATATGCCTGTATCCTTGTAACAGCAGCATACAAATATCCCGGTTCACCACTATTCTCGTAATATTCGCACAACACCTCAACACTGCGCACCAGCGTTTTCATTACAGAAACACCGCGAAACTCCAGCCCCCTAACCGACAGCTTAACGCATTCCAGCTCCTGTTTATTTACCTCAATCATCAACAGCCCTCCCAACCACTGCCGACAATTTCTGCACATCAATAATCTAATTAATTTTATAACAAATTTTCTCGAATTGCTCAAGCGCAATATCCCTAACATGCAGATTTTTGTCCTCAACCTGCATTTTCATAAAATTATTGATATACTAATTCCGTATTCTGCACATTGTCATACCGATATTTCGTACCTATTGCAACCGATATATCGTACTTATTTTTCTTCTTTGTTTATAGCATAATAAAATAAGTACAAATAGAGGAGTAATTTATGGAAATCAGCAAACGCTTAGTTGAAATACGAAAAGCCAAAAAAATGTCCAGGTATCGACTCAGCGAATTATCCGATGTGTCCAAAAGATTGTTCCTTATCTGAGTTTTTTAACGAAGATGCCTCACAAGTTTACCTGACAGAAAAAGAAAAACAACACATTGCTGTTTATCGTTCTTTATCTGCCTCTCAACAAGCCGCCGTCGACCAGGTGATGGATACTCTAATCCCTGCCACAACAAATCAGTCTGATTAATCAAATAAATTCCTATGTAAAATACGCAGGAATCGCGTTCTGGTGAAAAAACAACCGCGCAATTCCTGCGTATCATCATGTCCTGATTACACAAGATATTAAATTATTCCAGTTCAACTCCAACGACCTTACTTCTGCCACAGCGTCTCCGGATACACGCCAGCATCCTTCAGCGCCTGCAGTGCCGCCATAACACCGGGCTTATCTTCCTTATACGTCACACCGTACCACTTGTCAGAGGAGGTCAATACCTTAACCACGGCCCTGTCCTCGTCCACCAGCTCGCCCACAACCTTGGGAATGTAAAACTCGCCCTTCATGCGGTCCTCTCTGCCGTCAGCCACCTTGTCCAGGAAGGTCACAAAGCGCTCCTTCAGCTCATCCATGATGCCGGGAGTGAATCCCCAGAAATTCATGGAAACCGGAGTGCCTGCCGGAAGATCGGTCCAGGTCTGTCCGTCATCCTCGGTAAATGCCGCGCCGTAGGGGCGCTTCTCAATCTTGGTGCGCTCGTCGATCTTGGTCAGATAGCCGTCCTTCATGGCACACACACCGCGAGCCACCGTACCGTGCTCGGTAACGGTATTTTCAATCAGGTATCCGATCATGGCGTACTGATACCTGTCATCGTCCTCTGCATTTGCAAGGAAATCATAGATCTGCTTAAACGCCTCGGGGCCGTAGTAATCGTCCGCATTGATGGCTGCGAAGGGTGCCTTCACCGCTTCGGCGCAGGCCAGGATCGCATGTCCGGTGCCCCAGGGCTTTACACGGCCATCGGGGATCACATACCCTTCCGGAATATCCGCCATATCCTGGATCGCATACTCCACCTCAATAAACGGACTGATACGCTTTCCGATGGTATCCTTGAAATCCTGCACGTTTGCCTCTTTTACAATAAACACCACCTTCTCGAACCCGGCACGGATCGCATCGTAAATCGAGAAATCAATGATCAGATTTCCGTAAGCGTCCATGGGATCCATCTGTTTCAGACCGCCGTAACGGCTGCCCAGTCCTGCTGCCATAATGACCAAAACCGGCTTATTCATCATCTGTCCTCCATAAATTATATATTTGAATGTAATTCAATCGTCAATTTCATCTGCTGTCGGCAGCTCTCACGCTGCCAGGGACACCCCTGTTCCTGCGACCATATGTCCGACAGCAAAATCTCAGCGCCCCAGCAAATCGTCCCATGTATTTGCCGACTCCAGTTTAATCTCCCGCGCCGTCTTTCCGTCGATTATCAGAAGCATATCCTCCGCTGTACAGGCCAGCCACCGGATATCGCTGCCCACGGCAGCCTCGTACTTCAGATCACCGTAAAGGTTATATATCTCACAGTAGGATGTGTTATACAAAACGATCCGTCCGCCTGAGAAATTTGCCCCTGTATAGGCAAACGCCGTCTCAAACTCAGCAAGCACTTTTCCGGTTCGGTCATAAACACTGATCTGCCGTTTTGCAGAATCACTCCCCTCGGAAATGACCCCCACATACTCTGTGCTGTAGAAAACGCTGCAGATCTCCTCGCCGTAATCGATCTGTTTTACCAGCTGCGGCGACAATCGGTTTTTCAGCGAGTAAAAACATACCCGATCCTGCGCAAAGGCACATGCGTACACATCATCCAGAAACACAGTCCGACCGATCAGCTGTCCGTCGTACTCCTTAAAGCCGCCGACCAGACGTTTGATCATCTCCTGTCCCTCATCACCGAAGTTGCGGAACACCACCTGGTTTTTCATCACGCCCTGATCCAGATATACATAGGCAGCCACCATCTGCTGCCCGTCGGGAGACAGGGACATATCCAGTGTATAGCCGTCCTCCGTCAGCAGGGTCTTCATCTCGATGCCCATCTGGCGGCCGGACATATCGTAGAAGAACACCTTGTCCGCCAGATCATCCTCCACCACAATCGCCGTCACGCCTCCGGCAGAGACCGTCACCTTGTGAATCGGAAGCAGCGTACTGACCTTTCCGGTACAGCCGCTCTCATTAAATATGTACAGCAGATATCCACCTCTGTCAATCACCGCGGCGTAGCTGCCGTTTACCACGGCCACCGGGTCTGACAGTTCAAAGCTCTGCGTCCAGACAGCCTCCCCTTTACTGTTTACATAGGTGATGCCATCCCGATTCCAGCGCAGAATATAATCCATGTAGGCAATGTACCGGTCATTTCCCGTGGTGGTGATCTCCTTTTCCCAGGAAATCACATGTCCGTCGTAGATCTCTTTTCTCCGATTCATCTCCAACAGGACGAATGCCCCCACCGCCACCACAGCCGCCAGAAGCAGGATCAGCAGCCGCACCGCCCGATGCCTGCGCAGCTTTTTATCCAGTTCATCCGGCTCCGGCTTTTTTGACGTTTCCGGCGCCGCAGTCATCCCCTGACGCAGCTGTTTTTTTCGTTTTTCACGCTCTTTATCTGTATCTCTCATATAATCCCCATTCCGCATGACGCGCGGATCGCAGTTTTTTCCTGGCACAATATGCGCAACAATCCGCAGACATCATGAAAACACCGTATCCTCTGCACTCAATTTTATATATCTTACCACACTTTACAGAGAATTTCAAGGAATCAACAGCTCTTGTCCCGCATAGATGTGATCTTTATCAGCAAGCTGATTGATCTCGCAGATCCGGTCAATGATTTCGTCGTCGCGGTAACCGTATAGTTTCCAGCAGATGGTTACCAGCGTATCCCCCTTCTCCACCAGGTAACTGCGGTATTCGGGCACGGCACCTGCTTCTGTATCGATTCCCGCTGCGGAGGTTTCGTCCTGTGCCGGAGAAGTCTCGTCTCCAGCCTCCGTCCCGGACACCTGGCCGGTGTTTTCACTGCTCTGTGACTCGCCGTCCCCGTCATTTCCGCCGCTCACAGAAGCGCTTTCTCCATTCGCTCCCTCATCCTCCGCAGGCAGCGTCCCGCCTGCCCCGATTCCATCCGGCTCCGTCTCGCCGGCTGACTCCGCCGATTCTGCCTCCGACTCACTTTCCGTGGGAGTCACATTTCCACTCACATCCTCAATGATCAGCTCCCCGAATACGGGCCTCGTCTGCGCTGTCCCATCCTCCTCGGTCTCGTTCCGCGACTCCAGGAAATTTCCGCTCAGATTTGTCAGCATTGCTTCCATCTCCCGCAGCTGCTCATAATGATTCATCATCACGATTCCGGACGCCAGCGCGATAATCCCCAGCACCAACGCCGCGGCGGAAACAAAGGAATATCCCGATTTTTGCACCGGGATCTCTCTTTTCTCCACCATCCGAGTCCGCATGTGAGTCGTCACCGCATCCACCGCCACCGGATCTGTCCGCGCTGCAAATACGGTTGTCACCATGTAGGACTGCATGGGCTCATTCCGCTCATAAAACAGATAATATCCCAGCTGCTCGCGGATCACATTCTGATCATATACGGAGAAGGTCTCCTCCTCCGCCTCAGCGTTGCGAATGATCAGGGCCCTCTTCTCCGCCCCCAGATTCTCATACATAAAGCCGCGGAGCATCCCCACGTTACAGTTTTCCGACTCCCCGCTGCAGATAAACCACCCGCAAATCGTCCGCCCGGAAAAGAACTCACTGATTTTCCCGTAGAGTCCGCTCCATGCCTCATCGGTCATCACGACACGACCGTCAGTCACCTGATAGCCCTCCGCCTGGACAGCTCCCTCCACAAACAGAAATTCTTTTCCCTCATTCCGATAATAATCGCCGATCAAGGCTCCCACTATCGGCTTATCCGCACGCGCGCACTTGCGGATAAAGGTGTTCACATAATCCTCAATATATAGTCTGATTTCCTCGTCACGCTCGCCGATCTGACGCACATTTTTCGGTATCGGACGCATCGTTTTCTCCTGCTTTTCCACTCTTTCCCCCTCCTTGCCGATTATCGGGGGAGTTTTTCCCGGCAACGAACCCTTGTCCGCCGATTTCACCCCTCGACAATCCATTTTTTACATCATAGCACAATAGAGGAATCGATTTTTGTCTAACGATTACACCGTATTCAGAAAATGTTTCGACAGGAAATCCCCAAGGAAATACACTCCGCCAGTTCCATCACCAGAGCGAGCCGGGTGCTCTGCAGCAGCTCCGGCTCCAGATTGTCCCCGCTGTGAACCACCCCGGTGATATAAATATCCCCGACCTCCTGCAATTTTTTGCACACTCCCAGGCCCGGACGAATGGACCCCAGCCCCAGGGTAATGCCGCCCACGTGATCCTCCCGTCCCACGGAAGCGTCCACCGCCACCACCAGATAATTGCTGCAGCAGCTCCGGATAAAATCCATCGTCGCCTTCAGATTGACGGCATGCACCGGTTTTCGCAGAGTCCCCAGCACCAGCGTCCCCGTCGGCACCATGCGGCACAGCTGATGCCCCACCAGCGGGCCAAGGCTGTCTCCCGTCGATCGGTCGCTGCCGATACACAGGTAAAGCACCCTCTCCTTCCCCGTTTTTTTCTTTGCCGCCTCTATTAATCCGGACAGCTGGCTGCCGAATACCTCCGGAGAAAACCGGCTGCCCGACCAATGATAAAATCTCGTCTGTTCCACTCCTGTCACCAATCAGCATGACCCGCCTTCAGATTTATCCCGGATTTTTCTGTCTCGCGGGATAGCCAGGGTCATTTGCCTTTAGTGTTCCCGCTGCGGACCTCTTCAAACCCTGTTTTCCCCATTTTCTCAGAGCTGATTCAGATTGACCGGTGCCAGCCAGTACCCCATTTCGCTCTTTCCCTTTCGTTCCCGCTCAAACCGGTGCAGACCAAACATGGCCGCCATGAATTTCTCATTGACTCCGAACTCCCCCGGAACCCCCAGATAGATTCGGTTTTCCACCCGCTGTCTGGCCAGAATCAGATGGCGATACTGATAAAATCCGTGAAGAACAAAATGATTGTTTCCCCAGACCCAGTTTTCCGGCGGGAGCCGGCCAATGTCCTGCAATGAAATGCAGAGGACCTCCCACGCTGAGGGTTCAAAGGGCTTCGCCGCCGGGAACAGCCTGCAGAGTGTAAGCCATGGTTCCGGAGCAGACGTGCCGCAGTCTGCCGGCATGGCCGCGCCGGGCGCAATCGGCACTGTTATCGTTTTGGATGATGCATTCTCCATCGCAATCTCGTCATTGTCCCGGTCGATCTGGTATCTGGTGTGATAATCCGTCTCGTCAGCGCTCTCCCGTGCTATCTCCTTTCCGTCCCCGGACTCAACGCGCAGCTTTTGATCCTCTTGCGCGTTGTCAGGCCGCCTCCCTGCATTCACCGTTTGCCCTTCGTTCACTTCCTGACTCTTCACTTCCTCCTCTGCACCGGATACCGCCTCGTCCTGTTTGGCCAATCCCGATGCCTGTGCTTTTTCCCAAAAAGCACCCAGCCGAATATCCTCCGCCGTCAGGTTCCCGTCATTCCACACACTGAGCAGAAATGCTCTCCGATCCTCGCTGAGCAAAATTAATCCGGACAGCTGTTCCGGTGCCACACCACAGCCGCCCAGGTTCCCGGCAGGAAATCTCCATTGCCGTTCCCGCGCGCCCTTCTCCATCTCTCCAAGGTGTACCAGAGACACGCCCTCACCGGCTATGTAGCCGCACAGCGCCATCTTTTGCTGCAGGACCTGTCCATGATTGAGGCACACCGTCAATCTGCACATTCCCTGCCGTGACTCTACCTTGGCAAATCCCAGATTCCGATTCCGCTCTCCGCCTCTATAGTCATATAAATAGGAAATAAATCTCGTAAAATCAGCCATGCTACCGCCCTCCTCTTGGTCAATTCTATGAAGCGGGGACACCAAATATGACTTTCCCCTCCCCCACACCGGCGATTTATTCCTCCGCAAAAGAAAAACATTGCCATTCCTGTCTTTATCCGCTAAAATAGATACAAACGTTCATTACCCGGGAGGTCTCTATGTACACAAATGATTCCCTTTGGATCGCGCAGAGCGACAAGCCTGTCTGCATCTGCCCGTCCATGGCCAACCGCCACGGACTGATCGCCGGCGCCACCGGTACCGGCAAAACCACCACACTGAAAGTAATTGCCGAATCCTTTTCCGCCATGGGCGTGCCTGTTTTTCTTTCGGATATCAAGGGCGATATCTCCGGCACCTGTATGCCCGGTGTCGACAGCGAAAAGATGCAGGAGCGCATCGGCCGCTTTGGCATCGAAAACTGGGAATATACCGCTTTCCCCACCCGCTTCTGGGATATTTTCGGGGAGAAGGGGCATCCGGTCCGCATCACTGTCTCTGATATGGGCCCCACGCTGCTGGCCCGCATGCTGGAGCTGACTGAGGTGCAGACCGGCGTGCTGAATATCGTGTTCCGCATCGCCGACGACAACGGACTGCTCCTTCTGGATATGAAGGATCTGCGTTCCATGCTCCAGTACTGCGGCGAACATCGGGCAGAGTATACCACCGCTTACGGCAATATGTCCTCTCAGAGCATCGGCGCGATCCAGCGTGCCCTGCTGGCGCTGGAGGACGAGGGCGGCGATATTTTCTTCGGCGAGCCTGCACTGGATATCCACGACTGGATGATGACTGACGAAACCGGGCGCGGCTATATCAATATTTTAAACAGCACCCGACTGATCAACAGCCCGGTGCTCTATTCCACTTTCCTGCTGTGGATGCTGTCCGAGCTGTTCGAGCGTCTGCCCGAGGAGGGCGATCTGGACAGCCCCAAAATGGTGTTTTTCTTTGACGAGGCGCATCTGCTGTTCGATGACGCGCCCAAAGCGCTGTTGACAAAGATCACTCAGGTGGTCAAGCTGATCCGCTCCAAGGGCGTGGGCGTATACTTTATCACCCAGAGCCCCAGTGACATCCCCGACGATGTACTGGCGCAGCTGTCCAACCGCGTGCAGCACGCCCTGAGAGCCTATACCCCCGCCGAGCAGAAGGCCGTCCGCACCGCGGCCCAGACCTTCCGGCCCAACCCTGCCTTCAAGACCGAGGACGTGATCGGAACTTTGGGCGTAGGCGAGGCTCTGGTCTCCTTCCTGGACGAGAACGGTGTTCCCGGTGTGGTGGAGCAGGCTTATATTTTACCCCCTCAAAGTTTGATGAAGCCTGCCGACGAGGCTATTGTGGATCAGATCATCGCGGAAAGCGAGCTGGAGGAGCTTTACCGCGAGCCGCTTGACCGTGAATCCGCTTACGAACTGTTGATCAGGCAGCGCGAATACGATTTAGCCGCCGAGGAGGAAGCTGCCAGAAAGGCTGCTGAGGAAAAAGCCATTCAGCAGCGGATCAAAGAGCTGGAGCGCGAGCAAAAGAAAGCTGCAGCCGCAGCCGCCAGAGAGCGTGAGCGCCAGCTGGCTGCACTGGAAAGAGAGCGCCGCAAACAGGAGCTGGCTGCCCAGCGCGAACAGGAACGCCTCTACGCCGCTGCCGTGCGGGAGCGCGAGCGCGAAATCGCAGCCATGGAAAAGGAGCGCGAACGTCAGCGTAAGCGTTTCCAGAAACAGGCAGACAAATTTGTGGGGTCAGCGCTGAACTCCATCGGCCGCGAACTGGGCAAGAGCATCAGCAGAGGCCTCTTTGGAAATCGCAGATAATCCCCGCGATTCCTCTATTCAAAAGAGTCCCGCTCCGTTTTACACGAAGCGGGACTCTTTTTTTTGACTGATTTATCCTTGTAAATCTTTTTTTGATTAGTCCAAAACACATTTAATGTGCTGAATTCAAATTAAGCATTGATCATTTCGCGAATTTTTTTCAACTCATCCTCAGAAATACCATTTCGAAGCATCGCTGCCACAACAGCGCTGGGAGAACCATTGTAAGTCAGATTACAAAATCTCCTGATCTCTCTCTCCTGAAATTCCTCTCTGGTAATCAATGGGCTGTAGGTAAATGACTGATGTATCTTTGCGCCCTGCTCAACCAGTCCTCTGTTCACCAGAATCTGTACCTGCGTATTGATCGTAGGTCCGGCAAACTTCTGTCCACACATCTCATCCAATCTGCGAATGATCTCGCCTACTGTGATCGGCTGGCCGGCATCCCACATACACTGCATAATCATCTGCTGACGATGCCCTATCGATTCTTTATCAATTCTTCCCATATACTTTCCTCCATTTGGGGGCATTAACCTATATAGAAATAATAGCCTTTCTCCGCGCTTCTGTCAATCCTTTAATAATAGTTTTTTGTTATTTTCCCCTTTATTTTGTTTGTTTTGCACATAAAAAAACATTTAATCACACAATTCATCGACCACTTTCTTTACTCTTTCTATCGCTTTCGCCTTTATCTGCCGGATCTCCTCCTCCGTATGAGTATAGTACATAGAAGCAGGAATCACATCCCATTGAGCCGTTCCGTTCAGCACACTGTTGCGGTCAATCTCTCTCAATTTTCTTTCCTCATTCATTTTTTGCAGCCATTCAAAAATGTTCATTAGCGCTCCTTTCCCGTTAGTTTTCACGCATCAATAAATTTACGCCGTTTATCTGCGCTCCACTCTATAACTAGTCTTTTAGTATAGCAACACAGAAAAATAAACTTTGACATTTAGTCAGAGTCTAACAGCAAGTTACTATTATAATTATAACATATCACATACTCTTTTTACAATATAAATGCGGTATAAAATCCAAAAATATCGTTCAGATTTTTAGAAAGTGCGAAAAGGTGTTGCTAAAGAATGGGTTCAGACATATTTTTGTTCACACGCTAAAATATTTCCCGCAGAAATACTTTCCGATTGAAATCCCCTTCGGTTAATGTTACAATGCAAGAAACGTTTTCCGGAGACAGAGTATGAACATAAACGATATTATGGCAAAAAGACGAACATTTTCCTTCGAGGTATTCCCTCCCAAATCCGACATCGGCATGGAAAAGCTGTGCAGAGAAGGTGGTGTCCTGGATAAATTATACACCTTAGCCCCCGACTATATTTCCTGCACCTACGGTTCAGGCGGCACCAACGTGGGCAAAAATCTGGAGGTCCTTGACTGCATCAAAAAATCCGGCAAGGCCACTCCCGTGACCCACTTCACCTGCATCGGAAACACCAAGGACGACATCCGCGAAAAGCTTCAGACATACCTGGACCACGGTGTGGATCATGTGCTGGCGCTGCGGGGTGACCTGCCCTTCGGCTGGACCGGCACCAACGGCGACTTCCGCTATGCCACCGAGCTGGTCAAGTTTATCCGCCGGGAGTTCGACGACAAGTTTACCATCGCCGTGGCAGGCTCCCCCGAGGGGCATGTACAGTGCCGCAGCCTGGAGGCGGACATCGCCGTGCTGAAGCAGAAGCAGGACAACGGCGCAGACTATGTGATTACCCAGCTCTGCTGGAATATGGACCAGTTCCGCCGCTGGATGGACGCGATCCGCAAGGCCGGTGTCACCATGCCCATCGACGTAGGAGTCATGCCCATCACCAGCATTGCCGGCACGCTGACCAACGCCCTGAGCCACAATGCCTGCGTCATGGACCGCAGACTCTGTGAGATCATCACCAAATACTGGATCTTCCCCAACCCCTACGATCCGGAGCCGCTGGACAAGTTCGCCGCTCAGAAGCGGGCAGACTTCCGCAAGGCCGGCCTGGACTACACTATAGAGCTGATCGATCAGTACCGGGCCTGTGATATCGCCGGCATCCATCTGTATGCCATGAACCGTTACGATGACGTGGCATATATTGCAAACAATTCCGGCATCGTGGATCTGGTGTGATGGTATTATTCTGCAAACAAACTGACAACAAACGAGGACATCCCATGAAAAACACTTCCGAAACTTCCGCTCAGGCCCCTTCCACCGGTCTGAATATCAGCGCCAAATCATTCCTTGCAGCGATAGTCATTCTTTTGGCGCTGATGATCACCGCCTACGTACTGACCTTTGTCATCCCCGGCGGGGAATATGCGCGTGTCGAGGAGAACGGCCAGGAGCTGATTGTAAACGGCAGCTACACTCCCACAGAGGGCGGTATCTCCCTCGTCAAATGGCTGCTCTCACCTTTTCTGGTGCTGGGCGCGGCCGGAAATATGACCATCATCGCGGTCATCGTCTTTCTGCTGGTCATCGGCGGTATCTTCCACAGTCTGGATAAGAGCGGCCTGATGAACTACATGCTGGAAAAGATCGGGCACCGCTTCCGGAACAGCAAATATCAGATGCTGGCTCTGGTGTCCCTGTTTTTTATGGCCATGGGTGCCTTCGTGGGCAGCTTCGAGGAATGCGTCCCCATGATCCCGTTGGCGGTGGCGCTGGCCATCTCCATGGGCTGGGATGCCCGCATCGGCATGGGCATGAGCCTGCTGGCGGTGGGCTGCGGCTTCGCCTCCGGCGTGTGTAATCCCTTCACCGTGGGCGTGGCACAGGAGCTGGTGGGACTTCCCATGTTCTCCGGAATGAGCCTGCGACTGATCTCCTTCGTGCTGATCTATGGTCTGCTGATGGGATTTCTGGTATATCACGCGAAGAAACTGGATAAGGCTGCTGCATTTTCCTCAGCTACGACGCTGGCAACCGGATCCGCTGTCGATAACAAAGTTTCCGTTTCCTCTGCGGCATCCTCAGCTGATTCGACTTCCTCCACTCAGGATTCCTCCGTCTTCAAATCCAACGCCCTGCTGGATAAGGGCCTTATCGTCTTTGCCTCCATTCTGGGCGCAGGTATTCTGATGATTCTCTGCTCCGCCTTTGTGCCCTTTCTTCAGGGTATCCTGATGCCGCTGATCGCCGTGATCTTTCTGGCTGCCGGAGTCTCCTCCTGTCTGGTCTGTGGCATGAAGAAAAAAGAATTGGGAAAGAATTTTATCGACGGTGCGACCAGCATTTTCCCAGCGGTCCTGCTGATCCTCATGGCCAGCTCCATCAAATATACGCTGGCGGAGGCAAAGATTCTGGACACGATCCTTTACTATCTAACCGGGCTGATCACCGAACTGCCCTCGGGCGTATCCATTCTGTTTGTATATCTCTGCACCCTGGTGATGAACTTCTTCATCCCCTCCGGCTCCGCCAAGGCATTCCTGCTGATGCCGCTGATGGCTCCGCTGTCCGACCTGTGCGGATTCTCCCGCCAGCTGGCGGTGGTGGCGTACGCCTTCGGCGACGGCTTCAGCAACCTGTTCTACTGCACCAATCCGGTGCTGCTGATCGGGCTGGGCCTTTCCGGCATCAGCTATGGCAAGTGGGTGAAATGGAGCCTGCCGTTCCAGCTCATGGTGTTGGCGGTGACCTGCGCAATGCTGCTGGTGGGGGCTGCGGTGGGATATTGAGACGGTAAGTGTAACCTTTCTGCTGTTTTATCGGCTATATGAGTGACGAGACAATCCGTGATAAACGAGTGTTTTTCGGCACAAAAAGGAGCCTTCCATGAAAAACAAACGAACAGCGAAATCAAACCATTTGCCTTTATTCCTTATCATCACTGTACTACTCGGTAGTCTGGGACTGTGGCTGCTCATATCCTCAACTGATCATCCATCTCCCAAAAGAATCTCTGCACCGCAGATACATTCCGGCGAATTACCCAACATTCATGGGCCCTCTGAAGCCGAGAACCTCATCAATACCAGCTCCATTATCATAAAGGGTGCAATCACTGACGTCGAGTACCTTCAGTTCTCCGACCAAAGAGACAAGCAATCCTGGTTTCTCACCTGCTTCGTCCTATCGGTGGAGGAAGTGATCCGCGGCGAGCTCCAGACTTCTGAAGTGCGCGTTGTCTCAGCTGCAGCCTTCACAGGAATCAATCCCTCTGACTATGTGTGCAATCCACTGGTTGCACACTGCGGTATAGGTACCTCAGGACTTTTCGAGCTTGCTCAGCCCGCCGCAGGTACCGCCTGGACCATTAACGGCAACTCCGTCTCCGCCTCCACATACGGCGACTTCTGCACGATGACTCACTATCGTGTTGACGATGTCACAGGCACACTGTATATCATGCCCTGGAACAGAGATCTGGGAATTACCGTGAAAGAACTGCAATAGGACTTTTCTGCTTCACTCTACCACTGGTTTACTTCTCCTCACTAAACCACTGGTGGGTGTATTTTCTTTTTCTAATTATCTATACTGAAAACGAAAGGAGGCACTTATGGACCAAACAAAAATCGGAAGATTTATTGCCGACTGCAGAAAAAAATCAAATTTAACACAAATGCAGCTGGCAGAAAAACTGGGTATCACCGACAAAGCAATATCCAAATGGGAAAGAGGCATGGCAATGCCCGATTCTTCTATCATGCTTGAACTCTGTGATATCCTTTGCATCAGTGTAAACGAACTATTAAGTGGGGAGAAAATCAGTATGGAAAACAGTAATCAGAAAAATGAGCAGCTTTTGCTCGATTTGGCGAAAGAAGTAGAACGAAAAAACAAAACAATCTGGACTTCTATGTGGGTCATTATGGGTGTAAGCATGACAGCCCTGTTTGCAGGTATCTTCATTTCTTCACTCTTGATACCCGAAGGCATTTGGCAGCTTGTCATAATTTTGGGAATTTGCATCTTGTTTTTAGTACCGTGCTTTTATGCATTAAAGCTTGAGGTAAGTGTAGGTGCTTACAAGTGCAAAAATTGCGGTCACGAAATTGTGCCCACCTATTCAGCAGCACTGTGGGCGATGCATAGAGGAACTACTCGTCACTTAAAGTGTCCCAAATGCAACAAACGCACTTGGTGCAAAAAAGTATTGAAGAAGGAAATTTCCAATTTATAGGGCTGACAATAAAGAAAGGGAGTGTTGCACACTCAATGTCAACAGGCTAAGCATTGACATTGGTTATACAGCACTCCCCTTTTCCTTATAACATCTTTTCCTTATAACATCTTTTCCCTATAACATCTCTTCGTCATAAACCGCTCTCACACCGCCGATAAACTTCGGACGAGTGCGGGCGGCAATCACCATCGCCTCTCCTATCCGGTTATTTTCCAGACGCACCGGAACAGCCACCTTCTTCAGGTGCATACCGATCAGCGTAAAACCGATATCAATGCCGGCATCCGCCTTGATCTCCTCGACAGCCACCGGATCGTTAAAATGCGCATACGCCTGGGTCGCCATGGAGCCTCCCGCCTTGGGCTGCGGCACCACATTTACGATCTCCGCAAAGGGCACAGCCTCCCGCTCGACGATGATCGCACGGTTCAGATGCTCGCAGCACTGCACCGCCAGATACAGTCCGTTCTGAGCAGCATATTCATGGAGCGCCTCAAAAACCACCTTAGCAGTCTCGGGGCTGGAGTTTGTTCCAATCTTCGAGCCGATGATCTCACTGGTAGAACAGCCGACCACTACGATATCTCCGCGCTTCAGCTTAGCCTTCAGGCTGAGCTCCTCCATCACAGCCGTGGCCTGCAGATATAACTCATTGTCCATTATGGTCTTCTCCTATCTATGGTGTTACGCCTTGACACACAAATCGCAAATGGGCGTGTGAAAAAACATTCAAATTCATTTCTCGGGTTTATTCCGGTTGGCTTTCATAAGTTCAAAACCGTCGTTTTTTCACGCTCCATTTACCCTGTGTGTTACATATCATTCAAAATCAGATCCGCAAAGCTTTCTCTTCTCACGCCCACATACTCCCGATCCTTCGCCAGCATGATCACCGGCGGTCTGGGGATACGATTGTAGTTGGATGCCATGGAGTAATTGTAAGCTCCGGTGGTCAGCACCGCCAGGATGTCTCCGCGCACCGGCTT
Organism: Lachnospiraceae bacterium; assembly: GCA_017461725.1. GTDB lineage: Bacteria > Bacillota > Clostridia > Lachnospirales > Lachnospiraceae > RGIG423. The sequence goes on from JAFTXG010000012.1 coordinate 22,832, forward strand.
GGGAATATTTACGTTCTCCTGGATCAGATCCCCACTCTCGCAGCATCTGCCCGCGATGGTGCAGTTGAAATCTGCCTCCTCTGTTGCCCGGTTAGCCAAAATAACGGTGTAGGGGGACTCGTAAAGGGTATATCTGGGGTTGTCCGGCATACCGCCGTCGATGGATGCGTAGTTTTTAAAGCCCGGGATCACCTTGGTTCCGCCCACGGTGTACAGGGTCAATCCTGCGTCAGCCACGATACTGCGGCCCGGCTCCATCAGAATGGTGGGCATCCGAATGCCCAACTCCGCACATGTCTTCGCCACCAGCGCACCGATACCTCTGATATTCTCCGCGTAGTCGATCTCCGGGTGCCCCTCAATGTAGCGGACACCCATGCCGCCGCCCAGATTGATCTCTGCAGCTTCGTATCCGTACTTTTCCTTCATCTGCGCCGCAAACTTCAGCATGATCACCGCCGCGTCACAGAAAGGCTCATACTCAAATATCTGAGAGCCGATGTGGCAGTGGTAACCGCAAAGCGCAATATTTTTCTTTTGAAGCACGACACCGACAGCCGCCTCAGCCTGTCCAGTCTCAATGCCCACGCCAAACTTGGAATCCACCCGCCCGGTATTGATCTTCTGCTGGGTGTGAGGGTCGATGCCCGGTGCCAGGCGAAGTAAAATCTTCTGGACAATCCCGCGCTTGCCTGCCTCAGCGTCGATGGCCTCCAACTCCTCCATATTGTCGCAGACAAAATGGCCCATGTGATGATCCATGGCGAAACGGATATCCTCGTCGGTTTTATTATTTCCGTGGAAGTAAGCCTCCTCCAGAGGGAAGCCCGCTGCCACCGCCGTGTACAGCTCGCCAGAGGACACAATGTCCACGCCCATGCCCTCTTCCTTCATGATCTCATAGAGCCGCTTAAAGCACAGTGACTTACTGGCAAACAGCGGGTGGGAAGCACCGCCGAAGCTCTCCTTCATGGCCGCCTTGTAGATGCGGCACTTCTCGCGGATCTTCTCCTCGTCCACAAAGTAGGCGGGGGTGCCGTAGGTTTTGGCCAGCTCCACCGTATCTCTGCCGGCAAAGGTCAGATGGCCGACAGCATTTATGCCCAAATTATTGCAAATCATGGAATCCTCCTCACTCCGCCGCCATCATGTCCTGCATATTGTACAGGCCTGCGGGCTGCTTCACCAGAAATGCCGCCGCGCTGAGAGCTCCCTCGGCGAACAGCGCTCTGTCCTTGGCCTCGTGCTTCAGGGTGATCACCTCGTTGTCGGTGGAGATCAATATTTCGTGCTCACCCACCACATTGCCCATGCGCAGGGAATGGATGCCAATCTCATTTTTGGTACGCTTTCCGTTCTCGTGACGGCCGATCACATACTCCGCGTCAGCGCGAACCAGCTTGATTCGGTCAGCCAGAAGCAGCGCAGTTCCGCTGGGAACATCCAGCTTGCGATTGTGGTGCTTCTCGATGATCTCGATATCCGCATCGGGGAACATCTTCGCCGCCTTCTCAGCCAGAGAGGCTAACACCGCCACACCCAGTGACATATTGTAGGAGAAAAATACCGGGATCTCTGCCGCCGCAGCCTTGATCAGCGCCTTCTCGTCCTCGGTATGACCGGTGGTGGCGATCACCACCGGCAGTTTTCTCTTCTTCGCATATTCCAGCAGTCCGGCAGTCACTGTATGATGCGTGAAATCGATCACACAGTCCGCGGGACCTTCGTACTCATCCAGAGACTTTGCCACCGCACAGCCGGTCACATTGCAGCCGTTGATATCCACTGCCGCTGCCATCTCTGCGCCGCGCATTCCGGCCTGAGCCATCCTGATCACTTCGTTGCCCATGCGGCCGCCGGCGCCGTTAACGATTATCTTCATTTGATTGCCCCCTGCTTGCGCATTTCATTAAGCAACACCTGCCTGTGTGCCTCCTCCATGGAAGTCAGCGGCAGTCTCAGGTAATCCTCGCAGTATCCCATCGCTGCCATCGCCGCCTTCACGGGGATCGGATTTACCTCACAGAACAGTGCATTGATCAGGGGAAGCATCTCCATCTGCATCGCTGCGGCACCCTTCACATCGCCCTTCAGCATCTTCTGGCACAGCTCCACCGTCTTGGCGGGAAGCACGTTGGACAGCACGGAGATCACACCCTTTCCGCCCATGGACATGATCGGCACGATCTGGTCGTCGTTTCCTGAATAGATGTCCAGCTTGTCGCCCACCAGGGAAGCGGTCTCCACAACGCTGGAGATATTTCCGTTGGCCTCCTTGATGCCCGCGATCATGGGATGATCAGCCAGCTTCGCGTAGGTGGAGGGCAGAATGTTCACGCCGGTTCTGGAGGGAACATTGTAGAGAATCAGAGGCTTGGTGCTATTGTCCGCGATGGTCTCAAACATCTTGATCAGACCATTCTGGGTAGCCTTGTTGTAATAAGGGGTGACCACCAGCATACCGTCAGCGCCTGCGTCGCAGCTGAACTTGGTCAGGTCCACCGCGTAAGCGGTGTCGTTGGAACCGGTTCCTGCAATGATCGGCACGCGGCCTGCTGCCACCTCCACGGAATAGCGGATCACCTCGCGGTGTTCCTCATCGGTCAATGTGGACGCCTCTCCTGTGGTTCCACAGATAACCAGTGCATTTATCCCTTCATCGATCTGCCAGTTGATCAGTCTCTCCAGCTGTGCGTAATTTACGCCGGACTCGTCAAGCGGAGTCACCAGTGCTGTGGCTGCTCCTTCAAAAATAGGTTTTGTTCTCATGTTCTATCCTCCTGATTTATATGGTTTCCGACTATACCGCCGATTGCAAATACGTCTGTTGGTGAGCAAGCTCCCCACAGCCGATTTGAATCGTCTGTGCATGACTCATTGCCATCGCGAAAATTAAGGGCCGATGCATACACATCGACCCTCTGAAAGCTTGCAAAATATCATCGCTTGCCCACAGATAGCTCTCCGCATATGCGACAACCACACGGATATTCTCCGTGAAGCCAGTACAGTCTTTCGCCTCGACCGTCTTCGGCAACGACCCCTTTCCCGTCTGCCAGCCCTGCGAAGGCCCTTCCCAGCAAACAGTACTGATGGTGCGATGCACCTCTACCTATGTATGTTATATTTGATTGCGAGGTGAAGCACAGCGCAATCATCTTTCTATGTTGAATGTAACACAGAAATCTCTATACGTCAATATTTATCTTCTAGATTCGCGTTCTAAAGCGCCAATTCAGCCCTCTATACATTTCCATGCAGGAAACCTTTCTGAGATGACTGCTTCAATGGCCTTGTGGCTGAACTGTCACAACAATTTTATGCCTCAACCAACAGCTCCGCAATCTGTACCGCGTTGGTTGCCGCGCCCTTTCTCACCTGGTCGCCGCAGCACCACAGATTCACGCCGTTGTCATCGGTCAGATCGGGACGGATACGTCCTACAAATACGATATCCTGATCGCTGGTCTCCAGAGGCATGGGGTACTCTTTCGCTGCCAGATTGTCAACCAGACGGCAGCCCTTTGCCTTCGCAATCGCCTCGCGAGCCTCGTCAACGGAGATCGGACGCTCGGTGCGAACGGTAACAGAAATGGAGTGGGAGCGAACCACGGGCACACGAATACATGTGCAGCTGACCTTAAGCTCAGGCAGGTGCAGGATCTTGCGGCCCTCGTTCTGCATCTTCATCTCCTCGGTGGTGTAACCGTCGGTGGACTCACTGCCGATGCAGGGAATCAGATTGAACGCGATCTGGTAAGGGAATACCTTAGGTTCAGTGGGCTCGCCTGCCAGCACAGCCTTAGTCTCATCCATCAGCTCAATGGGGCCGTTCACACCGGCACCGGAAGTCGCCTGATAGGTGGAAGCCACCATGGACTTGATGGGGCTCAGCTGATTCAGCGCGTACACTGCAGTCAGCGTGATAATGGTGGAGCAGTTGGGGTTGGAAATGATACCCTTGTGCTTCTTTGCATCCTCGGGGTTGATCTCCGGCACGATCAGCGGAACCTCAGGGTCCATGCGGAATGCGCTGGAGTTATCTACAAATACCGCGCCGGCCTTCACAATGGCGGGGGCAAAACGCTTTGCAATGGGGTTCTCGGCTGCACCCAGAACGATGTCCATTCCCTCGAATGCCTCGTCGGTAGCCTCCTCGATCACGATCTCCTGTCCCTTGAAGGTCAGAGTCTTTCCTGCGCTTCTGGCGCTGGCAAGAAGGTGAAGCTCACCCACGGGGAAGTTTCTCTCCTCCAGAATACCCATCATCTCACGGCCTACCGCACCGGTAGCACCGAGAATCGCTACTTTATACTTTTTCATATCGGTCTCCATTCTGCCGTCCATCGGGCGGCTCGTTGTCTATTATTTTCGGATCACTTTGCCTCTTTCTTCACGAAGCTGTGATACATCACCTGAATAGCCTTCTCGAAGTCTTTGTTATCAACACCTACGACGATATCTACCTCGTTAGGATCCTGGGAGATCATACGGATGTTGATGCCTGCCTTACCAAGTGCTCCGAACAGACGGCCTGACATACCGGGACGGTTCGCCATCTTACGGCCTACAGCTGCGATGATCGCGATGTTATCATCCACGCGGATATCGTCGGTCTTTAAGCTCTTGCGGATATCGTGGATAACAGAGTACAGGCAATTGCTGATGAACTCAGTCTCAACCACAACGGATACACAGTCCATACCGGAGGGAACGTACTCAACGCTGATGCGGTGATTCTCAAATACCTCCAGCACTGCTCTCAGTTCACCGATGGCTGCGGACAGACCCAGCTTACCAACGGTAATGATAGAGTAATTTTTCTTTCCGGCGATACCGGTCACGAAACGGCTCAGCTCATCCTCGGAAGGCTCACCGCAGTCCTCCATGATCATGGTACCGGGATGCTCAGGGCAGTTGGTGTTGCGGATATTTACCGGAATATTTTTCTCACGAACCGGGAATACAGTGCCCTCATGAAGCACCTGCGCACCCATATGAGAAAGCTCACGGAGCTCGTTGAAGGTGATGCGCTCAATGGGCTGAGGATCCTTAACGATACGGGGATCAACCATCAGAATACCGGAAACGTCAGTCCAGTTCTCATATACGTCTGCATCGAGGGCTGCTGCAGCCAGCGCGCCGGTGATGTCAGAGCCGCCGCGGGTCAGCACACGGATCTTTCCGTCGGGCATCGCACCGTAGAATCCGGGAATAACCACACGTCTGCCCATAGCCTTCTCTCTCAGGGCTGCGTAGGAAGCCTCCGTATCGATCTCTCCGTCAAAGCTGAACTTTAACCACTCGGTCGCATCCAGGAATGCATAGCCCAGATAGTCAGCCATCAGTCTGGCACTGAAATACTCTCCTCTGGAAACCAGCTCATCCTGGGACATGCCTTCCTCCAGACGCTTTCTCACGTCCGCCAGCTCGCTCTCAATATCCGTTTTCAGTCCGCACTCGTTGCGGATCTCAATATATCTGTCTGCGATCATCTGGAAAATGGAATCACAGGACACGCCGTACTTCACATGCGCATGGCACAGATACAGCAGATCGGTCAGCTTGTGATCCTCCTTAAATCTCTTTCCGGATGCGGAAACCACCACGATCTTTCTGGAAGGGTCGGACTCAATGATCGCCTTCACCTTCGCGAACTGCTTCGCGTCCGCCATGGACGATCCGCCAAATTTTACTACCTTTAACATATTTTTCACCTGCCTGTTATAATCCAGTATATGCAGGGTCAACGCTCTCGGTCGTTTGTCCTTTGCACATATCCGAAAAACCAGTCTCTTCCTTAATAATATATTCGACGCGCTTTATCAGTCTGTCTTATCTTATCCTGTGATTTTATTCCATAAAGAGGCATCTGTCAAGAACTACCGTTCCCCTGCATTAAATTTCGTCATTTTAGCATGATAAAGCAAAAAAATGTACAGAAAAAAGTACATTTTTTCTATTGATATTTTATTGACAATATCTTCCCGACTATGCTATGATACGGATGCAAGGGAAAGACTCCCTTAATGACAACTTAAGTGATTACCCACAAAGGTAAGGTAGAGTAGGTATTGCGCGTATAGTGTCACTGGATTGAATGGTGAAGGTGAACAAAAGATCGTATCTGCGTTGCAATATTGCATTCGCTACTGCATTAGAGAACACATTCGTGCTTACTAGTGTAGTATCGAGTGTGACCAAAACTCTGCGTTACTTTTTTTGATGTCATAAACATTCGAGTTAATCAGCCAAGGAGACGAACAGCATGGGATTTACATATCGAGGACTAAAGGCCGAGCTTGCCAGACATATCATCACAGACGAAGAGATCGATCGTCAGATTGAGCGGTTGCGGCAGCAGTCTCCCCGAATCACTCAGGTGAACGATCGTCCTGCCCAGCTGGGTGACGAGGTCGTTCTGGACTACAAAGGTTTTTGTGGTGACGAGCAGTTTGCCGGCGGCACCGCCGAAAACCAGACACTGGTGCTGGGAAGCGGTATGTTTATTCCGGGTTTTGAGGAACAGCTGGTAGATAAGGTCCCCGGAGAGCAGGTGACCGTAAATGTGACTTTCCCTGTAGAATATCACGCAGAAGCTCTGGCAGGAATGGACGCCCGTTTCGAATGTGTGATTCGTCAGATTCGCCTCCGTGAGGAGTATGAGCTGGACGACACCTTCGCCAAGGAGGTCGGTCAGTGTGAGACTTTTGAGGAGATGCGCCGGAAACTGGGTGAAAGTCTGCAGGCATACACCGACGAGCGTGGAGAGATGGATCTGCAGGATCGTCTGTTACGACAGGCAGCTGCCACTCTGGATTATACCGCCGATGAGGCGGAGCTGGAAGCGGCTGTGAACGTTGAGATGCAAAACCTGGAAGCACAGTTGGTGAATCAGGGGCTGACTCTTGAGATGTACTGCCAGTTCATGAACACCAGCGCGGAGGAATTGCGCAAGGACTCTTACCCCGCAGCAAAAATCGCTCTTCGCAACCACGCAGCAGTGCTTAAAATCGCAGCGCTGGAAAATCTGGAACCGACTTCCGAAGAGATATCCCAGACACTGGCCATGATTTGCCGTCAGAACAATCTGACGATGGATCAGCTGAAGGAAGTTTATGACGCCGAATTTGAAGTGGCTGTCATGAAAAGTGTTCTCACCACAAAGGTTATGCGGCTCATTCGGGATGCGGCCGACATTACTGTTACACAATAAGTTATTTTTGCGCCGGATTTCCGGTGCCTAAAATAAATTATAAATTAAGGAGGAATCTACCTATGGCTATCATTTTTGATGAAAATGGCAAGTATGTAGACGAGAAAGGTCTTGTAAGACTGGACCCCACTAAGTTTGCTGACTGGCAGATTGCAGAGGAAGCAGAGAAATCCCTGCCTCCCGTAGACTTTTTCCGTCAGAAGCTCGGTCTTCTGGAGGATGAGATCATCCCTTACGGAAAGACCCCCAAGATTGACTTCATTAAGGTAATGAACCGTCTGAAAGACAAGCCCGATGGAAAGTTCATCGAGGTTACCGCTGTTACCCCTACCCCCTTCGGTGAGGGTAAGTCCACCGTATCTCTTGGCCTGATTGAGGGTCTTGGTTACATCGGAAAGAACGCAGGTGGTGCTCTGCGTCAGCCTTCCGGCGGCCCTACCATGAACGTTAAGGGTACTGCAGCAGGTGGCGGAAACGCTCTGCTGATGCCCATGACCGAGTTCTCCCTTGGTCTGACCGGTGATATCAACGATATCATGAACGCTCACAACCTTGCAATGGTTGCTCTGACCGCTCGTATGCAGCATGAGCGTAACGGCTCCGATGAGTTCCTGGCTAGAAAGAATCTGCGTCGTCTCGACATCGATCCCAAGCGTGTTGAGTTTGGATGGATCATCGACTTCTGTGCACAGAGTTTGCGTAACATCATCATCGGTATCGGCGGACGTCTTGACGGCTTCATGATGGAGTCCAAGTTCGGTATCGCTGTTGGTTCCGAGCTGATGGCTATCCTGGCTGTTGCAAAGGATCTGAAGGATCTGCGTGAGCGTATCGGTAAGATCGTTGTTGCTTACTCCAAAACCGGTGAGCCTGTTACCTGTGAGGATCTGGATGTTGCAGGTGCTATGACCGCTTGGATGCGTAACGCTATCAACCCGACCATGTGCTACACTGTAGAGCATCAGCCTGTACTGATCCATGCCGGCCCCTTCGCTAACATCGCTATCGGCCAGTCTTCCGTTATCGCTGACCGCGTAGCTCTGAAGCTGTTTGATTACCATGTAACCGAGTCCGGTTTCGCTGCTGATATCGGTTTCGAGAAATTCTGGAACGTTAAGACCCGTCTGTCTGGTCTGACCCCTAACGTATCCGTTCTGGTTGCTACCGTTCGTTCCCTGAAGATGCACGGTGGCGGACCTAAGGTTACCCCCGGTGCTCCCCTGCCTCAGGAATACAAAGAGGAAAATCTGGAGCTGCTGGAGAAGGGTACCTGCAACCTGTTCCATCATGTAAACACCATCAAGAAGTCCGGTATCAACCCTGTAGTATGTATCAACCGTTTCTACACCGATACCGACAACGAGATCGCTCTGTTGAAGAAGCTGTGTGCTGAGCATGGTGTTCGCTGTGCTGAGTCCAATCACTGGCGTTACGGCGGCGAGGGCGCTGCAGAGCTGGCTCGCGTGGTTGTTGAGGCTTGTGAGGATCCCGTTGAGGTTAAGTTCCTGTACGATCTGGAGATGCCTCTGCGTCAGCGTGTTGAGCTCATCGCTAAGGAAGTTTACGGCGCTGATGGCGTAACCTGGCTGCCTCTGGCTACTGAGAAGGCTGAGCGCTTCGAGAAGGATCCTAAGTACGCTGACTACTGCACCATGATGGTTAAGACCCACCTGTCCCTGAGTGATGACCCTACCAAGAAGGGCGTTCCTACCGGCTGGAAGCTGACCATCCGCGATATCCTGGAGTACGGCGGAGCTAAGTTCCTTTGCCCTATGGCTGGTACCATCTCCATGATGCCCGGTACCGCAGCAGACCCTGCATATCGTCGTGTTGACGTTGATGTTGAGACCGGAAAGGTTAGCGGTCTGTTCTAATATGGATGTATCTCATTTTCGCAATGAGTAATCTATAGCAATAAAAGCAAAAAAGCCGCTGCCCGACAGTTTCTGTCGGCGCAGCGGTTTTTCTTTCATTTACGATGTACGAACACCGGCATCTTCCCCTTCGGGTCTAACCGGACTTTCGGCGAATCAGTTCAGGAACTCTCCCACCGGTGCGGTATTGTACTGCTTGATAATCTCAATGATCACAGAGCCGTCCTCCTGCTTTTCCTCGGACACGATCCTGTGCTGAGTGCGATTGCTGATCAAGCCTTGTTTGTAGCGTCGCACCTCTTCATCAACCATCTTCTCCGCATAATCATGGCCAAGATCTTCCTTCAACTGAAAGTGAAGGATCTGTCTGATGCATGCTGCCTTAATACGCTTCATTCTCTGCTCCTCCTTGTCCGGCACACCTTTAAAGGCGGTGCGGAAGCTTTGCTATAATTGTATTTTTATTTTAGCGTTTTTCACATTTAAATGTAAGCAATTTTGACGCACTCATTTTATTTTCGGAGATTTGCGCAATACCCGCAGCCCGCCAAATTGGGCATTTTCCCCATGCAGCCTTCACCCGCATTCTAACCGATTTCTTTTTTGCATACGAAAATGTACATTAATTTTTACTGCTATTTTAAAAAAACACTTGAATATTTTCAAGATTGCGTATATCATAGGAACATCTTGAATATACATCATATCGTCAACGACGATACCCCGGTCAGCGACTTTTCCTGCGCGGGCCGAGGCAGGCTTACTTGAACTTATTTGACTGGAGGATTAACCATGAGCAAGACCATCATCCCCGCAGGCTACACCCCTGCACTGGGATTATACGATACACAGAAGGCTATCGGCACCATCAAGCGTCTGTTTGCAGACACCCTCTGCTCCGCCCTTAATCTTCACCGCGTCAGCGCACCTCTCTTCGTAGAGGGCAGCACCGGTCTGAACGATGACCTAAACGGCGTGGAGAGAAAGGTATGCTTTGACGCACTGGACATTCCCCGCAACATCGAGGTCGTACAGAGTTTGGCGAAGTGGAAGCGCATGGCGCTCCACGAGTACGGTTTCCACCATGGCAAGGGCCTTTACTGCGATATGAACGCGATCCGCCGGGACGAGGAGCTGGATAACCTCCACAGCATCTACGTGGATCAGTGGGACTGGGAAAAGATCATCAACGAGGATGAGCGCACCATCGAGTATCTGCAGACCACCGTCCGCGCCATCGTGAGCGCTGTCTGTGCCACAGAGCTGAGCATGCACGCCATGTTCCCTCAGCTGGAGCGTCTGCCCATGCACTCCCCCCAAGTGACCTTCATCACCTCACAGGAGCTGGAGGACCTGTACCCCGATTTCACCGGCAAGGAGAGAGAAAACGCCTTCGTCAGAGAGCACGGCACCACCTTCCTGATGAAGATCGGCGGCGCACTTAAGAGCGGAAAGCCCCACGACGGACGCGCTCCCGACTACGATGACTGGGAGCTGAACGGCGATCTTCTCTTCTGGAATGATGTACTGGAGTGCAGCTACGAGCTGTCCAGCATGGGTATCCGCGTGAGCCCCGAGAGCCTTGACCGCCAGCTGACCATCTCCGGCCACAATGAGCGTCGCGAGCTGCCCTTCCACAAGGCAGTCCTGGACGGCACTCTGCCCTACTCCATCGGCGGCGGTATCGGACAGAGCCGTCTGTGCATGCTGCTACTGGGCAGCGCCCACATCGGTGAGGTTCAGGCCAGCGTGTGGGATACCGAGACGAGAAAGGCTTGTAAGGAGGCGGGGATACCGCTGCTGTAATTGCTTGCAAAAACACCCAACTATAATTGAAAAGAGGCTATGCCATATAAACCCGAGAAACACGCTCTCGCTCCGTTCCGTCTCGCAGCGGATACTAAGTTCATCCATCGCCTGGGCTTGGATTCACTAAGTACCGGCGGCCGGAAAGGGTTTCCCTTTCGTTTATATGGCATAGCCTCTTTGGTCAAAAACAACTCTGCGTTTTTGTTTTCTATATAGTTCTCACTTATCTATATATCACTTCTGCTTTCCGTCCACCATCTCCCGCAGTTTTTTCGCTGCGCTCGCCGCCCGGATCAGAAATTCCTCCCCGGAGATGTTATCGTAATACGGCTTGTATCCCATGACCTCCAACATCAGCGCACCCTCATATCCGCTCTCACGGATCTGGGTCGTGATCCGACCAAAATCCAGGCTTGCGTCGAAGGGCAAACGATGCAGATCCTCACCCCACACACCGTTGTTATCGTGGATGTGGGTGCAGATCAGTCGGTCACCGAACAGCGGCATATACTGTCTGCCGCGAGTGAAGCATGCCTCGTGGCCGCAATCCCAGCAAAAGCCCACATTCTCCGCCTCAGCAAACTCCTCGAAGGCCCAGGCAATATTGGCCAGCTTGCGCTGATTTTCAAAGGCGATCTTAATCCCCTTTCCCGCGGCATAACCCACCAGGTCGATGAATCGTCCCCGTCCGATGTCCGTGGGCGGCGGAGCCTGCTTGCCCGAGGACAGATGGACGACAGCGATAGGCGCACCCACACGGACACAGGCATCGATGCAATCGGTGAGCTCAGCGTACATCGCTTCACCGCCTTCCCCCGCATACCATATGTCATTGATATGACCAAAGGGTGCGTGCAGCGTATCATAGGTGATTCCGACTTTGCTGAGCATCTCCGCCGTCTCATGCATCGTCTCCGGATCCTTCACACCGGAAAACACCGTGTCAAACTCCAGCTCGCTGATAATCCGGACATAGTCCTCCATCTCCATTTCTTTTCTGGCATACAGATTGATCCCGATTTTTCGCATTCTTCTTTCGCTCTCCCCGTCATGTATTCGTTGCCTGTCTGCACCAGCACAACCGACCTGCATCCCTCGTGCGCCTTTTCAAGGTGCACTCAGCCCTTCACGCTTCCGATCATGACACCCTTCTGGAAGTGCTTCTGCACGAAGGGATATACACAGAACAGCGGTGCTGTCGATACTGTTATAATAGCATATTTCAAGGTTGCATACAAGTATTCGCTGAAGTGCTCACGCTCACCAAGGGTCAGCATCTCATCCTCCAGTGTGCCAATTCGCATGCTCTGAACCAGTATCTCCTTCAGGAATATCTGCAGTGGATAAAGCTCCTCACTGTTCAGGTATATGAAGGTTGCAGATTACAGAAACGATTATCCAAACAATACAGGATTTACACGCAAGTGTGTATTCTGATTTTACGTGATCTCTCATATTTCTCAAACGAAGTATTTATGGTACAATAAATTTGCTTGATAAGTCCGAAGTTATCGCAAAAGTTGATGAAGAAAACGTAATCCATAAGTTTATAACGATAAAAATGTTTTGGTTAATCCCACAGTGTGGACTTGATTTAATAGATTCGCCATATGGTTGTACAGAACTGTCCAACCGCTACATTGTAAAGGCGTGTCGTGGCCGTTTATAATTATGCTGTACAATGAAAACCCGGAGGTAAATCCATGTTAATTGGTGATAAAATACGATTGTTACGCAAAAACAAAAGCGTCACACAAACGCAACTGGCAGAAGCCTTATCTGTTTCCTCTCAGTCGGTGAGCAAATGGGAAAATCATTTATCTGCTCCCGACATTAGTGTTTTGCCTGTGATTGCAAGATATTTTGGCATCACGATGGACGAGCTGTTTGGCTACCGCCTTGATGCGCTCAACTATAAGGAGCGTTTCATTCGCTTCATGGTGAATAATGGAATGTTACGTTTTGGAGAGTTCACGCTGAAAAGCGGTCGCCTCTCACCGTACCTCATCCACAGTGGCTACAATCTTACAGGAAGTCAAATGTCTAAGCTCGGTGAGTTTTATGCTGAGTGTATCAGAGAGCACAGTATTGAAGCTAACTGCCTTATTGGAATTGATAACAGAGAAATCCCACTTGTAATTGCAACAAGCATGACCCTGTTCAATCGGTATGGCATAGATTCAGCGCATTGCGTTGATTATGACATTGAGAATACCGCTTTTGCTTCTCACGAAATGACACTTATTACCGATGCGTTTACATCGGGGGCGTCCCTTTGCTCTGCGTTAGAACGAATCAAAAACAGAATGAATAAGTATCCGTCCGACATAGTAGTTTGCGTTGACAGAATGGAACGCTCCAATCATTCTTCTCTTTCTGCAAAAAACGAAATTGAAAACCGGTATGGAGTGAAAATCCATCCTATCGTAAATGCGGATGATATAATCAAGGCGATTGAAAGCGGTGTAATTACGGCAGGCGAGTATTTTGAAAAGCTAAAAGATTACACGAAGCGTTATAAAGGGGAATAAACATGAATGTTGTTGATAAACTGATTGAAAATACGATAAGTACAAAGAATCCGTCCGTTATTGGTCTCGATCCGGATATTGGGAAAATTCCTGCGTGTTACAAGGTTAATGCGAAAAGGAACAATCCCTTTGAGGCGATAGCAAACGTAATATATGAATTTAATCGTGATGTGATTGATATGGTTGCCGATCTTGTTCCTGCGGTCAAGCCCCAAATGGCATTTTACGAAAAATACGGCTCTTATGGTGTTGCTGCTTTTGAGAAAACGGTCTCATATGCAAAATCCAGGGGGCTTGTCGTTATAGAGGACGCAAAGCGGAACGACATTGGCAACACAGCCGGGGCGTATGCAGATGGACATCTCGGATGCGTAGAGCTACTTGCCGGTTCCTGCAGCCCGTCCTTTGATGCCGACTTCTTAACTGTTACGCCCTTTTTGGGAAGTGATAGCCTGCATCCATTTATTGAGGCGTGCGAAAAGTATAGCAAAGGTATCTTTGTCTTAGTAAAGACCTCAAACACAAGCTCCGGTGAAATTCAAGATGTCGTCACTTCGGATGGAATGACGATCAGCCAAAGAATTGCAAAATATGTGTCCGAGCAGGCTGGCACTTTCACAGGTGAATACGGGTATTCTTCTATCGGAGCTGTAGTTGGTGCAACCTATTCGGAGGAAGCTGTTTCGCTTAGAAAGTTAATGCCAAAGAGCTATTTCCTTGTTCCCGGTTATGGAGCACAAGGCGGCGGCCCAAAAGATATTTTACCTTGCTTCAATGAAGATGGTCTTGGTGCGGTTGTCAATTCATCAAGAGCTATTTTGTATACACATATGACCAACGAAGAAAGAGCACAATGTACCCGTCAGGAATATTTGTTAAGTGTAAGAACGGCTACATTGAAAATGCAAGAGGACATTTATTCTGTCTTGAAAAATGAATATCGACAGATGGTCTATTGATTATATGCACGGTGAATAAAAAGAACTTGTGCGATAAATTTAGAATCCACAGCATAATCCCCCGGCCGCAGCCGGGGGATTTCATTTGTTTCAATATGTTTCACTTAGTTATCTGTGGGTCACACTTCCTCGTGTCCGTCATGCCCGCGCTTTCTGCGCTTATTATATACTGCGCGAAGACTCGCCGTTGTGATTGCGGTCACTCCGCTCAGTCCGGACAGAATACCCCAAACAGCCATCATGGTATGATCGCCGGTATCCGGTGCGGGCTCGGAAGGAGTCACAGGAGGTACCTGAGGCTCATCGTATACATTCACGAATACCAGTCCCTCTGCAGGATACTGTACTTCTGCTGCCAGAAGTCCATTTTCATTGGTTACCACGACGATCACCGTCTGAGGATCCAGATCGTAGGTCACAAATGCCTCTCCGCCATGAACCTCAGTAACGGTCAGTGTGTAGGTTCCCTCCTGAGGAAGGGTGATCTCACTGAAATCAATGGTTCCATTCGCTCTATTGATTCCGTTACCAACCAGATTTCCACTGCTGTCATGAACTTCAAACCTGAACTCGCCATCTGTCAGATCACGGCCCATCATTACCTTCTTGCCTTCCAGTGTTACCTTAATCGCAACAGGTGCAAAGGTATTCTCGAATGCAATGTTGTTTGTGGCGGTTCCGTCAGAGTAGGTTACCGTAGGGATAAGCACTCCATCCACATCCTCAACCTTTACAACAACCGTGTACGTCTTGGTATCATAGGACATACCGGGCTCATCACCCTTCACCTCGCTCACTTCGTAGGTGTAGTTTCCGGGCGCTGAATACTTGATGCCGCCATTGGTTAAGCTGCCGTCACCATCCACACCGTAGAAAGTAATCATACCATCAGCAGTGTTGGTGCCACGTGCGACAATCTTATCCGTCACTGTGCCATTCTCAACCAGCTTCACAACAAAGGAGAAGTCTCCGGCTGCCATTTTGCGGTTTCCGCCGGTCAGGGTTTTGGTTCCGGTGAGGGTTACCTCACAGTCTTCTGAATCGTAGGAGTTGTTAAAGACAATATCACTGGTATGCGTTCCATTTGCATAGGTGATGGTCGCTGTCAACTCTCCGGTTGCTGCATCTGCGGAAACATTGACGATGAACGGATGCCTGGTTCCGTCAAAGGTATATCCGCCATAGCCAGCCTTACCGGTCTCATCCTGCTCTACCAGGTAGTAGTTATAGGTACCTGCCTTGTCAAAGCCGAGATCGATAGCAATGGAGCCGTCCGCCTTGTTCGTCCCCTTGGTAGAAAGAACAACGTCATCTGCCTCGTCCGCAGTTCCCTTTGTATCCACGATCAGGAAACTAAACAGTCCAGTCACATCTGCAAGATCCTTGCCGATGATGGCCTTCTTTGCCTCAACCGTAGCGGTGGTCTCTGCACGGTATTCATTCTTAAATACCGGTGCCAATCCATCGGTTGTATCATAGGCAACCGAATCAACCAACAGCTTTCCTGACAGGTTATCAATTACCTCGACTGTCACCACATATTTGCTGTCATCGTATGCGACAAATCCATTGTACTGATCCACCGCGCCAGCATACTGGTCTGCAGTCGTCGTTGTAGGTGCTCCCGCAGGAATTACCTCGGAGATCACCCATTCATATTTCTTTGCATCAGTAACCGGTACAGTAAACCTGACAACACCAAACTCATCGTTGGTGACAATGATCGGGTTGTTATTCTCATCCAGTACCGCATTACCGCTCATATCCTTCAGCTCAAAGCTAAACTCTCCCGCGCGAAGCTTCTTTCCGGAAAGCTCTTTGGTCACATCGAAGGTAACGGTGGTGGGCGTTCCCTTGTAGCTATTTACAAACTTGATCTGGGCATCTTCGCCGGTCTTGTTTGCGTCATAGCCTGCTCCACCGATCTTGACGGCAGGAACCAGAACTCCATTAACCGTATCGTCAGTAACTGTAATTGTTACAACAATCTCAGTATCATCATAGGTTACACCCTCGGCGCCCTTATTCACCTCGATCACCTTAAGCTCCAGATCAGTAACCTCAGAAGCGAATACCAGTTTCTCAAAGGTAATCGTTCCGGCTGCGTCATTGTAGCCCTTAGCGACAACATTTCCTGACGCATTGACCAGGTGGAACTCGAACTCACCTGCCATCATCGCAAGACCATCACGTCCGGTCAGCATCTTGTAGCCTGCCAGCGTCACTTCCGCATCCTTAGGATCGTAGGTGTTGGTGAATACAACCTTGGTGGTGTCGGCAGCTGTGGTGTCGGTCACCGAAACAATCGTCGGGTCACTGACGATCAGCTCTCCTGTGCCGGGATCCTGAGTCACATCGAAACGCACCGTCCACTTTGCGGGATCAAAGGTTACTCCCTTAAGCTCCGGATCGTTCACCTCGGAAATCGTGTAGAAATAGGTTCCCACTGCGGAGAACTTGATTCCGTTTGCTCCCGCACTGTAATTAAAGCTGATATTTCCATCAGCATCATTCTTTCCTGTCGCCACAGGATTTCCCTGAACGTCTGTTACTGTGAAGCTGAACTCGCCCGCTTCCAGATCGCGTCCGTTCAGAACCTTGCTGCCCTCAGGCCTCATCACTGCATCCAGAGGCTTATACTGCCCGGTGGGTACAAATACATTGCTGAAGTTGATTGCGTTTACCGCCTCTTCTGCATTATTTACAAGCTTCTTGTATACCACACTGTCCGTAACAATATAGAGAGCTCCGGCACTGGAATCATCCTCAATCGTTACATATACGCGGAATTCCGTCTTGTCAAAGTTCATCACTCCGCCGGTAAGCTGGAAAGTATCCGGATAGAGCTTCTGATCCTCAGTAACGATCCAGCGATACTCTCCCGGCTCAGTAAAGGTGTACTTCTCAAAGTTCACCAATCCGACTGCGGTGTTCTTTCCGGTAACGGTTGCTCCGTCAACGTTAGTCCACGCTCCGGCAGCATCCTTCTTCTGCAGCTGTGCGGTAAATCCGAATCTGCCCTCAGCCAGAGGAATACCGGTGACACCCTTGTTTGCGGTCAATGTCTGATCAACATCATCGGGATCGTAGGTATTCTCAAATCCCGGTGCGGTGAGCAGACTGCTTTCAGCAAATGTATCATCCGCTGCGTAAATGATACCAAGGATGGACAGCTTACCGTTACTGTCATCATCAACCTCAACCTTAACGAAGATCGGGTCGGTGTCTGTCGTCACATTAGGACCGGCAACTGTACTCTCGGTAATCTTATAGATATAAGTACCTGCCTCATTGACAGTGAAGGATGCGAAGGCAATCTTCGCGTTCTCACCGTCAACCGCTGCCTGGTTATTGCCATAGGATACTACCTCATCCCTTGTCTCATTATCCTTCTTTACCAGAGTCACGGTAAAGTCAAACTCACTGGCGGTCATATCACGGCCGGTCAGCTTCTTATCGATGGACAGCTGAGCTGCGATATTTAACGGGTCGGGCTCGTAGGTGTTGGTGAAGGAGATAGCGCTGTTTTCTGCGCTGCATGCAGTACCTGCATCATCTGCCGTCTTGGTAATAGACTTAACAGCGGCACTCAATGTACCGTTTGTCTCGTCCTCAGCTACCTCTACCACCACTCTAAATACCGCCTTGGAGTAGGTCACGTTGTTACGGTTTCCTGCTCGCTCAACTGCTTCATAATAATAGGTTCCCGCCTCACTGTAGCTGATCGGGTCGAATACAATCCCGGCAGCAGTGCCTTCGGCTCCAGCCACAACTGCACCGGTGGTTGCCAGTTCTCCGCGAACCAGACCGTTTCCGCTGTCAACAAGCTTATAAACCTCGAATACGAACTCTCCCTCATCGATGTCACGACCAGTCAGGGTCTTAGTTCCCTCAAGGGTAAGAGTCGTTCCGGCAGGTGCATAGCTGTTTTCAAAGGAAATTCCATCCACTACATCATTTGCAGCAGTTCCATCCGCATTGCGAATCTTCATGATGCCGGTAACCGCTGCCTCCAGATCGCCGTCGCTGTTCGCATCGGATACAGTTACCTTAACCTCATATCTGGACTTGTCATATGTGATTCCACCCTTGGAACCGATCAGCTCGTCAATCCAGTAGGTAATCACCGTTCCGGGTGCCACATTCGCACTGTACTCGCGGTGGAAATTCAGAGCCGCTGCCACACCTTCCGCTGCCGCAGCGCTGTGAACTGTGCTGACTACAGCCGGTTCAACCGTTTGATCTACACCGTTTAAAGATGTTCCTACGTGAGTCAGGGTAAAGCTGAATTCGCCGTCCACCATATCACGACCGGTCAATGTCTTGGACAGAGGAATATCCACCTCAGATCCGGTGTGGTTGCTTGCAGTGTTAGCAAATGCTGCGCCGCTTACATTAACATCAACTGTATTTCCGGTCACGGTCGGTTCTGTACCGGAAACAGGGTCTGTAGACTTATCATAAACCAATGCGTTTACCGTTGCCCCGGACGCATCCACAACCTTTTCAATCCTGATCACGTCTCCGGTAATCACACCATTTGTGTTGGTCAGTTCAATGGTCAGTCTGTATTCACTCTTATCATAAGTGATTCCGGCCAATACACCGGGAGTCTCCTTCATGATGTAGGTAAGCGTCTTCTTTCCGTCAGCATCAAAACCTTCGTTTGCAAATGTCAGGGTATCGAAACGAACCACGCCGCTTGCATCGTTCGTACCGGTATGGACGGCTCCGCCACCCTCCTCGGTTAAGGTAAAGTCAAACATACCAGCAACAAACGGACGATTACTTCCGCTGGCATTATTCAGCACCTTGGCAGTAAGGATGTTCAGCGATCCGCTTGCAGAATAGTTATTCACAAACGCCAGCTGGCTTCCCGGTTCATCAGAGATTTTTTCCGTATAATCTCCCGGATTTTCTCCTGTACCCCTGTAATACGTGATGTCAGCAGACAGAGTACCGTTGCCATCCATGGTGACATCAATCACCATCAGATATCTGTTGGCATCATATTTTACACCATGAATATCCTGCCCTGCATTATTTTCCACGATCCAAGCCTGATAAGTACCCGGCTTAGAGAAATTCAAGGTGGAGAAGGTGATCTTTGTCGTTTCAGATACCTGTCCGTTACCTGCAGCAGCTCCTGCAGTTCCCACAGAAGTACCTGTACCAACTACATCGCCCACCTTATAATTATCATTGATAACCGTTCCGTCCGGAGCGATCGCATCAGCTGCCTTGATAATCTGGAAACCAAAAGTAAGTCCCGCAGGGATCTGACCATTACTTTCTACCCTCTTTACAACCTCCGGATAGGCAGCAACCTCACCGGGATTAATCTCAATGGGCGGTGTGTAAAGGTTAGTGAACGCTGCTGCAGTTGCAGCCTCTGCCTGACCAAGAGCAGCACCCTTATTGTCCGCGACCTTCTTCCAGCTGTTTTCAACAATATTCGCTGACAGTTCTCCGGTCTGTGCCGTGTATGTCAGCTCCACCTGGAAGGTGTACCGGCTGCGATCATAGGTGATCTGAGGATCCGAACCTACGGTAGGGATCAGCTCCTCAACCATATAGGTAAATATCTTAGTTGTATCAGCGGTCGGCTTAGTCCCAAAGCTGCTCAGCGAATAATCGATCGGTGAGAAGGAAATCTCTGCCGGTGTACCCGCCGCTGTGATCGCAACCGAACCGGTTGATGCAGGAGTCGTTGAGATCACGGTATCAGTCGCTGCATCCCACGCATATACTGCGAAGTTAAAACTTCCGCTGTCTCTGTTGGTCAGCGTCTTGGTTCCCACAGGAGTTACGAAAACATCCTGCGTGGTGTAAGTGTTTACAAAAGAAATCGCTGTGGCAGTTTCAGACACATCCTCTCCTGCCGCATTCTTAACCGTTGTGATACTGGTAACCGTTGCTTTCAGAACACCGTCCGTGTTCGTAACGGTAACAACAACCTCATACTCCGTCTGATCAAAGGTCACATGCTGCTGACCGGTAGTGGTAAGCTCAGTGATCTTATAAGTATACTCACCATCTTTTGAGTAATAAATCGGGTCAAAGGTGATTTTTCCGTCCGCGTCATGATGTCCGTAGCGAACTACCTCTTCTTCTCGAACTACGCCAGCCGGAACTCCGGTCTCCGTCGCTACAAAGGTAAACTCTCCGGCGGTCAGCTTTCGACCGTTCAGGGTCTTTGTTCCGCTAAGACTGATACTGGTATCGGTAGGCTTATAGCTGTTGCTAAAAGCAATCTCATCCGTTCCAACTGCGCTCCAACTCTCGCTGCTGTCTGCGCGCTTCTGAACAGAAACTACTGTATTCAGCTGTCCGGCCTTATTATCCGTTACCACAATAGTAACCAGATACTGACTCTTATCGTAGGTAACTCCGGTCAATGCTCCCTCATACTCAGTAACCAGATAATAGTAGGTTCCCGGAGCAGAGAAGGTCTTTCCGGCAAAGGTAACAGGATTTTCGAACACAGTCTGTCCGGCCTTTACTATACCGCTGGTCGTGAGGGTCTCTGCCTCATTTCCAGTCAGCACTTCACCGGCTGCGTTTGCCGCCTGAGCAAGGAAGGTAAAGCTTCTGTCACCCAGAGATACGGTACTGGTAAAGCTCTTCTTAATCGAAAACATCGTGCTGATATCAGCGGTAGGTGCAGTGCTGTATGTATTCGCCACAAGCACGCTTGCTGCCGTAGTATCATTGATGGTCACCTGATTACCTTCGGCTGCACCGGTGTCTGCACCCAGATAGAACTTAGGAGTATAACCGGATTTAGCGGTCTCAGTCACCGTAATATTTACACCCTCCGGCAATCCGCTGATCAGGATTGTATCGTTATGATGGATTGCAACGCTGGCTGTGCCAGCGCTGAATACGACGTTGGTCGAAGCGGGCGCTCCGTTAATCGTTGCCGCAAACTCACCGGTCAGCTTACCGGTACTCTCGGTGAGCATCAGTGTAAACTCGGGATTATGGTCAGCGTCAATGATAATGCCCTCAACAACCTTTTTCAACTGCAGCTCACCGGTATCCACCAGAGTCTGCGTGGGATTCGTCTCGATGGTAACGTCAGGACCGTTCTCCGGATCAATGATGTAGGTCGCTGAGTTCTCTACATCTAACACATCACCCACCGTGGTTTTCTCAATGGACGCATCAATCGTCACGGTAAAGGTTACAACACCGTGGGTTCCGGGCTGTACGTTGGTAAGTGTCCAAGTAAGTGTATTCGGATTCGTGTCCTTATTCCATACCAACTCTTCCTCATGGCTGGTAATGCCATTGAAAGCAGTTCCCTTAGGCACAATATCTGTAATCGTAATGGTCGCAGCTTCGTCAGCGCTATTATAATAGGAAATCCGATACTCGATTTCATCGCCGACCTTCAGACCATCCGCAGGAACCGCCTCCCCGGTAGAGGTCGTCGCCTGTTTTCCGGTAACCGGATTACTGGTAACATTTGTCGTGTAGCGGTTAGTTCCTACCGTAATGATGCCCTGATTGGTAATGATATCGGTCACCGCACTTTCCTGCACAGTTACCTGGAAGCTGACCGTTGCCATAACACCCGGTGCCACGTTTTCAAAGGTCCATGTGATCTTTCTTCCATCCACACTATGGGCATTATTAACAGCAGCTCCACCTACACTCGCAGTGATACTGTCTGCCACTAATACAGTGCCTGCAGGAATCGTATCTTCAAATACAATCTTAGCTGCATCTGCCTCATTATTCACTGCCTGCAGGGTGTAGGTCAGCACATCACCTACCTTAACCGGCTTACCGTCAATCTCTGCGGCAGTCTCCGCACCTGCGGAGGTGATATCATCACCGGTCACATTCTTTAACTTCAGTCCTGCAAATACCAGCTTACCGTTATTTCCCAACCAGGTAGTGTACTTAGGGTCACTGGTCGCCGCATCACGGGTAGGATGGGTAACTACTGATGCGGTACCGGTCGTATTTTCCGTCTTGACAATATCATCGCCGGCCGTCAAGGTCTCATCAGAATAAACGCCCGCCAAAATATACCACTGTCCGGTAGACGTATCCTGTGCACACTGCGTATCCAGCATCGTCTGATCAGCAGGTGCTGTAACCTTGATCATCTCGGTATGCTGAGTCGCCCCGGACACACCATCATCCTCAATCGTCCAGGTGTAATAGGTACGTTCATACCAATATGTACCGTTAACTACAGGCTTAGTGGTCAACGGCGTATTGCCTTCCGCATCTGCATACAGTGGCGTGTTCACCTCATAGCGGTAGAAGGAGTTATTGTTGGAAACCTCAAAGTTTGCGTGGGCCAGCGCACGCTCGTGGGACTCCACAGACGCGGCACGGTCCCAGTCATTGGTGTAGAAATTGATTGTCCCGTCTGCATTTACATTTGCCAAGGTTCCATCGCTCAATTTCTCAGTCAAATAATCCCCGTCCACGATATCCCACACCGTATTGGCATTGATATCGCTGCGCAGACCTACCTCATAGATCACGCGGCTGGGAACCAGTTTTTCATAGTGCGCTTCCAGGTTGCCCGGATCGGTATCATCGATCAGAACCTTCTGGAAAGCCAGCAGACTGGCAGGGGCCTTGACGGAAACATACTGCTGATGAGGCTCCTCCAGAGATGTCAGTACACGAAGCTGGAAGTGCAGCATATCCGCAGGCTCTTCCTCACGGTTGCCGCCTGCTGCACCATACATGAAGTAGCTGCGCACGATACAGTTCGCTCCGGCTGCCTTTGCAGACTCGCGAAGTGCCACCGCGTCTGCTCCTCCCTGATGCAGCCAGTCGATGCTGTCCGCATTCTTCGGCGCTACACCGATAAACTGAACATCGTAATCTGCATTTCCGGTCGCCGCCTCAGTCTCTCCGTCGGGGTAATGAATCTTACCGAACCATACGAAACTGTTTCCGAAATCGGAATCGCTGTTATAGTAGAACTGTCCGCCATAGGTAGGATAATCAAATGTACGGGTATTTCCGCCTCCTGCATCATATGTCACATCACCTTCACTCTCAGTGCGGGTGATAACGTCCAGAATGGAACGCACCTGTGCGAGGGAGGGTGTCGCCGCACCTGCCGCAGTGGAAAGACTCATACGATCCATGAACGCCTGCTCCAGTGCTGCATTGAATGCCGCCTGCTCATCAGTAGTTGTGGTGTCCGTCTCCCAAGTGGGATTGTATCCCTGCGCGAGCTTACTCAGACTGATACCCTGATACAGATATCCCTCACCGGTTACACCGATGATATTTTTAACCTCCATGTACTCGCCGATAGGGTCAGTGAAGGTAACAAAGCCGGAGTAATCCTGACCCCAGATAGTGTTGGTCAGGGTAGGTGCAGTGATCGCGCGCTTCTGAATCTCGATCACCATCTCACTGAACGCGCTGTTGATCTCGTCCGTGCTGTTCGCCGACCAATACTTATCGTTGTACTTCAGACTGGTAACAGAAGGATCAATATTGTACTGTGCCAGGGTGCTGGCTGCATGGTATCTAAAACTATATGTTTTTTCGCTATCGGAATATCTTCCGACCTGAATCGTAAAGTCACGCTTGTTCTGATAATTACTCCATGCAGTATTGATATCATCATCAATCGTATTGTTATTATTTCCGATAGAAACCCCCAACCACTGGGAAGGGTTCATCGTCAGGTTGGCAAGGGTAGCCGTCGTAGTGGCAGAATAAGCGCCACTATAATTATTAATATTTCCAAGACCCACGCCGATCGTATAGATAAACGCCCGCTGATCAGCCGTCGCATTGGCACCATAGTACTTCTCGGTGATCGCATTTTTATAGTATGCTGCCGTCAGCATCGCCAGGAAACCCTCTCCCGGATCATCACCTCGATCAGAGCTGCCTTTACCATTTTCGCCTCCGGTGGGATTTGTCCAATCCAGCGCACTGGAGCTGAAGGTAGGGGCTCCGTCTGACAAAACAACCAAAACAGGAATACGGGTAACCGTTCTGTCTCCATAGGTAACCGTCAAGTCCTCCGCAGCCATCAGCATCTTAGCACCTGCCGCAATACCCATCTGGATGTTGGTACCGCCGTTTTTCGCATTTCGCGAGCCGGTCTTTCCCACCAGATTGCCACTTCTATCGTCCATCGACAGATGATTATTTTCCGGGTTATAGCGCCCCAGCGCAGTCAACACCGTGGTAGACCGACTTCTGTCACTATCTGTACCATTGTTTCCGGAAAACGCGACAACACCGACGCGGTTATCGTCATTTGCACTTAACAGGGTCTTTATCGCACTGTTGGCAGCCGCCATAACCGCTTCAGCCCGGTCCTTATTATTTCCTACACTGGTTTTCATACTTCCGGATGTATCGATAACAAACACCACATCCAAGGGCACCGGTATCTTACTGGTGATGCCGTACATCTGTGAGGACTGTGAGATGGTTACCAGGAAATTGTTCTGGCCGGGCAGCCAGCTGGTCTTAGTGCCGGAGGGCATATTGGTCAGCTCGCCTGAAAGATTCAACGTCTCCGCTGTCGTTCCTCCATCTACAATACCGTCCGTCACCGATTTTCCTACAAGGATCTTACCGGCATTCAACGTACTGCCAAGGCCGCTGCTTGTCAGGAACGTGTCTCCCGGACGTGTGAGGGTATGAGGGTCATCCGCCGTCTGTACCACTCCCAGGGTGCCGCCATCTTTGCGCGTAGAAGTCGCAAAGGTCACCAGCCCGTCCGTGGGGATCAGCGAAAAGCCCAGAACCATCGCCAACGCAAGCGCCAACAAACGCTGTGCGAACGAATATTTCTTTTGTTTTGTCATCGAATAAAACCGCCTTTCTCTCCCATTTAATAATTTCACACTCATTTCTCCTTTCAGTTTGGTTATCTGAATGTCAAAATAACTTTTTTGCTATATATCAACTGCTCGTATGAACAGATTGCTTCCATCTCCCGGCTATCCCAGAACCCCAGGCTCAAGTATGCCCAGCTCGATGGCTCTCTGTACCGCCTGATGGCGATTTTTTACTTCCAGTTTAGCGAAAATATTCTTGCAATGGCGCTTAGCTGTCTCCACTGCGATCTCTGATATCTCAGCGATCTCCGCGTTTGTCTTACAGTCGGCCACCAATCTCAATATCCGCAGCTCAGTCTCAGTGAGGGCCGGCTTTTCCGGCAGCTGGCTCTTCAAGTATTTGGGGTGAATCGCTGCCGCCTTCTCAGTCATCACCAACACAGAGTCCAGATATGGTGATTTTCCAAACCGCCTTCGATAAAGCTTCAATAATATGTATATCCGTTGGGCTTCATCCGCGATCAGCCGATCATATCGATATCTCTCAGATAATTCTAAGGCTCTGCCAAGATGCTCCAATGCCTCCTCGGTTCTGCCTGCCCCGTGTTCGCTCATCGCCCAAATCAAGTGCAACTCACACAGATCCTTTTGGCGTCCACCCTTCTCCAAAAGAGGCTGCAGCCTACCTGCAAGCGAAGTCACCGCCAAGTATTTTCCCTGAATAATGTATGCCCGCATCTTTACCATATAGCGGAAAAGATCCAACATGCAAAATCGTCCGAACTCATCCGGTGCCGCCTCCCTCATCCAGCGGGCGACTTTCGCGTAATCGCCGTCATACATGGCCGCCCAGGCCGTCATCGCGGCAACGTTCGGCAGATATGCCTCCAGATTTTTTTCGCGAATCTGCTGCTGAAGGTTAGTGATCAGTGCTTCTGACGTGGAAGCTTGGCCATTTAATACCAGAATAAACATCTCCAGTGCAAGTGCCGCGAACAGAATACGCATATCCTGCTGTTCTTTCAGATAGGGAATCGTACTGACCACCAGCACGAGAGCGTTGTAGCAGTCATTTTGCTGATACATGACCTCCGCACGGGCAATGTCATATATCAGACTCCAATTATCCGGATATAAGAGTCTCAGGCTGTCCTTGATGGTTTCTTTCTCCTGCAGGATATCCTCATAATACGGGGTTATGTCCCAAATCCCGTTGATCACGCTGGGACGACCTCCGGTAAGAACCTGCCCGGTTCCGCCCCAGTTTCTCTCACGAATGAGGCGCATCACCCGCATCCTCTCGTCTTCATCGATGCCGGGCAGCATCATCTTTGTCTTTATCTGATAAATACTGTCTTTGGGCAATGATTCCGTGAGCTGATATGCTCTGTCCAATTCGCCGTCTATGATCAGAATCTGGATCAGTCCGCACACAAGCTCCGGATAGGCACCAAGCTGCTCATCGGTCAGCATCAGGAACCATCTTCGATACTCCCAGAGAGCCTGCATGGTATAAAAAGGCCTTTTGAGGATCGCTCTCAATATCTCGACAATCTCCTGGCTGTCTGTGGCTCGCCTGAGGATATGCAGATTTTTTCGATCTTCGGGTGATAAATATTTAATTTTCACTCTGTTACCCCTTTCCACTCAAACCATCAGACCTGTTCAGCCAGTTAGCGCATTGTAATCTAAGTTTATTATACAAAAAAATATCAATTCGTCTATACCCCCAAAGGGGTATTTTTATTTCCCATTTTCCCTTATAAATAAATAATTTTTCCCTGTTTTTCCTTTTTCAGAAAATTTTATTTTTTACATACTTAATGCCCCATTCCCGGATTATCACCGAGAACAGGGCATTATTCTCCGAAAACCGGCCATCCGGTCTCCCTTTTTATTTCTTTACTGCATGAATCCGATGGTAATCCGACCGTTGCTGGTATCCAGTCTGACCGCCTTCGTGCCACCTCTGGTCGTATAGCTATCTCCTGCACAGCGGCCGTTCACATATACCTTCGCATTGCTGGTATCTGCAATAATCCGGTAATCATTTTCATTGCCGGGCAGCAATACCTCGATGGAACCGTTGCTGGTATCCGCATTCAGCAGTTCATTTATCTCACAATTTTTCACCTTGATCCCCCCGTTGGATGTATCAAGAGTTGCGCGCATTGCTGCCACATCCTCCAAACCGATTCCTCCGTTGCTGCTGTCCGCCTCCAAAACCTTACAGCAGACCTGCTTCACACTGATGGCAGAATTGCTGGTGTCCAGCTTGATCCGATCATCCACCAGCACGCCCTCAACCTTAATGCCGCTGTTACTGGTGTCGATATTCAAAATATCCCGAATCCTTGAAACATTTGAGACCGCTACAGTCGCATTGCTGGTGATCAGGTCCAGCCGGTCGTACTCCATCTCCGGAAGGTACAGCTTCACGTACTGGGATGCACTGGAATTTCCGAAGGAAATTCTCAGTTTCCTGCCGCTGACTTTCTTTACGGTGAGCACTCCGTTTTCCACGGCTACAATCACCTGGTCATCAGGGTGAACCAGCAGCCGCACATCCACACCGAAGCGCCCGGTCTCCGACCGCTCCACGCGGATCGGACAGTTACTCACATCGACCATCGCTGAGGTAAAGGGCTCCATATCGTCGTTGGTGTAGCTGTAATACTCCTGCTCAGCGGACCCGCCCCAGAGGATGTCTCTCAGCGAGGTAAATACACCTTTTGTCCCTTGGTAAACCTCTATGGTTGCCGCTCCGGCTTCCTTTGCTGCCTGCTTCACTGCTTCTCTGGCTTCTTTCTCCGCCTGTCTCACTGTTTCTTTGGTCTCTTTCGCCGCCTGACGGATATCTTCCTTCACCTGTTTTAAGTCCTCAGCCATCTGCTTATTTTTCTCAGAATAGCGGGAATCTTCCCGGTTCTCGCGCGCTGCCTTGCGCATCGCCTCATTCAGTTCCCGTCTGGCTCTGCGGATCTCGCGCTCTCCCTCTCTTCTGGCTACCTCAACCGCACGCTTTGCGCTGCGGACCTCGCGCTCGGCGTCTCTCAAATCAGATTCTGCATCACGGCGGGTATCGGTCGCATCGGCAAGTGCCTCCTCAGCGTCCTGCTCCGCAGTCTCAGCATCTTCAAGATCAGATTCGGCATCATTCAGCGTTTCCTCCGCATCGATCGCCTCATCTCCGGACAGTCCCTCCATCGCTGCCAGTGCTGCTTCAACTGCTGCTTTAGCCGCCTCCACATCTTTTTTAGCCGCCTCCAGATCCTTCATCGCGGCTTCAACCTCAGCTTTGGCATCCTCAACTTCAGCGCGGGCATCCTCAGCTTCAGCCTCAGCGTTTCGCAATTCCTCCTCAGCCTCCTCGACAGCCTCTCTGGCCTCTTCCTCGGCAGTCCGCAGTTCTTCCTCGGCCTCAGCTATGCTGTCCGCCTCGTCAAAGATATCCACCCGAATCCCATCGGTCACTTTCCCAGCCTCGTTAATGGCCTCCCCAGCCACACCCAAAGCAGCTTCCACGGCAGCTCTCACTGCATCCCCGATGGATGTTCCCAGATTATTGAAATTATAATATCCGCTGTTCCGAGCTCCCCCACGATAGTATCCGGCATTTTCCGTCCCGGAACTGCTGCCATCAGGCTGACCCGTTCCCTGCGCCGCCTGTCCGCCCATATCCGCGTCAAATTCCTGATTGAGCTTTTTCGCCAGATCCACCGGGTCACCCAGCTCAGCAATCACTGCCTGCTCATTCTCCGGTCCGGCCTCCTCAAAGTACTCGCCATAATAACTCATCACTTCTGCTTTTTCATCGCTGCCGATCCTCAGATTCATCTCCAGCAGACGCAGAAATTCATGTTTATTCATGCTCAAACTCCCCCTTCATCATCTTATCAATGCCGTTCTTATACGCTTCCCAATCCAGCCTGTACTGCTTAAGCTTCTCTCTGCCCTGCTCGGTAATGGAATAATACCGCCGGTTCCGCCCATTGTAGGGCTGGTCGTAGGTCACCAAGCAACCATCCTTCTGCAGCCTGCGCAGCACCGGATATAGGGTGGACTCGGAAATTTCGATGACGCTCTTGATATCCACCGTCAGCTCATATCCGTAAACATCCCGCTTATCCAACACCGCCAGCACGCAGGCATCCAGCAGCGCCGCTCCGATCTGAAATGCCATGATCTGTCCTCCTTCTCTTTATTTCCAATATCTGAGCCATTTGATCGTGGTCCAATCCCAGTTAATCCAAATCTGAATTCGACGCTCCTTCATCACACATTCCCCCTTTTCGCTATATCTATTATTTTGTACAATATTGTTTTGTTAGCAATACTATACATCGTATAATATTGTTTGTCAACCATTTTTTTAATTCCCATTGAACGCTCAATCGGCCCGCATTCTCTTGCCATTCCCCTCAAATTATGTTATACTGGCTCCACCCGTTTCAATCGCATTCGCGATCCGGGTTATCACATCTAAATCGTTTCTGTAAAATTCGGACCGTATTCCCGAACACATAGTGAGCATACGCACAGACCGGAGCACCGGCTTATTTGTGATACCAAAATCACTGGGTATTGCTCTGCCGGAGCAATGCCAATTAAAAGAAAATACTGTCTTGCAGTTTTTCTGCAGACAGAGTAAAATAAAGGAGGATACACATGAACAACTTGAAAACGCTGAAGGACCTGACACTTCTGGACAGATTTCTGTTCGACGAGACCATGGATCGCCCGGAAGCCCATGCGGCCGCACTGCAGATTATTCTGGGTGATGAGCAGATTCAACTCCTGACTCCGGCACAAACAGAGAAGGAGCTTCGCACGGCACCGTGGCTGCGCGCTATCCGCCTGGATGTGTACGCGCTGGATCAGGAGGGCACCGTCTACAACACAGAAATGCAGGCAGAGCACAGAACACCCTTTGACCTGTTTGGAAAACAGAAATATCAATACACCTTCATTCCATGTTGCAAAGAAAACAAGGATATCGAATTGAGCGATGGTGCGATGAGAATTTTCCTCAACACAAAAGGAACCAACGATCATGAAGTAAGCCGGGAGCTCAGGGATTTCCTGCATTATATGGAATGTACAGACGAGAATCTGGTCCATAGCAGCGACAGCGAACGCCTAAAAAAAATTCATGCCTGTGTCAGCCAAATCAAAGCCAGCGAGGAGATGGGGGTAAAATATATGCAAAAACTGGAAGAAAAAATCCGTATGCAACAGCAAGCTCAAGCCACGGGGCTGGCCCAAGGTATGGCTCAGGGTATGGCTCAAGGGCTGACTCAGGGGCGTACCGAAGCAACCTCTGCTGCCATTCAGGCATTAATGCAAAATATGAATATTTCGATTGAAAAGGCCCTGACACTTCTCAATATTCCGAAAGAAGACTGGGATAATTACCGCTGACAACTGCATACTAAAGATAAGCAAACGCGCCGCTGGGTGCGTTTTATTTTTTGCCGGAATATTCTCTCTCGTTTTCATTATATACTGTATAAAACCCTTCGGAGGGCCCTCCATGGAAAAGATCGCCTTATTTCTCAGCCAACTCGATGAACTGATCTGGGGTCCATGGCTGATCACGTTGATCATCGGCACAGGAATCTTCCTGATGATCCGAATGCATTTTCTTCCCATCCGGAACTTTTTCTATGCGCTGAGGTTGGCGGTGGGCTGGAAACCGTGGAGACATAGCCGGGATATTTCGGATTCATCATCGACTCAGGTTGCTTCCGGCACCCCCGGGTTCGCCTCACACAAGGAGACTTCCGACAGTTCCGGCCCCGCCTCACGCCAGAACACTAGCGCCGACTCACATCAAACTGTTTTTTCCGCAGCCCCGGCCTCCACAAAACCCAAGACCGCCAAGGCTATCTCCCCTCTGTCCTCCCTGACCACTGAACTGGCCGCCACCATTGGCACCGGAAATATTGTGGGCGTGGCCACCGCCATGATCCTGGGTGGCCCCGGGGCACTGGTCTGGATGCTGATCTCCTCAGTGATCGGGCTCTCCACCAAGTTTGCCGAGAGCACACTCTCCGTCAAATACCGTACAAAAAACGCCGACGGTCAGTTCGTCGGCGGTCCCATGTATACCCTGAGCCATGGCTTCCCCCTGAAACGGCTGGGGAAAATCCTGGCTGTCCTGTTTGCATTTTTTGCAGTCTTTGCCTCCTTCGGTATGGGCAATATGACCCAGTCCAACTCGATCGCTCTGGCACTGAAAGAAAGCTTTGACATTTCCGAGGGGATGACCGGGCTGATTCTCACGATTCTGGTCATTCTGGTCATCCTCGGCGGCATCGGTTCCATCTCCAAAATCACCCTCTGGCTGGTCCCGGCCATGGCTCTGATTTACATTCTGGGGTCTCTGGCAGTGATATTTGCAAATTTTGAAAAGCTGGGGGAGGGTCTGGCGCAGATTTTCACCATGGCATTCTCAAAAAAAGCCCTCGCCGGCGGATTCGGCGGCGGCCTGATTGTAACGCTGCAGGACACTCTGCGCTACGGAATCTCCCGCGGTGTATTCTCCAACGAGGCAGGCCTGGGTGCGGGAGGAATCACCGCTGCCGCGGCAGACACCGACAGTCCGGCCCGACAAGGTTACATCAGCATGACCGGCATTTTCTTTGACACCATTTTGATCTGCTCCCTGACCGGGCTGGTGCTGGCCTGCTCCGGCGTTCTCGGCATGCGGGATGCCTCCGGCGAACTGCTGACCGGCTCCGCACTGGCCATCGCCGCATTCTCCTCCGTGTTCGGCGACCTTGGCGGAGATTTTGTCAGTGCAGCCATCTCCCTCTTCGCCTTTGCCACCATCATTGCCTGGGAATACCAGGGAGAAAAGGCATTTGAGTATTTGGTGAAGCGCCCCGGGCGCTGCCTGTGGTACCGTTTTATTTACGGACTGGTGACCTTCGTGGGAGCAGTCTGCTCTCTGGAGGTGGTGTGGGATTTCTCGGATATTATGAATGGCCTGATGGCCGTGCCGAATCTGATCTGTATACTGGTCATGTCGGAGACAGTGCGAAGTGAAATATTCACCCACGAGGAATCGCGTCATTTCCGTCACCAAAATTCTTCATCCCTGAAAAAAGAACACCATTCAACATAATAGAAGGGGCGATCAAAAACCGTCCCTTCCATCTCTTATTCTCAGATATTCTTTTTCAAAAACTCACTCATTTGCACTGCACAGCGTAGTCTCTCAAATCTCGCTCAGTATCTGCTGCCGCTTCTGCTCATACTCGTCCCGGGAGATCGTCCCCTCCTGGTATAGCTGCTCCACCAGCGCCAGCCGCTCCTGAATATCCTCCTTGCTCACCGATTCCTCCGCGGTCTCATATCGGGGTGCCTCATACTGCTCGTTCGCCTCCAGATCGTCCACCGCCACCTCGTAGCCGTACATCTCCCGGTCCTCCGGCTTATGGCTGTACTGTTTCCAGTTGGTCACCGTTATGCCGATTGCGATCGCCGTCCACAAAAGACCAAACAGACCAAAGGTCGGAATCACAATCACCACTCCGATGATACAAAAGATAATTCCCACAAACAATCCAAAGCTTGCACTCGCCTTGCTGGGACGAACCGTCACACGCTTTCTCATGATAAATCCCCCTTTCACTATCATAAATATGATGCGGATATCAAAATTATTTTGATATACTAAATATATCACACTTGCCGAGGTCTGTCCATCGTTCAGCGGCATATCAAATCTTAAGATTTTCCCCCTTACAAAAACCGCGGAATATTCCGTGCATTTTCCTTCGACCTGTGCTATGATAAAGACAATCGTCTGCGACAGTTCGCACATCGCCGCAGATCATCACACCCACCAAGGAGGACATCACCATGCTCTGCATTAAAAACGGCTTGATCCACGACGCAATCACCCGCGAACCCTACATCGCGGACATCCTGATCGACGGAGGCGTGATCGCAAAAATTGCCCCCGATATCGAAGTCCCCGAAAACACTGAGGTTTACGACGCTTCCGGCCTGGAGGTTTACCCCGGATTCGTTGACGCACACAGCCATCTGGGCCTGGACAACTATGCCTGCGGATGGGAAGGCAAAGATTATAATGAAATGACCGACATCCTCTGTCCTCAGCTTCGCGGCATCGACAGCATCAACCCCATGGATCCCACCTTCAAGATGGCCGCAGAGGGCGGTGTCACCTGTGTGGCAACCGGCCCCGGCTCCGCCAATGTTCTGGGCGGCACCTTCGTAGCCATCAAGACCACCGGCAAGCGCGTGGATAACATGGTCGTGAAAAATCCCATCGCCATGAAGTGCGCATTCGGCGAAAATCCCAAGCGCTGCTATAAGGACAAGACCTGCTCCAGCCGTATGGATGTGGCATCAAAACTCCGCGAGACTCTGAACAGGGCCCGCGAATATATGTTAAAGAAAGAGCTCGCCGGGGATGATCTCTCCAAAAAGCCCGCTTATGACCCTAAGCTGGAGGCATTGATCCCTGTATTAAAGAAGGAAATCCCGCTGAAGGCCCACGCTCACCGCGCCGATGATATCTTCACCGTGATCCGCATCGCAAAGGAATGTGACGTTAACCTCACCCTGGAGCATGTGACCGACGGTTCACTGATCGTGGACGAGCTGGCTGAGGAGGGCTACCCCGTGGCGGTAGGCCCCAGCTTCGGACACGCGACCAAGCTTGAGCTGATCAACAAATCCTTCGAGACCCCCGGCCTGTTGGCCAAGGCAGGCTGTCAGGTGTCCATCATCACCGACTCACCGGTGATTCCTCAGCAGTATCTGCCTCTGTGCGCAGGCCTGGCTGTGAAGAGCGGTATGGATGAGTTCGATGCCCTGAAGGCCATCACCATCAACCCCGCAAAGCACATCGGCATCGAGGACAGAGTTGGTTCTCTGGAGGTTGGCAAGGACGCGGACGTGGTGATCGCGGACGGTTCACCGATGGTATCCAACACCAATGTGGTAAAGGTTTATATTAACGGCAGGGCGCTTTAAGATAAAAAACATTTCGTTCGGCTGACTGCATATTTTCGACGGAAGAGCCGCATATTTTTTTGGTGGAGGAATATACTTGATTTTGTCTGGAGATAGTGATATACTGTAGGCAGACAAATGAGGTTATTGTCCATCTGGTCAAAAACCGAAAGCCCCGGAGAGGCGACTCCGGGGCTTTCTTCATGCTGTGCTGTCTACTCCTCTCCATCCAGCCATTTGCAAATATAATAGGCGATTATACTTGCTACGACAGAGAGTAAAAATGAGGCTATTAGTTCCACACTGGTTCACCTCCTTCCTGCTGGAAAGAGTCGACAGCACTTGACATTATAGTATATATTCCATAAAACATCAAGTCGCTCGAATGATAAATTAATATCGCCAAACCTCAACCCCCGAGCATTCACAGGAATGCCCGGGGGTGATTATTCATTATATTAAATTTTATCTCATAGCTCCATACAGACCTATCTTTCCATCACTTCAGCAACATCTGATACACATCTCTCTTGCTGATGCCGCGATCCTTCGCCACCAGCTTCATGGCTTCCTTTCGGTCGATCCCCTGGCTCTCGTAGCGCTCCATGTGCTCCTCCAGAGACAGCTCCTGCCATGCGGCCTCCTGCTCCTTCCGGATCTCCGAGAACGGTTTTCCCTCAATCACCAGCACCATCTCGCCCTTGGGCTCGTTTACCTTATACCAGGCAAGTGCTTCGGCAATCGTGGTCTGCTTCGCCTCCTCGTAGCGCTTGGTCAGCTCGCGGCACAGGGTCATTTTCCGGTCTCCCAGCGTTTCTGACAACTCCTCCAGCAGCTTCACCAGATGGTGGGGAGCCTCGTACATAATGATGGTCCTGGTCTCATTCTTCAGCGTGTCCAGAATCTGCTGACGCTCCTTCTTATCGGAGGGAAGGAATGCTTCAAAGCAGAACCGTCTGGTGGACAGCCCCGACAAGGTGAGGGCGGTGATACAGGCAGCCGGGCCCGGCAATGAGGTAACCTCAACTCCCGCCTCATAACACTGACGGACCAGTTCCTCTCCCGGATCGGAGATCGCCGGCGTTCCGGCATCAGTCACCAGTGCAATATTCTGTCCGTCCTTCAGAAGCCCCACCAGATAGCGGGCTTTCTCCACCTTATTGTACTCGTGATAGCTGGTCATCGGAGTCTTGATCTCAAAGTGATTCAGAAGCTTGATGCTGTGGCGGGTGTCCTCCGCCGCGATCAGATCCACCTCCTTCAGCGTGTTCAGCACGCGGAGGGTGATGTCGTCCAGATTTCCGATGGGTGTCGCACATAAGTATAATTTGCCTGCCATATTCTCCTGCCTTTACTATAAATAATTCGCCGGAAACCCGCACCCCAGCAAAAAGGGTGAAGATACCCGGCACTTTGTTTCGCGCTACATCGCATATTTGACTGCGTTATAGCAGCTGATCAGAATGATCACCGCCATCAGACACAAAAACAGCCTGTCCACCGCCTTGTTATCCAATTTTTTATTGATCTTGCGGCCAACCATACCGCCGCCGATTCCGCCAGCCACCATAAATACCAATGCCAGAAGTTCAAACTCCGGCACACTGCGGGTGACCAGAGTGGTCAAAAAGCTGGCGATCTGGCTGAACAGAATCACATACAGACTGTTCTGAGCCGCGGTCTTAGTGTCCATGGAAAACAGATAAAACAGCACCACCAGATTGATGGGGCCGCCGCCGATACCCAGGAAGCTGGACATAATCCCCAGCACCAGTCCGACGATCACACATGCCGTCTTGTTGGTAATTTGACGGGTTTTGATCTTATCTTTTTTCAGGGTATAAACAAAAGTTCCCAGTGTCACCAGCGCCAGACAAACCGCCTGGACAGATCCCACCGTGTTTCCGTTTTCAAACATGGCCTTAATGCCGGAGTACAGCTGTTTTCCTAGCACACCGCCAACCGCCGCACCGATGGCCAGCGGAGTTCCGATGGCAAACTCTACCCGATTTTCATGGGCCAGGATATTTTTTCCTACCGAATAACAGCTCATGGCAATGACGGTACAGCCGGACAGAAAACTGATTGTCGACACACTGGCCAGACCAAACAGATCAAGGACAGGCTTAATGATCACACCGCCGCCGATCCCACAGATCGCACCGGCAATGGATGCCAGGAAACTTACCACAAAAAACAGTATGACCATACTTCCACTCTCCGAACCTTAGACATTCGTAACATTGTCGGTCCCAAACCGCACTCACCGCGCTTTACTGAAACATCGCCTCAAAATCACCAGCTGCCGTGCCGTCAAATACAGATACCGTAATCACGATCATATATACACCCTCTTTCCGAAGATATATATACTGCTCAAAGCTCACTCCGCTGTAAGAACCGATGGCGGACATTCTGGAATACTCCTGCTCACCCAGCTTTACCGGCACCGTTTCGCCAAACTCATAGTTCATCACACTGGCCTGCTCGACCATTATCGTCTGAACCGTATTTATGTACTGGTCGACTGTGATATTGGATGCCTGGTTCATCTGCAGGTTTTCAAAACTGATGCTGATATTATTTCCCCACATAGGATCCTTCACCATCATATCGTAAATCGTCGTCAGCTCCATGGCCTTCTTCTCAAACTCGGTACGATCCATGATCTCTGCGCCGACATTCATCACCTGTGCGATTTCCTCATCGGTGGAATAGACCCAATTCTCCGGCTTAGTAAAGGTAACGCCCGCAAACTCACTGGTATAAATCTCACCCTCAATGGTGCCTCTGGTCACTTTTTTCTCTTTCTCTCCGCCTGCGCAACCAACCATGGTTCCTAACATACAGATCGTAAGTATAAATAATAAAACTCGTTTCATTGCTCATCCCCTCTTTCCTATGAACCACAAATCGAACATCTGATGCTGTTCATATATCGGTACCTTCCTGCTCTATCACGCAAATCCGCCGTCAATATCCGTAGATGTCGTAAATCTCCGGCGTATATTTCCCCGGTGCCTCGTAGACGATCAGCGGTTTCTCGATGCGCATCTGCGCTCCTCCGCCGTATACCGCCTCGATCAGCACCATGTTCGCCTCCTCACCGATGTAGGGATGCACAAACTTCATCCGCTTCGGCTCCAGCTTATATCGCTTCATGGTCTCGATCAGCTCCACCAGCCGCATGGGACGGTGCACCAGATAGAATCTGCCGCCGGGCCGCAATACAGCCGCAGCCTCCCGCGCCACATCGTCGAAGGTAAGGCACACCTCATGGCGGGCGATCGCCTTGGGCTCGTCCGGATTTTTCAGTCCGTGATTCTGATTCATATAGGGAGGATTGCAGGTAACCACATCTATCGTAGACTTGCCGAAGATCTCCGATGCCCTGCACACATCGCCGCAGATGATCTCCACCTTGCCGGACAGCTCGTTGAGCAGTACACTCCGACCGGCCATCTCCGCCATGGGCTCCTGAATCTCCAGTCCGGTGAAATGCAGCCCTTCGGTTTTCGCCTCCATGAGAATCGGAATGATTCCGGTGCCGGTGCAGAAATCCACCACCCGCTCGCCCTTCTTCGCCACCGCAAATCCGGACAGAAGCACCGCATCCATGCCAAAGCAGAAGGCCGCCTCATTCTGGATAATGCGGTATCCGTTCCGATGTAATTCGTCTATCCGTTCATGTTCCCGGAGCTCAATCATTGCGTCTGGATTTTCCTTCCTTCTTCTCCAATGCCTCCAGCGCCTTCAGCTCGTCATCGTTGACATTGAGCTTTTCCTTGCGGCGCTTAGGTCTGAACTTTAACTGTCCTGCGCGGTACTCGCGGATCTCCTTCTCGTCCTTCTCCAGGGTGACAATGATCTTCACCGTCTGGCGAAGTACGTTCACACTGTGGACCTCTCCCTTGGTGCCGTCCTCCGCAGTCACATAGTCTCCCACGTTGGGAAGCTTGCTGTTTAAGTACTCGTAGGTCTCCTCCTCGTTTTTCAGGCAGCACATCAGCCTGCCGCAAGTGCCGGAAATCTTGGAAGGGTTCAGGGACAGATTCTGCTCCTTCGCCATCTTGATGGACACCGGCGCAAACTCGGACAGGTAAGAATGACAGCAGAGCACTCTGCCGCAGATGCCCACACCGCCCAGAATCTTAGTCTCATCGCGGACACCGATCTGACGCAGCTCGATACGGGTCTTGAACACGCTGGCCAGATCCTTCACCAGCTCACGGAAGTCCACACGACCGTCGGCGGTGAAATAAAACAGTACCTTATTATTATCGAAGGTGTACTCCGCATCGATCAGCTTCATCTCCAGATTATGCTTCTGGATCTTCTCCAGACAGATTGCGAATGCCTCTTTTTCCTTCTCGCGGTTGCGCGCCTCGCGCTTCACATCATCCTCTGTGGCAATCCGAAGCACCGGTTTCAGCGGCTGGATTACCATATCCTCCTCAACCTCCTTGGGCCCCATCACCACATCACCGAACTCCACGCCTCTGGCGGTCTCAACGATGACGTGATCTCCCTTCTTGATCTCCAGCGCCAGCGGGTCAAAATAATAGACCTTTCCGGCTCTGCGAAATCTCACGCCGATTACTTTTATCATCTTAACCATATCTCCTTTTTCACTCATTCCGCGAATATCCTCGTTTCCTGTGCTTTTTATTTTCATGATCCAATACCGACAAATCTTCTCCGTCAGTTCAGTCATTTTGTAATACTTGAACGTCAAAACATTAATTGCCGCTTAGTTTCACTCTTTCATCCGTAAAAATACCAGCTCCATGGTGGTCTCGAAATTTACGTTTGCTGTCAACCGCACTTTCGCCTGGGCAATGGCCTCAATCACCTGCTGAAGCTTTCGGTAATCACCCTCTGCCGCCAGCCTCTCGATCACATCCCGCTCCGACTTAAAGATCAGCCGGTCGCTCTGCCCCGTCGCCATCCGATACAGAATATCCCGGTACCACAGCTCACAGAAGTCCAGCGTGTCCGCATTGTCCAGGCCATCATCCTTCAGCTGCTTGATGAACGCCATGATGTCCGAGAGCTCCATCCGGCGAATCTTCGCCAGCATCTCCACCAGAAGTTCACGCATGTGGGCAAAATCCTCCGA
Organism: Lachnospiraceae bacterium; assembly: GCA_017461725.1. GTDB lineage: Bacteria > Bacillota > Clostridia > Lachnospirales > Lachnospiraceae > RGIG423. The sequence continues at coordinate 62,121 of JAFTXG010000012.1, forward strand.
TTTGGACAGCCCGATGGCCTTGCCCAGATTTCCTCTGGCAAAGGCAGCGCAGGTCTCGGCCTGCTCCGCCGGCACGCCCTGGCTCAGGAGGTACTGTCTGATCTCCCCGTCCGGCAACGACACCATCTTTAACATAGTACAGCGGGAGCGGATGGTCTGCAGAAACCCGTCCGGGTTGGTGGAGAGCAGCATCACCACGCCGTACTCCGGCGGCTCCTCGATGGTTTTCAGCAGTGCGTTCTGCGCCTGCACCGTCAATGCTTCCGCCTCGTCCACAATATAAATCTTAAACCGACTGTGGTAGGGCTTGATCAGCATGGGATCCACCAACTGGGAGCGGATCTCATCCACACCGATGCTGGCCTTCTCATGGGTGACCCATGCCACATCCGGGTGATTGCCGCTGGCGAACTGTATACAGGAATGACACCTGCCGCAGGGCGTCACTCCGCCCTCGTCGCACAGGAGCGCCTGCGCAAAGGCTCTCGCCAACAGACTCTTGCCCATGCCCTCCTCACCGGAGATGATGTAGGCGTGGGATACCTGCTGCCGTTCCAGCGCTTTTTTCATATATGCTTTGATGGAATCCTGTCCCAAAATCTCGTCAAAAAGAGGCATGATGACTCCTGAACTTCTTCCTAATATTTCAGCTGTGCGCCCAGCCAGACACTCGACTCAAACACTCGGCTTACACACCTATCTATATAGTATAACATATCTGTCGGACTTTGCAAATGTAAACTTTTCCTACCCGCTTTGCGAATGTCAGACATTCTCCTCAATCAACATCTTCACCGCCTCGCAGCACTTGTCCACATCATCGTTGCAAAAACGCCGAGTTATCCCCGCTTCTGCCAACTTTTCCTCAGAGAAATCCACCTCGTCCGCCAGATATCTCCGGCACACCTCGTCAAAGCGGGGCTTTTTCTGGCCGCACTCTCTCGCCCAGGCGCGGCGCAGACGCTCGCCGTCGTCGATCTCCAGATAGATCGGCACCATGGCTTCGCTGCCGAAGTAAGATTTCATTTTTATGTAGGCCTCCGGCGTTCCGATCATCAGATAGCTCTGCCTCTCCAGATCGATCTGTCCGTCGTCCAGTGTGAAGTAATACCAGGGTCCCATCATGGTCGGATATACGCGGCACTCGATCACCTTGCCTGCCCGCTCCTGCTCCTCGTAAAAGGGAATATCCCGGAAATGATAGGTCACTCCGTCCACCTCGCCCACACGGATCGGGCGGGTACTGTAGAGCACCACTGTCTTCAGTGATAAAGATTTATCCTCCAGCAAACGGCTGTAGACCGTGTCCTTGCCGGTCGCACTTTTTCCCATAACATAAAATATCTTTCCCATAGTGACCTCGTAAAATCAACAATAAAAACGAATATGATCTTCCCTGAAATGCTCTTTCCATGCACTACAAATCATGAAAAACTGTGCGGATACAAGGTTTTCCTTTTGAAATATGCACATGAATGGGTTCGTTGTTTTCATTTGACCAAAAATATACTTTATATCCACTTACAGTAAATAGACTAGGCAATTTTGATCCCCCCGTTCGCGGCATATTTATACAAAAGATGCGCATTACTATGAATCAGGTCCTCAAAGAACTTAATCTCCTTTTCCGAATACCCACTAATGGACACCCATCTGTATTCCGGCAATTCGCATCTGGCAGAATCAAATCCATCATCCGTCGGGCGTTCAAAATGTACAATTACTTTCTGCACTCCATTTTCCTCTATAAGATGTGAATGAACTATCTCTGTATCATCTGACAGTGTCATATACGGATACATCATCGCGGATTTCCTCCTCTTCTTATACAGGTCATATACATCGTCTTTCAAAATATAAGCCCAAATTACCACTTATATCAGTATAATCGTTTTTCCCAAAATAATCAACGGGGTTCTGAACCCAGAACCCCGCCAAATCATGCTATTTTCACTTTTCCCACTTGATCGCGGTGTATATTTGCTCACATATCCCGTCCTCACGGGCGGCCATGGTGTAAAATCCGTTTTCTTCCTTATCATATAGCTGACGATCAATCGTCTCCTGCTCCATGCCTTGCTTGAACATTTCTACAATAATATACGCCGTCTCCGCTTCCGGAACAATCTGCTTCGGCATCTGATCCGCCGGATATTCCACCCGGGAAATCAGCTGACTCTGATCATCCAGCTGAGATACCACCACCCGCTCCGGGCGGTTGATCACCTCGATGGTAACCTTTATGGACGAGCCCATAACCGATTTCTCACCGTTTTCATCGGTGACGGAGACCTCCTCATCGTAGGTGGTGCTCATACTCATTCCCTCAGAACCTGTATCGAAGGAAATCGAGCTTCCCTGAACCAGATACATATCGCCGTCCGGCTCCTGATAGATCGGGTACTTGGTGTAGGTTGGTATTTCTGTCTGCGGCACCACGTATATGGTTCCCTCCAGATCGACAAACGTTCCCTCGTCATTCACCGTAATATGATTTTTCGTCATACTGATGCCCCTATCCGAGCTGGAGGTCGTGTAAGTCCCCCGGTCCCCGTCATTCACCGTCGCCGCATAAAACATCACACCCTCAACTCCCTCGAACACAAACTCCTTGGAGGAGGATGTCACCTGACCGTTTTCATCGTACAGAGGCCGCTCCACCAGTGTCGCGTACAGTCGCTGCTGGTACTTCTGCGCATCCTCTGCGTCAAGGGTAACATTTCCTCCGGCAACGATTTGATCCAGATTATCCTCCATCCAGGCATCCATATTGTACAGGTCCAGCCACTCTGTCGTCACCATAATGCCCACCAACGTATCCCGCTGCGCCTCTGCGGCTGTATCGTCCCCGGCATCAGCCTTGGCCAACTGGCAGCCGGTCAATATGCTGACACTCAGCAGCATCATCAGAGCCAGCGTCAGTAATCGTCTCACCGCTCCGTCAATCCCATTTCTGACATACACACTATCTGAACGCCTTCTGCATCCGTTCTTTACAGCCCCTAACCTGCTCTCCTTCAACATCACCCCAACGCTATCCTTACTCTTTCTCATCATCGTCGCCCTCCAAATTTCCGTCAAACTTCAATATATCCCCCACATCACAGCCCAGATAATAACAAATCTTATTAATCGTGCCAAAACGGACACCCTTCGCCTTGCCGCTTCGCAGCACCGAAAGATTCGCCTCTGTGATTCCGATTTTCGCACAAAGCTCCTTGGAAGTCATCCCCCGCGCCTTCAGCACCTCTTCCAGACAGACTCTGATCGCCATGTTACATTCCGCCCTTCATCCTTTTTTGTTCACACAAACAGGTCGTTGTCTTCCTTCAACTCCTTGTTCTCCGTCAGCAGCCTTGCCAGAAACATTACAATCATCACAAAGAGGATGGACGAAATCGGCAGCTGCACGGTACCATCGACCACCAGCAGCTTTTCCAAAAAGATCACCTGCACCACATTGAACACCATATTGCTGATCACGGTGATCGCCAGCATCTTTCCGCACTGTCTGGAGAGCTTCTGCGCCAGTGCCACAGCCGTCTCCCCGTAGCGATCCTCTGTCAGCGCATCCAACAGCTCCAGACCGGTAAACACGATGACCGTATCCAGAAGGTAGGGCAGCACGTCAATCACATAGCGAATCACCAGAAACACCTTGCTCAGCGTCATGGTGCCGGCAGATACCCCGGATCCCATCATCTCAGCAAACATACTGCTCACGTCGTCCACGGTGTTGCCCTCCGCCAGTGCTGTGATCTCCGCCCGGAGACCGCCAAGTCCGGCACCGAACACCGCCCAGATAAAGAATGCACCCAAAATATACAGAATCACCTTGACATACTGCTGCAGCGCCGTCATCTCCGCGAGATAAGTCTTGCGAAGCACATGCAGCACCAGGTAACCAACCAGAATCGAATACAATACCGCACCCAGCGTCATCTTTCCGGTCCCTGCTGCGCCCACAAATCCACCCAGCACATCGGGAATCATGCCCGGATTGATCATCATATACATGACAAAAAACAGGAGTGTACTCAGGCCGGCCAGCAATCCGTCCTCCGGACAGGCCTTCCGCTTTCTGTGAATCCCCAGCAATACCAGAAACGGTGAACCGCAGAACAACACATACAGTACGATCGCCGCAGCATTTCCCACCGTGCCGGACAGGGACAAAGCCCGCAGACCGTCACCGATCTGCTGAAAAGGAAAGGCGAACAGGGATGCTCCCCCGATGATCCCTGATGGTGTGATGAGCGGTAACACCACACACAGCATCGCCTCGACGATCAAGCCAGCCAAAAACTTTTTCTGTCTCATGATACACCTCCCGAAAGAAAATTACTGTTTTACGATAATTTCTGATTTGAGAGTAGCATATAAATTATCGTTTGTCAATAATTTTCTCTTTTTATTTTCTCCTTGCAATCCTCCCCCAAACATAGTAAACTATCCTCAGAATAGATCAGGGCTCGTCGGTCTTGATCATGTACGAAACAATCCACAGGAGGTATCACGATGTACAAGCTTTGGAACGCACTGGCAGCTGCCAAGAACTACAAATGGGTGGAGCTCTCCCACTCCTTAAACAATGACAGCCCCTACTGGGCAGGTATCCCCGAAGGCTCCGTTGAGCTGGGTCCTGTCTGCTATGACTGGGGCAATCCCATGCTGGACTGCCTGATCCAGACCTTCAAATTCCCCGGCCAGTTCGGAACCCACATTGACTTCCCCAGCCATTTCGTGCCCGGCCGCGAGACCTCCGAAAGCTACGGCGTGCAGGATCTGATCTTTCCTCTGTGTGTTATCGACATCACCGATAAGGTTGCTGAGGACGTTCATTATGCAGTGACCGTGGAGGACATCAAAGCTTACGAGGAGAAGTACGGCCCCATCCCCGACGGCGCATTTGTGGCGCTGCGCACCGACTGGTACAAGAGATGGCCCGACATGGACGCGCTCTCCGGCCTCGACGAGGAGAGCGGTGAAAATTTCCCCGGCTGGTCCATGGACGCGCTAAAGTATATCTATGAGGAGAGAAACGCCGCTGCCAACGGTCACGAGACCCTGGACACCGACGCATCTGTGCTGGCTGCAGAGGCAGGCGATCTGGCCTGCGAGCGCTATGTCCTCGATAAAGGTAAGCTTCAGGTGGAAGTTCTCTGCAATCTGGATAAAGTCGCTCCCGCGGGAGCGGTGATGATCGTTTCCTACCCTCGGATCGAGGGCGCTACCGGTCTTCCCGCAAGAGTGTGGGCGATCACTGAGTAACTAAAAAGGGGCTTGCGCCCCTTTTTTGATGTCACTAATTATGGCGGTTTCTCTCACTGCCCAATTGTTTATAGGTTCCGCAAATCAGGAAAACTGCAATCAGAAATGTCAACAGGTCGGAAACCGGCATGGAATAGAGAACACCGTCCAGCCCAAAAAACACCGGCAGTAACAGCGCGAAGCCGACACCGAATACAACCTCACGGATCATGGACAGCGCTGTGGACGCCATCGCTCTGCCCATGGCCTGCAGAAAGATAAAGCAAGCCTTGTTGACACAGGCGAAAATCATCATGCACAGATAGGTCCGAAATGCCTTGATCGCAAAGTCAGTGTAATAGACGCTCTCGTTGGCCGCGCCGAAGATGTTGATCAGCTGCCCCGGGAAAAATTCAACCAAAACCAAAGCAACCGCACCGATCGAAGCCTCCGCAATCAGCAGCTTCGTAAACAATTCTCTGACTCTGCCCTTCTGACCTGCTCCCATATTATAACCGACAATGGGAATACATCCGGCAGCCATACCCACAACGATAGAGATAACAATCTGGAAGAACTTCATGACAATCCCCACCACTGCCATCGGAATCTGGGCATACTGTTCCTGCCCAAAGATCGCATCCGCTGCGCCATATTTGCGCAGCATATTATTGATGGCTGCCATTGCTGCGACCAGACTGATCTGGGACAGGAAACTGGTCACACCGAGAAGCAGCGTTCTTCCACAGATAAATCGACTCAGGCAGTAGTCAGCCTTATCCGGCTTGATTGTCTTCATTCTGCACAAATACCAGATTGCCAGCACCGCGGTAACCATCTGACCGATAACCGTTGCCACCGCAGCCCCCATCATTCCCCACTTAAACAGAAAAATGAATATCGGGTCGAGAATAATGTTCACCACCGCCCCGGCCAGTGTTGAAACCATGGCAAATTTAGGATTGCCATCGGCACGAATGATCGGATTCATCGCCTGACCAAACATATAGAACGGAATCCCCAGAGAAATATAGAAAAAATACTCCTTGGAATGGTGAAACGTCTCCTCATTGACCGTTCCTCCGAACAAACCGATGATCCCATCTGCAAAAATCAGATAAACAGCGGTCAGCACCAGACTGCTGACCACAGTCATAATGACCGAATTTCCCACACTTCTTTTCGCATTATCCGCCTCATGCTTCCCCAAGCTGATGCTGACAAATGCACAGCAGCCATCGCCGATCATGACAGCGACAGCCAGTGCAACCACCGTCAGCGGAAACACCACCGTGTTGGCCGCATTTCCGTAAGATCCCAGATAACTCGCGTTGGCAATAAATATCTGATCGACAATATTATACAGCGCGCCCACCAAAAGAGAGATAATACAGGGGATGGCGTATTGCTTCATCAATTTGCCAATACGCTCAGTCCCCAAAAACTGATTTGAATTTTCCATAACATCACCTTTCCTTTACATAAAAAATAAACGCGTGGCACTTCACGCAACCGGAATTACGCTTAAGTGCCACACGTTGTATTCTTATTTTATCTGGTTTAAGCTCTTTTTGCAAAGGACATTTTTCACGAAAATTCCCCGGGCAAACGCTGCATTTTCTTCCGATGATCCTTTCCATTCGAAAATTTTTCATTTTTGTTTATTTGGGGGTTGCTTTTTGTTGGATAATCATGTAGAATATCGACAATTTGGGCAAAAATCCGCAGTGCAGTCTAACGATCATCGACTGCCGGGAGCTTGCTCACGGACAGGCGCATGAGCGTTAGACTATAGGGCGGATGCCCGTTCAGCGAATTTGAACGAAGTGAAAATGAGCTGAGCACTGCGGCAGC